>DXIN01000036.1 GCA_019112865.1 Candidatus Helicobacter avicola
ATATTTTTATCAATATTTCTATTTTTTAAATTTTCTTTAAAAGTTTTAAGGTGTTTATCAGAAATGCCAAATGCAACATTGCTGATAAAATAAATATCAATATCTAATATATCTCCTTTTTCCCAAAGAGAAAAAACTTCTTTGCATTTTTCTTGCAATTTATTGTTGATGCCATTTATGTTTTTATTAAATAAATTTTCAAGAAAAACTAGAATTTTAGTTGCCTCATTTGAAGGAAAATTTTTGTTTGCTTTATTAAAATTCTCTATATATTTGAAGTTAAATAGGGAAACTTTGTTATCAGCACTGTTAATAACGATGGCATCAATCCCGCTATCATTATCGGAATTTTCATTTTGTGATTTTAAGTATAGTGTATCTGTTATTGCTTCATCAATCTCATCATCTTGAAGATTAAACATATTTTCTAAAATAAACCAACAAAACGCTAGACTCATCTTATTAAACAAATTATACTTTTTGCTATAATCCTTCAAGGTTTTTTCAACACCTGTTTTTATAATGCAAAAATCTTGATAATTTACCATAATTTCTCCTTCTTATATATTAACATGTGAATTGCATTTATGAAATAAGTTTTTCATTATGCACATTGCCTATCATATCATGCAAGTTAAATCCTTAATCCTAGCTTCTATAATTTTCCTATTAGAATCCAGCTCTTCTTTTCTCTTAATCGACATCTGTATAAACTCCATTTCTTTTTCTATACCTATAAATTTTCGTCCTAAAAGATTTGCGGCTATGCCTGTAGTAGAGCTTCCGCTAAAAGGATCGCAAATGAGCGAGTTTTCATCACTTGCCATTAGAATCAAACGCACTAAAAGAGCTAGAGGCTTTTGGGTTGGGTGTTTGCCATTTGCCTTTTCCCAAGGAGCAATCGCTGGAAAACTCCACACATCACGCATTTGTTTATTATCATTAAGCTTTTTTAAAATTTCATAGTTAAAAATATGCTTGTGCTTAGCACTTTTACGTGCCCAAATAATTTGTTCTGTGGAATGAGTGAGATAGCGACAGCTAAAATTTGGCGGGGGATTAGTCTTTTGCCAAGTTATGATGTTTAAAATCTTAAAATCAAGTCTTTGCAAAGCTAGGCCAAGCGAAAAGATATTATGATATGTGCCACTTATCATAATGCTACCCGTGGGTTTTAGGGCAATTTTTGCATTTTGAATCCAGTGCATATTAAAAGCATCAATTTCATCAATTTTCTCGCCCTTATCCCATTCGCCCTTATTTACGCTTACGATTTTACCACTTTGTATGCTTAAGCCATCATTTGAGAGAAAATAAGGTGGATCGGCAAAGATTAAATCAAACTGTCCTTTAAATTGTGGCAAAAGTTCATTGCAATTGCCTTGATAGAGGGAAAATAAAGAATCGGTGCTTGTGAAAATAGGGCTTTTAATTTCAGTTCTAGCAGTCATTTTGTGCCTTTTGTATAAAATCTGAAATATTGCTTAAATTATAAATTTCTACACTTTTATAGGCTTCTTGTAGTTTGTTTTTAGCATTTAACCAACCTTGCCCATCAGTAATCCACACGAATTGTTTATCTTTAAAATTTTCAAATTTTTGTGCTAATTCTATGTAGGCTCTAGCGGTTTCATTGAGTTTGCTTCCACCACCTGTGTAAAAGTTGCATTCTATAAAGTATTGTTTATTTTTACCAAAGATTACAAAATCAAATTTTTTTATATCATCACCAAAACTCTCACGCAAATCTTCAAATTCTTTGACACCGATTTGTTCTTTAAAATACAGATTTGATTCCTTAAAGATTTTAGCTATCAAAGATTCCATAGCTTTACCACTTCGATTTTTCCTAGCATTGCTATCAAGCCCAACTTCTATGCCAAATACAAAATCATTCAAATCCTTTATCTTTTTATCAGCAAAAATTTCTAAAAGCCTACTCTCACAGATAAAATCATACACACCCTGCGGACTTTTTAGATACTCTTGCATACTAGATTCTGAGCCTAGTTTATCTAACACAATACCTTTAGAATTCCTCACAGCAAGCAAAAGGGGCAAAATCTCAAAAGCCTTTTTATACTCATCAAAAAGTGTGATGATAGCTTCTTTTATTTTGACAGAATCTTTGCCAAGCAAGAAATTTAAATGATTAAGACTTATAGAGATTCTATCGCAATTTTTTAAGCATTTATCCCAATCCACATAAAAGTTTAAATTTCTATTGGTGGGCTTTAAGCTTTTTATAAAGGATTCAAAATTGAGTGTGTTTTTCATAGTTTTATGTCCTTGACTTTTAAAACATTATTTTATCATTAAATGATTTTTGTTTTAAATACTCTTCTACATATTTTCTTGATTTTGTGAAATCAAATCTTTTAAATCTTTTATTATTTTCTTGTAATTCATCGATGATATTTTGTATGGTCTTGTCATACTTTATAAGTATTGTGTTAAGTGTTTTAAAATCGCTTACCGGAGGATTTTTACTTGGATTTTCATAAAGTTTTTTTAGAACACTATATATAATATCCATATTTTTTAGTTTCAATCCCTCACATATCAAGTTTGCTAAACAAAAAAGTTCTTTACCTAAAGCTGTAAAATTTATGTTATTGCTGTTTGTGCTTGAATGATTTGATAATCTTGCGTTGTTAGATTCCTCACTAAAAGGATTAAAAAGTTTTATAGAATCAATGGAGATATTTAGCATTTGCATTACTTGATGAGCACAATCATAACCAAGAAAAAATTCCTCTTCTTTTGATGTTTTTTTGCAAGTAGCAATGAAATGGTAATACTTATCTCTCAATTCACCGCCACATTGATTTTTCCTCGTATTGCCATTAAGCAAAACTCGGTAAGCTAATACCCTAACATTATCATAATTTTGTATAAAATCCCTCTTTGCCTTTTCTCCTCTTAAGCTTTGCATTTTTGCTCCTCTACTCCCACTCAATGGTTCCGGGTGGTTTAGAAGTGATGTCATAGACTACTCTATTTATGCCCGCAACCTCGTTTATTATACGGTTGCTTACAGATTCTAAAAACTCGTGGGGCAGGTGTGAAAAAGTAGCTGTCATTCCGTCTAAGGCTTCCACTGCCCTTACGCACACGGTATTATCATAAGTGCGGTTATCGCCCATTACGCCAACGCTTCGCACATTTAAAAGCACACAAAAGGCTTGCCAAACCTTATCGTATAAATTCCACTTATGCAGCTCCTCGATAAAGATAGAATCGGCTTCTCGTAGCAAGTCTAAGTCCTGCTTCGTAACCTCGCCCATTATGCGTATGGCAAGACCTGGTCCGGGAAATGGGTGTCTCATAAGCATAGATTCAGGCATACCAAGCTCCCGCCCTAAAGCCCTCACCTCGTCCTTAAAAAGCTCACGCAAAGGCTCGATAAGCTCAAATTTCATCCATTCAGGCAGCCCGCCGACATTGTGATGAGACTTTATCGTCTTGCTAGGTCCCTTCACACTTACCGATTCTATCACATCGGGATAAAGTGTGCCTTGTGCTAGGAATTTTATCTCGCCCTTAGCATTGTGCTTTTTTGCCTCTCTTTCAAAGACTTTGATGAAAGTTTCACCGATGATTTTACGCTTAGTTTCAGGCTCTTTCACACCCTTTAAAAGCCCTAAAAACTCCTCACTCGCATCGACTGTTATCAAAGGCACTTTGAGATTTTCTTTAAACATCTTTTCAACCGCTTCTCTTTCACCCTTGCGAAGTAAGCCAGTATCCACAAAGATAGGGATTACATTCTCGCCAATAGCTCGGTAAAGTAAAGTCGCCACGACACTAGAATCCACCCCGCCACTCACGGCACAAAGCACTTTAGCACCAGAGGGCTTGTCTTTTGAGCTTAAATCGTGGATTTCTTCAACTCGGCGTGGGTCTATGTCTAATAAACTCCCTTGACTCGTTTCGAAAAAGCCCGATTCTTCATCTAAAATACTTCGCCCTTGAGAATCTTCACTTTTAGAATTTGTCATCTTTTGTGCCTGTGCAATTTCTTGGTTTTTCAATCCTGCCGTTTGCAAACCTCTCATGCAGTCTTTGAACACAAAATCAGCTATATCGCCTTGTTCGTCATACATTGTATCTATAATCAGCTCTTTAAAATACCAATCTCCAAAGATTGCATCACATTTGGGGCAACCAAAAGATATATAGCTTGTTTGTGTGGTATTGCTATATCGCTCTTTTACTGTACCCAAAGTGATATGAAAATTATCACTTTGCCACTCTTTGATTTTACTTAGAATCTGCGGGTTAAAAACTTCTGCATGATTTATTGTATTGCCTTGTGGAAGCACATAGCACACAAAATATTCAAACCCACATTTCCAACAATTATTTTTAACAAATCGTATAGTTATCTCTTGCATTCTTAATCCTTTAATAAAATTTTGCATTTCATCGCTTTGCCTCTTGTCTTATGATTTTCTTTTCTCTACTTTGTGCATTTTGCTGAATCAATGCATGTTCATTTTTTATATCAAGTGGCCAATCCATTCCTTGTTCTTGCACATTCCATTCAGGAAACTTACCATTTTCAAAATTTAAATAATCCTCAATACAACATTGCTCAATAAATTTATATGAAATTGCAGCGTTTTTGACCTTTTTTAGCCCAAAAAGCCCCTTGACTTCTTTTTCAAAATTTTCTTGGTAAATCATATAAAATTCAATCTTTTTACCCTCTAAAATTGTGTAGTAGAGAAAATACCATACACCAAAGCTTCTAATGCCAGGACGCCCTTTTACTCCACCATCTCGATAAATCTCTAAGGTGCTTTTTATACCTCCTTTTGCTTGACTACCGCCAATCTTTTTAATCTCGCCATCCACTACTATGAGATACACCCTTGCGACATTTTCGCTTAAGATTTTTTGTGGTAAAGTCTTGCCATTTTCATCTTTTAGTTCTTTAAGATAATTAAAATTTAGCTTTGTACTACCCTCTACAAACTCTACATCAGCAATTTTAAAGGCAGTTTTAACTTCACTTATTTTCATATTCACTCCTTGATTATCAATAGCTCATGTGAGGTTTTTACATTGCTTTCACTCGCTCGCTCTATCCTATTTTTTCCTATCCTTGTTTCGCCCTGTCCCATAGTGTATTGCCAAGATGGCTCTAAAATTCTAAAGTCCTTATACGTCTCTCGCACGAACTCACAGTCATTATAGCTTAGTATAAATTTGCCCTTGTGATTTTTTAAAAGTTCTGCTAAAAGCTCGTGATTAAAGCTATTGTGATGAATGGCAAAGTTTCGCATAGGATAGATTCCCTTAAACATCTTAGAATCTCCCTCTAAAAAATAGGGTGGGTCAAGATAGAAAAAATCCTCTGGGTATTTTTCAAAAACAGCTTCAAAGCTTTCACATTCTACGCTTAGATTTTTACTATTTGGGTGAAGTCCAAGCTCTTTTATCTTTTCTAAAGCCTTAAGATAACGCCTTTTATCCTCATAAATCTTACTCATCCAACCTAAAAAGCCCGGTCCATAGCTAAGATTAAAATTAAAATAATAATCCCTTGCTAAAGTTAAAGAATCTAGCTTGAGTAAAGGTTTATTTGCGGGATTTTTATGCCTTTCATTCCAAAAGGCTTTAAGCTCGTTTTTTATTTGCGTGTAGGTTTCTTGCGTAGGCTCTAGCTTGAGTAAAGCCTCATACAAACCCTTAGAATCTTTTAGTAAAACCTGCCAAAAATTTACTAAAATATCAAAAACATCAAAGGCTTTTACCTCTAAGTTTAGCTCTAAAGCAGAGGCTAACTCGACACTGCCACCGCCTAAAAAGGGGCTAATTACTCGCTTTATATCGCTTGGAAAATGCTCAATAATAAGCCCAACAGCTAGGCTTTTGCCTCCACCATAACGCAAGGGAGACTTAGTATATCTTTTATAGCTAAGATTTTTGCCTTTAAGAGAATCTAAAAAATGGGTTTTTTTGGATTCTAGAGTATTATGGGCATAAGCAAACAATAAATTTTGTGCAATGTATTGAGAATCTTGCCAAGTATAAATCGCCTCTGTGCTAGTTTTTAGTTTAGAATCTCGTGTTCTTTGTATATCCATTATCACTCCTTATTCTCACTATGAAACGCACAGCTTATTAAATGATCACACACAAGTCCCACAGATTGCATAAAGGCATAAATGCCCACGCTTCCTACAAAGCTAAAACCTCGTTTTTTTAAATCCTTTGCTACCCTGTCAGAAAGCTCTGTGCGTGTGGGAATCTCGCTAAGAGTAGCAAAGTGGTTAATAAGAGGCTTACCGCCTACAAAGCTCCAAATAAAGCTATCAAAACTTCCAAACTCATCTTGAATCTGCAAAAATCGCTTGGCATTGTTGATAGCGGATTCTATCTTAGCGCGGTTGCGGATAATCTTAGCATTTGCCATAAGAGATTCTATCTTTGCCTCATCATATTTTGCCACGATACTAGGCTCAAAATCATCAAAAGCCTCCCTAAAAGCCTCCCGTTTTTTTAATATCGTAATCCACGAAAGCCCCGCTTGCATACCCTCTAGTGTCAGCTGTTCAAAAAGTCGCTTTTCATCGTGTTGTGGCACTCCCCACTCAAGGTCGTGATAGTTTTGATAAAGCCTTTGCGTGGCAAAATCTTTAGCATTATAACCTTGATAAATCCACTCACAACGACTTAATGGCACTATCTTTTGCATCTAACTTCTACCCTTAAAATGTGTTTTAGATTCTATCATTTTATCACAACTCTTTTTGGGTTTGAGGTAAGGTCTCTTAGCCCTGCTTTTAGTCCATACACTTTCTGAATCTACCCACTTAGATTCGCTAGATTCTGTAATGTCTTTGGTGATTTTAGATTCTATATTTTTAGAATCTGCTTTCTTACACATCACTTTGCACTTTCTCACAATCTAGCACTAATGTCAGCATATCCCCGCTAAGTTCGCCTCTTTTAAAACCAAGCTCATCAAAGGCTTTTAAGCCCTTTTTGTCGTGCTTATCCCACTGTGTTAGGAAGCTTTGTATATCGCTATGTGAGGCTTTTATAGTCCTTAAAAAAGCCTTTGTTAGATCGCTTTGTGATATGCTCCTATCGATGAGGTAGCACTCAAAATGACAATGAGAATCCCTTAAATCATAAATCCCAAAAGCCATAATAAAATCTTTAGAATCCTTTTGCACTAAAAAATATTTCGCCCTCTTAATACGTTCTTTTAACTCCTTAGCAATGCTTTCTAGCAGTCTTTCGCCCATAAAGTTATGAGCGGTAAAAAAGCTCTCTTTCCAAAGGGTAAAAATTTGCTCTTTTTCTTTTGTATCTTTGATTTCATAAAAGAGCTTTTGTTGCATTTTCATTCCTATCTCCTCTTGTGCATTAGATTCTAGCCCTGTGATTTTTCTAATCTTTTCTATCTCATAGCTAATAAAATTTTTCATATTCCAATCTGTGCTTGCCCCGCAAATGCCAACTGCAAAATTCCTTAGAATCTGCGCTCCGCACTCGCTATGCACGACTTCAGGGTGAAACTGCAAGGCATAAATTTGACGCTTAAAATCAGCTATAACGCAGTAATGTGTGTTGCCAGACTTTGCTAACTCCACAAAGCCAGACGGAATCTCCTCAACCTTATCAGCGTGAGACATCCAGACTATGCTATCTTGCTTCACTCCTTGGAATAAAGGCGTTGCCTCTTGGGCTAAAATCGGCGATTGTTCGCCCTCAGCCGATGTGTCATTTTCTTGGCATTCTAAGATTTTAGATGAGAAATCGTTGCTATCAAGCGAGGATTGAAGGAGCTTACTAGAGGTAAGTGACTGAAAATCTGAGCGTAGATTCAACGATTTATCGCTAAAAGCTGAATGCCCATCCAAGGAGCCATTTCCTATAATCTCAAGCCTTGCCTTGCCAAATTCTTGCTCCTTTGCCCTTATAACCTTGCCACCAAAATGATAAGCGATGTATTGCATACCGTAGCAAATGCCAAGCACAGGCACTCCAAGCTCAAAGATTTTAGAATCAGGCTTATAAGAATCCTTTTCATACACAGAAGCAGGACCGCCGCTTAAAATTATGCCCTTAGGATTTTTTGCCTTTATGCTTTCTAGCTTTTCAAAATAGGGCATTATTTCAGTATAAACGCCAAATTCTCTTAATCTTCTAGCGATGAGTTGGGTATATTGACTCCCAAAGTCTAGGACTAAAATTTGCACTTGGTTCATAAAACTTCCTTAAAACTTTTTAGCGAAAACTTCACAAAATTATCGTGCAATGATAGCTTATACTTTGTTAAAAACACATAAGGTGTTTGCATTTGTTAGAAGCGATCTTGTAACTAAAACTAATCAAATTGATTTTAAGGATAAAAGCGAAAGTTCCAAAAGCTAAAAGTAGCTATCTGGCACCCTTCTCTCTATTACAAGCCCTACATAGCATTTGGCAGTTTTCTTTTTCCGTCTTACCTCCCTTACTCCAAGGCACTATATGATCGCCTTCCATTTCCTCTATCTCGCACTCTTTGCCACAGATTTTACAGATTCCCCCTTGTGCCTCATACACTTCCCTTTTTGTTTTCTCATCAAAGGCTCTTAGATTCAAATGCTTTTCATTGCCACTTAGCACATATTCATAGATTCCGCTTTTTTTCTGCACCTCATCATCTTGCATAAGCAAAGCCACTTTTGCTTCTAGCTCTTTAGAATCTAAATCCTTATCTTTATGCGCATTATACAAAAGCCCCCATTCTAAGCCTTTCATCTCTTTTCTGTATTTAGGAAACTTCATCTCCACCCACTCTATCACAGTGCTAAAATACGCCCAAAGCGAATCGGCATTCTTACACTCCTTAGCACATTTTGCCATATATTCACATATCGCTTTATCCTCTCTCTTGCCTACTCTCCACGCTATCACTGTTTCTAGGATTTCCTGCCTTATGCTCACACCCTTTAGATACCTATCGCCTCTTTGCACCGCCTTACAATTTCTCTTACTAAAAACTCTCTTAGCATCACTTAGCCACACACTCGCATACACAGCGTTTCTTAGCTCTTGCTCTGTGAGTTTTTCTCCTGCTATATTTATCACTCTAAACCACTCTAGTTTCTCACTATCCTTACCCTCACAAATATAAATCATTAGCTCATAGTCCAAAAACTGCTTCTTTTTATCCTCTGGTAAGTTATGAAAATACTGCCCCTCTACACTAAAATTACCCTTAAAATACTCACATATACTGATACTTCTTTGCTGTCCATCTAGCACTTCATACTCAAACTCGGCATTAGATTCTGTATTTTTGACCCAATACATCGTATTAAGCGGGAAATTATGCAAGATAGTGCGGATAACCTCATCTCTTTGCTTATCCTTATAGACAAACTCCCTTTGATACTTTGGGCGAATATTTAGCCTTGCCTTTTTTGAATCTGCATAGGCTACTACTCCTCCCTCCTCGTCATTGTTTTCATAGCCCTCTACTAGCTCTTTTATAGGGATTTTTTGTAGTTGTATGTGCATTGTTTTCCTTTATTTAAAAAGTTGGGCGTGGGTGCCTATCCTTGCTAGATATATTATGTCATCTTGGATTTTATAAATCACTAGCATATCACTACCTATGTGAAATTCTCTGTATTTAGCATATTTCCCTAAAAGTGCGTGGTCTCTTGCTTGTTTTGGTAAAGGCATATCACTGCCTAAGAGAGCAAGATATGTGATAAATTTGTTAAATTCACTCTCATTTAGTCGCACTTTATCAAAATCTTTAATAAAGCTTTTTTCACGCACAAGATTCATTCTCTACCCCATTTCTTTTTAAGCTCTGCATATTCCTCTTTTAGCTGCTCTATGGTAAATTCCTCAAGATTTTCCCCTTTTTCGACATTTTCAATCGCTCTTTTCGTGGCTTCGTTTGGCACTTTTGCCCCTCTTATAGTAAAGGGCAGTTTGTTTTCGTGTATCACAGCCTTAGCAAAGACATTAAAAGCCGAGCTAAGATTTAGCCCCATTGTATGGATAATGCGTTCAAACTCAAGCTTATCTTGCTTATTCATTCTAAAAGTTACATTCATCATTTCATCGCTTTTTGACATTTTTTCTCCTTACCATAAATATACAGCATCTTACCATAAATTTAAGGTATTTATACTTAAATTTCTATAATCTTTCATTGCTACTCCTTTTGGGTTTTTGCTTTGCGGATTAAGATTCGAGCGTAAATTCGTTTGCCATTTACTACCCTGTCTTGTGGTTTTAAAATTCCCACCACCTCAAATTGTTTAGGATTATGTTTGCCCAAAAAGGTTATTGGCACACCCATTACGCCTTCATAATCCATAGGAATCTCTGCGACCTTATCGACATTTATCGCATTATAATTATCATACTTTGGGTATTTATCTTTGTATTTTTCATAAGTATAGATAGTATCTAGTAGTTCATTGCGTCTTTTGTGTTCTAAATTCGTCATCCAGCAGATATTACCAAAGCTTCGCCATTTCTGTCCATTTTCATCAATCCTAAAGCGAGTAGCCCTCTCCTCATAATCAGACGGCACTTTAAATTCTGCAAAGGATAAAACGCCACCCAACCAAAGTTTGTTAAGTGTAATGAGTTTTGCAATTTCTTTATATGGAATTGCATTTGTATTGCTAATTATCAAAAACTTCTTTTGAGATTCTATAAGCGTAGCGACATATTCACGAAAGAGAGAAAAGGGCGGATTGGTTACGACTATATCGCTTTGCCTTAGTAGCTCTAGGCATTCTTGACTACGAAAGTCTCCCGCATTGCCTTGCCCCTCATCGGCAAAGAGCGTTTGAAGCTCTGCATCGGGTTTGAGGTCTTTGGTGTGATCTTTTAGTTTATGTTTATTTTGCTCAAAGGTTTCTAGTATTTTTTTATCTTGCGTAGGCTTACGAGAGAGAGAGAGAGAGTAAGTCGGCAAGTTCGTCTATGCTTTTTATATCTTTGTCGCTGTGTTTGCGTATCCTTATGCTATATGCCTTTGTGGGCGAATCTTCTTTGCTGGGATTTCGGTAATTTTGACTTTTGTAGCAAGTAGTGATAAGCTCTTTTAAGCACAAATGTTTAAAATTTAAGAAAAAATATGTAAAAAAGTTAGATTCTAAAGGATCATCGCAGTTACATAGCACAACTTTATCTTTAAAATGCTCTTTGTAGTGCTTTAGCTCATTTTCTATATCGCTTAACTGCGTATAAAACTCATCTTGTTTATTGCGTTTAGCTTGATGAAGATTTTTATTTTTGCTTTGTGTCATTAATCGCCCCCTTTTGCCTATCGTGTCAGTATAGCACAATACTTCTTTAGAAATTATTTTGTAATAACTCTTTTTGCTCTCTCAATATCCCTAAACACACCCAAAAACAATCCCCACGCCACAAGCCCTACTAATGCCGCGCTGCCTAGTGCCATATAGGCATAAAAATACCCAAAATACTGCGCCACAAATCCGCCCAAACTCCCGCTAAACGCCCCACCAATGCCCCCACAAGTCATCACAAAGGCTAATCCGGCGTTGATATGCCCACTCCCACGCAAGATAATTGCCACCAAAATCGGCAAAATCACGCCGACAATCCCCGCACCCACGCCATCTAAGATTTGCGTGATAACCATACCCGCTAGGCTTTCAGAGTTTGCCGCGACAATTGAGCGCACACAAAGCCCAAAAAGCGCGAGTGCCATCAAAGCAAGGAGTGTGCGAAAAACGCGTGAGTTTTGCTTACCTGCACCACTTTTGGTGCTTGAGGCTTCGTGGGGGTTGGTGATGAGTTTGCCACACAGGAGTGCGACAAAAATCATCGTGCTTTGGGCGATGATAATCGTAGCTGCGGCATACGCACCGCTTGTGTCAATGCCTAGCATATGGGCGCGCTGGCTCAAAAGTGGCAACATAGCGGCGTTGCTCAAATGGAAGCAAAATACCGCAAGGCTTAGGGTGATGATGCGCTTGTCGGTAAAGACACTTGAAAGGGGGCGGTTAGAATCTAAAGGCTGCTTAGATTCTCTAGATTCTATAATGTCGCTAGTGGCTGTAGATTCTCCACAATCCACAGCCTCGCTCTCGCCCCTTGCTATGGCGTGATCAATGGGTGCATTACGCAAAAATGCAAGGCAGATAAGCGAAAAAACGCCCATAAATGCGGTGATGATGAAAATCGCCACAATCCCATAATAGTAAGCACACACAAGGCTAACCCCCGCGCTAAAGGCAGTCCCAGCGTGTTTGTAGGCTTCATTTTTACTTGTCTGCTTGGCATACGCACCCCTGCCGACAATCCCAAGCGTGAGTGCCGCAAAGGCAGGTGCTAGACAAACACCACATAGGGCTATGGAGGCTTGCGCGATGAGTGTAAAGGCAAAGGTGGGATAGAAATAGTTAAGCAGCACACTGCTAGTAATCGCGAGGATACAAAAGGCGATAAGCGCGCGTTTGTAGCGGGTTTTATCCACCAAAATCCCAAGTGGCACACCAAAGGCAAGCGCACAAAGGGCGGTAATAGTGCCAATAAGCCCGATATGCCCCTCCAAAAAGCCGTGGTTTTTCAAAAACACCCCAAGATAAGGACCCAATCCATCACGAACATCAGCGATAAAGAAATTTAACCATGCTAGGGCATTATACACATTCATCACTTGCCTTTAATCAATTTCCCCCTAATACTCTATCCCCACTTCTTTTAGTTTATCGCGTATATAGCGCATTTGGATATTTTTATCAAAGCACCATTTTGGCGCGAGCAAGCTCTCATCATGCGCCCCTGCGCTGATACGTTGCACCACTACATCAGGCGGCAATCGGCGCAACGACTCCACGATAAGATCCCCAAACATCTCTAAACTAATAGGCTCATACTCCCCATCTTTGTAGAGCTTGGCTAGTCGCGTGCCACTCACTACATACATTGGGTGAATCTTAATGCTATCAATTCCCCACGAAATCACAGAATCTAGCGTATGGAGCATCATTTCCCTATCCTCGCCCGGCAGTCCATAGATGATATGCGCACAGACTTTTATCCCTTTTGCACGCGTTTTGGCAAAGAGCTCCCTAGCCCCCTCTATGCTATGCCCGCGGTTGGTTAGCTCTAAAGTCTTGTTATAGACTGATTGTATGCCATACTCTAGCCAGATCTCCTTGCCAGCGCGCACATAGCCCCCCAACAAATCCAGCACCTCATCACCCACACAATCAATCCGCGTGCCGATACTCATACCCACGACATTTGGCAAACCAAGCGCACAATCATACAGTGCCTTAAGCGTATCAATATGTGCGTAGGTGTTGGTGTAGGATTGAAAATACACCATATACTTTCCAATCCCAAATTTACGTTGATGAAACTCCGCGTGCCACGCAAACTGCTCCTTTAGCTGGGTGAGTTGCTTGTCTAAAAGAGGGTTATTTTTAAGTGAAAAATTCATCTTCACTTCGCTACGTTTATCAATCTTCACAAGGCTTGGCGAAAAAGATTCATTATCACAATAAATACACCCGCCCTTTGCCACGCTACCATCGATATTTGGGCAAGTAAAGCCTTGTAGTGATATGGGGATTTTGCGCACCCTACTGCCAAATCGCTTCTTAAAATACCGCCCAATCGTGAGAATTACTCGCATATCTACTCCTTAATGTCTTTGCTCCTATTTAGCATTTTGGAGTAAATATTCATCGACATATTGCCCATCAAAGCACGCTTTACAAAACTCCTGACTTCCCCCAATACTGCGCAACATTCCCTCGATAGACAAAAAGCCCAAAAAATCCGCACCGATATAAGATCGCACCTCTTCTATGCTTTTGTTTGCACAGATGAGCTGATCTTTGTCCGGTGTATCTACACCATAGTAGCATGGCGAGATTGTAGGTGGCGCAGAGATGAGGAGATAGACCTTTTTTGCTCCCGCTTTGCGCAAAATTTGCACGATTTGTTTGCTTGTCGTCCCACGCACCACCGAATCATCAATCACAATGATTTCTTTGCCCTCTATGATACTTGAGATGGGGTTTAGCTTTAGTCGCACTTTGAGTTCGCGCATTCTTTGCAATGGCTCGATAAATGTCCGCCCTACATAGTGATTTCTAATAATCCCAAGCTCAAAATCTATGCCACTCTCTTTGGCATAGCCTAGTGCCGCTGCCACTCCAGAATCTGGCACAGGTATGACAATATCAGCTTTTAGCCTATACTCTTTGGCGAGCTCTATGCCCATTTTTTTGCGAATCTCATAGACATTTCTTCCATATACTTGGCTATCAGGACGCGAAAAATACATATACTCAAACACGCAAGGCTTAGGAGTAGGTGCAAAAACCTGCACGCTTTTTGGCTCACTACTGCTAAGTGGCGTGTATGCCCCTTCAAATATGAGCATTTCACCCGGTGCCACATCACGCACATATTCCGCCCCTACAAGATCAAATGCACAAGTCTCACTCGCCACGATGTAGCCCACACTACCATCATCGTTTTGAATCTTGCCTAAACTCAACGGACGCAAACCATATCGATCGCGCACAACAAACATTTTTGAACGAGAGAGAAATACAAAGCAATACGCACCATCGACATAGCCCAACGCATCGATAATCCTATCGACTAGATGTTCTTTTTGAGAATGCGCAATGAGATGAATGAGGTTTTCTGTATCAAGGTGGCTTTGAAAAATCGCGCCTTTTTGTATGAGCATATTACGCACTGCCTTAGCATTTGTGAGATTACCATTGTGTGCGATTGCCATTTCGCCTAGTGAATAGCGGGCAAAAATAGGCTGTGCCTCATTGATAGAATCTTCCCCTGCAGTGGAATAGCGATTATGCCCGATACTTGATTTTCCTTGAAGTTTTTTGAGATTTTCCTCATCAAAAACCTTAGTAACTAGCCCATTACCTTTGAGTGTGGCGATTTTGGTGCCATCAGAAGTGCTAATCCCGCTAGCCTCCTGCCCTCTGTGCTGCATCGCAAAAAGCGCATAGTAGCTCAAAATCGTGGCATTTTTGACATTATACACGCCCACTACTGCACATTCTTCATTCCAATCTTTCATCATAAGCCCCCTTGATTTTATTTAATGCAAGTTTTGCTAAAACAAAGCTTGCTATCGGCAAGGGGAGTGAGACTCCTCTTGCCTCCACTTACACTATTACACAGAATCCACTACGAGAGTTTGTACGACTTGAGATTTATCACATCATCAACATCACTGGATTCTACAACACTGCTGGCAAGTTCAGACTCTTTATGTGCTACCCTCCTCTAATGCCACACACATTTGTGTGTTCGCGGGATAGATGAGATAGCCTCGCACGCTCTTACCACTTAACTCACGCAAAAATTTCACATACTCCCCAACTTGCGCGAAATGCTCACTTCTTGGAAGATAAGAGCTCTTATAATCCAGCACGATGAGCTCCCTGTCATTTTGCAATAACGCGTCAATCCTAAAAAACCGCCCATTATACAGATACGAAACCTCGGTGTGAATCTCATATGACTCACACAATGCCCGAAATTCCGCATTTTTTATCGTGTGTATAAAACGCGCTTGCACCTGTGCTAAGGCGTCTTGAGAAAGTGTAAAACCATAGAGATTGCGAGCGATATGGGACATTTCTATTATTTTATCGCAATTTGCTTGTGGCAAATTGGTATCGCTCACGGAGAGTGAATCTCCGCTCACTCCGCTACGCATAGCCTTGCCTAGTAAATATTCAAAATAGCTATGCAATGCCTTGCCAAACATCACAGATTCTAGGGAAAATTCTCTATGCTCTTTAGGTTGCTCCACCCTAGTAAAATCGCCTTGCCTACCAAGCACCGGAAGCGATGTGAAAGGACTTGCTAGATTCTGTGTATCTTGGGCTGGAGTAGGATTTTGAGCGATGGCAGATTCTATCGTGCCTTGTGTGCAAGGCTCTAGTCCCAAACGTTCGAAACGCGATTTTGTAGCCTTGCATACAATCATAAGGCTTTGCTTTGCCCTTGTGAAAGCGACATAGAGTTGGTTGAGGCTTTCGGTATCACTAAGCGTTGCCATTGCCTCCTTGGCGACTTTATACGCACTATCCAGCTCCTCTCGTCCCTTGTATGTATAATACACATTGGCAAGCTCTACTCCATCATACTCATACAAAATCCTATCTGTCGAGTTATTACTATCTTTTAGGCAATCACTCACAATCAAATGCTTAAACTCCAAACCCTTAGATTTGTGGATTGTCATAATCCTAATGCCATAGGCACTTTCCTTGGGTGCATTCACATCTAGTGAGGTGTAGTCTTGCAAAAACTCCTCAATGCTCTCATATCGACAAACTTGCTCCAAAAACTGCATTGTCGCCGCACACCCTAGATGTAGGGATTCTATCACTTCATAGACATATTGCGCACAATGACCTCTATACGCAGGAAGTGGTGGTATCCAAAGCAATTCCTTACCAAGAAGCTTAGCAATATTGCGTTGGTAGAGTGGATTGTGCGTGTGAGCATAATACAGGGCATTGATAAGGACATTGCATGGGAAAGTATCAAAGAAATTTTGTGAAGTTTCAGCAATGACTTGCAGATTGGAATCTTGGAATTTGATAAAATCACGCAAAATCTCGACCTCTTTATTCGTAAAAGCCAAAATCGTGATGTCATCGGGCTTCGCGCCATTTTCTAGCAGCTCGCACACATTTTCATACACCACCTTACAGACTTCATCGGCTTGCTGCTTGCTCTCTTGTGCATATCGCACCGACACATACCCTTGTGAGTTTTGGTTTTTAGGCGAGAGTTTTTGAGGGATATAGCTCGCGCCATATTGCGCGCCAAAAGTAGCATTGACAAACTCCAAAACCACCCTACTTGAGCGGTAATTGTAAGCAAGTTCATCAACTTTGAGCCTACGCGCCATTGCTTCAAATACCGCACTAAAGCCCCCGCGGAAGCCATAGATACTTTGCTTAGTATCACCCACCATAAACACACTACGATCCTCAATCCGCCCACTACCGGATAGAATCTCCTCAAGCAATGGCAAAAGAATCTGATACTGCACGATACTTGTGTCCTGAAACTCATCAAGCAAAATATGCATAATCCTATCATCAAGGCGGAAATAAAAAAACGCACGATCTTGGTGTGTGTAGAGCAACTCTAAGACTTTGTAGGTGATGTCGTTGTAGCTCAAAACATTTGTTTTGCTTAAATACGCGTTTTTTATCTCCTTAAACCTCGTGATATATCGCGATACACGTGCAAAAATCTCACTCTCTTTACCACACAAATACTTTCTTAGCAACTCCCGCAACTGCGCAAACTCTGAATCTAAGTGCTGAAGTTTTAGCTTTTTAAAATACCGATATTCCGAGCCTTTGAGCACCCAAGTTTTGCTCGCTAAAGATTCTATGCTCTCATAATTAAACGCGTCTATGCCCACCTGAGCAATGCCCTCTATGCTCGTGATACGCTCTCTAAGGGAGGCGACTTTAGATTCTATGGTGTCTTTTATTTTCTCCAAATGCGTATGTGGAGAAAATCGCGCAAAAATCTCCTCAAGCTCATCATAACGCCACAAAATCTTTAAAAACTCGGCAATCTTTTGGCTTGCCCCAAAATACTGATAGCAAAATCGCGCAAAATCGCGCAATTCATTTGGGTTTAATGAATCCAAAAACCGCTCATAAACCTCCTCTTGCGGATACCTACCGATTTCAAAATCACTCGCCACACCCACATACCAGCAAAACTTTTGTAAAATCGTATAAAAAAACGAATCAAGCGTGGTAATGCGTGTGTGAGATTGGGTAAATTCCGCATAAATGCGTGCGATATTTTCTCGCACAAATGTCTCACTGATACCATTTTTTTGGAGCTCAATAAAAAAATCAATGCGCGCTAGTGTGCCATCTTGTGCGCCTTTGGCTAGGGCTTTGAGGCTTTGGGAGATTCTGCAGCGCATTTCATTTGAGGCTTTGTTGGTAAAGGTAAGCGTGAGGATCTCATAGGGCTTTGCACCCTTGCAGAGTAGATACACATAGCGCAATGCAAGAGCAAAAGTCTTGCCACTGCCCGCAGAAGCCCTAAGTGCTAAATATTGCTCCATAATTATCCTTGTATTGTGGCTTTGAATTTCTCAAGCAAAAATGCTGGCTGATAGCTAAGTTTTGCCTTGCGTAAGCCCTCTATCCCCAAATCCTCCTCACGATTGACCCACATACAATCACTAAAACAATGCTCCAAAACCTGCTGATTAATCGCCTGATAAATCCCGCGATATTGTGAATCTGCCTTTTCAATGTGCATCACCGCGACCTTGCCACATCTAGCACAATCGCCCTGTTCGCTAGATTCAGTTCCCTTATTAGATTCTGTGCTTAATTCACTCTCTAATACACAAGGCAGCACCTCACCGAAGCTAAACGCCACTACCTTACCATTGATAAAAATCACACCACCTTTTAAGCCTAATTTTTCATATGCCATAAGCGCATCTTTAATTCCAAGATACTCAAACTCCAATCCCGTATTTTTGTTTGGATTTGCCCCAAACCACATCTCATATGTCTCTAAAATCGCTGGAATATTGCGCGCGCTTATCTCCTCAAACACAAAATGCGGATATTCCTGTAAAAATGCGTTGAGATGATTTTTTTTCTTATGATACTTTCGTCCGCTCAAAGCAATAAGCTGCGCGACATTGTAGATATAATCAAATTTCTCGCGCACCGGAATGCTCTTAATCCCAAAATGTAAATCTATTATGTTTGCTTGCTCTTTGCTCATTGAGGCAAGATGTAGCGGCAGATTTAAGCTCGCATAATGCACTTTTAGATTCTCTAACACACGCAATGCACTCTCTATACAATCCGCCCCTATGGGGAAAAACACAAATGGCTCACTACCCGCATAGCGCGTCTGTATCACAAGCATATCCTCCAGCACCGCATAAGCAATCTCACGCGCGTGCCGCCACATAAAGCAATTTGTGAAGTTCATATCAGAAAGCGCAATATTATCCCGTGCCATATACCGCTCAAAAGTCTCTTGCGCGTGCAAAGTAATGGGTGTAAAATCAATCATTGCCTGCCTTTATTATTCAAAATCAAACCCCGCTACATAGCTCCCAAGCCATTTCAACTCCTCTTTGCGTTTAGCAAAAAGTGCTTGGACATTTTCATCAAGATAATGCCCTTTAAAATCGATAAAAAACCCAAAGGCAAAATTATGCTGGGCTTTGATAGGACGCGAATCGATTTTGGTGAGATTAATACCAAAATGCTTAAAATCCTCTAAGAGTCTAAAGAGCGCGGCAGTTTCTTTGTAATTGTGTAGGGTTGCAAACACGGAAGTTTTGTCGTTGCCACTTGGAGCATTAACAAAATCGCTCACCACCACAAAACGCGTGCGATTATCGTGTGTATCCTCAATATTTTCAAACATTATAGGAAGATCATAAATTTTAGCCGCGACTTTAGAGCAAATTGCCGCACTTGAGCTCTCCTCACTCACAATCTGTGCAGCCTTAGCAGTAGAATCCACAGGCACAAACTCCAACTCATCTAAATTGTGTGATTTCAAAAACTCACTACATTGCCCAAAGGCTATATCCTTAGAGTAGATTCTGCGCACGCGCTCAAGATGCTCGCATTTAGAAACAAAACTATGATGGATTGGTAACACCAGCTCGGCAATAATCTTTAAATTAGAACTACTTAGATTATCAATAGTTGCACCCACCACACCATTTGTATTGTTCTCTATCGGCACGACACCATATTTCACGCGCTTTTGCTCCAATGCCTTAAACACCGAAGGTATGGTATTGAGCGCAATATACTCACTCATTGCCCCAAATCTCTCACGCGCCGCCTGGTGTGTATAGCTCCCAATAGGTCCCAAAAACGCGACTTTTTGACGCATCTCAAGATTACGAGAAATAGCAAAAATCTCTTGATATATCGCACTCACTGCCTTTTTGTCCAAAAAATCATCATCACCCAAATCCGCACTCAAACGCTCAATAATCGCCTTTTCACGCTCCGGACGATAGATTGCACTACCAACTTGCTGTTTTTGCACTCCGACTTTATGCACGAGATTCATACGCTCTTTGAGCAATGCTAGAATCTGCGTATCGACTTTGTCAATATCTTTGCGTAAAGAATCTAAAATCTTTTCATCATTGATTGTGTTTTTTTGCATCGCCTACCTTTAAAATCAAATTTTCACCACTCTAATTGCCTGTATGTCTCTGCTCTAGTGCCTTAATCTCATCAGCTACCATATTTTCAAAGCATTCCATAGGTTTGATGAGAAAATCCTCATCATCTTGCACACCCACTTCTGCGGCACGCGGACGCGTATTGTATGTGTGTGCCATACTATACCCATACGCCCCAACATTTTCAAACGCTACAATATCGCTATGTGCTAGTGGTGGTAGCACAATGTCCTTTGCCAAAAAATCACTAGATTCACAAATCGCTCCCACAACATCAGCTCTGCTTTGATGAGATTTTATCCCCTCACTAAGACATAAATCCTCTGCACACACGATATTATCCCTCTGCACCACTCTCATTGTATGCACCGCATTGTAGAGTGCCGGACGCATTAAGTCATTCATCGCCGCATCGACTATCACAAACCGCTTATGCCCATTGTGCTTTTCATAGAGCACTTTGCTCACAAGCACGCCACTTTTGCCCACGATATACCTGCCCGGCTCACAGATAATCGTTACATCAAGCCCGCGCAATGCCTCTAAAATCGCCTGTGCGTAGTCATACAAAGGGATCTCGCGTTCATCTGTGTAGCGGATCCCCACACCACCGCCTACATCAAAGAATTTAATGTCAATTTTTAATGCCAAAAGGCTATGGGTAAGCTCGGCGATTTTCATTGCACCCTGTCTGATAGGCTCTAAATCCGTGAGTTGTGAGCCTATGTGGAAATGTATGCCAATAGGCTCAATGTGCGGGGAGTTTTTGGCAAAGATATACATCTGTTTAGCACTCTGTATATCCACGCCAAATTTATTTTCGTGCAAGCCTGTGGAGATGTAGGGGTGAGTTTTGGCATCGATATTGGGATTGACACGCACCGAGATTCGTGCCACTACCCCCAAGTCTTTGGCAATAGATTCTATGCGCTCTAGCTCTGCTGCGCTCTCGACATTGAGAAACAAAATATCGCTTTTGAGTGCCTCACAAATCTCATCATCGCGCTTGCCCACGCCACTATAGATAATCTTGTATTTGGGTATGCCCGCTAGTAATGCGCGCCGCACCTCACCGATAGACACACAATCCGCACCCGATCCAAGTTTAGCAAGATGATTAATAATACTAAGATTAGAATTTGCTTTGAGCGCATAGCAAATAAGAGATTTTCGTGCCTTAAAGGCATTTTTAAACGCTTGAAATTGAGTAGTGATAGAGTGGAAATCATACACATACAAGGGTGTGCCATATTTTTGCGCACAACGCGCAAGTAGGGCATTATTTAGGGCATTATCCATAGTTCTTAGGGCTCCAAAATATTTGGGGGTTTGATAAGCGGTTATTCTAACCACATAGCTTTAAAATAGCCTTAATCAGAATCCAAAATATCTACTCGCCATAGATTCGCACAAATCTCGTATGTTTGGGGATTCCATTCTTGCTAAAACCATTGTATTGATAAGTGATAATTGTGCCAATTTTTGGGGGATTAGCACGAAGTGCATCATTAAGACCGCTACCAATTTTGAAAGTTATACGCTTATTATGCCATATGCTCGGAATTAGGACATCTCTACCGCTTTGGAGCACCTGCTCACACACAAGCGCACCGATTTTACCACGCAAACGCCCATTACCCTGTGTGTAACCTATAATCCTACATTCACTATCAGTATAAGCCTTGAGTTTAAACGCATTTTTTGCTCTACCAGCACGATACCCTCGCTCATCAGGACGGATTATCAACCCTTCGCCACCATATTTTAAAACCTCATTAAGCATTGCTTGCAAGTGTGAATCTAGAGTATGCAAATCTTGTGGCTCCAAGATATGCTGTGTAATGAGGCGCACATTTGGCGGATTATGTGTATGCAAAAATATCCTAACCTCTTCCAAACGCTCACTTAAGGTGCATTGCCTATCCTTAATCCCACAGCTAGGCGCATCAAAGACCAAATACTTCACATCACGCCACTGCTCACAAGTAGAATCCTGCATATTTGCAAGGCTTTGAATCTCCTCAAACCTCCCATAACCAAGCCACAATTCCCCATCAAGCGCAAAGGGTGGTAGCTGCTGTGTAAAGCATTTAGGCGCATTGATGGGATTACCCCTTTTGGTCATAAAGTGTTTAGAATCCCACACACCACGAACTCCATCATATTTTTCACTCACAAGATAGCGCACAGAATCAACCAGCTCTTGTTGATAGACTCTAAACTCTACAACCTCTAATCCAAAGACATTATATGCACAAACAAACACAAATGCTCTTAAAAAGATAAAAATACGAATACACACGATAAAACTTACTAAAGCACCTGCAAATGTAATGCTTTATTTTTAAGAGTGATTGCTACCTTGCCACCTTTTTTGAGTTTGCCAAAAAGTATTTCATCGCTAAGCGGGAGCTTGATTTGTGTATCTATCAAACGTCGTATTTCACGCGCACCTAGTGTGTTATCCACACTATGAGTTGCCAAATATTCTAACACTTTAGAATCTGGCAGAAGCGTGATTTTCTTGTCTTTGAGCTGGAGGTTTAGGTCGTCAAGATATTTTTGTGCAATAAGGCGGTATTCTCGCACGCCAAGCGCATCAAAATGCACTACTCCATCAAGCCGTGATCGAAATTCCGGCGAGAAGAGGTGCTTGATAGCTCCCTCGCTTTTGCCCTTATTGTCGGCATTAAAGCCCAGAGTGTTGCCCTCTTTGCTACCGGCATTGCTCGTCATAATCACAATGACATTTTTAAAATCTGCTCGATTCCCCGCATTATCTGTCAAACTTGCAGAATCTAACACTTGCAATAGCACATTATAAATATCACTATGTGCCTTTTCAATTTCATCAAGCAACAGCACACAATAAGGATTTTTGCGTATAGAATCCACAAGCAATCCCCCCTGCTCAAATCCCACATACCCAGCCGGTGCACCGATAAGTCGCGATATGGAGTGGGATTCCATATATTCGCTCATATCAAACTTTACAAACGCGATACCCAAGGCTTTAGCAAGCTCAATACTAAGCTCTGTCTTGCCTACACCACTTGGTCCTGCAAACACAAAGCTCCCGATGGGCTTATTAAGTTCGCCTAATCCTGCCTTGTTTTTCTTAATCACACGCACGACTTCTTCAATAGCTTTATTTTGCGAAAAAATACGTTTTTTAAGTGTTTTTTCTAAATCTTTAAGCACTCTGCTTTCATCACGATTGACTTGAGTTTTTGGGATATGCACACTTTTTGAGATGATGAGTTCAATATCCCTTGGCTTGATTGTTGGCAGAGAATCTTTGGTGTTTATTTTAAAATACGCACCACTTTCATCAAGCAAATCAATCGCCTTATCAGGCAAAAACCTATCCGTAATATAGCGATGTGAGAGATCTACACACGCCTTGAGCGTGGCGTGCGTGTATTTGACATTATGAAACTTCTCATAAATAGGCTGTAAGCCCTCCAAAATCTTATAACAATCCTCTATACTTGGCTCTTTGACTTCTACCTTGCAAAAACGTCTAAGCAATGCCTTGTCTTTGTCAAAAGTTTGCTTAAACTCATTAAAGGTCGTCGCTCCAATGCAGCGCAGGGAACCATTAGCTAGGGCGGGTTTGAGGAGGTTTGAGGCATCAAGACTTGAGCTATTTGCCGCTCCAGCACCCACAATCGTGTGAATCTCATCAATAAACACGATGCTATTTGGAATCTTCTCAAGCTCGGCTAGCACACCCTTAAGACGCTTTTCAAAATCCCCACGATACTTACTTCCAGACACCATAGAAGCTAAATCAAGCATAAATATCTGTGCATCATATAATGCCTGTGGCACGCGTTTTTGACTAATCTCTAATGCAAGTCCCTCAGCTATTGCACTTTTACCTACACCAGATTCACCAATAAGCACGGGATTATTTTTCTTGCGTCTGCATAAAATCTCACTGATACGCAAAATCTCCTCATTGCGTCCAATGATAGGGTCTATTTTGCCATCAATCGCCGCTTGCGTGAGATTCTTAGCAAATTGTGCAAGGTAGCTCTCCTGCCTTTGGTTACTCCCATTTCCATTCTCTCGCTGCTGGCTGTCCTTTTCCTGCTCTTGTGTGAGATAAGTAAGCACAGAATATCTATCAATGCCTTGAGAATTCAGAATCTTGGCACTATAACAATGCTGTTCCTCAAGAACCGCAGCGATAAAATCCCCAATTTCTGGCTGTCTTTTTCTACCCTGTGCTTGCACATGTCCTATCATTAATCCAAAAATCCTCTCTAACGATGGTGTGTGCATAGGAATATTGTCAAGACTTCTTGAGCTTGGAATATAACGTTTGAGATACGCATAAGTGATGCTAGCCATTTCATTGACATTGCCTCCAAATTTTCCCAAAAACTCACTACCCTCTTTGCTGTATAAAAGTGCCAAGAATATATGTTCGGTTGTCAAAACATTATGTTGCATTTCCCTTGCAATTTCTGTCGCTTCACTGATAATAAGTGGCAAATTGTGTGTCATTGTCCGCCTTTAAATCTGTTTTGTTTCTACACGAAGTGGATAACCATTTTGTTTCGCCAAGTCAAGTGTGATTCTTGCCTTGAGCTCTGCGATATCGTAGGGATATACGCCACATATCCCAGAGCCTTCTTTGTGAATCTTGAGCATAACCTCCACTGCCTCATCGTTATTTTTCTCAAAAATTCTCATCAATACATCAATAACAAAATCCATCGTCGTCCAATCATCATTAAAAAGTATTACTTGATAGAGCGTTGGTTCCTCAAGTGCTATATCCGTGGCACTCTCATGGGTAATTTGTGGCATTTAAGCTTTCTCCTAAAATTTTTAGCTAGCATTTTACCAAACTTTGTCTATTTAACAATAAATTTTATAGTTCAAAATACAACATCACAAAGGGGGGCTTTATATGAAAAAAGTTATTGTGCCAATTGCAAAGGGATTTGAAGAAATTGAGCTTGTAAGTATCGCAGACATCTTACGACGTTGCCAGATAGCAGTGGAGATTCTCTCACTAGAATCTAGCCTAAGTGTTGTGGGAGCACATGGCATCACACTGCAAACCGATGGATTCTTTGGGATACAAACATATGAGGATTATGACTGCATTGCTCTAGCGGGTGGTTATGAAAATATGCAAAATATGCGGACACACCAAAAACTAGAAGAGGTGTTAAATAATTTTCGCCACGCACATAAGCTTATTGCAGCCATCTGTGCTTCACCTATTGTCTTAGCATACTTTGGAATTTTAGAAGGTGATTTTACCTGCTATCCCTCCTGCCAGCAAGAAGCCATAAGCAGCAGCAAAAAAACATTGCATTTTATGAATCAAAAAGTGTGCTTTATAGATCGTATCCTTACTTCACAAGGACCAGCTACGGCTATGGAATTTGCGCTAAGACTTGCGGACATCTTACATACACAGGATTTAAGAACGTATCAAACCAACACAAGTTTTCAAAATCCGATCGTTCAACACATTGCTGATGGACTACTCTATCAGTGATGTGTGAGATCACAACCAAGACATCAAAAGCATAAATTAATTTAGCACATAATGTAAGGTGAGTTTTTGAATAAAATAACTGCCAACATAAGAAATATACAACCCTCCTAAACTCCCACAAAAATAAAGCTTAGGAGGAAACCCAAGTAGATTATGCGTTGCGCTTTTCCATAATCTCCTTAGCAATGTTGCCAGGAACTTCGCCATAATGATCGAATTCCATCGTGTAGGTGCCACGTCCTTGTGTAGCAGAGCGCAAGTCCGTAGAATACCCAAACATCTCAGCCAACGGGACAAACGCATTGACGATCTTAAGCCCCATACGATCGTCCATAGAGTTGATCTGCCCTCGTCTGCGGTTTAAATCTCCTATCACATCACCCATATATTCCTCTGGCACTTCCACCTCGACTTTCATAAGCGGCTCTAGTAATACTGCATTAGCCTTTCTACATGCGTCCTTAAATGCCATAGAACCTGCAATTTTGAACGCCATTTCTGATGAATCCACTTCGTGATAGCTTCCATCATAGAGCGTTACTTTAAAATCCACAACCGGATATCCTGCCAACACACCATTTTGCATAGCTTCTTGGATACCTTTATCGACTGCAGGAATGTATTCCTTAGGAATCACACCACCACTAATATTATTCACAAATTCATACCCACTACCGGGCTCTTTTGGTTCTAAACGAATAAACACATGTCCATACTGACCACGTCCACCGGATTGTTTAGCATATTTGCACTCTTGCTCGACTGCACTTCTGATTGTTTCTCTAAATGCAACTTGAGGCTGCCCAACCTCTGCTTCTACCTTAAACTCTCGCTTTAGTCTATCAACAATGATTTCTAAGTGCAATTCTCCCATACCACCAATAAGTGTTTGCCCTGTCTCCTCTTGTGTGCTTACTCTAAAGCTTGGATCTTCTTCAGCAAGCTTCCCTAAGGCAATAGACATCTTCTCTTGGTCTGCCTTCGTCTTTGGCTCAACCGCAATATGAATCACTGGCTCTGGAAACTCCATTCTCTCCAAAATCACGGGTTCTTTTTCATCGCAGAGTGTATCTCCAGTAAGCGTCTCTTTCAAGCCCACAAATGCACAGATTTCACCTGCATAAATCTCCTTAATGTCCTCTCTTTTGTTTGAGTGCATCTTTAAGAGCCTACCAACACGTTCCTTCTTACCTTTAGTGGAATTTAGGACATAACTTCCAGATTCTAACATACCTCTATAAGCACGCACAAATGTGAGCTGCCCAACAAATGGATCAGTCATAATCTTGAATGCCAAACCTGCAAACGCTCCTTTATCGCTGGATTCTACGCTAATCTCACTCTCATCTTTGGGGTTAATACCCTTAATCTCTGCGACCTCTGTCGGTGCTGGGAGGAAATCAACTACTGCGTCCAAAAGGGTTTGCACACCTTTGTTTTTAAAGCTCGACCCACAAAGCATAGGAATAAGACTCATATTAAGACAACCTATCTTGACACCTTTCTTAATCTCTTCAATGCTAAGATCCTCGCCACCTAGATATTTTTCCATTAATACTTCGTCTTGTTCTGCCACAGATTCAAGGAGTTTTTCTCGATACTCTTTTGCTTTATCCATAAGATCTGCTGGAATCTCCTCTATGTCATACTTCGCTCCCATAGACTCATCATTCCACACAATAGCTTTCATCTGAATAAGGTCAATCACACCTTTGAAATGCTCCTCGGCTCCAATAGGAATATTAATAGGCACGGGGTTTGCTTTAAGACGTTGTTTGATTTGGGATTCTACATTATAGAAATTTGCTCCGATTCTATCCATTTTATTGACAAACACCATTCTTGGCACACCATATTTGTTTGCTTGTCGCCAAACGGTCTCACTTTGTGGTTGCACACCACCTACCGAACAAAATACTGCCACAGCACCATCTAACACACGCATAGAGCGTTCCACTTCAATGGTAAAATCCACGTGTCCGGGAGTGTCAATGAGATTTATCTGATAATCTTTCCAAAAGCAAGTTGTTGCCGCAGAAGTAATTGTAATACCCCTTTCTTTCTCTTGCTCCATCCAATCCATTGTTGCCGCACCATCATGAACTTCGCCAATCTTATGACTAACACCAGTATAAAATAAAATTCGCTCTGAAGTCGTTGTCTTACCAGCATCAATGTGAGCTGCAATACCTATATTTCTAATCCTGTTTAACGGAGTTTGTCTTGCCATAATCTAGTCCTTAAAACTCATTTGCTTACCAGCGATAATGCGCAAATGCCTTGTTGGCTTCTGCCATTTTATGCACATCTTCTTTTTTCTTAAATGCCGCACCCCGATCATTCACTGCGTCCATAAGCTCATTTGCTAGTCTCTCAACCATAGTGCGCTCATTACGTTTTCTTGTGGCTTCCAAAATCCAACGAATAGAAAGCGATTGCTGTCTCGCAGGACGCACCTCTACCGGGACTTGATAAGTTGCACCGCCTACCCTACGACTACGCACTTCTACTAATGGTTTAACCTTTTCTAGGGCTTTTTCAAAAATTTCAATGCCCTTTTCGCCACTCTTCTCTTCAATCTTGTCAAATGCGGCATAGATGATCTTTTCACTCACACTTTTTTTACCATCATACATCATCTTGTTGATGAATTTTGTAACCACCTTGTTGTTATAAATAGGATCGCCCAAAACCTCTCTTACAGGAGCTTTTCTTCTTCTCATACAAAACCTTCCTTAAGTGATTTATTTCTTCTCGGTGCCACTCTTGGCTTTTTTAGCACCATACTTACTACGCGAAACAGTTCTTTTAGCTACACCCGCGGTATCTAAAGCCCCACGAACAATATGGTATTTCACACCCGGCAAGTCTCTCACACGACCGCCACGCACAAGCACAATGGAGTGCTCCTGGAGATTGTGTCCCTCTCCGGGTATGTAGCTAATAACCTCAAACTTCGATGTGAGCTTTACTTTCGCAACCTTTCTAAGTGCAGAGTTCGGTTTTTTTGGAGTAGTCGTATAGACACGAGTGCAAACACCCCTTCTTTGTGGGCATTCTAACAATGCTGGAGACTTAGTTTTCTTCAAAACTTTTTTTCTTTCCTTCCTAATTAACTGATTAATAGTTGGCACGTATATTCCTTTCCAAAAGTAATGTAAAAAATAGTGGGATTATAGCCCACTAAAACTTTTATTTATCTTAGAGAAACCAAAATCAGCTCTCTTTTGTATCATTTGCGTGATACTTGAACTTTTTATGGTGATACAAACCTGTCCCTACTGGGATCATTCTACCAAGCACCACATTCTCTTTTAGGTCATCAAGCGTATCCGTCTTAGCCGCTATGCTCGCCTCCGTTAAAACCTTAGTGGTTTCTTGGAATGATGCTGCCGAAATCACAGAATCACTGCCAATTGCCGCCCTTGTAATACCAAGCAACACAGGCTCTGCAATCGCTGGTTCTCCACCGAGTTTTAAAATCCGCTCGTTTTCTTCTTTGAAATGACGTTTGCTCACCAAATCACCATCAATAAATTTCGTATCACCACTATCAATAATCTTAACCTGCCGCAGCATTTGTGAGACAATAATTTCGATATGCTTATCAGCGATACTCACACCCTGTCGGCGATATACTTGCTGCACCTCACTCACGATATATTTATGTAATGCTTTCTCACCAGAGATTCTCAAAATGTCATGGCTTGAAACCACACCATCTGTCATCGCCTCACCTGCATGGACAAATTCACCAACGCGCACCAAGATTCTTTTGTTTTTATCTACAGAATACTCCGCCACACGTCCATCATCTGCAGTAACGACAATTCTTTCTTTGCCTCTAATAGCTTTACCAAAGCTTACAATACCATCAATTTCTGAAAGTATTGCGATGTCTTTTGGTTTTCGTGCTTCAAAGAGTTCTGAAACTCGTGGCAAACCTCCGGTAATATCTTTAGATTTTACCAATGCCTTAGGTGTTTTTGCCAAAATATCAGCTTCTTGCACCACTACACCATCTTCAACGGCAATAGTCGTGTTAGATTCTAATGGATAGATATGCTCCTTGTTAGCCTTATCAATCACTACGATAGCAGGCTTTTTGTCTGCAGGAATATACTCGCTCACATTAAGACTCTTTGTGCCAATGAGAGGATCTATCTTTTCAATAGCCGTAATACCAGGAATAATATCCCTAAACTCGACCTTTCCACCTACTTCTGCGATAGTTAGGTTATTATAAGCGTCCCATTTTGCCACAACTACATTTGCCTTATTCACTGGTTCAGCAATGATCGTATCAGAATCTACCACGCTATTATCATCAATGAGAATCTTAGAATTACGTGCAATATAGTGCCGTGTGGATTCTCTATCATTTTCATCTGCAATCACTGCAAACACACCCTTTTCATCAATCACCATACCTTTTTTAATGTCTCTCTTGCGCTCCAAAGTATCAGAGTTAAGAAAATAGTATTTGACAATACCCTTTTCCTTAGCCTCGATTTTACACGCAATCGGATCGTTATCGGCGACTTTTAGCTCACTGCCATATGGGATTCTGTGTGGCACATTCCAGCTGTCTTTAATAATATCAACAATACTGCCACCCGCGCTTACCTTATATCCACTATCGTGAGGTATGAGAAGCTTGCCATCAACTTTACCAGCAATACCTGCTAGTTCATTTTTCTTGGCAATATCATCTTTGCGTAAATTGTAATGCACCTTATCTTGACCACTTACAATGGTTATCACAACTTCATCATGGACATTCTCAACATGCACAACACCATCAAATGGAGCTTTAATCTTAGGCTCCACAAGCAAGACTGCAGCATTGCGTCTATTGGCTACAATATACTCACCTTCTTTGTTTTTAAAGGTTTTTATGTTGTAGTAACGGATAAAACCTTCTTTATTTGCCTCAATTTTATCCTCCTCTTGGCTTGTGCTTGCTGTTCCACCGATATGGAAAGTTCTTAGTGTAAGCTGTGTGCCCGGCTCACCGATACTCTGTGCTGCCAATACTCCAACGGCATCGCCGGGTTTTGCCATTTTAGATTCACCGAGGTTTAATCCATAACACTTGGCGCATACACCCTTTGGTGCCTTGCAAGTTACAGGAGTGCGTATTGTTACGTTTTTCACCCCTGCTTCATCAATGCGCATCGCCATTTCTTCATCGATAAGCACACCTTCACTAAAGAGAATCTCATTAGTAATTGGATCAATAATATCTCTTGCCAATACCCTACCTTGCACGCTCTCACACAAAGACTCGACAAGCACACCACCGATGGTAATATCCGAAATCTCAACACCCTCGTGCGTGCCACAATCTTCGATTGTTACTTTAACATTTTGACTCACATCAATAAGCTTTCTTGTCAAATATCCAGCGTTTGCAGTTTTAAGTGCAGTATCAGCAAGACCCTTTCTTGCACCATGTGTTGAGTTGAAATACTCAAGCACATTCAAACCCTCCTTGAAGTTTGAGGTAATAGGCGATTCAATAATTGTGCCATCAGGTTTTGTCATCAGACCACGCATAGCCGAAAGCTGCCTAATCTGTGCCGCACTACCCCGAGCTCCAGAATCTGCCATCATATGGATTGAATTAAATCCTTGCTTATCTTCCCGAATTTTCTTAGCCAAGGCTTTGCCCATATCATCACTTGTGCTCGTCCAAATATCAATAACTTTGTTGTAACGCTCCTGTGCTGATGATTTTCCATCAATAAACAATTGTTGTGCTTCTTGCTGGATCCGTGATCTAGCCTTGTCAATCATACTTTGTTTGTCATCAGGCGTAACAATATCGTGCGCAGAGATTGAAACACCTGCCTTTGTTGCATACTTAAATCCAAGATTCTTTAAATCATCAAGGAATGTCGCCGTGATGCCTAATCCACCAAATTTATACACATAATCCACAAGTGCGCCAATATCTTGCTTTTTGAGTATCTTATTCCAAAGATTAAGCGGCACAAAACTCGGCAATATTGAGCTAATAATCATTCTGCCCGCAGTTGTTTCCACAATCCTGCGTTCATGAGAAATGCGTATTTTTGCATTGATATCTAATTCCCCTAAATCAATGGCTATCATCACATCTTGTGCATTTGCAAATATCTTATGCTCACCTTTAGCACCCTTTCTCTCCAAAGACAAATAATAAAGTCCTAGCACCATATCTTGACTAGGCACCGCCACCGCCTTACCACTAGCAGGAAGCAAAATATTCATAGAGCTTAGCATAAGCACTTTACATTCTGCGATTGCCTCTTGAGATAAAGGCACATGCACAGCCATTTGGTCGCCATCAAAGTCGGCATTAAACGCTGAACATACCAATGGGTGAAGCTGAATCGCCTTGCCATTAATGAGTTTGGGGTGGAATGCCTGAATAGATTGTTTATGCAAAGTTGGTGCGCGATTTAACAACACCGGATAATCCTCGACAATCTCTTGCAAGCACTCCCACACTTCGTTATTTTTCTGTGCAATCATTTTGGTTGCCTGCTTGAGATTGGTTGCATAACCCTTTTCTTCAAGTTTAGCAAATAAATGTGGCTTAAATAACTCTAATGCCATATTTTTAGGCAAACCACACTGGTCCATACGCAAATTTGGTCCCACCACAATCACACTTCGTCCAGAGAAATCCACTCGTTTTCCGAGTAGATTCTGGCGAAATCGTCCTTGCTTGCCTTTGATAGTTTCTGAAAGTGATTTAAGCGGTCGTTTATTGGCACCTTTAACCGCATTTGCATTTTTGCCATTGTCAAACAATGCATCTACTGCCTCTTGGAGCATACGCTTTTCGTTACGAATAATAATCTCTGGCGAATCTAATTCGATAAGACGCTTAAGACGTTGATTTCTATTGATTACGCGGCGATAGAGATCATTAACATCACTAACTGCGAACTTCCCACCATCAAGAGCCACTAATGGACGCAAATCTGGCGGCAACACTGGTAATACCGTGAGTATCATCCATTCTGGACGATTACCAGAATTAATAAAGCTCTCCACAACCTTAAGACGTTTTACAATTGTCTTTTTCTTAGCTTCAGAATTTGTGGATTTCGCCTCTTCACGCAATTTTTGTAACAATTCGACCAAATCAAGTTGTTCCAACAAGTCTCTTACGGCTTCACCACCCATTTGTGCTACAAATCCCTTATCTCCAAAACGTTGATAGATATTTTGGTATTGCTCCTCATTAAGCACATCATACTTCATGATGGGCTTTGTGCCCTCGTTATCATACGATGCTTCGCCCGGATCTTTGACAATGTAGGCTTCATAATACAACACACGCTCAAGATCCTTCATCTTTACACCAAGAAGTGTGCCTATACGACTTGGCAAAGAACTCACATACCAAATATGTGCCACAGGTGTAACAAGCTCAATATGCCCCATTCTATAACGTCTTACTTTAGATTCTGTTACCTCAACTCCACATTTTTCACACACCACGCCCTTATAGCGCATTTTTTTGTATTTTCCGCAAAGACACTCATAATTTCTTACAGGACCAAAAATTTTCGCACAGAACAACCCATCTCGCTCTGGTTTAAGAGTGCGATAATTGATTGTTTCTGGCTTTTTTACTTCACCACGACTCCATGACCGAATACTCTCTGGGCTTGCCAAAACAAGCTGAAAGGCATTGAAGTCTTTAGGGCGATTGTCTTCCTTGATAATCAATGGTTTAGGGGCACCACTCTCATCAACTTCATCTCCATACACTTTGACATCAAGCACAAGTGATTGCAATTCTTTCGCTAAGACATAAAATGTCTCTGGAATCTTAGATTCACCCACATGCTCACCCCGTGTAATAGCCTTATATGCCTCTTTTCGACCCTCGGTATCATCAGACTTAATTGTGAGCATTTCTTTAAGTGTATGGGCTGCACCATACGCTTCTAATGCCCACACCTCCATCTCTCCAAATCTCTGACCACCAAAGAGTGCTTTACCACCCACTGGTTGCTGTGTTACAAGACTATATGGACCTGTGCTTCGTGCATGCACTTTTTCATCTACAAGGTGATGGAGTTTGAGCATATACATATATCCTACATTCACGCGTTCAATCATTTTTTCGCCTGTTCTACCATCATAAAGCTCTGTTTTGCCGTCCATATCAATTTTTGCAAGTTCAAAGAGCTTATCAAAACGTTCTTGTTCAATTCCCTCAAACACTGGAATAGCGAACTTTACGCCATTACTCCAATCTTTGGCATACAACATAAGCTCTTCGTCAGAAAGCGTTTTCAAAAATTCTGTGGCAACTGGATTATCAGAATTAACAACTTTAGAGATTTCAAGCATTTTATTGCGCAAATCTTTAACCCATGATTGGCTTTGCTGTGCAAAAATCTCCTCAATTTGTCTGCCTAGATTCTTGCCCACAAGCCCTAAATGCACTTCAAGAATCTGTCCGATATTCATACGACTAGGCACGCCTAATGGATTGAGAATAATATCTACAGGCTCACCATCTTTGGTATAAGGCATATCTACCAGTGGCACGATATTAGAGACAATACCCTTATTCCCATGTCGTCCCGCCATTTTATCCCCTACTTTAAGTTTGCGCTTAGTCGCAATGTAGATTTTTACAAGCTTAACAACGCCACTTGGTAAAATATCATCTTTTTCTAAAATCGAAAGCTTTTCCTCGTGCTCTTCACCCAAAGCCTTCTTTTGTTCCAAGAAGTTTGTCTTGATTTGCTCATATTTCGCCTGCATTTCTTTAGAATAACTTTTGATAAGTGTATTGAGTGCAAAACGATTGATGTTTGCGATGTCCTCTTTAGGGATACTCTGCCCTTTTTTAAATTTCTTACCGCCAATGCTCGCATCACTCACAAGCTTTTGTTTGGAAAGCATAGCAGAGATTCTAATCATCTCTTCTTGGTTAAGCATTGTCAATCTGTCATGATGTTCGATATCTAATACCGACTTTTCTTGCTCATATGCACTAATGGCTCTTAAATCCTTTTCATAACCTTTTTTGGTAAAGATTTTCACATCGACAACAACACCTTCCAAAGAAGGAGGACAATACAACGATTTGTTGATAACATGTCCAGATTTTTCACCAAAAATAGCGCGCAACAATCGCTCTTCTGGCGTAGGCTTCACTTCACCTTTTGGCGAAACCTTGCCTACCAAAATCATACCTTGAGAAACATATGTCCCAATGCGCACAATCCCACTCTCGTCAAGATGCGCTATTTCACTCTCTTTGACACCAGGAATGTCTGAAGTGATCTCCTCTGTCCCATGTTTGAGCTCCCGAGCCTCAATCTCTTTTTCATAGATATGCACAGAGGTGAAGGTATCTTCCTTGATAAGACGTTCACTGACCACAATCGCATCTTCAAAGTTATATCCATTCCACGGCATAAATGCCACACGAATATTCTTACCAAGTGCCAACTCACCACTATCCATACTTGGACCATCTGCAATAACTTGTCCCGCCTCGACACTATCACCCTTTCTCACAATAGGGCGTTGAGAAAAAGAAGTGTTTTGATTGGTGCGCAGATTCTTACAAAGCGAATAGTAATCGATATAGGCACCACTCTCATCTTCTCCCAAAATATAAATGCTTTTAGAATCCACTTTCTCAACAATCCCACCTCGCTTCGCCTTGATTGCTTCCCACGCATCTCTTGCAATGACTTTTTCTATACCAGTCCCTACGATAGGTGCATCAGGCGTAAGCAGCGGCACAGCCTGGCGTTGCATATTTGAGCCCATAAGAGCTCGGTTTGCGTCATCATGCTCTAAAAATGGAATCAGGGAGGCAGCTACTCCCACAAGCATTCTTGGGCTTAAATCTATCAACTCTACTTTGGATTTTTCTGCAAGGATAATCTCACCATCTTTTCTTGCCTCTATAGAATCCTCAATGATATTGCCATCTTTATCAACCTTTGTAGAGGCTGGTGCGATAATAAGACCCTCCTCTTGAGCTGCTGTGATATATGTAACTTCATTGCTTACCTTGCCATCTTTAACCTTCTTATAGGGCGCTTCAATAAAGCCCAGACTATTAACATGCGTGAAAGTCGAAAGGGTATTTATCAAACCAATATTCTGCCCTTCTGGTGTCTCAATGGGGCAGATTCTGCCATAATGCGTAGGGTGCACATCACGTGCTTCAAACCCTACACGCTCCTTGACGAGCCCACCCTCTCCAAGTGCAGAAAGTCTGCGTTTATGCGTGATTTCTGCCAAAGGATTTGTTTGATCCATAAATTGTGAAAGTTGCCCACCTGTGAAAAATTCCATAATTGTGCTTGTTATCATTTTCGAATTAATCAAATCATGGGGCATAAGATTTTCAAACGAACCATTTAATGAGCTTAGTTTGTCGCGAATAGCCTTTTGCATTTTGACAAGCCCAGTATGGAGTTCATTTGCTAAAAGCTCTCCAATAGATCGAATCCTCCTGTTACCCAAGTGATCTCTATCGTCAATGTGTCCTTCGCCATTGCGCACATTCATAAGATATTTGATAGTTGCAATAATATCATTATGTGTAAGCACAGTGATATAATCAGGGACATCTAATCCAAGCTTGTGATTCATTTTCATACGCCCAACACGCGTGAGATCATAACGTTCTGGATCAAAAAATAGCTGATTGACAAAAGCCTTTGCTACATCTTTTGTTACAGGTTCTCCAGGACGCATAACCTTGTAGATTCTAATAGCTGAAAGATCATTTTCGTCTTCGATATTTTCTGTTTGCTTCAAATTTCGTAACGACTCTGCATCGCTCATAAAAGAATTCATCAAAGAATTATCCAAGCCCTTAGCAGTATCATTGGCTATCTTAAATTCTTTGACACCGCTTTCTAAAATTTTTTGAATCTTGCTCTCATCAAGCTGGGTCAAAATATCAAAAAGCAATTCGCCATTTTTATCATACACTGCTTCTGATAGATAACGATCTGCGAGTCTCTGCAAGGGATACTCCATCCATTTTATATTTTTTTCGAGATCCTTGAGTTCTTTAAGTTTCTTACTCCCTACTCTCTTACCCGACGCAAGTAAAACATTTCCTTTAGAATCCTTAATGTCAAACTCCGCACGCGCACCTATATTTTCTACACTAAAAGGCACAAAACACTTATTTTTTTCAAAGCGCACGTTTAATGAAGGATAAAAAATATTTAAAATATCTTGCTTCGTGTATCCAAGTGCTCGCAAAATGATGGTTACTGGAATTTTTCTACGCTTATTAATGCGAGCGTATAAAATATCCTTTGCATCATACTCAAAGTACAGCCACGCTCCTCTATCTGGAATAATTTGCCCGGTATAAATAAGCTTATTTAAAGAAGTATTGGATTCTTCTTCTTTAAAAATTACACCCGGACTTCTATGGAGCTGATTTACAACAACGCGCTCAACACCATTAATAATAAAACTTGTCCTATCCGTCATCAACGGAATCTCACGAATAAAAATGCTTTGTTCTTTTACATCTTTTACAGCAAGTTTCTCTCCACTCTTTTCATCTTTCTCCCAAAATATGAGGCGAATTTTTATTTTTAGTGGAATAGAATATGTAATCCCACGTTCCATCGCCTCTCTAGTGGTGTATCGAGGCTTACCAAATTCACAACCAGCATACTCCAAAGTAATACGATTTTGGATATCTTGAATAGGAAAAATGGATTTAAAAACCTTTTCTATGCCACTTTCTTTTTTTGTAGAATCTGTGAATAAAAAGTCATTATAACTATCTCTTTGTAGAGATAAAAGATCAGGGACATCTAATAATTGGGGATTTTTTGTAAAATCTACGCGCAATCTTTTGTTTTGTTTTATTTGCTCTGACATTTGCTCACCTTCATGATGTGGATTTAAGAGTAGCACTCTGTAGAAGTTTTATACCAAACCTCTACGGAGTGCTAAAAACACAAAAAGCCCAAAACCCACTCTTATGAGTGAGATTGGGCAACACTTCTTTGAAACTTAAGAAATGTAGAGGGTTACTTGACCTCTACCTTTGCACCTGCTTCTTCAAGTTTCTTTTTGAAGTTTTCAGCATCTTCTTTATTCACACCTTCTTTAAGGGTGCTTGGGGTATTTTCTGTAGCGTCTTTAGCTTCTTTAAGACCGAGCCCTGTAATCTCTCGCACAGCTTTAATAACATTGATTTTGTTAGCACCTGCATCAACAAGCACGATATTAAACTCTGTCTTTTCTTCCGCACCACCTGCTGCACCACCTACTGCCACTGCTCCAGCTACAACAGTAGGAGCAGCACTTACACCAAACTTCTCTTCAAAAGCCTTCACGAGCTCTGAAAGCTCCAATACTGAAAGACCACCGATATACTCTAACACTTCTTCTTTTGAAATAGCCATTTTTTGCTCCTTTTTTATTTTATGCTTCTTCTTTTTGCTTTCTCAAATTATCAAGCCCCGTAACAAAATACCTTGCCGGTGCGCTCCAAACAGACAACAACATACCAATAAGCTCTTCTTTGCTCGGTAATTTTGACACAGAAACAATATGATCTTTTTGAACAATGTTACCATCAAAATAACCAAACTTCAAAGCAAACTTATCTTCATTCGCATCTGCAAACCTACAAACTACTTTTGCGAGCTTAACTTGGTCATCGCCCCAAACAAAAATATTTGTTCCCTTAAGTTCTGATTGCGGATATTGTGCATTTTGCATGGCAATACCGGCAAGTGTATTCTTAATCACACGAACTTTAATGTTCTCTTCCCTTGCTTTTGTCCGCAAAGATTCTAACTGCGCAACACTTAAGCCCTTATAATCGCAAATGATCATAGAACTTGCGTCCCGAAATTCAGCAGTAAGGTTTTGTATAGTCTGAATCTTGTCTTGCTTAGTCATGCTTCCCTCCTTTCAGACCAAATCTCACATAGGGTTGGTTTTTTAAGCAAAATGCCCCGATGATCTTCGATCTAAGATAAAAGAACTAAGAATTTTATTTTGTATCCATTAACTCTTGAGAATCTAATTTTACACCCGGACTCATTGTCAAAGATAATGTGCCGCTTTTGATATACTTGCCCTTTGCAGAAGCAGGCTTTAACCTATTGATAGCACGCACAAGCTCTAGCATATTTTCTCTAATCTTATCTTCTTGAAAACTTACCTTACCAACAGGAGCGTGGATAATGCCCTTCTTATCTACACGAAAATTTACTTGACCGCTCTTTGCATTTGCTACAGCTTTGCTTACATCAGCAGTTACCGTTCCTGTTTTTGGGTTTGGCATCAAGCCTTTGGGTCCCAAAATCCTACCAACTTTTCCGACTAATGCCATCATATCCGGTGTAGCTATGACCATATCAAAGTCTGTATTGCCATTCTTAATGTCCTCAGCCAAATCATCAGCACCGACAACATCTGCCCCCGCAGCTTTCGCCTCATCGGCTTTCACACCCTTTGCAAAAACGGCAACCCGAATCTTTTTACCTGTCCCATGAGGCAACACTACTGCACCGCGAATCATCTGGTCGGCATGTCGTGGATCAACACCAAGCCTTAATGCAATCTCAACGGTTTCATCAAATTTCGTTGATGCTAAGGATTTAATAAGACTTACCCCACTAGTAACATCATAAACCTTGCTAGCATCTACCTTTGCTTGCAAAGCCTGCAATCTCTTTGTTGTTTTTTTTCCCATTTTGAACTCCAATCACTTAATCTACGATTTCAACACCCATGCTTCTAGCACTACCAGCAACAATTTTTTTTGCCGCTTCTATATCTACAGCATTGAGATCTTCAAATTTACTCTCTGCTATTTCTTGTAGCTGTTTTTGTGTAAGTTTGCCAACCTTATTCTTAAGAGGATTATCCGATCCCTTACCCAAATTGATAGCCTTTTTAATCAAATCCGTTACTGGAGGTTTTTTTGTAATAAAGCTAAAGCTCTTATCTTGATAAACTGTGATAAGAACAGGAATGTTAAAATTTCCCATATCCTTGGTTTTTTCATTAAAAGCCTTGCAAAACTCCATAATGTTAATGCCTCTTTGCCCAAGTGCTGGACCAACAGGAGGAGATGGATTAGCCTTTCCTGCAGGTATTTGTAACTTAAGCTCGCCGACAACTTTTTTTCCCATAGCAATATCCTCTCTTTAAAATGAAATATCAAATGTTAAATTATCTTCTCTACTTGTGAATATAGTATCTCTACCAATGTGTTTCTACTAAAAATAGACACATTAAGCTTCAATTTACGATGCTCAATGTCGTATTCCTCAACCGTTCCTGTAAAATTCGCAAACGGACCATCAACAATACGCACCACCTCACCATTTTCAAAGAAAACCTTTGGTTTTGGCTCTGCAGGATTCCTAATCTTATCAAGGATTTTTTCAATATCTACCTCGCTAAGCGGCGTAGGTTTCTTGCTCTCCCCAATAAAACGTCCAACTCTTGGTAAAGATTGTATCATATGCCACAATTTCGTATCAAGATCAACCTTAATAAACACATAACCAGGATATAAACTCCTATGTGTTACTTTCTTTCTATCTTCGTAAATAGCCTCTGTAGGAACGACAATCTGCTCAAATCTATCTTGAATTTTATTTTCTATAATAAGATTCTCAATAGCTCTTTTTACGGATTGCTCACTACCAGAATACGTTTGTATAGCATACCATTCCAAAGCCTACCCCTTTTTACCACAACACATCATCTAACCTATGATACTAGACACAGAAGCAGATGAGATAAGATCAACCAATGCCAAAAAAAGAGTAATGACAACAACAACAGTAACAACAGAAATAGAAGCATTTCTAACCTGCTCTTTTGTAGGTCTTATAACTTTATTAAGCTCTTCTTTCGCATTCCTATAATATGTTACAACTTTTCTCATCACTACACCTATCTATAACCTCATTTTAGTTCGGTTTTAAACCTACTCTAGCTTTATGGCAGGCCAGGAGGGACTCGAACCCCCAACACTCGGTTTTGGAGACCGACGCTCTACCATTGGAGCTACTGACCTACAAAGCTAGGCGTATAGCCTAGCTTTTGAGTTTTACTTCCTTATGAATAGTATGTTTATTCAATCGAGGAGAAAACTTCCTAAGCTCCAGTTTTTCTGTATGAGTCTTAGCATTCTTGGTGGTGCTATAATTTATATCACCACATTCTGAACACTTAAGACCTATCTTTACTACATTTCCTTTAGCCATACCAAATCCTACTCAAGAATCTTAGTTACCACGCCAGCACCGACAGTTCTACCACCTTCACGGATAGCAAAACGAGTGCCTTCTTCAAGTGCAATTGGGTTGATAAGCTCAACAGTGATCTTTACATTATCACCGGGCATAACCATCTCCACGCCATCAGGAAGCTTAATTGATCCTGTTACATCTGTGGTGCGCACATAGAATTGTGGTCTATATCCATTAAAAAATGGTGTATGGCGTCCGCCCTCATCTTTAGAAAGCACATAGATTTCGCCTTCAAATTTTTTATGAGGTGTAATAGAGCCGGGCTTACAGAGCACCATACCTCTCTCTACTTCTTCTTTTTTTGTTCCTCTTAAAAGAATACCGACATTATCGCCTGCCTCACCCTTATCAAGCTCTTTTCTAAACATCTCAACGCCAGTTACGGTTGTTTTTTGAGTATCACGAATACCTACGATTTCAACCTCGTCACCAACCTTGATTTCGCCTCTTTCGATTCTACCGGTTACAACAGTTCCACGACCAGCGATTGAGAACACATCTTCTACTGGCATAAGGAATGTTTTATCCACATCTCTTTGAGGAGTAGGGATATATCTATCCACTTCTTCCATAAGTTTGAGGATTTTCTCGCCCCACTCACCTACTTTGCCTTCTTTTGCTTCTTCAAGTGCTTTTAGCGCAGAACCCGCAACGATAGGTGTGTCATCACCCGGAAACTCATAGCTTGAAAGCAACTCTCTTACTTCCATTTCCACAAGCTCTAAAAGCTCTGCATCATCAACCATATCTTGCTTATTCAAAAACACCACAATATACGGCACACCCACTTGACGAGACAATAGAATATGCTCTCTTGTTTGTGGCATAGGACCATCTGCGGCAGATACGACGAGAATCGCTCCATCCATTTGTGCAGCACCTGTAATCATATTCTTTACATAGTCTGCGTGTCCAGGACAATCAACATGCGCATAGTGGCGATTTTCTGTCTCATACTCAATATGAGATGTTGCGATGGTAATACCTCTTTCTTTTTCTTCAGGGGCATTATCGATATTATCGTAGTCTTTAAGCTCTGCAAGTCCCTTTGTAGCCAATACAGCAGAAATCGCAGCACTCAAAGTAGTTTTACCATGATCCACGTGTCCGATAGTTCCGACATTCACATGCGGCTTACTTCTGTTAAACTTTTCTTTTGCCATAATTTCTCTCCTAAAATTTTTGTAGTATCAAGAGTATATCTCAAAAATCTTTAAGATTCTCTTTTAAGAAAAACTGGAGCCCATAAGCGGGATTGAAACGCCGACCTCTTCCTTACCAAGGAAGTGCTCTGCCACTGAGCTATATGGGCAACACACCTGAACACAAACTATGGAATTGATTCTCTAAAAACTACTAGAGTATGGCAACAATCTGACACCCACACCCATCTAATGAAGAATCAGCTCCCAGTAATGGAGCGGGAAACGGGGCTCGAACCCGCGACCCTCAGCTTGGAAGGCTGATGCTCTAGCCAACTGAGCTATTCCCGCATCTTGCAACAACAAACTATCTCGACTACCATCAACAATTCTAGTAAGCCTAAGCCAACACGATATTAATGGTGGTGAGTCGTGGATTCGAACCACGGAAGACAAAGTCAGCAGATTTACAGTCTGCCCTCGTTGGCCACTTGAGTAACTCACCAAACATAGCTAACACTGGTCAAACACTGAAAGCAGAAAACTGCTAGAGTTTGAAATGGAGCTGGTTAAGGGACTTGAACCCCCGACCCTCTGCTTACAAGGCAGATGCTCTACCAACTGAGCTAAACCAGCACAACATAAAAAATAAGCATAAAAATAAAAGTTCGAATTATTGCAGAAAAACCTGTATTTGTCAAGATTTATTTGTGTTTTCTTACTTTTTCTTACCCAAAATTTTTAAAGCCTCTTTGACGACATCTGCCACCTCGCCATCACTCACATTTTTGAGCACACTCGCAATATCCGCGCTTTTAAAACCTAGAGATTCTAGTGCCTCACTTGCTTCACGTTTCACATCACTAAAAGCACCTTTTTGAATCCTATCCTCCACTAACTCGTTAAAAAATCCTGCCAGCTCTACCATAATTTTCCCTGCACTCTTAGTGCCTATACCCGGCACACGTTGCAATGCTTGCACATCTTTATCTTCTAAAATTTTTGCAAAACTTTGAGGTGTGTAAGTGCTCAGGATTGCTAAAGCAACCTTTGGACCAACACCATTGATTTTTATCAAACGCTCAAAACTCAAACGTTCCACTTCATCAAAAAATCCAAACAATGCCTGTGAATCTTCACGAACAATCTGCACACACAATATTTTCACGCACTCATTTGCATATTCTTTTAGTCGCATACTTGTGTTTAGCGAAATCCCTAGACCATATATCACACCACCCGCATCAACCTCCACAAATGTCGGCTCTAACCTCTCTATCTTACCTCTTAGTGCAACTATCATATCTCACCTCAAGCAAATTTTTTATAAAATCTCTGTGTTGCCAATGCCAACATTTGATAATCCCCTTTAGAATCCCCATACGCATAAATTTCTTGATATTGCGATAAATCATAATATGCTTTGATACGCACCACTTTTTGCTCTCCATAACAATTTGGCGTTGCGAACTTACCACTTAGCGTCCCATCTACGACTTCTAATCGTGTGGCAAGACATTCTAATCCTAGATTCTGACAAAATGGCTTGAGGTATTCTTCAAAAGTTGCGCTGACCACAACGACAACATCACCTCTGTCTTTGTGCCACGCAATTTTTTCCATTGCTTGGATTTTAGTAAGCCCACAAAGTGTAGTTTGAAAATTCGCACACAATAAGGCAAACTCTTGCGCACTATACCCCCTAAAAAAATATCTCATCAATGCCTCTTTGGCATAGGTATTTGAACACAATCCGAACACATAGCCAAGCAAAATCCAAAATCTCGCTCCAAGCCCTCTATAAAACCTCCATTTGCCTACAGCAAATTTTACAAACACAAAAAGACTATCTTTTTTTGTTATCGTTCCATCAAAATCAAAAAACGCTATATTACTCACTCTTTAATCTCCAACACTAATCTGTATCTTTTTTAGAATCTAAAGATTACTTAGATTGAAGCAGTATCGCTAGTGGATTTAGATTCTACTACAAACAGAGAATCTAAGCACATAGCCATAAACCTCTCAAGCCACATACAACCACATCGTGGCGATTTTAGAACACATTTCATTAAAATCCCATTAACCCTCTATAATGCTAAATCTTGTTCAGCTCGTGCGTTTGTTGAGATGCACAAGTTGAGGCAATTCCTCATCAATATATTCCTGCCCAAAAAACTCCTCAATACGCGCACGAGATTCTATTGGGTCACTCATCGTATTTACGATATTTCGAAACTCGCTTGCACCCGGATAGTTTTTGCTATAAGCGTGGAGATTTTTACGAAACATCACCACACCCCTTGCTCCATAAAATTCCACCATTTTGTCAAAATGTTCTAAAACCAAATCTTTACGCACAATAGGTGGAATCTCACTCCTATTGTGTCGAATCTGCCAAAAAATCCAAGGTGCCTTAATCGCTGCTCTGCCTATCATCACACCATTTGCCCCTGTCATCTCCAGCACTCTTTTGGCATCAGCAGCACTTGCGATTTCTCCATTGGCAATAAGCGGTATCTTGATGCGTTGCTTGATAGCGGCAATACTCTCATAGTCAATTTTGTCTTTTTTATACCCATCACTACGCGTGCGTCCGTGTATCACGACATAATCGACATTGCACTCATTGATGGCTGCAGCAATCTCTAGGGGGATTTTTTTATCAAAACCTAGGCGGAGTTTTAGACTGACATAGGGCTTGGTGCTAGTTTGTTTGATGAGGTTTGCGATTTTCACAAGAAGCGAGAGATCCTTTAACAAACCGCTACCATTTCCATGATTAGCGACTTTTGGTGCAGGGCAACCGCAGTTTAAATCGATGATATCTATGCCCTCTTGGGCATTTAGAATCTCCACTGCCAAACGCACGATTTCTGGTTTAGAGCCTGCTATTTGCACAGCATAGGGGGATTCTATGGGAGATTTTTCTAGCATCTTGAGTGTTTTTTTGTTCGCATACACGAGCGCATGCGAGCTAATCATCTCACTCACGGTAATATCCACGCCAAACTTCTTCACCACACAGCGGAAAGGCAAATCCGTGTAACCTGCCAATGGAGCAAGCATAAGCAGATTCTCAAATACAATAGGTTTAGTTGCGTTGTTTGTAGTCAAGATAATCAAATTCCTTTAGTTTTCGAAACTTACCATTTTCTATGACGCCAAGAGATGGGAGTGGCACGCCGTTGAAAGTGTTGTTTTTGACAATCGTGTAATGAAGCATATCCTCGAATATGACTTTATCCCCCACACACAAAGGTGTATCAAAGCTAAAATCCCCAATCACATCGCCTGCCAAACAAGTAGGACCTCCAAAGCGATAGCGATATGCCCCCACATTCTCTCCCCTATCAGATTCTATAATGCCATTGCTCATCTTGCAAACACTCGGACGATACGGCATTTCAAGACAATCAGGCATATGCGCGCTTGCACTCACATCAAGAATTGCGATTTGGCTTTGGTTTTGCACAATATCTATAACATTGCCGATGAGAAATCCCACCTGCCACCCCACTGCTTCGCCGGGCTCCAAAAACACCTCTACATCATAAGCCACCCTAAAGTCTCGCACAAGCTTTATGAGAAGTTCCACATCATAATCTTTGCGCGTAATATGGTGTCCTCCACCGAAATTTACCCATTTTTTACCCTCAAGATATTGCCCAAAATACTTGATAAAATGAGGTAGGGTGCGCTGCAGAGCATCGGAATTTTGTTCGCAATGTGTGTGAAAGTGCAATCCCTCAATACCATCTAGTCCAAACTCTCGCACACCCTTTGCAAACTCACTAGGGATAATGCCAAGCCGAGAGTTTGGCGCACATGGATTATAAATCTCGGGGGTAACCTCACTATAGAGAGGATTGACCCGAAGCCCTATGCTTATGTATTGTGCCGGATTAGTGGTATTGTGTGCCTCAATTATGGGCTTAAACTTCTGCCATTGTGCGAAAGAATTAAAAATAATATGTGTGGCATAGGATAGGAGCGAATCTATTTCTTTATACGCGGGGCTAAATACACACACCTCTTTACCTTGCTCCCTCCCACCTACTTCTTCATAACCCAAACGCGCTTCATATAGCCCGCTTGCAGTGCTTCCACTCAATGCTTGGCGCACTTCCTCAAAACATCGCCAAAATGCGTAGCCTTTGAGCGCAAGGAGGATTTTGGCACCACTTTCGTGCTGCACAGATTCTAAAAGATTGAGATTGGCGATAAGTTTATCACGCTCTAGCACATAGCAAGGCGTGTGCGTGATAGCTCGTAGAGAATCCAAGTCTCTAGTGGATTCTGTCATTGCAAACACACATAGACAAACGAAGTGCTATCGAAGCATAAGTTGCTTGACAGCTGCCTCTATCTGCACAGGATTTGATTTGGAGATAAATTCATCAGCATTGAGACTACGCGCCATATCTTCATTGCTACTACCACTCATAGAAGAATTCACAACAATCGGAATATGTGCGGTAGTAGCATTTGCTTTAACTTGCTTAATTACCTCAAAACCGCTAACTTCTGGCATTTCCAAGTCTGTAATAATCATTCCTATGCTATTAATATCTGTCGTTGGTGCAAAAAGATAATCAAGGAGCTTGCGTCCATTCACAAAGTCATAATGCACCACACCTATACGATTTAAAATCACTTGCATTGTGCGCAAAACACTTGGGCTATCGTCTGCAAGCAAGATTGATTTGGTCGCTTGGACTTGAGAAACTTTTTTCATCTCATCTTCTTTTTCTTTTTCTATCCACGGGAATACATCAGTAAGCATCTTCTCAATATCTACTACTTGCACCAAACGTCCATCAAAATATCGCGTGCGACTTACCAGTTTGCCATTTTGTCCATTACCACCCACACCCGCGCTCTGCTCAATCTCCGTCCATTTTTTGTTTAGGATTCTATCTGCTTCGTAGATTCTCACACCTATGGTCCATCGTGAAAATTCACAAATCATAATGATGTCATCTTCGCCTTTGTTGCGCTTGATAGAATGCGGACGCAAATCCCTGCTCCTTTGTCGTGGGTCATAATAAAACCATTTCTTCATATCAATGAGCGGAATAGTAAGATCACGAATGGTGATAAGCCCTTCTACAAGAGTGCTTGGCTCATGACTTACAATCGTAAGCGCACCATTATATTTGATTACTTCGCGAATCTTAAAGACATTAACCGCATAAAGATCCCTGTCTTTTTCCAAGCGAAAACACAAAAGCTGCAACTCATTATTCTTGTGTAGGCTGGTTACCTGGTCAATCTTAGACATACTAGCAGACATACTTTTAGTGCCCCTTTCTCTAAAAAGTTACCACATTGTAGCATAACATCGGCAAAAAATCACTTATTTACTGACATAAATCAAGTGATCTAGCGTGCTTTACCAACTCCTCATCATTAGGAATACTCTCCTTTGGAATCTTCGCAAACACTTCCTTTGCTTTTTTGCAATATTTTTTCTTATAATATCCCCATGCTAGAGAATCCAAATACGCCACATCATTTGGTGCAATCTCTAGGGCTTTTTTGACATACGCAATGCCCTGCTCTATATCCAAGTCCAAGTCAATAAGCAAAAATCCCGTAAAGTTATAAAACAATCCGAGATTCTCTTTCTGCAGGCTATCTGGCACACCATCTTTTTGGATAAGCTCAATAGCCTTCTGCATATCTTGTAATACAGGCAGCACTTCTTTGGGATTGGTTTTGTTTGGTAGAGTTTCAAATCTATAAAGCTGTGCAAACCCCAAATACATAGCTTCCTTAGAGTTTTTATAGACATCTAAAGCTGTTTTATAAGCATTGCTATAATCTTTGGTTTCTGCATAGAGATTAAACAATAACTTTGGATCAAAGGGATAGCGCGAAGCAATTTTTAACGCCTCGCTATACTTCTTGCGCAGCGAGTAGATATAGATAAGATTCTGGGCATTGGCGATCGTAGGCTCCTCATTATAACGCTTTTTAAAGAGCGATTCGAGTTTATCGCCTTGCATAGCCTTGGCATATATTTGTATCGCCATAGCACACAAATCTCCCTCGCACACATTATTTTGTAAATATGAATCTAATAATTCTACGCTTTTTTGGTATTGCTGTGTTTGCCCATACAAAATTACAAGTTTTTGCAATGCTTCTGGTGCCTGGGTTTGTTCATAAAGGCTCTCAAACTCCCCAATCGCCTTAGGCAAATCACCAAGGCTCGCATAAATCACACCCAAAATATTATGTATCATTGGTGTATCCTCTTGTCTAGCTATCGCTTGTGCTATGGGTAAAGCCTCGGTTGGATTATTGGTCTTAATATACACATCAAGGAGGGCTTTATCAATCTCTAAATCTCCCTCTTTTGCCTTTTGTTTGTAATCTCGAATATAGCTCAATACGATATTGGGTTGCTCAAAACGCGTTGAGAGCAAAATGCTTTCTTTGAGATATTCAAGTTTTTTGGTCTCATCATAAAGCACGAGGTAGGTATCACGCGCTTCTTGCACTTTGCCTTGGTCTTGCAAATCTAGGGCTCTAAACATATATTCTTCCTCATCAAACGCCCCAAAAACAACATTTACAACAAGCAATATACTAAAGAGGATTTTATAGATGTTAAGATTCAAATTGCACCCCTATACATTCATTTTGTAAAGCTCTACATTCCTCTAATGTGAGATTCTCCCTCTTGTATCCCTCCCAGAATGGAAAATCTCTGCACTGCCTAGGGCGGTGAGCATAGATGCCACATTTTCCTTCATTATAAAACACACATGCCAACCCATCATCACAAGGTTTTTCGACAAAAGAATACCTGTATCCTACCTTGCGCACAAAACTCCCTGTAAATTCTTCAAATTCCATATCAAGCATTTTGGCTATTTCAAGCATTTCATAAGCACTTACAAAAACATATCCTTCCTTACCTGTGCAGCACTTACCACCGCACATCTCACACTTGTCGGTATCAAAATAAAATCCAAAACCATCTTTTCTAACGATACTCATCAAAACTCTTTCCAGAAAACTTATAAATCTTGTTTATGTAATTTACCTGATTATCCAGAAATCTTTCACTAAAAAATCGCTCCTGTTCGGATAGTTGGGCGCCGAGCAAAAGCTCTACGCCTATGGCAGTCGAATAACTTACCCAATTATACTTTAAATCCCTCCCTAAAAGTGAAGCATATTCCAAAAGCCGAGGATTAATGCCTGAAATGACATTGACGACATATAACTCCTCCCTGCCACTATATTGCACAGAATTTAGCAATGCCGAATCATAATTAACCTGTGTAGAAAACATCTTTTTTGGTTTTGCATCGCCAATGAGCATTTGCGAAAGGATAAGTCCAGTGCGTGCTCCAGAGGTATTAAACACCACAACATTAGAGCGAATATATGATTTTTGTTGTCCCATCACGGAGCTAAAACGTTTAGCGGTTGTAGAATCTACGCTCTGCTCATACACAATCTTTGCATTTTTGGAACGCAAAAGCGAGCCTAGATATTGTCCCATTGGAGAATTATCATTATAAGCGACTACCTTTTCTCCCTGCGCAAGATTAGCAATAAGCTCAATCTGGCTCTCATAATCCACACCACCAAAATAAAGATTCTTTGGAATTTTTGCACTACCTACTTGGTGGATATTGATTGTAGGCAAATACACTGGCACACTGATTTTTATATTGTTTGCAAGCTCCCTCGCACCCTTGGTAGTAAATATCCCAATCACAAAATCACTTTGTGCATCTATGGCGCGCTGGTATGCTTGTTGTATCGCTTGTGTGTCTTCTGTATCAGTATTAAACACCTCAAAGCTAAAATCCGCACCTCGTGTCATAAGATAGGATAGAATTATATCAATACTTTCGCTAAAATACCGCCCAATGACCTTTTTTGGCATTAACAAAGCAAGTTTGACTTTAGCCATATTGCCATTTGATGCGTTAGGAATATCAAGTATTGCGAGTTCTTGCAGAGCCAAGGTGAGTTTAGCACGCAATTCAGGATCTTGCTCATCTTGGAATCTCCCTATGAAAGAAAAATACAATCCCTCTTCATAGAGCTTATTAAGACATCGTTTGTCGCATGAACCTGCCTCAAGATTAATAATCTCTTGTTTGGGGAGGGGCAAAGGCGAGATAATATAGCTTTTTGCCCACAATCCCATACACAACAAACAACCTACGACAAAAATCCTCATAGCACTCCCTTAGCTACCAAAAGATGTTGCATAACCTGTGGTTTGAGTGAGGGGTTACGCATAATCTCACCCAATGAATGAGTAAGCAAAAATGAGCGGTTATTATGCCATAAAATTCTACCATAATCCCTAAAATCCTTCACGCCCTCCAAGCTTTGTCCCAATAAATATTGTGCGCACTCATGCCCAAAAAGCACAATAATTTTTGGCATAATCTGTTCTAGCTGGGTATGCAAAAAGCCTATGCACGCTGAAATCTCATCAATATGTGGCGTGGATTCTATGGGGCATTTCACTAATGAGAGGATTGAGCAGGATTCAAAAGAAAGTTTAAATACATTAGCAATCATATTTTGGAGCATTGTTGCGCTTTTGTTAGCAACAAACTCGGGCTTGTTGTGCTTGGATTCTGCGAGGGGATTTTGTGTGATAAAACACACGAGACTTTGTGGATTCACAAAGCCACTAATTCTCTTTGGTGTGAGCTTGGAGCGAGAGCATAAGCTACAAGAAGCAATCATAGAATCTAAATCATTATGATTGACACCACCCATTGCCTTAAACACCGAGTTTTTGCCCTGCAACGCACTCCCTTGAAGCTGTGTGAATCTCTCTCCACACATTTGCTTAAGATACAATCGCTTCAGAGCCAAAAGTTGCCAGATTTTTGCAGGCATCATAATCCTTTGGGAACAAAATTTTGTGTCCATTATATTGTAAGTTTGTATAAAATCTACTATTTGACTTAGGATTGTGTGGGAGGTTTGCCAAGATTTATAGATTTTTTATAAAAACTCCTTATAATGATTTGTAGAATACACAATGAAAGGTGGGATTTATGGTAAAGATTACAGAAAATTCCTTACGAGATGGACATCAATCACTGCTTGCTACAAGAATGCGCACAGAGGATATGGTAGAGGCTGCGAGACTTTTTGAAAAAGTGGGGTTTTATAGCGTGGAAGTATGGGGTGGAGCGACCTATGATGCGTGTCTGCGCTATGCTAAAGAAGATCCTTTTGAACGATTAGCTATTTTTAAAGACATCTTTAAAACTACGCCCCTACAAATGCTTTTGCGCGGACAGAATCTCATCGGTTATCGCCACTATGCCGATGATGTAGTGCGTGAGTTTATCACGCTTAGCGCGCAAGCGGGTATGGATATTTTTAGAATCTTTGATGCGTTTAATGACGCGCGCAATCTCAAGACAAGCATAGAATCTGTCAAAAAAAATGGCAAACACGCTCAAGGTGCGATTTGCTACACGACCTCCCCAGTGCATACCACACAGGGTTTTGTAACATATGCCAAAGAGTTAGTAAAAATGGGTTGTGATTCTATTGCTATCAAAGATATGGCAGGGCTTATCACACCTTTTAAAGCCTATGAGCTTGTCAAAGCCCTCAAGGAAGAGGTGGGTGTCAGTCTTAGCTTTCACACGCATTCTACTGCAGGATTTGCCTTTGGTGCGCATTTAAAGGCATTAGAAGCCGGTGCTGATGTGCTAGATCTCGCTAATGCCGCACTTGCAGAGGGCACAAGCCACCCTTGCACGCAGTCTATGGTAGCCACGCTTAAGGGCACGCCTTATGATAGCGGATTGGATCTCGCACCTATGGAAGAGGCTAGCGAGATATTGCGCCGCAACCGCCGCAAATACGCGAAGTTTGAATCTGTGTATAACCAAATCGACACGCGCGTATTGCTTTCACAAATCCCTGGTGGTATGATTTCTAATATGGCAAACCAACTTAAAGAACAAAATGCGCTTGATAGAATGGACGAAGTGATGAGGGAAATTCCAAAGGTGCGTGAGGATTTTGGGTTTGTCCCGCTTGTAACGCCTTCTAGTCAGATTGTGGGGACACAGGCAGTGCTAAATGTGCTTATAGGTGAGCGATACAAAACAATCACGACTGAAACGCGAAATATCGTAAAGGGGCTTTATGGCAAAACTCCTGCGCCTATCTCAAAGGAGCTTATCACAAAAGTATTGGGTAATGCTAAGCCTGTTGATGTGCGCCCTGCGGATTTGCTAGCTCCCGAGCTAGAGCAGGCACGCGCAGAATCTAAAGACTTTGCCAAAAGCCCTACTGATGTGATTTCGTATGCAATCTTTGGCAATATCGCCAAAATTTACTTGCAAGAGCGCAATCAAAACAATCTCCAACCAGAAGTGCTAGAAAACTTCGAAGATAGGGGTGTAGATAAGCTTCCTAAAGAGTTTGCAATCACCGTCAATGGAGAGCAATACATCATCAAAATTGAGGGGAGTGGAGAGAAAAACGAGGGTGTGCGTCCATTTTTTATGCGAATTGACGGGGAGCTTAGGGAAGTGTATGTCGAGAATCTTAACGATGCGGGTGCTAAAGATTCACAAGAGCACAAGGCTGCACGCACTGGATTGCCACAAGCCACAGGTGTGGGACATGCACAAAGCCCTATGCCTGGCACACTTACCAAAATCAAAGTCAAGCAAGGCGATAGTGTGAAGGTCGGCGATACGCTTGCTATCGTAGAGGCGATGAAAATGGAAAACGAAGTGCTTGCTGCCGTAGATGGTGTAGTCAAAGAAATCTATGCCACCGAGGGTATGCAGGTAGGCACAGGCGTGGCGATTATGTTTATAGGCTAATGCTTTAAAATAATGGTATTTCGTGGATATTGCATTTTTCAAAGCACGAGTGAGGCGTTTGAGGTCGGGAGGATTTTGGGTAGTCCAAGTTTTAGAGAGTTTGGGCTAGTTTTTGAGCATTGTCCCGCACCGCGCGAGTATTCCACAGACTGCACATTGGCACTCTATTTTGAAAGCATAGGTGAGGACTACACACCCACAGAGATACACTCCCTCTCTACACGTCTAGATTCACAACTAAAAGCAAAAGGTTGCACATTTAAACTCGTGTGTTTAGATAAAAATGAGAATCTAGCTAAGTGCAAGGATTAGCACCATTACCAAAATCTTTACTTGCCACGATTCTTCCTCTCCTCCAATATCTCCTTAGGATATTCTATACCACCACCAAGTGCAGCATAGAGATTTACCATAGATTCTAAATACAGACTTTGAGCAGAAATCACACCGATTTGAATCTCTAAAAGACTCCTTTGTGCATCAATCACCTCTAAGTATGAGGAATACCCCGTATCATATCGTTCCTTTGCGTGTTCTAGTGCCTTTGTGGCTGCTGTCTCCTGCTTTTTAAGGCTTTCTAATTCAGAATCTATCCACATAACACTAGAATGTGCGTCTTTTGCTTCTTGATATGCTTTTATCACCACATCTCTATATATGTATGCTGCCTCATCTCTTTGTGCGTTTGCTATACCAAATGCCCCTTTTAGCTCACCGCCCTTAAAAAGCGGAGCCAAAATACTCCCACTAACCCCACCTATGAGTAAAAACTGCGTAAAATCTCGAAGTCCTGCTGCCCCAAAGTTTAGCCCAATATTAAAATCTGGTAAAAAATCTGCACGTGCTTTTTTGAGATATTCGCTACTTGAGGCTAGCATAAACTCTGCATACAATACATCTGGGCGATTATTGAGAAGTTTCGAAGAAATATAGCTGGGCAATTTTGGGGCTTGCAAAGCATTAAAGGCATAGGTGGCAGATTCTAAGCGGGGCATAGAACGAGAATCTCGCTCTGTGTATAAACCTGCTTGAGAATCTATATAAGAATCTGTATTGTATTTTGCCTTGAAATCCACACGAGAATTGATGTGGGATTGCATTTTGGGATTTTTGTTAGATTCTGTGTGAATGTTTGTGTGAGATTCTGCGGTATTTAGATATGGCTTAGAATCCATATATTGCGGTATAAAGCCTTGTTGGTTTAACAATTCTTTTGAATCCACATCAATACCTGTGAGATACTGCAGGGCATTCTTTGTCTTAGCAATGGTAAGTGAGGTCTCGGCAATCTGTGTTTTGACAGATTCATATTGGATAATAGCTTGCTGTGCATCATAGGCACTGATATAGCCCACCTTTTTTCTATCTTCTATGATAGTTTGCTCCTTTTTTCTTGCCTCTAAGGTAGTGTAGAGTAGCTCTAGGCGGGATTGTAGGGCAAGGAGAGTGATGTAAGTTTTAGCTACTAATACATCAATAGAAAGTCTTGTAGCATGGCTCTGGGCGATGCTTGCTTGCAGGACATAGTATTTGCTTTTTTTAGCATAGTGATACTTGCCAAAAAAATCAAGATGATAAGACACATCAAGGCTACCTTGCGCAAGCCCATAGAGGCTATGGAGAATAGTTTGATTATAAGCTGGAGCGATATTGGCATCTAGGCTGGGAAAAAGTGCGGCTCTAGCAATTTTTAGGGCATTTTTTGCTGCCTCAATCTGTGTATTGGCAAGTTTGTTTTGTGTATGAAACTCCCTTGCATTTGTGAGGAGATAGAGCAAAGCAGGATTATGAAAATCCTCCCACCAACGCGTATTTATCTCCTCTTTGGTATCGCTTAGATTCAAAGATACTTGAGAATCTTGGGGCACATCACTAATACGCGGCACGCAAGCACTAAGCATAAAGAGGCAAGGGATAAGCAAGAGTTTTGCTATGGTTTTCGTTTTTGCAATGGGACTTATCCTTTTTGTTGCTTTGTTAAGACTTTCTGTTTTAGATTCTGTGATTCCTAGATTCTCATTCTCACGGATATTTCCTAGTTTCACAAAATCTCTTGTTTGCACAAAAAAGAAAAGGGGTATTCCCCTCTCCCCGCTCTCTCAAGCCACGAAAAGAATAAAGCACCGCTTTTTGGCATTCTAGGATTTGAGATTGCCAAATCAATGCGTTTGAATTGTTCAAAATTCTAGTATCTTGCGTAAGAGACGAATTTTTGTGTTGTTTCATTTTGTATGCACCTCTACTACCACACTCATTCCCGCCCTCAAATCCTCTAATCGCTCATTGCTAGGATCTATCTTGATTTTGACTGGGATTCGTTGGATAATCTTGATAAAATTCCCTGTAGCATGATTGACTTTTATCGGGCTAAATTCACTGCCGGTGGCTGGGGCGATTTCCTCCACCACACCGCTAAACTTCGCATCATTGAGCGCATCAACGCTAAAGACAACCTTTTGTCCGATAGCAACCTTATCCATTTTGGTTTCTTTAATATTGGCAATTACCCAACGCGCTTTAGGCACGATATAAGTAAGTGTGCTTTCTTGTGAGACAAATTGTCCAATGTGAGCAAGAATCTCGCCTAATTTTCCATCTATTGGAGCTTTAATAAGAGAATTATCTAAATCTATGAGGGCTAACTCCAGCAAGGCTTGTGTGCGTTTTACCCCTGCTTCTAGCATAGCCTTGTTTGTCTTAAAAGCTTCAAATTCTTGGAGGGATTTTTGGTATTGTGCTTTAGTTTTCGTATGAGTAGCTTGTGCGCTTAAAAGCTGGGCTTTGGCATTATCATAATCCCGCTTACTCAAACTCCCTCTTTTAACAAGCGTTGAAACCCTATTGTTTTCGGCTTGAGCATTTTTAAGATTTGCCTCTGCGGCTTCGATTTGTGCTTGTTTTTCTATAATATCTGCCTCGTGTAAGCGATAGTTTTGCGTATAAGCTTCTAACTCACTTGTTGCACTTTGCACATTTGCCTTAGCCTCTTCTACCTTTTGGGTAAAAATCCGCTTATCAATCTGTAAAAGTGGCTGCCCCTTTTTGACAAACTCAAAATCTTTAACATATACATCAGTTATATAGCCACTTATTTGTGGGGAAAGAAGTGTGGTTTTAGACTGGACATAAGCATCGTTTGTGGCAACGATATTGATGAAAAAAGGTGGTAACTGCCACGCATAGAGGATAAGCAAAACACCAATAGTAATACCAATAGCGGTTGTAATGATAATAAAAGCTTTGGGCTTGCTGGGAAGCCATGAGTAGTGCTTACTCATTTATTACCTCCTTGTTGTGGTATTAGAGAGTTTTGTGCTCTTGTGAGTTGTTCGAGAATTTTTGCTGTTTTTGCGTTGTTGTTTATCGAGCGAGTTTTGAGAATATCTAACTCACGTCGCAAGGAGTTTGTTGTGAGCTTAAAATAGATATAACGCACTGCTAAGATTATAAAAATCACACTCCCAATCACACCGATCGTAAAAAACAAATCTTCATACGCCAACACTCCGGCTTGTTTGATAACTTCGTCATTAAAATGTGTGCCAAAAAGAGGGTTTGAAACATTATGATTTATAATGTTTTGTGCATTTTGGGTGGTTTGGAATCGTATAAAATACCCAATGAGTGCCGACCCAAAAAGCCCAAAGACACCTTGAGAAAAAGTAAAAACCACTGCAAAAGTAATCACATAGTTTGTGCCTCGCGCAAAGCCTAGCACGATACCATTGACAATCAAAGGACCCATAAAAAACACGCTAGCAAAAGCAATAAGGGATTGCCCTAGATAAATATCACTAGGCAACATATCTACTGATAGATTCGTCGAGAGAAAGCTTCCAAGCGGAATGAGGGCTGCAGCAAAGAGAATCATACCATGTGAGCGTTCGTAATTATAAATAAGGAGACATAAAATCCCACCAAATAACGCCCCTAAAGTTAAGATTCCATAATATCCCATAAGCTGATAATCACTAAAACTTAGCACATTGCGAAAAAGCATAGTAGCTCCGGTGCTTTGTTCGGCTAGACACATACGCACAAAGGCTGCAGCTAGGGAGAGTTCTATAAGCTGGAAATTCATCAAAAACTTTAAGTGAATAAAAGGACGTTTTTTGAAAAACTCGGCGATAAAAAATAGCCCAAAAGATACAAGTGCAAGGCATAAACCATAAGCAATTGCTTCATAATGCCACCAAATAATATTTCCCACGCTAAAGATGAGGCAACAAAGTGCTGTGCCAAGTGCAAAAAGAATAACCGTAAAATCTTCTGGAAAAAATGCCTTAGCAGTGTATGAAGGTGGTAACTCAATGAGTAAAAATGTGCAAAATGCAATGAGACAAAATCCTATCTCAAAGCAATTCATTAAATGCGGATAATCACTGACACTAAAATATGCCACAATAAAGTGTGAGAGGACAGAATCAATTTGAGAAAGTCCTATGCTGGTAGGAAAAAGAAGGTATTTTTTACTCATAGGAAGCATTTGGATTGTATAAAAAATAGTCAAAACGCTAATACCACCGCCAACAACACCGCCAATGAACCGAGCAAAAACCACTATCCAAAAATTACTAAACATAAATTCTAAGATTTGAGAGAATAGGAGCACTAAAAAAATGCAAGTAAAAAAGATTTTTAGTCCAAATTGCTGCCGAAAGCGAAAGAGCATAATGGTTGTCCAAACATTACCCATATAATATGCTGCCGTTACATATGCCCCTTGCGTGGGGGTAAAGCCAAAATCACCCTGTAAATAGTCAATATAAGCGATGATGAGGTTGTTTTGCAAACTTGCAGCAATAAGCACGACAATAAAAGCTATGCCATAAAGCAGACGTATTTGGTTTGGTAAGTCTGGTTTAGCCGGGCTACCCCAAATAGATGGCATTTCATTGGGTTTGAAATGCTCTTTTATATCAATAGGCATTGCGCACCTCCTACAACTTTTGGTAACACAACAGAATCTACCAAGTGATGATTTTGAGCCAAAGTAGATTCTCTACGCCAAGACAGAAGCAAGAATCTCTAAAGTCTCAAGACAAACTTGCACAGGTATTAATGTATGTAAAATAATCCTAGTCTAGGGCAGTCATAAGGCTGGAGTAGGCTTGGAAAGAAAATTATGGATGCATTATACTCCAAAGTTTGCTTAAAATTACATTTTTGGCAAAAAATAAAATAATTTTTTACTATTTTGGGGGATTGATGGCATTATTCGCTGCCATATGTTTGCACACACTTGAATGTGAATTTCAAATTTCTGCGCTAATTTGTGTCAAAAAACGCATAAAAATCTCATATAATATTTGCACATCTTGTGGCTTGACACGCTCATTTATAGCGTGAATCGTGTCATTTGGCACACCCACTTCTACCACCGGTATGCCTCTAGCACCAAAAAATCTCGCATCGCTCGTGCCTCCACTTGTGCTAAGCTCTGGCGTGTATCCACACACAGATTCTATACACGCACTCATCATTGCCACAAGTGGCGAATCGGTCAAAAATCCCACAGAGCTTTGTCTAAGCTGTAAATCAAAATCCAACCCTTGCAGCACTTTATGCACATAAGATTGCACATCTTCTTTTGTAGTTTGGGGAGAATTACGCACATTAAAGAGAATCTTTAACTCATTTGGCGTTACATTAACAACCTCCATACCACCGCGTATATCAGTAATCACAAGCTTGCTTGGGTCAAAATGTGCATCGCCTTTATCAAGATTCACACCAGCGATCTTACCCAGCCTCGCACCCAAAAGTTCGGTGGGATTTATGCAGTTTTGAGGATAGGCGACATGCCCTTGTTTGCCAAAAATTGTGATTTTACCATTGATACTGCCACGTCGTCCGACTTTGATTGTATCGCCACAAATTGTGTGTGCAGTTGGTTCAGCCACTATCGCCATAGTAGGCAATAGCCCCCTAGATTCTAACTCATCTAGCATATATTGCGTGCCATAAGTCCCCTCACCCTCTTCATCACTTGTGAGCAAAAGTGAGATTTGCAGGTCCTTTGTCGCTTCGGAGTTCTGCGCTAAAAAATCCCTTATCGCACATACAAACGCACTCACACCGCTTTTCATATCCTGCGCACCGCGCCCATAGAGATACCCATCTCTATGGGTAGGAGCAAATGGATCGCTACTCCAGCCCTCGCCCGGTGGGACGACATCAATATGTCCAGCAAAGCACAAATGCCGCTGCGCCTTACGAGGCGTGTATAGAAAGATATTTTTCACACCCTCCTTTTCTTGCGTGATGACTTCAAACGCACCCTCGCCCAAAGATTGTGTGAAAATCTCTTGCACCAGTGTGTATATCCCGCACTCCTTAGGCGTTACACTTGGATAAGTTATCAGCTCTTGTAGGAGTGAAATCGCACTAAATTTCATTGTTTTTTGTTATACAAACTATGGTGCCAGATACTAAAGCCTACCAATGCCACACCCGAGAGTATATGTAAGCTCTTTGCACCTTTGCTGTTCATAAAAAAAGCACTACCGACACAAAGTGCCATAGATGCGGTCATACCAACTTTTGCTAATTCTCGTTTAGATTCTAATTTTTTGAGTTTCATATTTCTCCTTTTTGTTTTTAAGTATGATAGGTCGCAGAGCGTTAAGGAGCAAGAAAATAGTCGTGCCATTGTGCAAAAATGCCGTCTGAATCGGAGAGAGTTTGCCAAAAGTAGCAGATGCCAAAATCGCGCTATTGGTAACCACGGTTATGGTGAAATTTTTATGCACCTTTGCAAGGCACTGCATTGCGTATTCTCTCACATCAGCTACCGCCTCTATATCATCTCTAAGAAGCACAATATCTGCGCTCGCCTTTGCGATATCCGCACCCTTGTGCATACCTATGCCACTATCTGCCTTGATGAGAGCGGGAGCGTCATTGATACCATCACCCACAAATGCCACCTTTTTGCCCTCGCCCATAATAGTTTCTAAAATCTCTGCTTTTTGTGTGGGTAGCAATTCTGCATAGAATCTATCAATCCCAAGCGAATCTGCAATTTCTTTGGCTTGTTTGTATCCATCACCTGTGAGCATAATCACCTCTTGCACGCCGTATTTGCGCAAACGCGTTAAGGCTTCTTTGGCATTAGGACGCAAGGTATCTTTGAGCATAATGACTGCAAGGAGCTTCTTGTCATATCCGATAAAAAGCGGCGTATGTCCAGAATCTAAAAACCTTGTAATCTCCGCATCGTGCGCACTCATATCCACGCCCTCATCGTCTTCTAAGAAATGACGATTGCCAATAAGCACTTCCTTGCCATTGATTTGGCTTTTTACCCCGTGTGCGACGATAAATGTAACCTCCTCATGGTGCATATGGATAAACTCCTGCTGCTTTGCTGCCCGCACCACAGCTTCTGCCACAGGGTGGAAATAATGCTCCTCAATACTTGCAGAGAGATTGAGAATCTCATCTTTGTGCCATGCGGGATCAAAGGAATGCACCTCGACCACCTCTAATTCACCATTTGTCAGTGTCCCAGTTTTGTCAAACACAAACACTTGCGCTTGGTTGAGAGTTTCAAGACTTTTTGCACCTTTGATGATAATGCCATTTTTACCGGCATTAGAAATTGTAGATTTAAACGCCACCGGTGTAGCAAGTTTGAGTGCGCAAGAATAATCTGCCTGCAATACAGAGGCGACACGCGTGAGATCACGACTAAACACATAAGAAGCAAGCCCAAGCCCAAGCGTAATAGGCACGAGTTTATCTGCCATTTTTGAGGCATTAAGCTGGATTGAGGATTTTTGCGAGAGTGTTGTTTGGATATATTCTTTGATACGCGCTGTGGCTGTCTGCTCACCCACGCCCTCTGCCCAAATTTTGATTTTACCCTCCTGCACAATCGTGCCAGAAAGCACTCTATCCCCACGAGCACGACGAACCGGCGTGGCTTCACCCGTCATTGAAATTTGATTGACTAATGCTTCTCCAGAGACGATGTGTCCATCAATGAGAATTGTCTGACCCGCACCCACAACCACAATATCCCCCACTTGTATTTGACTACTAGGTGTTAGCACAAGCTCTGCTTTGCCCTTTATATACTTCTCTACCCATGCATCGCCACCTTGGGGTTTGCTAAGCTCTTTGAGCAAATCATCGCTTTTATACATAGACATTTCTTCTATGTATTCACCGAGGGTAAGCATAAAGTTTGTGGAATTTGCCGTGCGATAATCCTGTCGATACAGCGATATAGCTATCGCCATAGCCTCTAAGACACGCGAAGTGATACCTTGAGAAAAAACCTCTTTTATGCCACTTGTGAGGATAGGGGCGCAAGCAATGAATGAAAAAACAGATTTGAGTGTATTAGATGGCAAAAATGGCTCGCTCACTAACGCCGTAGCAGAGCGCACAACTTCCATAGAGCTTGGTATCTCACCACGCAAAGCAAGGTAGCTTTCTTGAGAATCTTTTTTGTCTGATAAAGTAATGAGATTTTCTAAAACTGCAAAAATTTCTTGCTTGAGTTTTTCAAGGCTACCACTATAAGTGATGATAATATTATGCAAGATGTCATTAATCCGCACACTTGTGATATGGGGGAGTTTTTCTAGCTCCACACGCAAGATAAGGGCTTGTATCACACTACCTTCAGGACACACATACGCAAATCGTGCGCGATTATGCGTATGATGAACAACCCTAAGGATAAGCCCTCTCTTTGACATAACATCTCGATTATTCTTTATGAGAATCCACTTCCGCCTTGGCGTCCTCATAACGTTCTTTTAGCTCTTCTATACCCACTTCAAACAGACTAGAAAGCTTGGCAAATCCCTTGAAAATTGCTTTTTGTGCATCTTCATTAGTTAGGATAAATGTTGCCACCGCTCCGATGATTGCACCCTTGAAAAAATCCTGTTGGGCATTGCCACTATTAAAAAAAGAAGTAAAAAGATTCTGTGTATTTGTGTTTTGATTTGTAGTGCTTGCATTGGTCTTTGTCTGATTGATGTAAGGATTGTTTTGCACAGAATCGAGATTGTTAAGATTGTCATTTGTTGCCATCAAAACTCCTTGTGAAAAAATGTGAAAAATCTATATTTTCAAGCGCATAGCTCCCAGCTACACCTACGAGCAGATATGCACTAGATTCCAAAACATTACTTAATGCGTTTTGAGGACTTCCAAGCGCATTAGCTATGCCTATGGTGCAAACCCCGAGCAAAGCACCTTGCATTGTGCTTTTGAGCGTATTGCCCAATGCTTGTGATTGAGTAATCTCTCCTTTTTTATAATGCTGATAATTAGCAATCCCCGCCGCTATAAGTCCAGCTGCCGCACCACTCACAGCATGAGCATTGAGTGATCTAGGCATACCCGTATCAAATATCATAAAAACTCCTAATTGTTAATCGCAACTAGAGCGCTGATGTCGTGTTTGTCGTAGCTTGTTTTACACGTCTTGTGCGAGGTTTTTTTGCACTCTTAGCCTTTGTGCTTGTCGCTTTTTTCACCGGCTTTGTCGCAACCTGTTGCGCAAGTGATTGGACTGCTTTTCTGCCTCTTTTGCTTGCTTTTTTTACATTTTCTTGTATATCTTGGGTTGCGTTTTGCAGTGTTTTGGAAATCTTTTCTCGATTATTGTAAGCAATCACAGCCCCTCCGCCTAAAATCAATCCCGCAAGAAATGGTAATGCCATAAACTACTCCTTTTTTGTGTATAAAAATTCATTTGCAATGATAGCACAAAAACTCCCCAGGATACCCCCACCAACAAGAGAAAAATTGACTTTTTCTAAAAATTGTGTCAATTCTTGATGAGAAATTTGCTTGTTTTGGAGTTTTTGCACGATGTCTTGAATCTCTTTCATAGAAGTTTGTAGGGGTGCGAGAACCTGTGCGATATTTTGTTGTCCTAGCAGTGCTTGGAGATGAGATAATAGCGAGTGAGAATCTGTGCAAGAAAGCAATGAATGCAAAAGCGGTATATGATGGTTATAACTCAATGCTTCAAGGCGATAGAGCATATCTAAATAGGAATCTTGCTCTAGTTTTTGTGATTGTAATTTGAGAAAAATATCACACATATGGATATGGTTTGTCTCCATACCAAGTGCGATATAAAGACTTTGTGTCAAATCAAAATTATGCACACAAATCTCCTCACAAAGCGTTGAAATATCAGGCAAAATGTATTGTTTTGGCACTAGATTCTGCAATGCTTGCAAATTTTGGCAACTCTCCTGATAGATGTCTCGCGGATAGAGACTAGAAGCTTGCTGGAGCAACTCTTGCTCTTGTGTGAGAAGAGATTTTAGTGCCTGCGTTCTCGTATCTGTGTGAAAATGTCGCACTAAAAAATCATACAATTCCACCCCCTGTTTTCTTGTGCGCAAGACAAGAGCAAGCAGTTCATCGTATGTCTGTGTAATCATCGGACTTTCTTTATATTTTGATGCAAGTTTTGTGTAGTAAAACCTGTGTGTCGGTAATGTGAGCAAAGCCCCTCATTGCCTCTGCTTCGCGCACATACATTTTCTGAATCCGCCCGCTTAGATTTATCACTCCTGCGGTATTGTTGGTGATTTTGGATTCTATACATTTTTCACGATTCACTAAGCAGTGTATTAAGCCTAGCTTGGAGTGCTTGGAGGTTTTCTTTTTTGACCCAAGACTCCCACAAACTCGGTTCAAAACACATCTTGTCATAACGGATTGTGGCACTCCCCACAACCGCATTTATTTTAATATCTTGTATAGCCGGTATGCGTTTTAAAAGCGCGAAGATAATCTCTTGTGTGTCTTGTGAATCTGGGAGTAATGCCTTTAAAGGTGTGTTTTGCGCCCATTTTTTAGCGGCAGGTAATGCAGAGAGATTGGCACGGATTCTGATTCTACCGGGTATGTGATGCACGATATGAAAAAACTCCGCAACCTGTTCGATATCTTGGAGTGAGATGTGTATTGCTGCCTCTTGCATACATTTCCTTGTGGCTATTATGATAAACTCAAGCCAAATTGTAGCATAAAATTTGCAATGCACTTATGGTAGCACAAGTGTTTATGTGCTACAATCCCAAGGATTTATTTGTGATGCTGAAATTCTTTAAGGAGAAAATATGCGTGATATTACCGCTTTGATTGCGCCCATACGAGAAGACGAAAGAGAATTGATTTTAGATTCTCATAAATTAAACAAACAAGATTATCAAGCTATCACACAGATTCTAGGACGCGTCCCAAACCTCATAGAGATAGGGATTTTTTCGGCTATGTGGAGTGAGCATTGTAGCTATAAATCAAGCAAAAAATACTTGCGTGGCTTTCCCACACAAGCTCCTTGGGTGATACAGGGACCGGGCGAAAACGCGGGTGTGATAGACATTGGTGGAGGATATGCAGCGGTGTTTAAGATAGAATCTCACAACCACCCAAGTTTCATTGAACCATATGCTGGAGCTGCTACGGGTGTAGGTGGGATTATGCGCGATATATTTACAATGGGTGCGCGTCCAATAGCCAGCCTAAACTCCATACGATTTGGCGATATTGAGGACAAAGGTGCGCTAGGTGAAAAACATCGCTACTTGCTGCACGGTGTGGTCGAGGGGATAGGCGGTTATGGAAATTGTATGGGTGTGCCCACAATCGGTGGAGAAATGAGCTTTGAATCTAGCTACAATGGCAATATTTTAGTTAATGCATTTTGTCTAGGGCTAGCAAAAAAAGAGGAGATTTTTTACGCAAAAGCCGAGGGCGTAGGGAATCCCGTGATGTATGTAGGGAGCAAAACCGGACGTGATGGCTTGGGCGGGGCAGTGATGAGCAGTGATAGCTTTAGCTCGGATTCTAAAACATTGCGTCCCACGGTGCAAGTGGGCGATCCATTTGCCGAAAAGTTGCTACTAGAGGCGTGTTTGGAGCTATTTGCTAAGGACTATATCGTGGGGATTCAGGATATGGGTGCAGCAGGGCTCACAAGCTCAAGCTTTGAGATGGCAGCAAAAAGCGGCAGTGGTATGCGTTTGAATCTCGATAAAGTTCCAATGCGTGAGAGCGGTATGAATCCCTATGAGCTAATGCTTAGCGAATCCCAAGAGCGAATGCTCATCTGTGCTAAAAAGGGTTATGAGCAAAAAGTGATTGAAATCTTTGAAAAATGGGAGCTTGATGTCGCCGTGATAGGAGAAGTAACCGATAGTGGCGTAATGGAGCTATTTTGGTATGGTGAGAAGTGCGCCCAAATCCCCATAGATGAGCTAAGCAACAATGCCCCAATGCTCGATAGGGAAGTAAGAGAAGTAAAACGTGAGAGCGAGAAAGCGATAAGACTGCACACAAATCTTAGCCCACAAGAAGTATTCGAAAAGCTCCTCGCTAGCGTGGATATCAATGATAAAAAGTGGGTATATAGTCAGTATGATAGTAGCGTGCAAACCAATACAATCGTAGGTTCTGGAATGTGCGATGCAAGCGTGGTGCGCGTCAAGGAAAATGGTGTGGGGCTGGCGATGAATGTGTATTGTGATGTGCGATCATGCTATCTCAACCCGCGTGAGGGGGCAAAGCTTAGTGTTGCAGCAGTGGGGCGTAAATGCGCCACAAGAGGTGCGCGTCCAAAAGCCATTAGTGATTGTTTAAATTTTGGCTCACCCAACAACCCTGAAGTAATGTGGGAATTTAAAGAAGTGTGCGAGGGCATAAAAGAAGCATGCACTGCACTCAATACACCAGTGGTAAGTGGTAATGTCTCACTCCATAACCAAAGTGATGGGATCGACATCTATCCGAGCCCTAGCATTGTGGGTGTGGGCATAGTGCCAAATGCCAAAGACACAATCACAAGTGCGCTCAAGAACGAGGGCAATGTTTTGCTCTTGGTAGGTGAGATTGGCGCAGATTTTGCCGGGAGTGTGGCGCAAAAGCTGTGCGAAGGCAGGATCTATGGCGAGGTAGCACGCATAGATTTAGCACAAGAAGCGCAGTTATGGAATCTGCTCTGTGAGGATAATGCTGCTATCGTGAGCGCCAAAGATGTAGGCAAAGGCGGACTTGCTATCGCATTGACAAAAATGGCACTTTTAGGCAATAAAGGCATAAAGGTGCAAAGCGGACTCAAATCTTGGGATTTGCTCTTTGCACAAAGTCCTAGCTGTGTGGTGCTAGAAGTCGCACCGCAACATTGCACTATGTTAGAATCCAGAGCATATGCGTTGGGCTTGAGCATTCGTCAAATCGGTGTGGTAAGTGCTGCTGATATTTGTATAGATTCTCTACATCTCTCGCAACATAAAGCAAAAGAGCTGTATTTTGAAGCTTTTAAGACTCAAGTGTGATTTATGCAAATCAATCATCAACTTATTTTGGTGTTTTAGCTGGGATTTTGCTTTATAGATTTCACACTCATCTCACACAACCTCAAGTATAATAACGAGAATTTTACCAAGGAGTGTATGATGAAATTTGATAAATCCTTGTGGATGAAGGTGCATTTGTATCTAAGTCTATTTTTTTTACCTGCTGCGCTCATTTACGCGCTCACTGGAGCTCTGTATATCTTTGATGTGCGCGAAAATGCCGATGCAAGTATCCAAGAGTTTGTCTTGCCCTCTGCGCCCCAAAAAGGCGAGGAACAAGAAATAATCCTATCAGTGCTAAAGACACACAATCTCAAGATTCCAAACGATACACAGGTGCGCATACAAAAAGGTAGCGCGACTATGGGTTCTATCAAATACAGCGCGAGTCTCACGACCAACAAGCAAGGTGAATCTATCGTGCGTGTAACCGAAAGGGGCTTGTATGGAATTTTGCTACTTATGCACAAGGCAAAGGGTAAGTTTTACTTTGATATTATTGCAGTGGGCTTCGCGCTTTCACTTGTCATATTCTATCTCTCTGGGCTTATCATTACTTCGTTTTGCAAAAAAAAGCGCAAGCAAGCCCTGCTTGCCTTCGCGCTTGGACTCACTCTCACTGCACTTGCAGTATGGGCTAGTATCTAGCCATAATCTCCCGCACCTGCTCTAGTGCCTCGTGTAAATCACTAGAATCTACGCGGTGGGTGTAGGCTTCTTTTTTATACACCCTATCATAATAGTGCTCTAGCAATATTTGAGCAACTTTGTGCTTATCATCTTGCGCAAAAGCTTCTTTAGCCTCAAGCCAAAATCTCTTTTGCATAAATGGTGCAATTTTTTGCATAGCTTGAGCAAAAAACTCCTCATCTATATGCTGATAATAGTGCAAGATTCTGCGTATGCGTAACTCTAGGGGTGTGTGAATATAGATTTTGGGAGCGCGTTGGTAGGCATCATAGAGAGCTTTTGGCACGATAAGATTACCTAGTTTTTTACTCTCGCCCTCTACAAGCACTTTTTTACCCTCTAACTCCATTAATCGCGCATAAAGCGTGTTTTCAAACATCGCCACGCTTGGCTGCACACCATAAATCGCCCCAAAACTCGAACCACAATGTTTGGCAAGAGATTCTATATCTAGTGAATCTTCATAGAGTGCTAGCAACTCGCTTTTGCCACTTCCGGTAGGTCCTATGAGTGTAAAAAACTGCATATTTGGTTTTTGAGCAAGAGCATAAAGCACAGCATTTCTGTATGCCTTATAGCCTCCTTGCAATCGGATAGTGCGATAACCGATATTGGCTAAAATCGTCTGCAGAGAGAGACTACGCATACCACCCCTAGCGCAGTAGATTCTGATAATATGTGCGGGAGTAAGCCCAAGACCAGGGAGAAAATGTGCGATATTTTGACAAATAAGCGCAGCTCCTAAAAGCTTTGCTTCAAAAGGATTGTGCTTATAGAGCGCGCCTACCCGTGAGCGTTCCTCATCGCTCAAAACCGGTAAATTACGCGCTCCGGGAATGTGAGAATGCGCAAACTCACTGGGGCTACGCACATCAATAACAACCTCTGTGTGAGATTTCGCACCAAAGTTTTGAATCTGTAAAAACCCCTGTGCGTCAAGAAGCTGCATTGACACCAAAATACGACTTAGGATTGCTTGATGGTTTGGAAATTTCTGACATTTTCTTCACGCGTCTTTTTGCGCTTGAGTGCAGCCTCATAACGTTTGATTTCAATAGGAGTTTTAGGCTCAAAGGGTGGAATTGTCTTTTTTTCGCCCGTCTTTGTGTCGATAGCCACCATTGTGAAATAACAAGTATTGCAATGCGTAACAAAATGATTTTTAATATCCTCACTTACGACCTTTATACCCACCTCACAGCTTGTTTTGCCCACATAATTCACGCTCGCAAGAAATGTGATAAGCGAACCAATGGGAATAGGGTGTTTAAAAATGAGATTATCCACGCTTAGTGTTACCACACCATGCCCACAATAACGCGTTGCACACGCATATGCCACTTGATCAAGGAGTTTCATTAGCTCCCCACCATGCACCACACCACTAAAATTTGCCATATTCGGACTTGCCAAAATACTCATACTCAAACAACGCGTATCAAAAATATCTTCCATAATGTCCTGCCTTTGTTGTAAGTTAATCTTTTAATTATGCACCTACTAAGGTTAATAAACCAACTTTTTTGTGCAAAATTATGGAGCAATGATACGATTTATATCATTATACACCCCAATCATCATAACCCCTAAAAGCAATGCCAATCCAGCAAGCATAAGAGCGTTGGCTATGCGTTCGTTGGGCTTTTTACGCACAATAGTTTCATAGAGAGTAAGGAGTATATGTCCGCCATCAAGAGGTGGTATAGGCAGGAGATTAAAGATTCCAAGGTTGATAGAAATAAGCGCACTCAAAGCAAAAAACACCACCAAATCACTTTGAGCCAGCGAAGACATTGTGTGTGTGATACCCACGACACTGCTAATGTGCTGCACTCCTAGAGCTCCACTAATCAACTTTTGCAAAGACTGCAAAATAAGTTTTGACGCCTCTATGGTCTTCTCCCACGCTTTTATAATCGCCTGCAATCCAGTATATCGCACAATCTGAACTTGCTGTGCCGCACTAACACCTATAGCATTGTGCCAAACCAGCTCGCCAAAAACATTCTTAGATTCAACAAGACGAGGCATAAGTGTGATGTCTTTATATACATTGCCACTTTGCACACGCAAGGAAATCATACCTTCAGAATCTTGCACAATTTTTGAAAACTCCTCCCAAGTGTGAATCTCCACACTATTAATGTTTAAGATTCTATCTCCACGCGAAATCCCAGCCTCCTGCGCAGGCATAGAATCTACTACTTCTCCCACGATAGGCGGCACACTCGTAATGCCATAGATACACACACACAAATAAAGCAAAAACCCTAACAAAAAGTTAAATCCCGAACCAGCGATAAGAATCGCAATGCGTTGCCATGGAGACTTAGCAAGAAATGAATCTTTATCGTTTGTCTCTAAACCCGCAGATTGTTTTGAATGTGTAAATGCCTCCTGCTGTCCCTTGAGCTGCACATAGCCACCCAATGGAATTACAGAAATAGCGTATTGCGTGCCTTTATATTCAAAGGCTAAAAGCTTTTTGCCAAACCCTAGACTAAACACCTCGACTTTCACACCGCACATACGCGCTACGATAAAATGCCCAAGCTCGTGAAATACAATAAAAAATGCAAGAATGATAAGGGCAGCAAACAATCCCACATCACGCCTTTAAGCTTTTGTAGTAATTAATCGTGTATTCTAGTCCTGAATACAATGTGAGAAATGCTGCAAACCACAATAACACCTCTCCACCGGGGAAAAAATCTGCAAGCAAAAAAGCGATTGCAGCAATCTGTGCGCCTGTTTTGTATTTACCAGCATTAGAGGCAGCCACGCTTTTGCCACTTCCTGCAGCCACAACGCGTAGCCCCGTGATAAAAAACTCCCTACTTAAAATCAAAAATATCAACCAAGGCGAAGCACGATGCAATACCAAAAGCGCGATAAATGCCGAGAGAATCAGCATCTTATCAGCCAATGGATCAAAAACCTCTCCAAACAGAGACTTGAGATGATACTCACGCGCAATATAGCCATCAAAAAAATCTGTCAAAGACGCTATACAAAAGGTGAGTGAAGCAAAGTAATTTATCCAAGTTTTGTCCATATACGAGGGGAAAATCATATCACCCTCAAGCACGATAAAAAGTAATAAAATAGCAAGTAAAATCCGCGAAATACTTAAAAGATTTGGTATATGACGCAAGAGAAATCCTTTATTTTTAGGGTGCATTATAGCAGAATAAGTGCATTTTGTGGTGGGGTTTAAGTCAAGATTTAACATTTACATCATATAATTGCGCCTTTTAATTAGCTGCGGAAGTGGCGAAACTGGCAGACGCACCAGACTTAGGATCTGGCGCCGCAAGGCATGGAGGTTCAAGTCCTCTCTTCCGCACCACATTTGCTAACCTCATCACTTCTAAGCATTCCTATATTTAAGTAATCAACTTTATTTTTAAGGACTATGTATGAACAAAATCTATCACATCAGAGGTTTCACGCCATTTATTATTGTCGCTTTTATCAATGCCTTTGTGGATTTGGGGCATAAAGTCCTTATGCTTAATATCCTCTACAAAGCCTTTGACCAAAGCCAACATCTCATTTATAACTCTATCGCAAACGCCCTTGTTATCCTGCCTTTTGTGTTGCTCTTTTCACCATCGGGCTTTTTGAGTGATAAATTTCCCAAAAACCTTATCCTCAAATATGGAGCATTAGCTAATGTGCTTCTTCTTAGCCTTGTGGCACTTTTTTATTACATTGGCTTTTTTTGGGGTGCGTTTTATACCACACTGCTTATGGGTGTGCAAGCAGCTCTCTACTCGCCCGCCAAATACGGCTATATCAAGGAGCTAGTGGGCAAAGAGAATCTCACTTGGGGCAATGGCGTAATCCAAGCCACTGCTATCATCGCTATGCTTGGCGGAATGATAGTTTTCTCCGCTCTCTTTGAGAGATTCTATACACAAGGGAGTGTCAATCCCAATGATATTATCCAACAAATGTTTGCCCTTGCTCTCTTGCTCCTTGTGTTTGCCTCTTTAGAGTTTATCCTAAGTTTCCGCCTCCCTACTCTCACGACCACACGCCCTCTTAACTTTGATACGACACAATATGTGCGTGGCAAACTCCTTAGAGAGAATCTCAAAACCATACAAAAACACAAAATGGTTTTTCTCTCCGTCCTCTTTATCGCCGTCTTTTGGACACTTAGTCAGCTTATCACAGACATTTTCCCCGTATATGCTAAAAACATCTTGCACATCACTAGCACAAGTGCGGTAAATGCCGTCATTGCTTGTGCGGGATTTGGGATAATTATTGGCTCTATCATCGCAGGGAGGTATTCCAAAAACTATATCGAGACAGGGCTAATTCCGCTTGGTGCGTGTATTATGTTTATAGTGCTTTTTGTTTTTACCGCATTTAACTCGCTTTTTGCTCTTGGAATCTTATTCTTTCTCTTTGGTTTAGGTGGGGCACTCTATATCATTCCACTCAATGCCCTTATGCAGTTTTACACCGATGACAAGGAGCTAGGCACGGTGCTAGCGGGCAATAATTTTGTCCAAAACATTGGTATGCTCTTCTCACTCTTTGTGGCGACACTTTTTGGGGTTAGGGATTTGCCGGTGGAGTGGCTCTTTTATGTCAGTGCGCTTTTAGGCGGAATCGTGATGGTCTATATGATAAAAATGATGCCCTTTTCGCTAGTGCGTATCCTTGTGAGCACAGCGATTTTACAGCGATACCGCCTCAATGTTGAGGGCTTTAATAATATCCCGCAAAATGGCGGGGTGCTTTTGCTAGGCAATCATATCTCGTTTATCGACTGGGCTATCGTGCAAATGGCAGTGCCAAAGAAAGTGTATTTTGTGATGGAACGTAGTATTTATTCGCGTTGGTATATTCGATTTTTTATCGACTTTTTTGGAGTGATTCCGGTGTCTAATCTCGGCAGTAGCGGTGCTATCAAGCAAATCCAAAAACGTCTTGAAAATGGCGATATTGTGTGCTTGTTTCCCGAGGGCATCATCAGTCGGCACGGACATCTCAATGAGTTTAAAAGTGGCTTTGAGAAAATCGCTCAAGGCGTGAGCGCAGAATCTGCCGTGATTTTGCCCTTTTATATCCGCGGTATGTGGGGTAGTATCTTTAGTCGGAGCAATGAACAATTCAGAGAACGCAAAAAAAGATTCACAAAACGCAATGTGAGTATCGCCTTTGGCGAGCCTCTATCGCTGCATACGCAAAAGGACAAACTCAAGGCTAAGGTCTTTGAGATGAGTTTCAAAGCGTGGGAGCATCAATGCCAAAATTCTCCAACACTCGCACAAGCCTTTATAGAATCTTGCAAAAGAGGTGGTGGCGATGTCGCCATAGTCGATACACAAATAGGGGGCATTTCCTATCGCAGACTTTTGACACTCTGCATTATGCTCTCTCAAGATATGAAAGAACTATCCTTTAAGCCTCTGCCACCCAAAACTTCGCCCTACTCACTCCCCAATGACTGCATTGGGATACTCCTGCCCTCCTCTCTAGCAAGCGTGCTGTGCAATTTCGCCACACTGCTAGCGGGCAAAATCGTGGTTAATCTCAACTTCACCGCTGGGGCTAATGCTGTGCGTGCCGCCATACAAGCCACTCAAATGACACATATCTACACTTCTAAAAAATTCCTAAACAAACTCAAAGATAGAGGCGTGGAATTTGACTTTGGCAATGCCACCTTGCATTTTATGGAAGACATCGTAGCCAAAATCAAAACCCAAAAACTCATCTTTATCATCAATATCCTCTTTATTAGCCTTTTGCCTACATGGCTACTAAAGCTCCTCTTTGCTAAAGAGAGCAAACGAGATTCTGTTTGTGCGATTCTCTTTAGTAGCGGGAGTGAGGGCATACCAAAGGGCGTTATGCTAAGTAACTTAAACATTATGAGCAATATCGCACAGATTGCTGATGTAATCCACGCGCGCAATGATGATTGTATGCTCTCCTCTCTACCGCCCTTTCACGCCTTTGGCTTGACCGTTACGACCTTTATGCCACTGATTGAAAATATGCTTGCCATCACGCACGCTGACCCCACAGATTCCGTAGGTGTGGCAAAGGCTATCGCACAAAACAAAGTAACGATTATGTGTGCGACCTCCACACTGCTTGGAATCTATGCGCGCAATCCCAAAATCGATAGAGTGATGTTTGATAGCATTCGCTTAACCGTAGCAGGCGCAGAAAAACTCAAAAGCGAAGTGCGTGAGAACTACACGATGAAGTTTAACAAACCCATTTATGAGGGCTATGGAGCGACTGAAACCACGCCGGTAGCGAGTGTGAATCTCCCCGATGAGTTTGACGCGATGTATTGGCAGGTGCATAGGGCAAACAAAGAAGGAAGTGTGGGTATGCCACTACCGGGCACGGCGATTAGGATTGTGGATTATGACACACTAGAGGAGCTACCCACAGGTGAGCATGGACTGATACTCATCGGCGGACATCAGATTATGGTGGGCTATCTCAACGATGAGCAAAAGACACAAGAAGTCATCGTAGAAATTCATGGAATCCGTTGGTATAAAAGCGGAGATAAGGGGTATTTAGACGCCGATGGATTCTTGCATATTACCGACAGATATTCCCGTTTTGCTAAGATTGGTGGAGAGATGATTAGCCTCTCTAGTGTGGAAGAGGAGATTGCGAAAGTCTTGAAACAAAAGGAGATAGTCGGTGAGGTGAAGTTTTGTGCGGTGGCATTAGAGGATAGCAAAAAAGGTGAGAAAATCGCTTTGTTGCTAGAGATTCCCCAATCTCTTAAAATCCCAGAATCTTTGGGGCAAGCAGCAAGTGATGACCAAACGCACACCATAATCATAGACCTTATCAAAAAATCGGAGATTATCCCGCTAAAAAAACCTAGTGAATACTATGTGATAGACAAGATTCCTGTGCTTGGAAGTGGCAAGGTGGATTTGAGGCTAAGCAAGGAGCTTGCGAAGAAACTCGCACACTAGCTTACCTCTACAAAGCTAAGGCATACTTATCGCTCAAACCCTTAATCTTTTTAAAAGCTTTTTATACTACAATGTGTCCTTTTATTTCATATCTTAAAGGCTTCTAATGACAGATTCTTGCTTACACACCCTCTCTATTGTCATTCCCTGCTATAATGAAAAACACACCATCACGCAGATTCTCTCTGTCGTGCAAAATGTCAATATCCCATACCACAAGGAAATTATCGTGGTAGATGACTGCTCAAACGATGGCACAAGAGAGCTTTTGCAATCTCTAAATACGCATACTCTGTCTAAGCAAATTGGGGGGGGGGCAGATAATAGCTTACGCGATGTAGCGCAATCCTCCCAAACTACAGAATCTAGCACCACTTCAACCCTACAAATCCTCTACCATACGACCAATCAAGGCAAAGGTGCGGCTTTACGCACAGGTATAGCGCACGCTAGTGGCGATATTGTCATAATCCAAGATGCTGATTTAGAATACGACCCAAACGAATACCCCAAACTCCTTGCTCCCTTTGAAAAAGGCATAGCTGATGTAGTCTTTGGCTCACGTTTTGTAAGCGGGGATTCACATCGAGTATTGTATTTTTGGCATAGAATGGGCAATGGACTTCTCACACTCCTCTCTAATATGATGACAAATCTCAATCTCACAGATATGGAGACTTGCTACAAGGTTTTTAAAAGAGAGATTATCCAAAGTATCACCATAGAAGAGAATCGCTTCGGCTTTGAGCCAGAAATCACGGCAAAAGTAGCAAAAATCAAGGGCATTAGAATCTATGAAGTGGGGATTTCCTACTATGGGCGCACCTATGAGGAGGGCAAAAAGATTGGTATCAAAGACGGTTTTCGCGCTCTGTGGGCGATTGTGAAATATAGATTCAAAAGCTAACAAGCATACAAAATACTACATTCAAGGAGTTGTGATGGCAGATTGGCTTATAATAGACGCTAAAATTCTCTTAGTGCTTGGACTATGGATTATGGCGGTATTTGGTTTTGGTGGGTTTGTGTATAGAATCTATGGACGCGTATTTAGCGTGAAAGTCTTTGCGCACACCTTGTGGCTTGAGCTGTTTGTGAGCTTTATACTTGGTGTGGCATTTTTGAGCTTCATCGTGCAAGTGCTGAATTTTTTCTTACCACTTTATGCGTTTTTTTCTTTGGGATTCTTGCTTATTGGAATTGGGCTTTTTGCGTGGCTATATAGAGATCTTTTGCTTTCTTGGCAAATTGGCTTAAGTGGATTGTGTGCGTTTTTTGTCGTCGGACTTTTAAGTCTCTATCACGACTCCTATGGCGATAGTGTCAATTACCATATCCAGATTGTTACTTGGATTCAACAATCGCCTATAATCTTTGGGCTTGGTAATGTGCATGGACGACTTGGATTTAATGGGATTATTTATAATTTTTACGCTCTTAGTGATGTGAGTCAAATTTTCCCGGGATTGCGGAGTTTTATCGGTAATGAGATAGTGTATTTTGGGCTATTTTTTAGTTTATTTCTAATAATGTTTAGAGATTTGCGCAAGGATAATCCACAAGCACAAAAAAGTGTATTTTTTGTGCTATGCACAGGACTCGCTTTTCCTTTTATCTTACGATGGGGTGAGTTCAGAGGGCTGTATTGCGAAGGTATTGGTGCAGTGCTTGGGATATTGGTTTTTGCCATACTTCTCTATGCCCTAAATGCTAGAGAATCTAAGCTGACAGCACTAGAGAACGATGTAGATTCTAAAGTCTTGGCTCACACGCTTACCTTCGGCTTTGTTATTGCGCTTTTTGCTACACTGGTCAAAATCGCCAATACCGGGCTTTTGGCTGCTGTGGTAATCTGTGCCATATACCTGTATAAAAAACAAATATTTTCTAAAAGCTCGCTCAAATATCTCGCCTACCTTGGTGTTTTTGCACTTATCTATGCTCTACCTTGGGCATTAAAGGGTTATATGACATCAGGTATGATAGCCTATCCTGCTGCGGTGGGATATATCCCCTCTCTATCGTGGGCGGTGAGTGATGAACAACGCGCTAATGAAGTGTGCTGGGTAATGAGCTGGGCTAGGGATCCAGGCATAAACTGCAAAGAGGTGCTTGCAAGCTATGCGTGGCTCAAAAAGTGGCTACTTATGGAGACACGATACTTTGGGTGGTATTTTAAATATTTTGTGTATGGATATTGGGCAGCTCTTGGGCTTAGTATATTTTTACTCATACTGCCAAAATCTCTCTACACACACAAACAATACAAAGATTTTTTCCTACTTTTTGTGGGAGCGATGTGTGGTGTGGTATTTTGGTTTGTAAGCGGTCCTGATCCACGTTTTGGTATGGTGTATCTCATACCGCTTTTTGGGATTCTCTATGCACTCAACCTCACACTTATCCAAGCTTTGAAGTCCAAAGCTATGCGTATCAGCGGGTGTGTATTATTTGTGTTAAGCTTCTTTCCCTTGGGCAAACTTATGCATAGTGTCCTGACTTATTTATTTGTGTTTGTTTGTATAGCACGCGTGCTTGATTTTACACAACACAAAGCCTTTCGTATCCTCTTTGTATGCTTACTTATTGCAAGTGCGCACAATCTCTATCGCAAAGATCTTATGGGGATTTTCAAGGGAAATTCTGCCTTTATGGAAACACAAAAAATACAGCCTATTTTTGTGCAAAAAAGATTGACAGACTTTGGGACAGAAATCTATGTGCGCAAAGACAAACTAGAGGAAGGTTTTGAGAGCGTAACCTATGAGCCACTGCCTACCACGCCTCATTGGAAGCCAAAAATCAAACTTGAAAGCATTATGGGACGCAAAGCCTATATCAACGCAGACAAGGAGAACTAAAAATGACAAACGAATCCATCTTTGACAAGCTCCTACGCACAATGCGCCTTATGCGCGTGCTACCGAGCATTAGGGAGTTTGAGAATCCGCGTTTGCTTGATATTGGCTGTGGCTTTGAGGCGAGGCTACTGCGTGAGGTAGAGGGCTATATCGCTAAGGGCGTGGGGATTGACTACAAAGCCCCAGAGATACACACAGACAAGCTCCACACCTTTAGCTATGTCTTTGAGAGCAAACACGAGCTTGGATTAGAGGCTTCTAGCGCAAATTGGGGGGGGGGCAGACACAGACTACCTCACACGGCACAGCCCAAATCAATGCAGCATCACGCTACCCTTTGAGAATGAAAGCTTTGAGATAGTAACGATGTTAGCGGTTATCGAACATCTATCAGCACCCATTGCTATGCTAAGAGAGATTGAGCGCGTGCTTGTGCCAAATGGGATATTGCTGCTTACCACCCCAAGCCACGCGGCAAAACCCGTGCTTGAGTTTCTCTCCTATCGCTTGCACCTCATCGATGAGCGTGAAATACGAGACCATAAACGTTACTACAATAAACGTGATTTTATAGAATCTCTCGCACAAGTGCCACATCTCAAACTCCTCAAGCATAAGTATTTTCAATGCGGTATGAATAACTTTCTCAAAGCACAAAAAGTGCTACAATAGCGTGTATTTCGCGATATGAGAGGCAAGAGGTGGTGGAAATATGCTACAATACGCTATCACAAACACAAGGATAACAATGTCTTATAAATCCCCCAAAGCCCATTGGCAGAGATTCTTAAAATATGGCATAGTCGGCGCAAGCGCGGCGGTGATAAACCTCGTGGTGTTTGCGCTGTGTGAAAAAGCCCTTGGGATTTACTATCTACTTAGCAGTCTTATTGCCTTTGTCCTAGCGACATATTGGAATTTCGTTTTAGCGCGCAAATTCGTGTTTGTGAGCAAGCACGATTCTATACTCAAAGAAAGCCTACTCATCTACCTCGTAAGCGCGGTTGGAGCGTGTATAGATACAGGTGTGATGTATGTGGGCGTGGATATATGCGAGCTAGATTCAATGCTTACCAAAGTCCTTGCCATAGGCGTGGCATTTGTCTTTAACTTTGGCTTGCGGAATTTTGTGATTTACAAGGAGAGAGTATGAAAAAACTCGTGATTTTTGGCTTTGTGTTGGAATTTTTTGCGCTTATGCTCTTTTATGGGTATGCCTATCCTATCGTGCCATTTTGGGGTGATGACTTTCAGCATATGAGCCTCTATCCCACACTATCTTTTACAGCTAATTCTTGGATACCCTCACGCCTACTGCCACAATACTTGCAAACAAATATCGCAAATCTCGGCGCGTATGTCATCGCGCCCCTTATGCATTTGGACTTTTTAGATTCTATCGCACTAGCCTGTGCATTTGTCCTATCAAGCGCATTTGTTGGATTCCATATTTTGCTCTATTTTTGTGTTTTTCATCTCATAGGACACAAACTTCGCTCACTGCTCCTCTCAAGTGTTTTTTTCTTAGGCTGTGTGGCACTCGCCAAGCCCCAAATGATGCCCCTCCTACTCCCAGCAGATCTTAATGCTCAAGGTATGGGCTATCTCCTCACAATGGTTTGTTTTTACACACTGCCATATCTTGTCAATCTCGGACTCGTTGTAGCCATTATCACATTTTTAATCACAAAACAATCTCAACTATCCTCTAGGAGCATAATTGGGGGGGGGGGGGCAGCAGCAACCATAGTGTATTTGGCGATTTTTTCTATGGAGAGCGCAAGCGTGCTACTCGCAAGTTTTGCTGGGTGCATGCTACTCTCCCGAGTATTCACTGCGTATAGAGAACACAAAAGCCTCGCGCTAGTGCTCAAAACGCGCACTTTTTTTGATGTGTGTCTTGTGGCTATCATTATCCTTTGGGCAATTGCGCTATGGCAGATGATGCACTCGGGCAGGGCTGGGTATTGCGCTAGTTTTGAACTCACGCGTGGCATAGCCTATCTTGATACTACACTAAAAGGCATACGAGTGGGTTTTGTCCAGCTCTTTGTGGCTGTCTATATCCTCTCACTCTTTGGGGCTTTTTGGATTAAAACTCCACAACACCGCCTTTTGCTCTTTGCGCTCACTCTTTGGATTCCCTGCCTTGTGGTATTCTACACGCTCACCACCTCCAAATGTGGGGCGACTTGGTATCTGATGAGCGGTTTATTTATGGCTATGCTTGTGTTTATGGTGGTTGCCATAAGTATTTTTGTGGCGCGATACAGGGCTAGCTATACTCTTATCTCCCTGCTCTTTTTTATCGCATTTTTTCAAACCTTGCAACCCTACAAAGAGCGACCTAGAGCTGCTTATACATATTTCAAGTCCTATTCCCAAAGCTGGATAGAACAAATGCAACAAGCCCAAAATGAGGGCAAAACACACATAGAAATTTATGTGCCAGAGTATTTTGGACACCATCACTGGAATAGCTGGTTTGCTCCGGGATTCTCTAAGACATTGCAAACCTATGGGCTTCTTGGGCAAGACATCAGAGTAACCTTTAAGCCCATAATCACAGCCCCCAAAAATCAATATGACTAACACATTTAAGCTTAGGTGTGCTAGAATCTGCGCTCTTATCTCTATCTTTATTAGCTCAAGATAAAGGAAAACCATGCGTGTAACAATTATCGGTAGTGGATATGTCGGGCTTGTGGCGGGGGCGTGTTTTGCTCAAATGGGAAATGCTGTTACTTGCCTTGATGTGGATTCTAAAAAGATTGAGAATCTTAAAAAAGGCATTATCCCTATCTATGAGCCCGGGCTAGAATCTATGGTGTGTGAAAAACACAAGCAGGGCAATCTCTGCTTTACAACCAATAAGGCAGAGGCGTTAAGCAATGCCGAGGTGATTTTCATCGCGGTAGGCACGCCTATGGGCGAAGATGGCAGCGCGGATTTGCGCTATGTAGAGGCGGTAGCGGAGGATATAGGCGCGCATCTGCAAAATTATGCCGTGATAGTGGATAAATCCACCGTGCCTGTGGGCACTGCAAGAAAGGTGCGCACAATCATCACGGAGGGCTTAGCAAGACGCGGTGCGCAGATAGATTTTGATGTCGTGAGCAATCCCGAGTTTCTCAAAGAGGGCGTGGCGATAAAGGATTTTATGAGTCCTGATAGAGTTGTGGTGGGTGCGGATTGCGCTAAAGCCCTAGAGATTATGAAAGCTCTCTATGCGCCCTTCCTCATCAAAAGCGATAGATTCATCGCTATGGGGATAGAATCTGCCGAGATGACTAAATACGCCGCAAACGCTATGCTAGCGACAAAAATCAGCTTTATCAACGAGATGAGCCAAATCTGTGAGCGCGTGGGGGCAAATATCAATGATGTGCGGCTAGGCATAGGGTCAGATTCACGCATTGGGTATAGCTTCATCTATCCGGGGTGTGGCTATGGCGGGAGCTGCTTCCCCAAAGATGTCAAGGCATTAGAAAAAGTCGCACTAGATTGTGGCTACACGCCTAGAATCTTACAAGCCATCGATGCGGTCAATGCCGCACAAAAAAGGCTTTTGGTGGAGAAAATCTGTGCGCGCTTTGGCGAGGATTTGCGTGGAAAAATCTTTTGCGTGTGGGGGCTAGCCTTTAAGCCTGAAACCGATGATATGCGTGAGGCAAGCTCTTTGGTGCTTATCCGTGAGCTCATCGCACGCGGGGCGAGGGTGCAAGCCTATGACGCTAAGGCGTGCGAGCAGGCGCGATTTTATCTTAGTGATGTGCTAGATTCTATCGAGTTTGCTAGTAGCAAATACGACGCGCTTAAAGGCTGCGATGCGATGGTGCTAGTAACGGAGTGGCGGGAGTTTAGAAGTCCGGACTTTGGGGAGATAGCCAAACTCCTCAAAACCCCCATAATCTTTGATGGACGCAATATCTACCACACACTACACCTAGAATCTAAGGGCTTTGAGTATTACCAAATAGGCGTGAGAGATGAGAGAAATACCGATAAATAATTGCTCTTAGGCTACACTTGTGGCATTCCTCGGCTATACTCCTAGCTTCTTTAATGCCCTACAATGGGCATAATTTGGCGGGGATTTTCCTAATACATCAAGTCATTGGCATAGCATAATATCGCCCAACAGATTCAGCCAACACCCGCACAATACACATATAAAAGGCTTTGACACAACCCCATAGAATGCAACAAATCTTAGTTAAAATTGGCGACTTTTCTGCTACATAGTGGTATAATCAATTGTCTTAGAGTTTCATTTGAGGGGGTCATAATGTTTTCTCGCAAATCTACACAAATCCTAGAGGAGCTACAACAAGTCCTTAAGTCTCTTGATCCAGCCTTGCAGAATCTAGATTCTCAAAAAGCCACATTTGAAATCAGCAAGCACCTTATCGCCTATCTAGCAAGCGTTAAGGATTTGTATGATAAGAGCAGTGAAAAAAAGCTTTCACAATTAGAATCTAAGCACCAAGAAGATGTCGCTAATCTCAAACACATCATCAAATATTCCGAGCTGATGATGGAAACTTCGCGCGATGGCTTGTGGTATATGGAATACCCAAAAGATGGCAATCTTACTCCCCAAACACCTTTCATTTGGTCGCAAAAATTTCGTCAAATGCTAGGATACAACGATACGACAGATTTTCCCAATATGCTTGGCAGTTGGTCATCGCTTTTGCACCCAGAAGATTCTGGACCCACACTAGATGCATTCGCCAAATCACTTGCTGATACCACCGGAAAAACACCCTATGATGTAACTTATCGCTTGCAACTTAAAAACGGAGAATGGCGCTGGTTTAAGGCATTGGGCGCGATACAGCGAGATTCTTCTGGGAGGGCAGAGCTTATCGCTGGCTCGCTCACAGACATACACGAAGAAATGACCAATAAAGACAAACTCCAAAACATTACCTTGCGCTTCACACTCTCTCAAAATATGCTCAAGACTGGTTGTGGGATTTGATTCTTGTAGATTCTACACATCTAGAATCTCCACAAAACCCCGTGTGGTATTCGCCCGATATGGAAAAACTCTTTGACCCAAAGGATACGCCCAGCCTCCAGCAACTATTACAAAAAATCCACAAAGAGGACATTGAGACCTTCAAACACGCGCTCAAAGCCTGCACGCATATAGAATACAAAAACAAATACAGCCAATGCGAATTTCGACTCAAAGCACAAAGCGGCGCATATGAGTGGATGAGCGGACGTTTTCAGACATATTTTAACACTGACAACACACCCCAAAGAATCGTAAGCGTCCTTAGCAATATCGATTCTAGCAAGAAAAACGAAGCCGCAAGAGAAATCGAACTCAAGCAAAACGAACAAATCAAACATACAATGGAAAACATCAAAACCTTACTAGCAACAATTGGAGAGATTTCTGACCAAACCAATCTACTAGCCCTTAATGCAGCTATTGAAGCAGCACGGGCAGGCGAGCATGGGCGAGGTTTTGCAGTAGTTGCCGATGAAGTGCGCAAACTTGCCGAACGCACACAAGAATCAATCAACCAAATCACAGCAATGGTGGCTGTGGATTCATAAATCCACAGCTTCGTTTCTTTAGACTTCATTCTCAAGGCTTTGGCTACTACGCACGACTCGATAACCTCACAATCCTTAAAGCAGGGACAATCAGGGCGATTGATACACAAGCTGGGATTGTGTGTTTTCAAAAAATGCTTGAGGGAACAAATATGTGCCACCCACAATCGGTGCCTGCACAGACAAAGGACGAAGCTCAAAGGTAAGATAACGACCCAAAATCTCCTCTACCAAACTTGTGCAATAAAATGCCTCTGGGCTGTCATTAAGCACAAATGCTCTGCCCACATATTCATCACGCGCCTGCGTGGCAATCTCTGTATAAGCGCGTGAGGGTAATTCTAATCGCTTGATAGCGATTTTGCGCGCGTGAGCCACAAAGGATTCAAGACTGCTTGTGATAGTTTGGTTGGGTTTGTGTGGGTCATCTGTCGTCGTCGCATGCAAGATGATAATCGGATCTGTCTGTATGACAAGACCGATATGGCTGTATGGACTAGCGCTTATTTTTTGGATTATTTCGCTCTCTACGCCCACACCCTGCCGAAAAATCATATCACCGACTTTGAGCGTAGGCATATCAGCTATATCCTGAAGTGTGAGGGTGTGCGGAGGGACATCGCGATGCATAAAACACCACACCAACACTCCCAAAGCTATGACACCAACAATGCCATAGATTCTCACAAACCCCATAATCTAGGTAGCGAGTCTAAAGAGAGATTTTCCAATCGCCATCGACTTTGACGCACCTTGTTTGTGATTTTTGGCTTGTGCCATCTCCAAACTGCATTTCAATATCCACGATGACCTTATCATTTCTCTCTTGTGTCGAGAGCACTACTACATCTTTTAAGCCACCTCGTTTGTCCATACTAGCTTTGCCCTGCTCTACACTGGCTGAAATCTTTTGCTCCATAATAGCCTCATCTTTCTCACTCTTTGCAAAGCTAAGATCCACATAAGACATTGCTTTTTTCACATCGCCCTCTGCCACACTTTTGGTATATGCCACCACCACATCTGATGGTGTGCTTGAACCACACGCGGCAAAAACCAATGCCACTAACAAAACTCCAAGAGCCTGCCATACTTTCTGAAACACTTTCATTATAAACTCCCAAATGTGAAATTTTGACCGAGATTATATCAGATTTTTTTCGCTATTTGTAGCAAAATTTGGCGAGGATTACCCTAGCTCTTACCCTGCACAAGGCTCACAATCTGATATATAAAGATAGAGGCTACCATAAGCGGGGCGAGGATTCTAATCGCAAAAAGCCAGAATCTAAACATCGCTGGGCTAAAATAGCCTTTTGTCCATTCGCGCAAATGCTCCTCTTTTATCGCATAGCCTACAAAAACCGAGGTCGCAATCCCCCCAAGTGTCATAATGATATTAGCACTCAACCAATCCGCCCAGTCAAAGAGGCTTTTGCCAGCGATTTGCAGGGCGTGATAGTTTTCGTTCAAAGAAAGTATAAGCACGCTACCTACGATAAAAACAAGCAAGCTCAACCCCCATGAGAGAAACACCCTGCCCTTGCCTGTCTTTTCCTCCAGCCATTTGACTGATGGCTCAAGCAGGGAAATCGTGCTAGAGAGCCCTGCAAAGCCCAAGCCTATCATAAAAAGCATACAAATCACACTCCCTGCCACACCCATTTTCTCAAACATTACCGGCAGTGTGATAAACACCAGTCCAGCCCCAGCACCCACATCTTCGCTACTCCCATACTCAAACACAAAGGTAAATATCGTAAGTCCCGCAATGATAGAGATGATAATACCCGGGATTAGCACCCAGAGCGCAGCGTGGAAGAGGTTTTGATTTTTCTGCGTGGAAGCCGCATAGGTAATCACGATACCAATGCCAAGCGAGAGGGAGAAAAACACCTGCCCCATAGAATCTATTAGTGTCTTTGGAGTGATTTTGTCAAAGAGGTAGGTAAGCAAGGTTTGGGTAGATTCTATAAATCCCTTGCCCTGCGTGCTTGCAAAGTCAAAGCCAGAGACAAACATAAAATTCACGCCCTTACTAAAGCCCTCCATACTCATCGCATACACAAGCAGCCCGATAAAGATGATAAAGAGCAAGGGCATAAGCACAAAATTTAGCCGCTCAATGCCATCTTTCACACCCTTTGCCACAAAATATGCCGTGAGTGCCATCACGACCCCAAAGCTTAGAATCTGCGCCTCAAAATTTAACGTGAGCGCGCCAAAGAGGGCTTTAGAATCTGCCATAGTCGCGGGTAGGTGCAGACTGATAGCTGCTAGATAGTAGCACACCCAGCCTAGCACGATACAATAAAATGTGAGAATCAGCGGACCGCCAATCACGGTAAGCCCCGCATAATGCCATCGTTTATGCGCGCTCTCATCAAGCTCATAGAAAGCGTCTTGGGCGTTTTTGTGCGTGCGATTGCCCATAAGCATCTCTGCTACGAGCATAGACACACCAATGGCTACGGAAATGACGATAAAAAGCAGGATAAACGCCGCGCCGCCGTTTTGCCCCGCCATAGTGGGAAAGCGCCAGATATGCCCCAAACCAATGGAACTACCAAGGGTCGCCATAATAAAACCGACTTTAGAAAATGTGCTCATAATTTGCCTTGTATGAATTGTAAAAGCGGTATTATAGCCTAAAAAGCCCAAAATGTATCGCAAAATGTGAGATTGAAAGAAGCAATAGAGACTAATCTTTGTGATACTTCATAAATGCGGTATCCAAATACATTCTGCAAATACGCATTGTGTAGGTATTCTAAGCTTTAGTCCCTTTTTGAATCTTTCTATAAATTTAGAGTCCAAAAAACTCACGTTCAATCGCACTTATATCAATCTGTCCGCTAAGGTAGAAATACTTGCGTAGCACAAGGATATTGAGCATTTCCTCGGTGCGTTTATCTAAGAAGTGCGCACAGAATCTATGGGCATTGTGGATTATCTCCTCTGCCGCCTCCGGGTGCGTGCAGAAAAACTCAAACTTCTCCTCCACATCGGAATAGTCATCAGCGATCTCGCAGTAATGCACATTTGGCTCTAGGGTAGATTCCATAAACCAAGTCTCGTATTTGGGACGAGGCATCATACACAGCGAGTTACTGCTAAGCACCCATTTGAGGTTGCTCGCCACATCATTGCCTTCCAGACTAAGGAGAAATTTATAAGGCAAATGCTTGGCGATAGGGACTTTGGGCTTGAGGTAGGGCGTATGCACGCGTGGGTTGCCCGTGTGTCCGATGTCGCAAAAGGGCGCGTCAAAAAACTTGTGCAAAAACCGCGTGCGATGCTCCTGATAGCACGCCCCGCGAAAGAAAATCATATCCTGCTTGTCTTTGAATCTATAAGGGTCTTTGATGAAGACAAAGTGCCGATTTTGCCCAAGCTTAAGGAGGATAGAGTTTTGAGATGAGCGTATAGGGCGGGATTTGGTAATGGCGGGGTGCGTGAAGTAATAATTCACATCGCCAAAGCCATAATAGAGCTTTAAGTTTTGGTCAAAATAGCGCGCATACGAGCGCATATCGTAGTGGTAGGTGCTAAAGGCTCGCCATTTGTAGCTATCCTTTATCCTGCCATAATGCGGCGCGTAGGTGCCTAGCCGCTCGCAATGCTTTGGGCTCTCAAGGGGCGTGATAGCAAAGGGTGTGCTTATGCGATGATAGAATCTAAGGCGTGAGGAGAGAGAATCTAGCGCGCTAGAATCTAGGCGGGCAAAGAATTTGGCGATTTTAGATTCTAAAAGGGCGCGCGTGATAAAGCTTGGTGTGAGGATTTTTGCGATACTTGCGGTGTTATAGACAAATTGCGAAGCCATAGTGATCCTTTATGTTTAAGAATATCGTTGCGTGAGATACTCGCGCGGGAGCATATATTGCTGGGCAGTGATTGGCTGTGGGTAGAGTCCTGCGCTAAAACCGAGATGAAAAAGCACATCAAGTGCCTCTAGCTGCAACGCGCTTAAAGTTATAGAATCTGCATTGGCATAAAGATTGAGATAAGTCTCGAGTTTTTGAGAATCCACTCTGATGAGGTTGCGCTCCGTGAGCATACGCGAGAGCAGGGGCTTATTATGCACCGCCACTTCCACAGCTTTGGTGAGCAGGGATTCACACTCTAGCGCGATAGTCAGCGGCAGGGAGCGACGCAGTGCCATACCGCCTAGGGGTAGCGGGAGATTGCGCTTATTGAGATCGCACCATATGTCCCATAGCTCGGCTTCTACCACGAGGCTTTCATCATAGCTAAGAATGGATTCGTGGATCAGCACGCCTGCTTGCACCTCGCCGCTTAGCACGCTAGATTCTATATCAAGGAAGTTTTTATACACAATGCGCGCGTGGGGATAGGCGAGTTTGAAAAGCAGGGCATTAGTCGTGTGCGCGCCGCTTAGGGCGACTTTGAAGTCTTTTTTGAGCGTGGTGGTGCGCTTTTTGATGAGCTTGGGTCCATAGCCATTGCCGAAGCTAACCCCCGTGCGCAAAAGCGCGTAATCATCGCACACAAGCGGGTAGAGCGCAAAGGAGATCGCGCTGATATCATACTCCCCGCGCAAAGTCGCATCATTGAGCGTCTGTATATCCCTAGCGCACGCACTAAAGCGCACGAGATCTGAATCTATCCAGCCAAAATTGAGTGCGTAATACATAAACAAATCATCGGCATCGGGGCTGTGTGCCACACTGATATGGCGCGTTTTGCTAAGAAAGTGTTGGGGGAGAGATTGTGTGTGGATTTGCTTGCTCATTGATGAAATGTCCTTAAGTTTTGCTTACCACGATATTGTAGCGAAAATAGCTTTAAAAAATTTGTTTTGTAGTTTTAAAGATATTTTTCAAACTTATAAGATACAATCGCGAAATCTAAAAATCACTCATAAGGATAACAATGGCGATAGATGAAAAGCGGCAAAAAGCCATCGAGCTCGCACTCAAGCAGATTGACAAAGCATTTGGCAAAGGTGCGCTTGTGCGGCTTGGCGATAAACAGGTCGAGAAAATTGATGCGATTTCCACAGGCTCACTTGGGCTTGATATGGCACTTGGCATAGGTGGTGTGCCTAAGGGCAGGATTATAGAGATTTATGGTCCAGAATCTAGTGGCAAGACGACGCTTGCGCTCCAAGTCGTGGCGGAATGCCAAAGAAATGGTGGGATTGCGGCATTTATCGATGCTGAACACGCGCTAGATGTGTATTATGCCAAGAATCTAGGCGTGGATACGCAAAATCTCCTTGTCTCCCAGCCCGATAATGGCGAACAAGCACTTGAAATCCTAGAGACACTCACGCGTAGTGGGGCGGTGGATCTCATCGTGATAGATTCTGTGGCAGCTCTCACGCCAAAGGCAGAGATTGATGGCGATATGGGCGACCAACATGTGGGCTTGCAAGCGCGACTTATGAGTCACGCATTGCGCAAAATCACGGGTGTGTTGCACAAGATGAATGCGACACTGATTTTTATCAATCAGATTCGTATGAAAATCGGTATGATGGGTTATGGCAGCCCAGAGACAACCACAGGTGGTAATGCGCTAAAATTTTATGCCAGTGTGCGTATCGACATACGACGCATTGCCACTCTCAAACAAAATGAGCAAAACATCGGTAACCGCGCCAAAGCGAAGGTAGTCAAAAACAAAGTAGCACCGCCATTTAGAGAAGCGGAGTTTGACATTATGTTTGGCGAGGGGATTAGCAAGGAGGGCGAGATCATTGACTATGGTGTGAAGCTTGACATCATTGACAAAAGCGGTGCGTGGCTCTCCTATGGCGATGTGAAACTTGGTCAAGGACGTGAAAACGCAAAGGTGTTTTTGAAAGAAAATAGTGCCCTCGCACAAGAAATCACCAACAAAATCCGTGAGCAAATCGGTGTGAAAGACGAGATTTTGCCGCTTCCAGACGAGCCAAAAGCAGATGATCTCTAGCCAGAGACAAAATACATCTAAACAAAGGAGCAAATTATGGTGCATATCAGCAAGATTTATTCACAAGAAGTGTTAGATTCACGAGGCAATCCAACTATCAAGGCGATTGTAGAGCTAAGTGATGGGACAAAAGAAAGTGCTATCGTCCCAAGTGGCGCGAGTACAGGCAAGAGAGAGGCTTTGGAATTGCGCGATGGGGATAAAAATCGCTTTTTGGGCAAGGGTGTGCTAAAGGCTTGTGAAAATGTGGATCTTAGCATACGCGAAGCGTTGGTAGGGGCTAGTCCGTATGATCAGGGACTTATTGATGCGACACTCAAAGATTTAGATGGCACCCAAAACTTCTCTAAACTCGGTGCAAACGCCACGCTTGGCGTCTCTATGGCGGTGGCTAGAGCAGCGGCTAAAAGCCTACATATACCGCTATACCGCTATCTAGGTGGTGCAAATGCTCTCGTGCTGCCCGTGCCTATGCTCAATATCATCAATGGCGGAAGCCACGCCGATAACACGGTGGATTTTCAAGAATATATGATTATGCCACTTGGTTTTGATAGTTTTAGTGAGGCGTTGCGCGCAAGTGCGGAAGTGTATCAGTATCTCAAAAAGATTCTAAGTGAGCAAAAGCACATCACAAGTATCGGTGATGAAGGAGGGTTTGCACCTAATCTCACGAATAATGCCCAGCCTATCGAAGTAATTTTGCAAGCCATAGAAAAAGCAGGTTATAAACCCGGTGATGAGATAGCTATCGCACTTGATGTCGCTAGTAGTGAGCTTGTCGATGAGAATGGAATGTATAACCTCGCTGGAGAGGGACGCAAACTTAGCTCACAAGAGCTTGTGGCATATTATGAAGAAATGGTGCAAAAATATCCAATCGTCTCGATTGAAGATGGGCTAAGCGAAGATGATTGGGAGGGCTGGAGCTATCTCACACAGAGACTTGGGGATAAGATTCAGCTTGTGGGTGATGATTTGTTTGTAACCAACAAAAAAATTCTTGCACAAGGCATTGAAAAAAACATTGCTAATGCGATTTTGATTAAACCAAACCAAATTGGGACTATCACACAAACTATGCAGGCAGTGCGTCTAGCCCAACGCAATGCATATAAGTGCATAATGAGCCATAGAAGCGGGGAGAGTGAGGATAGCTTCATCGCGGACTTTGCTATCGCGCTTAATACCGGTGAAATCAAAACCGGATCTACTGCTAGAAGCGAGAGAATCGCAAAATACAATCGCCTCCTAGAGATAGAATCCCAAATCTCAAATAGCGAATATTTGGGCGTGCAACTTTTTAAAAAATAGCCTAAAGGGGCGGTATGCAGGAGCTTTATCAACAACCTTCAAAGCTAAAGCGGTGGTTAGAGGTCAATAAGAGCTTTCTTATCATTGCTGCGGTGCTTGTGGTGTTTTTGGCTTATAGTGTGTTGTTGCTTTTTGGCAATGCCTCACTCCACACACTTCTAAGCCTCAAAAAACAGCAAGAGAAGCTAATCCAAGAAGTGGATTCACTCCAAAAACAAAATGCTAAGATTCAAAAAGATATTTTTGAACTCAAAGGTTTGGAGCCAAAATGAGACTTATTATCCTGCTTTTTATGTGTTGTGCTACACTTATAGCTAGAGAAGATCCTTTTGAGCCCTCTATCGCACCTAAAGAAGGTTTGCATAGCCAAAAAGACCCTAAAAGAGAGATTCTGCAAAGTATTGATATTGCCCTGCCTTCCACTGCGCGTGTGCTACAAAAGGTAAGTATCACATACCAAAATATCGATGGCACCATAGCGACAAAGGAAATCAATATCAATCAAGGTATTGATTGGCACTATCCCCTTGAACTCGCACAGAAGGCTATTGGCAAAAGCTATGATGGAGAAAAACGTCTTAACATCGGAGAGTTTGAGCTATATTTTGACAAAAACAAAGTCTTTATCGCTACTCAATACACCAATGTGCGACATTTTATCTTACCTAATCCCTACCGCATTGTGCTGGATTTTGAAGGTATGGATAAAGCCATAAATCAAACAGAACTCTTGCAAAAAAAATATGTAAGAAAAGTTGTGTTTTCTAGCCACGAGAGTTTTTATAGAATCTCACTGGAACTTGATGGGCAATACGCTTATGACCTTGCAACACAACGCGATGGCTACATGTTGGAGTTTAAATAAGTGGCAAACATTGTGCTTATCGGCTTTATGGGAAGTGGCAAAAGCACTATTGGTTCAGCTCTGGCACGGAAAATGGGGCGGTTTTTAATTGATACGGACTTGCTTATAGAATCTAGCACCGGAGAGTGTATCGCAGAGATTTTTGCGCATTCTGGGGAGCAAGGGTTTCGCACATTAGAATCCCAAGCTATTGCTTGGCTTAGCGCAAATGTGCGTAATGCTATCATCGCCACAGGTGGGGGAATGCCGATTTTTAATGATATTAGCACATTGGGAGAGATTTATTATCTACAAAGTGAGTTTGAGACAATCCTTAGGCGACTTGATAACACACAGCGAGCCACACGCCCACTTTTTAGCGATGAATCTAAGGCTAGGGAGCTGTATCAAGCGCGTTCGCAGATATATGCCAAAACCGCACATTATACTATCAATGCCAATGCACAGATTCCAGAGATTCTCACCGCTATCCTCACACATTATGATTCTAAATATCTTGCTTAGAATCTCTTGATAAACTTCTCCCAAATCTTGCTCTTAAACACCGCTCCAAAGACAAACGCACGCAAATATGTCTCTATAAAAATAATCCCAAACACAATCCGCACATCACTCTGATATGCGACACACAAATACATAGGCACGATACGCAACACCCAAATGCTTGTGGCATTAATCATTAGTGAGAGCTTAGTCGCACCCACTCCACGCAATGCTCCATCAAGACAAAAAATCATCACAAGCGGCACTTGAGATAACCCAACAGCGATGATATAATACAAGCTCGCACGTAGCACAGCTTCTTCCGTATTAAAGATTTTTGAGAGCTCTATGCCCCACACACAAATCACAAGTCCCAAAATCCCCATAATCACACTTGAAAACACTAGGAGTGTTTTCAAAAAATCATAGGCTAAATCCATACGCTTTTTGCCCAAACTCTGCCCCACAAGTGCCATAGCAGCGACTTGAAACCCAAACCCAAAAGTTAAGATAAAGGCTTCAACCTTAGAGCCTATTTGGAATCCTGCGATGATGTCTGCACCATATTCACTCATAAATTTTTGCGTCAAAACAAGACTAAAAAGTGTCAAAAATCGCTCGATACCAGCAGGCACACCAATATTAAACATATTCTTACTATATTCTAATCGCAGGACAAAGGCAAACCTTAGCACATTTTTGCGCAAATACATCGCACCAAAAAGCAGCAATGCCTCAAGGTAGGTAATACACATATTGCACAGCCCAGCACCAAACACACCTAGTGAATCTATAGTAAAAATCCCAAAATCAAAGCCAAAAATGAGCACATAATTGAGCACGACATTAAATGTGGTGGTGATGAGCTTGATATACATCACGCGTTTAGTATCTCCAAGGGCTGATAACCCAGCTACACAGATAGTTTTTGTCATCAGTGCGGGGATTCCAAATACTACAATCCCCAAATACTCTAAGCCCAAATGTTTTGCCTCACCGCTCACACCCCTGCCCATCCAATCCAAATAGGACTCACTACACACATACGCTAACACAAGCAGCGGGATAGAGCTAAAAAGCGCGATGAGAAAGTTATTGCCCATTGCTTGTTGGAGCTTTTGATACTCTCTAGCTCCATAGAATCTAGCTACCTGCGCGCTCGTGCCAATAAAAAAAATTGCCGTGATAGCAAAAAGCATCATAATATAATTCATTCCCACATTCAGCGCAATCATATGTTCTTTAGAAAACTCCGAGACAAAATACATTCCCACCGTAACATTTGCCATATCCAGCAATGAATTTGCCCCACTTGGCAAAGCAATGGAAGATATTTTTATCAATTTATGTTTGAGTGAAAATGTGCGCATAGTCTGCCTCAAGGCTTTTGTGCGATAAAAGTTTGCGTAAGACACACATTTTGAGAGTGCTTAGATTCTGTGCTATGGCTAGCTGTTGTAGATTCACACACGCTTCTGTATGCTGTGCCATAGGCATTGTGTAGGACTTTCCACCCTCTAAACGCCCTTTCTAGCTCACCATTTTTGAGACTCCTGTGTGTGGGGAGTTGGGAGAAAATCTCGGTATCATAGATTTTTGGCACGGCGCAAAAAGTCTCAAATATCACAATCCCTCCGCTTTTTAATCCATTTTTGATTCCCTCAAAGAGCCTTCTGTCTAAAAAATAAAAATTTAGCACCACATCATAACTTGCCTCCTTGATGTCAAAATAATCCAAATCCACACACAATGTTTGGATACATTCTGTGTTGGTAAGAGAATCTAGTGCCACTTGCGAAATATCCACACCCAACACACTAAAGCCCATATGTGCTAGAAACTTGGCATTTCGCCCATTGCCACAAGCTATATCAAGTGCGCTCACACGCCCACGCTCGATATATGTGCGTAGCAATGGTGTGTATGTTTGTAAAATCGTGCTTGGTTCTTGGGGCATAAAACCCTGTGCGTGGCGTTTATCCCAGCGAATTGCATCTTCTTGCATATAATTTTCCATCTGTAAAATAAAAGTAAAATTATATGCTCTTGCGCACAAAAAGCACATTAAAATACTATAATTCCCCTATGAAAAGTTATCGTATTAGAGTTTTTGGTATCATTCAAGGCGTGGGGTTTCGCCCATTTGTGTATAATCTCGCACATTCTTTAGGGCTTAGAGGCTCTGTGTGCAACACCTCTGTGTGCGTGGAGATTATGCTTTATGAGCTTTCAATCACACGATATAGACGATTTCTCTCTCTCCTCAAATCCAAGGCTCCAAAACACAGCAAAATCACTCATATTGAATCTACCACCATAGCGACACCAGCGGTGTGTGAAGACTTTGAGATTCTTACCCAAAAGTGCGTTGGTCAAAGCACCTATCCACTAGCTTTAGAGGTGCCGCTAGATATGGCGATGTGTGAAATGTGCTATGCGGATATGCAGAGCAATGGGCGATTTGCTAACTATGCCTTTTGTGCTTGCACACAATGTGGGGCGCGCTATAGTATGCTCTATACCTTACCTTATGAGCGACACAATAGTGCTATGCGTGCGTTTAGATTCTGTAAATTATGTGCGAGAGATTACCACAATCCCACCAATAGACGCTTCCACGCCCAACCTATCTCATGCAATACCTGTGGCATCACATTGAAGCATAGCAGTGATGGTAGTGCCACACTAGATTCTGTGATTGCCACCTTGCAGTGCGGAAAAATCGTGGCAATCAAGGGTATTGGTGGCTATGCCTTTGTCGCGAGGGCGGATATGCCACGCACCCTGCAGACACTAAGGGAGCGCAAAAATCGCCCATACAAACCCTTTGCTATTATGTGTCGCGACAGGGCGCAGATTGAGAAATTCGCTCATTGCTCTGGTGCGCAGTTTGCCTTGCTCACAAGCCCACAAGCCCCTATCGTGCTTCTTAAAAAGCGCAAACACCTTGCAGCAGATTCTACACTTAGCCCCACCGCACTTAGTCTCATCGCACCAGAGATAGACACTATCGGCGTAGTGTTGCCTTATAGCGGTATTATGCACCTTATATGTGAGCAAATGGGTGTGCCACTCATCTTTACAAGTGCTAACCAAAGTGGCGCACCTATCGCCAAAAACGCATACGAGCTCACCACCTCCACGCAGACAATCCACGATACACTCCTAAGCTATAATCGTGCTATCACACATCGCATTGATGATAGCATCGTGCGTTTTATCGCAGGCAAACCTAGAATCTTGCGCCTTGCTCGAGGCTATGCCCCAAAGACTTTCAAGCTCCCACATATTTTTGCACCAACAAAGATTCTAGCATTTGGTGCGAACCAAAAAGCGAGTTTTTGCCTAAGTGATGGTGCCTATACACTTACATCGCCATACATAGGAGATTTGGAGCACCCACTTACGCAGCAGCATTATACAGATACACTCCACGCATTACTAGGGTTTTTTGGGTTACAAACGCGAGATTTTTCCCTCTATGTGCGTGATATGCACCCACAATACGCTTCTAGCATACTTGCCACAAAAATCGCCACACAATCTCACAACACACCCACGACCTCCGAGCTTTGGTCCAAAGAGGCAAATCTTTGTTGTATTCAGCACCATTATGCGCATTTTTGTGCGGTGTTGGGCGAATATGGGCATTTTGACAAGGACACACAGCACCTTGGGATTATATGGGACGGCACGGGGCTAGGGAGTGATGGGCATATTTGGGGTGGAGAGGCATTTGTAGGCAATCTCTATGAGGCAAAGCGCGTGGCAAGCATTGAGGAGTTTAGCCTACTTGGTGGAGAGAAGGCAATCACAGATATACGACGCATTGCTCTTGCGCTGCTCCTAGAGTTTGCCCCAGAGTATGTGAATCTCATAGCACACGGCTTTAGCACACACGAGCTTGATACCTTGAGCCTAATGCACACAAAAAATCTCAATGCACCCCGCACTAGCTCGATAGGTAGGCTCTTTGATGGTGTGGCATACCTACTAGGTGTGTGCCAAAATGCGACTTATGATGGACAATGTGGAGCGAGCCTAGAATCCCTATGTCAAACTCGCACAAAGGAGCATTACCCAATCGTATGGGCAGATTCTGTGCGCATAGGGCTTGGGGAGATTCTCCGCACACTTTGTGAGGATATAGCCCAAAAGCTCCCTGCTAAACTCATCATCGCGAAGTTTTTTAACACCCTAAGCCATATCGCGCTTCTTATTGCTCGCACTCACGCGCCAAATGGCGCACTGAATGAAGTGTTTTTTAGCGGTGGGGTCTTTGCTAACAAACTCTTGTGTGAAAAAATCGCCACGCTTTTTGCCCAGAATGATTTGAAAGCGCGTTTTCCTGCGCAGTATCCAAGCAATGATGCGTGCATTAGCTTTGGGCAGATTCTCGCCACGCTCGCACGCACCAGCCACTAACACCAAAGATTATCAAGCAATCTCGTCTTGCCCACCCGCACAGCGAGTAAAAAGAGGCTTTCTCCCTGTCGGATATGCGCAATTGGCGCAAGTGAGTGATCACAAAAATACGCATAAAAAATATGTATAGGCGCGCTCTTAGAATCTAGCGTTTGGCGCGCGAGATTCTCTAGCTCCCTAACCTCACGCACGCCTTGCGCTATGGCAGATTCTATGCGTGTAATCGTGCGTGGGATACACAGCGCGATTTCGCGCTCTTTGGGGCTTAAATACACATTTCTTGAGCTAAATGCCAAGCCATCATCATCACGCACGATAGGACACATCACAATCTCAAGGGGCAAATGCAAATCTTTAGCCATTTTTTGCACGATAAGCACTTGCTGGGCGTCTTTTTTGCCAAAATACGCCTTGTGTGGGCGTGCAAGCATAAAAAGCTTGAGCACCACCTGCAATACACCTGCAAAGTGTGTCGGTCTATCAAAGCCCTCTAGCACATAGCCCATCATTTTAGGTGGCAATATCGCAATTTCATCATCGCTTGGATACATCTGCTCCACACTAGGCACAAAAACCGCACTAACCCCCAAACTCTCGCACAATGCCAAATCTCTATCTAATGTGCGTGGATAGGTGCTAAGATCCTCGTTTTGCCCAAACTGCGTGGGATTGACAAAGATACTTACAATTGTATGTGTATTGTGCTGGATAGATTCACTAATGAGACTTAGATGCCCCTTGTGCAACGCCCCCATAGTCGGCACGAGCCCCACACTCTGCACACCTAAGCTCTCCCTAAATATTTTAAGCTCCTCTATGTTTTGTAATACCTGCATACCGCCACCTTAATAGCTTAGAATCTCTTGCTGAACTTTTGTGATAATCCAATCTGGCGTGCTCGCCCCCGCTGTGATACCACACACTTTTTTACCCTCAAACCACTCTTTTTGTAGCTCTTGCTCATCTTCGATGAGATAGCTCACACAATTTTTCTCACAGATATGCAAAAGCTGCTTGGTGTTAGAGGAGTTTTTGCCTCCCACGACAATCATTATATCTACTTCCTTGCTTAGTGAATCTGCCGCGCTTTGGTTGTCAAATGTCGCGTTACAAATCGTGTTAAACACCCGCACTTCTGCCACACGCATACTCAAATACCCCGCAATACTTGCAAAAATCTCGGGCTGCTTGGTTGTTTGAGAGATGAGAGCGATTTTTTTGTGGAGTTTGAGAGATTGCAAATCCTCTGTACCGGCGATGATGTGCGCACCATTTTGGGCATAGCTCACCACACCTTTAACTTCTGGGTGCTCTTTATCGCCAAATACGATGATTTGGTAGCCCTCCTTACTCATTTCCTCAACAATCATTTGGGGCTTACGCACAAAGGGACAAGTCGCATCGATGACTTCAAAATGCTGGTCTTGCAGTCTTTGGAGGTCTTTTTTTGGAATCCCATGCGTGCGCACGATGAGCTTTCTATCAGATTGTAGATTCTCTAAGTCCTCGCTCAAATCGACATTAAAATCCTGCTTTAAGCGCGCAATCTCCTTGGCATTGTGGATAAGCGGTCCAAGTGTGATAGAATCCCTGTGGTCTTGAGCGATTTTAATCGCGCGTTTGACACCAAAGCAAAATCCATAGTTTTGGGCTAGTTTTACTTCCATATATTCTCCTTAAATTTTATATTGCACAAACATTCGCGCTATTTCTGCAGGATTGTGCGTGCGTGTAAGGGCTAGGAGCAGAAGCACCCTAGCCTTTTGGGGATTGAGACTTCCAGCACCAATAAAGCCAAGCTTGGAATCTGCCTCGCTTACCTGCACACTCCCAGAGCCAACTCGTGTGCTTACTACTACGACTAAGCCCTTTTGCATAAGTTCTTGCAAGACTTCCTTGTGGTAGCGATGTATGCTTCCCGCACCACTACCTGCCACGACAATGCCCTCTATCCCCGCCTCATACAACGCCCTTGCGGCTATGCCCGAGCTATCATTAGCATAGGAATACAAAATAGCGACTTTTGGGAGCTGTGTGAGTGTATCCACACAAAAAGGGCTTTGTGTGGTATGTGGAGCTAAGGGCGTGTAGTAAAAATGCGCCTTGCCATCTATGATATAGCCCATATCGCCGCTATTTGGTGAGGCAAAAGCATCAACATTGTGCGTGTGGGTTTTAGCCCCATAGCGCGCACTCTGGATTCTATCATTCATCACAATCATCACACCTCTATTTTGCGCCCTAGCATCGCCTGCAAGGGCTATGGCGTTGTAGAGATTTTTGGGTCCATCAGCACTGATTGCGCTACTTGGTCGCATAGCCCCCGTGAGCACCACAGGCTTAGGACTTGCCACCACCAAATGCAAGAAAAACGCACTCTCCTCCATCGTATCAGTTCCGTGTGTAATCACGATGCCATCGACATCATCTTGTGCCAAAAGCGCATTGACGCGTTTAGCCAGAGTTAGCCACAAAGAATCTGTCATATCGGCACTATCGATATTGGCAACTTGCTCCCATTTGAGTGTAGCAAGCGTGCCTAACTCGGGCAAAGCGTTTAAAAGCACCTCAATGCCAAGCGCACCAGCCTTGTAATCCGTGCTTTGTGTGTGTGAGCTAGCCACACCTGCGATAGTCCCGCCAGTGGCTAGAATGACGATATGGCTGCGATGTGCTTTTGGTGCGTTGCAGAAGTGATGAGATTTTGAATCTATCTGTGAATGTTGCGTGTGGCTTGCCTCTTGGTTTGGTATGGATTCTAAACGATTACCACTCACAGCACAATGAGTATTTGCGATACTGCTTTGCCTACTGGGATTTGGTCGTTGCACTCCTGTATCTGAACCACTTATAAATCTACTCATCTTACAAACACATCTATACAGAATCTACACGCGTGAATGTAGAGAGAATCTCTAAAAAATTAGGGAAAGACACATCAATGCACGCGCTATCTCGTATCTCTGCACCACACACAAGCCCTGCTATGGCAAAACTCATCGCAATCCTATGATCGCCTTGTGAATCCACACTCGCACTTTTTAGTTCCCCACCTCGCACACTAAAGCCATCGTCAAACTCCTCGCACTCTATACCCATTGCGCGTAATCCTGCAATAGTCGCAGAGATTCTATCGGATTCTTTGACACGCAATTCCTTGGCATTACGCACGAAACTTTTGCCCTCCGCACACGCAAAGGCGATAGCAAGAGCTGGAATCTCATCGATAAGCCATGCAATATTTTCTGCCACCTCTAACGCCCTAAGCGGTGCATAACGCACTTCAATATCACCTATGTCCTCATATTGTGAGCTTTTGAGGGTATAAGAAACCTTTGCACCCATTTTTTTGAGAATCTCAAAAGCTTCTATACGCGTGGGGTTAAGCAAGACATTTTCTAGCACGATATGCGATTGTGGAATGATACACGCTGCTAAAGCAAAATAAAATGCACTCGAGGGATCAGCTGGGATATGAATCTTAAAGGCTTTGAGTTTTTGCTCTCGTGCAAGAGGCATAAAACGCAAATGCGCACCTTGTGCATCATTCCACCTATCAAACTCCACACCCATTCCCTCTAGCATACGCTCGGTGTGATCACGGCTTAGCAATGGCTCACTAAAGCTATTGCGTCCATTGCTATAAAGTCCAGCAAGTATCATCGCGCTTTTTACCTGCGCGGACGCAATAGCACTTGTGTATGTGAAAGGCTGCAACTCCCCACCAATAATACTTAGAGGTGCTAGTGAATTTTCACAACGTCCGTATATTCTCGCTCCGATACTTGTAAGTGGCTCGATAACGCGTTTCATCGGACGTTTGTTAAGGTATTTATCACCGCTAAGCACAAAATGCCCCCTAACTCCTGCCAAAAGCCCAGCATACAGACGCATACCTGTGCCGGCATTGCCACAATCAAGCACATCGCTTGGTTCTAGGATACCATTTTTGGGAGGGATAAAACACATAAGTTTTGGGGATTTTTGCTCCACCTCTAACCCGAGCTGACGAGCAATCGCAAGAGTGTGGAGCGTATCCTCGCCTAGGAGATAATTCTCCACCTCACACACTCCATCACACAAGAGTGCAAATATGGCGCAACGATGCGAAATCGATTTATCCGCTGCGATATTGGCAATCACACCAGAAAACTTTTGCGCCCTAGCAATCTTTGTGTTACGCATACTCATACCTTGAGTTTTGCCCCAAAGGCTTTCTCTAGCACACTTAACGCACTTTGTGTAGAGGCGACCAAATCCTGCTCCTGCAAAGTCCCCTCCATAGATTGCAACACGAGTCGTATGCTAAGAGCGACTTGTGAATCTAGCCCTTGAGTAAAAATATCCATAGGATAAACATTGAGCAAATAGGGGATTTTTGCCTCAAGCAATGCTTCACGGATACGATAAAACGCAATGCGAGAATCTATGAGTATGGTAAGATCGCGTTGAGATTTTTGGTATTTGGAAAACTCTTTGGCATGTGCTAGAACTTGAGGGGTAGGATCTAGCTCTACTTCGCACACAAAACTTTGGGGTATATCAAGCTTTGGGTGAAGTTTGGCGATAAACCCTATGCACTCATTGCCACGATACACAAATCCACTCTGATGAGGGTGGAGGATATGTGGGTCGCCAACAAAGCCAAATTTGGCAAAATTTTGAGCTTTTTGTGGGTGGTCAAAAGCATTTTGTAGGTTAAAATCGCCTATCACACCCTTGATAAGCGCACAAAAGCTAAAAATATCCCACTTTTGCCCCTTAGGATAGGGATAATGCTCACCTTCCTTATCCCCGCAAACAAAGACATTTAATCGTTCGCTCTCTTTGCGTTTTTGGTCATACACCACACCTATCTCAAAAAGCCCAATACTTTTGTAGCCGAGATTGAGATTGCGCCTGCTACTAGCGATCATATGAGGAATGAGACTCGTGCGCAAGGTATCAAGCTCGGAAACAATGGGATTTAGCAATGCCAATTCAGAATCTATCTGCACCAAGCCATATTCCTCTAGCTCCTTAGATGAGGCAAACACATAATGGATACATTCATACAGCCCCTGTGCCAAAAGTGCGTTTGCCAATCGCCTGCGATATTTGTGCAACCCATAGCATGAGCTAAGCGCAAAATTTTCTCTAAAAGCCAAAGGCTTAGAGCAGATAGAATCTATCCCAAAAATACGCAAAATCTCCTCGGCTAAATCCTGCATATTACCTATGTCATGACGATAGTTTGGCACGGTTACCATAAAGAAATTTTCATCACAGGTTACATCAATTTCAAAATTTAGTCGCTTTAAAATCTCGGTCATCTCCTCGCGACTTAGAGTATTGCCAATGATGTGGTTTATGGTTTGGAAAGTCGTTTTTATCTTGCGCTCTTGTGTATGGTGCGTGATATTATGCGTGCCAGAATACAGCAACACATCACAATACTCTAGCATACCTTGACACAAAAAATTCATACCCTGATCAAGGTTAGGATTGCTCCCACGCGTGCTTCTATACACTAATGAGGGCTTGCACACCGCCTTACTCTCATAAATGATTTCCGAAATGGTAAGTGGTGGGACATAACTCGCCTCTAGGATCAAAATCTCGGATTTCACATTGCAGGTAATCTCATCACATGATACACCTATGTGTGAGAGGATTTTGTCCTGTGCGCACACAATCTCTATGCCAGATTCTTCTTTTTTGATATACAGCTGTGCCTGCAATGAGTTCGAATCTGCCCCACGCAACCGACACTCATCTAAGCGGTAAGCATTGAGAATCACTCCTGTCATATGGGTAGCATATTCTAAAAAATTTTGCATAGCATTATCTTTGAGAGTCTCCATATATGCCAAAATCAATGCTATGGATAGGGGTGTGTATAGCTCCTTTATCTCGACAATCCGATAGAGTAGATGTGAATACAGCTTATTTTCCGTAAGCACTCCAAGCACACGTCCAAGCCCTATACTTAGGATATTGTCCGTATCGCTGATAGTTTTTAATCGCAAATCAAAACACGCACTAATATCCCGTGCAATCCCAAGCACACTAAGACAATCGCCTCTATTTGGCGTGATAGACACCTCAATGACATAATTATCAAAAAGCTCTAACTCTCGTAATTCCCTACCTATCACGAGTGTCCCAGCACTTTTATCTAGCACCATAATACCATCATTGATTTTTGGCAATCCTAGCTCAACGCTTGAGCAAATCATTCCGCAACTCTCAACATCACGCAATTTTGCGCGTTTAATCTCTAGTTTCTCCCCTTTGGCATTACACACCACTGCACCCTCTAGTGCCACAGCAACAAACTGATCTTTAGCGACATTTTTCGCGCCACACACGATTTGTAGCACACCAGAACCTACATCAACATCACACACATTGAGTTTGTCAGCATTTGGATGTGGGGTTTTACTAAGCACCTTACCCACCACTACTTTATGTGGAATCTTAATATGCGTGAGGCTCTCAACCTCCAACCCAATGCTATTTAGTCGTGAGCAAAGTTCCTCACAAGAAATTGCGCTCACATCGACAAACTTTGATAACAAATGCTTTGTGATAATCATCTAAAACTGCTCCAATACACGTAAATCTGTCTCAAAAAAGCTCCGCAAGTCATTCACTCTATGTAGCAACATCGCAAATCGCTCTACACCCAATCCAAAAGCATATCCGCTGACATTCTCATAGCCCACAGCCTTAAAAACATTGTTATGCACCACACCGCAGCCCAGCACTTCTAGCCACCCTGTGTGTGAGCATACCCTACACCCTGCACCTTCACAAAACACGCATGATATATCTACCTCCGCACTTGGCTCTGTAAAAGGAAAAAAACTTGCGCGGAAGCGCACACGCACATCGCCAAAAATATAACGCAAAAAATCCTCTAAGATAAACTTAAGATTTGCAAAGCTAATCCTGCCCGCCTCATCGACTACAAGCCCTTCGACCTGATGAAACATCGGCGAGTGTGTGAGGTCATAATCCCTGCGAAACACACTACCAGGAGCAATCACACGAATTGGTAGAGAGTGGGTTTGCATAGTGCGGATTTGCACCGGTGAAGTATGAGTGCGTAGCAGTAGTGAATCTTTAAAATAAAAAGTATCCTGCATATCTCTAGCTGGGTGGAATTTGGGGAGGTTGAGTGCCTCAAAATTATGAAAATCATCTTCGATTAAAGGACCACTTTGGATTGAAAAATTCATATTGACAAAATAATCTACAATCCTATCAAGCACCTGCATTATGGGGTGTCCTAAGGAATGAGGCTTGAGACTATTAAAAAGCGAAACATCAACATACTCTCGCTCTAGCTGGGCATTGAGCTGTGCAGCACCCAAAACTTGCCTTTTATCCTCATAGAGTCTCTCAAATGTGTCTTTGAGCGTATTTAGTCTCTGGGCTACTTGCTTTTTATCTTTAGCATCTAAATCTCGCAAGGCACCAAAATACGCAGTAAGCTTGCCCTTTTTACCCACTATTTGGATACGGAGATTTTCCAACTGCTCCATCGTATCAATAGAATCCAAATCTTGCTGTATTTCTTCGTGCAATTTCTCAATCTCTGCTAACACATCTCACCCTTACAATTTATGAAAGTAAATGCTAATTGTAACACACAAAACCTTATCAAAACTTTTTGGTTTTTCTAACGAGTATTCTAAAATTTAAGCACTCTTGTATTACAATCGCTAGGTTTTGTGATGTATCTCATTAGAGACAAGAAGTGTTGTTCTTATTTATCACAGCTTAGAGTAAGGCTTTTGTTCTTTACGACCATACTGCTTTTCTTAGAATCTAGGGATCACTTAGATTCTTAAGAAATATTGCGGTGGTTAGAGATTTTATGATTTTAAGGATTGTAATGCACAAGGTAGCCATATACCCCGGGACATTTGATCCCATTACCAACGGACACTTAGACATTATCAAGCGATGTGTGGGAATCTTTGACAAAGTTATTGTGGCAGTGGCAAAAAACGAGAATAAAAATCCGATGTTTAATCTCACTCAACGTCTTGAGATGATAACACTTGCCCTAGATTCTATGCGTGGTGTGGAAGTAGAGGGCTTTGATTGCCTATTGGCAGAGTTTGCTAAACACAAAGGCTCAAATGTGCTTATACGCGGGCTTAGGGCAGTGAGTGATTTCGAATACGAACTCCAACTAGGCTACACCAACACTTCGCTAAATCCTAGTCTTGACACAATGTATTTTATGCCAAGTCTCCAAAATGCTTTTATTAGCTCCTCTGTGGTGCGCTCTATCATACTCTATAATGGACAAATCGCTCATATGGTGCCACAACCGGTATGTGATTATATCCAAAGACTAAGAGATCGCCCACAACAAGAGGACACAACAACAAATATAAACACCAAAGGAGATAAGTAGCAATGACCCAAAATCCCTCTTTTGCCACCTCTACAAGTGGCTTGTATATCGCACTAGAGGGCATTGATACTTCTGGTAAAAGCACACAGATTAATGCATTATGTGCGCACTACCCTCAAGCTATCATTACCAAAGAACCCGGTGGTAGTGAGATAGGGCGGGATATACGCGAGTTAATCCTCCACACGCCTAATCTTGATAGCCTTTGTGAGTTTTTTTTATTTTTAGCAGACCGCGCCCAGCATTACCACAAGGTGCTAAAACCAAACTTAGATTCACACAGGCTTGTGATTTCTGACCGCAGTTTGATTTCTGGAATCGCTTATGCAAAGGATATTCCACAAGCCATAGCATATAACCATACAAGCATCAGGGGGTTAAAGCCGCATTTGTGTGTCTTACTCCTCCTTGATGAGACACATCTAAGAATGCGACTAGGGCGAAAAGCACACGATAAAATCGAAGAGCGAGGTATCACATATATGCTTGAAATTCAAGAAAGATTGCGGAGATTTTGTGAGCTTTTAGAGGTGCGCACACTTGAGATAGATGCTGCCTTGCCTCCAGAGCATATCACTCAAGCAATCGTGCGTGAGATAGATTCACTAAAATAATTATTATGCGATGTCTTGTGTGTGAAAACCTAAGCCTAAGACTCATTTGTCAGCAATGCCTAGATTCACTTCCCTTGCGCCCCACTTCTCGTGTGCTTGAGTGTGGGCTTAGTGTGCATAGCTTTTTTGGGCTTAGTGATGTCGCTCCTCTCATTTATAGCAAATACCATATCTTTGGTTCTCACATTTTGGCGCGTCTAGCACGGCATTGCGCACAATATTTTTTTGCTAAAGTCTCTATCCCTACGCACACAATCGCCATAGGTTTAGATGATCTTCCCCGCAAACATTACGCACACACTGCTATCATTGTACGAGAATTTTGCAAAGCTTCAAATGCCACATTGATCCCTAGCTATGGCACACTCATTGCTACCAATCCCATAAGCTATGCGGGAAAAAGCCTTGAGTTTCGTCAAAATAACCCACGCCACTTTCTTTACAAACCAAAATTCCACAAACAAAATACCACAGGAGATGCAGGAACTATCATTTTTGATGACATCATCACTTCAGGATCGACACTTACCCAAGCCTACCAATGCCTCTGTGCGCATGGAGTGCGCCCACTTTTTGCTATTACCTTGGCTGATGCAAGATTATAAGGAGTTTTTTGCGCGCCACATCTGCCATACCAAAAGCACCACACCCACATCAATCGTCACATCAGCAAAATTAAAAATTGCAAATTCAAAGCCATAGTGCCAAAACACATAATCCACCACACCCCCATGTATGAATCTATCAAGCACATTGCTTACCCCAGCACCAAAGATAAGCCCAAATGCTATATAGTGCTTTTGCACCAGCCCTCCATAGAGAACAAACCCCAGTAGCACCAGCAACATAGCCACTTGAATGTATTTGAGATACGCACCCAAAAATGCAAACATCGAAAACGCCACTCCATCATTATACACCAGCGCATCGCCACCTAGCGTGATGACATCAGAGTGAAAGCTAAATCCGTGCAAAAAAAGAGTTTTGAGCCACTGATCTAACCCAAATATCGCACACCCTACCAAAAACATAGCAAGGATTTTTGCACGATGAGTGAGGAGTTTGCACCACATCAGCCTAGCTTTTGTGCAAGGAAGTTTGCGAGATCTTGGATTTGGGTCTTGACACTTTTTATATTTTTACCTTCTACTAAGATTCTAAGTTTATTCTCTGTGCCAGAATAGCGGACAAGATGACGATTGCCAGATTTGGTGATAGAATCTAGCATTTCTTGTAATCCTGCAATTTTTTCTAACGGGGGTTTTTGTGAGACACTAAGGTTTATCATTTCGCTTGGATAGAGCTTAAAAGGATTAAGCGCAAGTGAGGATTTTTTACCACTTTGTTTGAGATAGGCTAGCACCTGCAACGCCGAAACAAGCCCATCGCCCGTCTTAGCATAGTCCCCAAAGATGATATGTCCGCTATTTTCCCCACCAAAATTTAGATTATATTTTTGCATAGATTCTATGACATATTTATCACCCACATTACAACGTTCTAAGCCTATGCCATGGCTTTTTAGAAACTCCTCTAGTGCGAGGTTGCTCATCAGGGTTGCCACGATTTTATCGCCCCTTAGAGTGTTGTTTTGCTTTTGATAAAGCGCAAGCGCGCCTATGAGCTTATCACCATTGATGACTTCGCCCTCATTATCCACCACCACGAGTCTATCGGCATCGCCATCAAGTGCAAACCCTATATCAGCACGATATTTCTTAACCTCCTGCGCGAGAATCTGTGGGTGCATCGCACCGCATTGATCGTTGATATTGTATCCATTTGGTTTGTCATTAATCATAATCGCATCAGCACCAAGCTCCCTAAAAATAGTCGGTGCGACTTTATATGCCGAACCATTAGCACAATCACACACAATCCGCATACCTTGTAAGGTAAGATGTTTGGGAAAAGAATTTTTGATATGCACGATGTAACGCCCCACCACATCATCAATGCGTTTTGAACTACCTATCTCATAACCCGTTTTAAGCGAAGTATTGAGTAGCTCTTCATCATAGTAGTTATCTTCTATGCGCCTTTCAGAATCTTCATCAAGCTTGTAACCGAGATGATTAAAAAACTTGATGCCATTGTCATCAAAAGGATTGTGGCTCGCGCTAATCATAATCCCCGCATCACAACGCATATCCTCGGTTAAAAACGCAATGGCAGGAGTGGGCATAGGTCCTATTTGAATGACATCATAACCCACAGAAGTGAGGCTTGAAACGAGTGCATTTTCGACCATATAGCCACTGCGACGCGTATCCTTGCCCACAAGAATCCGCTTGCTATGGATAGCTTTAGGAGTTTGCTGGAAATAAATCCCCGCACTTGCACCTAACCTAATCACAGAATATGGTGTGAGGAAACGTCCTGCCTTGCCACGCATACCATCAGTCCCAAATATCTTTTGCCTTTTTTCTTTACCCATTATTGCTCCTGTCTTAAAAGAATCTAAGTAGTTTCTAGGGCTTAAACTCTCTTTAAATAAATTTTTGGCAAAATTTTGCCCTAAAATTTTTTATAAAAGGATTAACTAAACCCATGGCAAATCACAAATCTGCACAAAAACGTATCAGACAGACCAAGACTAGGACCGAACGCAATCGTTACTACAAAACTAAACTCAAAAATATGGTGCGCTCTCTCCGCGAAGCAGTAGAATCTAAAGACCTTACAAAAGCTCAAGAATGTTTAAAGGTGGCTAATAGAGAGATTCACAAGCTTGTGAGCAAAGGGATTTTGAAAAAAAATACTGCAGCAAGAAAAGTCTCACGGCTGAATGCAAGTGTCAAAAAGATTGCCCAAAGTGCCTAGCAAAGACCCAACCCAAGCGTAGGTGGGCTACAAGATTTGGCAACACAAAGCTACAAAGATTTAGAGAATAAATAAATGTTGGTTAGCAGACTTGAGCCTATCATTGCGCGTTATGATGAAATCACTGCCCTCTTACAAACTCCAGAGATTCTCAATGACATTACAAAACTCAAAACTCTTAGTAAAGAACAAAGTGATATGGAAACTCTCGTGCAAAAAGCGCGTGAGTATTTGGGGATTTTGGAGCAAATAGAACAAAACAAACAACTCTTAGAGGATAAGGAACTAGGCGAGCTTGCCAAAGAGGAGCTAAAAGAGCTTGAGGTGCGTTCCAAGGAGATTCAAGAAGAAATAAAAATCCTCCTAATCCCCAAAGATCCTAATGATGACAAGAACATTTACTTAGAATTGCGTGCTGGGACGGGTGGCGATGAAGCTGGAATCTTTGTGGGTGATTTGTTTAGGGCATATTGTCGCTATGCAGATTTGCAGAAATGGAAAGTAGAAATCATTAGCTCAAGCGAAAATAGTGTTGGAGGATACAAGGAAGTCATTGCGCTTATCAAAGGCAAGGGAGCGTATTCTAAACTCAAATTTGAGGGTGGCACACATAGGGTGCAAAGAGTCCCCGAGACAGAATCCCAAGGACGCATACACACTTCTGCTATCACGGTGGCGATTATGCCAGAAGTCGATGATGTGCAAGTGCATATCAATCCGAGCGACTTGAAAGTCGAAGTATTCCGTGCAGGAGGACATGGGGGACAGAGTGTCAATACCACAGATTCAGCCGTGCGCATCACGCACATACCCACGGGCATTAGTGTATCTATGCAAGATGAAAAATCCCAGCACAAAAACAAAGACAAAGCGATGAAAATCCTCCAAGCAAGAATCTACGAAGTCCAACTCCAAGAGCAGCTAGACCAAAATGCTGCCGCACGCAAAAACCAAGTAGGTAGTGGCGATAGGAGTGAGCGCATACGCACATATAACTATCCTCAAAACCGCCTAAGCGATCATCGTATCAATCTCACATTGTATTCCCTAGAGGAAATTATGCTCTCTGGAAATCTTGATTTGGTGATAAATCCCCTCATTGCCGCAGCACAAAGTGAGGCTATCAGTAACCAAGCTTAAAGCCCAAGGAGTGTCATATGCGTTTTACAATCAATGATGCACAAAACTTTTTTGTAGATTTTGATAAAGCCTATGTATCGCCTCCTACGAGGATTCCGTGGTATATCAAGCTCGGTGCATGGCTCTCCCAAAAGATTCTCAAAAAAGATCTAATGATCCCCAAAATCTTAGCACATTACCCCAAGGCAGCGCTTAGCTCTGGGATTTTAGAATCTCTAGTCGCACATGATGACAAAGAAGTAACAAAGCGAATGTTAAAAATCATCAGAGTGCAAGTCTCTATACTTGTAGCGTGTCCATTTTGTATCGATATGAATGCCTTTGAATACGAGAAAGCCAACCTTACACGTGATGAGATAGAATCTCTGCAACATCACACAGCCAAAGATTGCCCGAGCTTCACTCCACAAGAGCGCGTTCTCATCGAATATATCAATCTTGTAAGTGGCACGCCCATTAGGATTCCAAAAGAAATGGTTACAAGCCTTAAGGCGCATTTTTCAGATAGAGCGATTGTCATCATCGCCACCACAATCGCACAGGTGCATTATTGGGCGAGATTCATACGCTCTGTGGGGATTCCGGTAGCAGGTTTTGGGGATATTTGCACCTTAGAGACATCAACAACACAAGACATCAAAGGAGAGATACGATGATACAAACTGGGATTTTTGGAGCGAGCGGACGCATGGGAACATTACTCGTGCAGGAAGTGCAAAATGATAGTGATATGGAGCTTAGCAGTGTGTATGCGCGCGATGGTGTGCAGGATCTTCGTGCGCGTAATCTACCCGTGGCTGATAGCATTGAGGAGTTTTTGCAATCTTGTGCGTGCGTGATTGACTTCTCCTCTAAAGAAGGAAGTATGGAGCTTTTGCGCACTGCACAGAATCTAGGACTTCACAAACCTATGGTGATAGGCACGACAGGTCTTTCCCAAGGAGAGTTTGAGAATCTTAAAACCCTAAGTCAGCACTGCCCAATCCTCTATGCGAGCAATATGAGTATGGGCGTGGCAATCCTTGCCAAAATCTCTGCCATAGTCGCCCAAACACTCAAAGACAGCGATATTGAGATTGTCGAATACCACCACAGACATAAAAAAGACGCACCAAGTGGCACAGCACTCACACTTGCGCAATCTTGTGCCAAAGCCAGAGGGCTAGACCTCCAAAATGTGCGTATAAGTGGGCGTGATGGCATCATAGGAGCGCGTAGCAAAGATGAAATAGGCGTGATGAGTGTGCGTGGAGGTGATGTGGTAGGCAAGCATAATGTGGGATTTTATCTTGATGGCGAGTATATTGAGCTTACACACAACGCTACAAGCCGTCTGACATTTGTCAAAGGTGCGATAAATGCGCTCAAGTGGCTTGTCTCTAAGCCAAATGGTTTGTATAGCATACAAGATTCACTAGGTTTGTAACTACCCTGCATTACTAAAACAAAGTTTAGCTCTTATGAATGGCGAGATTCTGATAATCCTAATCGCCAAAAACTCCATAACGCATAATTTTTTCGTAACGTTTCTTTATATATTCCTCATCGTGCTCAAGTTCCTCAAGCGATTTGAGAAAATATTCCTCTATGGCTTTTGCTGCACCCACCTTGTCTCTATGCGCACCCACTGATGGTTCAACAATCACATCATCAATAAGTCCCATTTTTTTGAGCTCATCTGGAGTGATTTTGAGTGCTTTTGTAGCCGTCTCTAGCTTAGTCGGATCATTCCACAAAATTGCCGCACACCCCTCCGGCGATATGACACTGAAGACAGAGTATTGCATCATCGCCAACCTATCGGCAACTGCGATAGCCAACGCACCACCACTTCCACCCTCACCAATCACAACAGAAATAGTATGCGCCTGTAGTGCTGCAAACTCTTGGAGATTCTTAGCGATAGCCTCGCTCTGTCCCCGCTCCTCCGCACCTACACCCGGATACGCACCAGATGTATCAACAAGCATAAGCACTGGCAAACCAAACTTCTCGGCAATCTTTGCAGCACGCAATGCTTTGCGATAACCCTCTGGGTGTGGCATACCAAAGTTACGCATTAGCTTATTTTTAGTGCCTCGCCCTTTTTCCTCACCTATCACCACAGCAGGTTGGGTACCAATCTTGCCGATAAAGCATACTATCGCCTTGTCATCGTGAAAGTGCCGATCACCACAAATCTCGTATTTATCTTTGAGTATAAGGTCAATATAATCCATTGCATAAGGTCTATCAGGGTGGCGCGCAAGCTGCAACTTCTGGTAATCGCTCATATTACCATACACTTGTGCTATTTCTTTATCCAGAGCCTTTTGGAGAATGTCCCTAGCCGCACTATCACCGCGTATATTTGCGGATTCTATATCGTCTTGCAAGCTTTTGATTTTTTGTTCAAAATCAAGGTAAGTAGCCATTTCTAAAACCTTAAGGTTTTTTGAAAATCACCACGCCATTAGTTCCGCCAAAACCAAAAGAATTGCTCATAACAGCGTTGATATTTGCTTGCCTTGCAGTATTTGGAATATAATCAAGATCGCATTCTGGATCAGGTGTCTCTTGGTTGATTGTAGGTGGAAGCACCCCTTGCTGCATCGCCATAATAGAAATCACAGCTTCTAGTGTGCCCGCAGCTCCTAGACAATGCCCAATTTGTCCTTTTGTAGAACTTACTGGTGGAACACTTTCTTTAGATCCAAATGCACTCTTAAGTGCCATAGTCTCAAAAAGATCGTTGTAAGCAGTGCTTGTGCCATGAGCATTGATATAGTCAATCTTGGTATTTGCCATCTTAAGTGCAGCTTTTATCGCACGCAATGCGCCTTCTCCACCGGGCGCTGGAGTTGTGATATGATTAGCATCGCCACTCTCACCAAATCCTGCAATCTCCGCATAGATATGGGCTCCACGCGCCTTGGCACTCTCATAATCCTCCAAAACCAATGCGCCTGCTCCTTCACCCATCACAAAACCATTTCTCTCTTTATCAAATGGTCTTGAAGCCTTTTGGGGCTCATCATTTCTGTCCGAAAGTGCCTTCATCGCCGCAAAACCACCAATACCCACAGGACATATCGCAGATTCAGAACCAATCACAAGCATTTTGCCCACTTCGCCTATCATAATCGACTTCGCTGCCTCTATAATTGCGTGTGTGCCTGCTGCACAAGCTGTAACACTTGCGAGATTAGGTCCCTTGATGCCAAACTCAATAGAAGTAAATCCCCCAAGCATATTTACAAGTGCAGAGGGGATAAAAAATGCACTAATGCGTCTTGGACCCTTTTCAAAACAGACAATAGAATTTTTCTCAATATTGCCAAGTCCGCCAATCCCCGCACCAGAACTCACACCAAAATCATCAGCAATACTCTCACTTACCTTACCATCACTCCCTAGTAACCCAGAATCAAGCATTGCTTCCCTCGAAGCTTTGAGTGCTAGCTGAATAAATCTATCTGCTTTCTTAACTTCCTTAGGGTCCATAACTTCATCGGGATTAAAATCCGTGATTTCCCCAGCAATTTTTACAGGAAAATTCTCCACATCGAAGCAAGAAATTCTTTTAATTCCACTCTTCCCCTCAACGATAGCCTTAAAAGAATCGCCTCTATCAAGTCCTAATGAATTTATCATTCCTAGTCCCGTTACTACTACTCGACGCACATATTCTCCTTGTATGATTTTGTGAAATATTTGGGAGCTATATTCTCTAAAATTTTAGAGAATATAAACCGCTATTTTTTAGCTTTTTCGATGTAATCCACAACATCTTTCACGGTTTTGATAGATTCAGCATCTTGATCAGGAATTTCAATGCTAAATTTCTCCTCAAGTGCCATAATCATTTCTACGACGTCCAAAGAATCTGCGTTGAGATCATCAATGAAGTTAGAATTTTCCTTTACCTCATCAGCATTCACGCCAAGTTGCTCGACAATCACTGCCTTTACATCATCAAATAGTGCCATAAAAACTCTCCTTACATTTTAGAATTAACTTGCATACGAGCTGGCATTATAGCCAAGAAAAGCAAAAATAACCTTAAACTTTGCAAGGAACCTACATATAAAGCCCACCATTGACCTTCAAAACCTCGCCGGTGATATAGCTTGCCTCATCACTAAGTAGAAATGCCACAGCATTTGCGACTTCCTTCGCTTCACCAAACCGCGCTAGGGGAATATTTTTTATATACAGCTCCTTGATGTCATCTTTGAGGGTATCTGTCATATCAGTGCGGATAAATCCTGGTGTTACGCAATTAAAGCGCACATTTCTAGGAGCCCCTTCATAAGCAAAACTCTTAGTCATAGCAATCATTCCACCCTTGCTCGCAGCATAATTTGTCTGTCCGGCATTGCCCTTTTCACCCACGATAGAAGAAATATTTACCACAGCGCCAAAACGTTGCTTGCTCATTAATTTTAGCGATTCTCGTGTGCCAATAAATGCTGATTTGAGATTTGCTTCAATAACACCCATAAAATCCTGTGTGCTCATTCTCATGGCGAGTTTGTCGTTAGTAATCCCTGCATTATTGACAAGATAGCTTAGTTCTCCATCACTCTCCACAATCGCCTTAACAGCACTCAAAAAACCCTCCTCATCAGTCGCGTCAAAGTGTATAACCGCCGCTTTTCCACCTTGAGATTCTATTTCTTGTTTGAGCGTATCTGCAACTTCTGGCTTGCTGCGGTAGTTTATCCACACTTTTAATCCATAACTCGCCAATACCCTGCAAATTTCAGCACCTATACTCCTGCTTCCGCCTGTAACAAGGACATTTTTACCAGTAAAAGTCATACTATTTCCTTTGTAAAAAAATGTGATGATACCATCAGGGAGCATTATAACCAAAAATCAATGATAGAAGTCTTTAGAAATTTAAGAAAACCCTAGGAGTAACCCCCTTACAGATACCTACGGCACACAAAAATCTAGGCTGCTCTGCTGTGTTCCCACCCTGAAGCGTTGTCCTAGAAACTTATTGCATAGGTCTATAAAGGAGCGGAAGCATTATAAATAAGCTAGACTTAAAAAAATATAAATAAAGCCGTGTCAATATGCGAGCAAGAGAGAAAAGCACCCATTAACTTTCACTAGGTGCTTTTGGGTAACAAAATCTATAACCTCTACGGCGCACCGTTTCGATAGTGCTAATGCCAAGAGGCTTGTCCATTTTTTGGCGAATCTGATTGATTGCCACCTCAATAACATTTGGGGTTACTAGCTCTGGCTCCTCCCAAATTGCGTCCAAAAGCTGCTCTTTTGATACGATTTGATCACGATGTCGTGCCAAGTGTGTAAGGACTTCAAAAGGCTTGCCCTTGACTTCGATTTCTTGTCCTTGATAAGTGATTTTTTCTTCATCGGGATTGATCACAAGATCCTCAATCTCAATCACACTGGAGCCCCAAAACTTCAATCGCGCCTCTACACGCACAAGCAATACTTTCATATTCAGTGGTTTTGCAATAAAGTCATCAGCTCCATCTTTAAAAGCCTGGATTTCACGCTCCGCATCGGCTTTGTCAGATATAATGATCACAGGTGTTCGCGGAGATTTTTCCTTGACTTGAGAAATGATCTCAATACCCACACCATCAGAGAGTGTGTATCCACTTATAACCAAATCGTAATTCCGAATACTGATATAATACTCGCCGTCTTTAATGTTTTCAGCCATATCCGTCTGGTAACCGCTGACACTCAATGTATCGCTTAATGCTTTACTAAGTGTCGCATCATCTTCTATAATTAAGATTCGCATAGTCCTTCCTTTGCAAGATTCAAAATTATCAAAAAATCCCAAGCATTATAACACATAAAATAGCTTTTTGTTAAAAAAATTAAAAAAACCTTATAAAAAGACTCGCAAAATTTTGTATCTCAAGGAAGTAGCACAGACAAAAAGAAATTTCTTCAAACAAACTAGACCATTACTCATAGGGTAGTATTTGTTTTGCTCTAATACAGAATCTTGGAGATTCAAGCCTTCTTGCTTGAGATAAAAGGCAGTGAAGTTCATTTTTTTAGCAGTGCGCAAAAGCGTAGCATCGTATTCACCACGAGGCCAAAGCAGATGTGTAGTCTGCACCCCAAGATGCTGCAATATAAGATCGCTTGATAGTTGCAAATCCTCATGCCATGGTTTAATCACATAATTTGAGAGTTGATAAGTATGTGTCATAGATCCAAAGCTTATAAGCTCTTTTGTCTGTGCTAACTCCTCCCACGTGCAAACCACTGACCGAGGATTTTCACCAAGTGCCAGCATAGCTTCATCGTGCGCAAGATCGGCATCTTGTATTGTTTTTGGCTTTGCTTGCTTTTGCTTTGAAGATTCATCAATCCATTCAGTGGCAATAAAAAGTGCCGCTTTCGCCCAGTAATGCTTCAAAATTGGCACTGCATTCGTATAAAAATCTCTCCAACCACCCTCAAAAAGTATAAGGATATATTTTTGCTTATTGGATTCTAGTGATTTTGGATTACACTTGAGTGCGACATACTCATCAAGACTTAAAAACTCATATCCTTTCTTTTTGAGATAAGCAATTTGTCGCTCAAACTCCGCCACACTCACGCTTTGAGACTCCGCCCTATCCCGAATATGCTGATAGCTGATAATAGGTATATTTTTCATAGATAATTTACCAAAGACATTTGATTAATGCGGCTTGTCGAAGCCAAAACTGCATTGTAATTTGTCGTAAGATTTGAAAAGTGATTGTAGGTTTGTGCCATATCCGTGCCAATATTATCGTTTTTGATAGAAGCGATTTGCACCTTAAGCACTTCATTGCGTCGTAAAGCATTCTCAAAACTCCTTCCATGTGCGCCATTTTGGGCGATCATTTTTTCGATATGGTTACTGAAATGTCCAAAAAGCTCAATACTATTTTGTATGCCGATATTGCGCATATCTGGGACATAATTATCTCCATAAATATCTGGGCGATAGATTCCATTGCGCACAGCCTTAATCATTTCATCAAGCCCATCAAAGAAATTAATATCTGGCTGGTCAATCGTAAGAGCATTATTTGCATTAAAAGTCAAAAAAGTCGTATGATCGCGCAAAGCTTCTTCTGAAAAATCATTGCTTTGCTCGTTATAAATCATAAATTTCATACGCGAAATAGAGCGCATTTGGTCTGCTATCTGCACGCGCCCCTGTGGTGTGAGACTTACCTCTATCTTGCCTTGTTGAGCTTGGAGCAGAGATTCAAATGCTCTTTTGCCCTCTTGGGTGGGTGTGCCACTTTCAAGCTGGGCATTGAGATAGGCTTGTGAATCTTGATTAGAATAATTGAGCGCAATACCAATAGCGTCCATAAGCTGCCTATAAGTGAGGTTGTCAGCTTTTGTGATGCTGACTGCCGGAGGCTCATCATGTGGATTATAAAGTGGAATGCGAATCTCTTGATTGGTCTTTGGGTCTGGTAAAACCAAAAACGATCCTTCTTTGTTGCTAAGTGTTACGCGCGCTTGGAGCGGCACACCATTATGGTCGCTAAGGCTTAGATTATAAACCTGCCCATCAACACTACCTCCAGCCACTTCAGAAAGTTTGGTATCGTCATTGGCAAACCCCATACCGCTACTTAGAATCTGCTGCACATTAGACACAAGCTTTGATCCACGATTTTCAAATGCTAGCCTATCATACTCTGCCTTGTAATCACTCCTAAGCCCATCACGCAATTCCCCGCCGCCATAAGTGGAGAGCGAAAGACTAAATCCATTTTCGCCATTAAAAGGTGGCTCATAGGTGTCTTTGTCTTTATTCTTGACATTGTTATCTCTAAACACCAATTCACCATTGATTATTTCCCCCTCTAACTTGCCACCAAAATGCGCACTCACTTGCTTAATCACATCACGAAACTGCATCGAATCATCAATGACGATTTTCAAAGGCTCAATGGGTTCAGGATTTATCTTGCCATCATTAGTGTTTGGACGCGTGCCGGCAAATACAAGTGTGTCAATACCCTCTGGTAGCACATCACGCACTTTTGTTGTGAGAGTGGCTGGGGTGTTGTCTTTGGTAAGAAATGTCGAGGGAATCTTAGAGATTCTATAATCGTAATTATCTCGCAATCCAGCAATTGTGTGCTGTGAATATTCCCCCACAAATGGACTTTTTTGAAAACTTGTAACCTTCGCCCCCATAGAAGCAAGATCATCAATATTTTCTACATCTGCATCGCTTGAGATAAGATGAAAATCCAAATTCGCATTGCCCGGCGTTAGATTCTTTATCTCAATTTCTCCCCAATAATTAAGACTGACATCTACAACTTTATTTTTAGAGGTGTTGCCAAACTCCTTGCCTATCTTATCGAGCAAATCCTGCACTTTTGTGGCATTTTTTTCATCGCTAAATCCCACATCAAACGAGAATTTACTCTTAAAGCTCGTGCCATCAGGACGCACGCCACGCATATAAAAATATTCTTTGCCGTTATTGTTTGTGATTCTATCATCATCACCTAGCAAATCTCGTAAGGTATCAGTGCTTTTGATATATACTTCCTCGGGTATATCGCCACGGCGGATTCTATCCATCATAGCGGGATTAAGTTTGCTTTGATTAAATTTTCTTATATTAGTTGTAATTGTCTTGTAGCTATCCGAATCTCGCCCAAAAAACAGCTCCTTGCCGGTAATATTATAAGGCATAAGATTTTTTGAACTTATTAAGGCTTCTAGACGTTCATTATTGCCCTTATAAGTGCCATCAGGTTCAAAAGGGCGAATTTTTACATTACTCCCAGCAAAGAGAAATTCCCCACCAATAGAAGTGTTGGCGATATTGATAATATGCTCTTTAAGTTTTTCTAAATCCCGAGCAATTGCCTCCCGTGATACAGGAGAGTGTATATCATTTGCTGCTTGAATAAGCTTAGTATTAAACTGCACGGCGGTTTGGGAGAGTTCTTGCAAGGCTTTGTCAGTATTAAGCGTGCGTGTATAAGCAGTATTAGAGTTATCAATGCCTTGATCGAGATTTAGCTCTTCATACTCAAGCTTTAGATTCTGATTAAACACCGAGCTATCCTGATAACCATATTGAATCTTTAATCCAGAGGCAATTTTCGTGTTAATGTCAGAGAGCTTACTCTGCATCGTGCCCTGATAATAATTCATTTGGTTATATTTGGTCCCAAAGGTAATACGCATTATCTCACAACCCCCTCATAGAATCTAAGGTAAAACTCACAGAAAAGACAATTTTAAAACATAAAATTATCGCAATTATAGTAACAAAATTTAATACTCTTGGCAATATTTACTAAGAGCCAAGCCGTCTTTGCTACCTTTTCAAACAATCCATAAGCAATTTTAATGCCCAAAAGAGTTTTCTAAAAAAACAATGATTTTACAAATAACAACAATATATTAATAAACATTGTGTAAAATCCACGCGTTTTTAGTCTCTTTAGAGTATTTTAACTTAAAAACGCAATAATTCCATACATCAAGTATATAGAATCTTTAGGAGTAATTGATGACAAGCGTGTATTTAGACAACAACGCCACGACTATGGTAGATCCAAAGGTAAAGGCACTTATGGAGCCATTTTTTTGCGAATATTATGGCAATCCAAACTCTTTGCATAAATTTGGCACACAGACCCACCATGCAATCCACGAGGCGATAGAGGAGCTGTATAAAGGCATCAACGCAAGCGATGAGGACGACATCATCATCACCTCTTGCGCGACAGAATCTAACAACTGGGTGCTAAAGGGCGTGTATTTTGACCTTATCCACAATGGCAGCAAAAAGCACATCGTTACCACCGAGGTGGAGCACCCAGCTGTGGGGGCGACTTGCAGTTTTTTAGAATCTCTTGGCGTGCGTGTAACGCGTCTGCCCATAAATAGCAATGGCAATATCTCTGTGGAGCAGGTGCGCGAGGCACTCTGTGAGGATACGGCGTTGGTAAGCATTATGTGGGCAAACAACGAAACGGGGCTTATTTTCCCCATAGAAGAAATTGGGGCATTGTGCAGAGAAAAGGGCATATTATTCCACACAGACGCGGTGCAGGCTATCGGCAAAATCCCTGTTGATGTGCAAAAAGCAAATGTGGATTTACTAAGCTTTAGCGCGCATAAATTCCACGGACCAAAGGGCGTGGGTGGGCTGTATATCCGCAAGGGCGTGGAGCTCACTCCATTGCTACATGGCGGAGAGCATATGCGCGGACGCCGTAGCGGCACACTCAATGTCCCCTACATCGTGGGTATGGGCGAGGCGATGAGGCTAGCTGTGGAGAGCCTAGAGTATGAGGATACGCAGGTGAGGGCGTTGCGTGATTACCTAGAGGACGAGCTCCTTAAGATACAAGATGTCTTTGTCGTGGGTAGTCGCCAAAACCGCGTGCCAAATACCACACTCATTAGTGTGCGTGGGATTGAGGGTGAGGCAATGCTGTGGGATTTAAACAAAGCCGGGATTGCCTGCTCCACAGGCAGTGCGTGTGCGAGTGAGGACCTAGAGGCAAATCCCGTGATGGTGGCTATCGGTGCGGACAAAGAGCTCGCACACACAGCGATTAGAATCTCACTTAGTAGATTCAACACACGTGAGGAAATAGAGTATATGCTTGAGGTGTTTAAAAAGGCAGTAGAGAGGCTACGCAATATCTCAAGCTCGTATGAGTGAATCTCGCTAGACATAGAAGCAGGAGATTCTGGGTTTTGTAAGTCTCTCAAAGCTTTCTGGAATCTTTTGGTGCAATCTCTAGCAAAGAGCCTTGGCACAGAGAGATTCTAAGCTTGCCTCATTGTAGGCTTGTGTGCTTGTCGTTTGCTTACCTTTGGAGTAGAGATGAGGCTACCCTAAAGGCAAGCAAATCTATCACAGGTATAGACAGCTGAATCTATAACTATCATAAGGAAGAAAATATGGCAAAGAATGATTTACTTGGTGGCGCCCTCTGGGACGCATATAGCAAAAAAGTTAGTGAAAGAATGGACAACCCCACGCATTTGGGCGTGCTGACACAAAAGGACGCAGACGCTAGGGGTGCTAAACTCATCGTGGCAGACTATGGTGCAGAATCTTGTGGCGATGCAGTGCGGCTGTATTGGCTGGTGGATTCTAATGATGTGATTATCGATGCGAAGTTTAAGAGCTTTGGCTGTGGGACAGCGATTGCTAGTAGCGATATGATGGTGGAGCTTTGTCTTGGCAAAAAGGTGCAAGATGCGGTGAAAATCACCAATCTTGATGTGGAGCGTGCCTTGCGTGATGACCCTGATACACCTGCAGTCCCGGGGCAAAAAATGCACTGCTCGGTGATGGCGTATGATGTGATAAAAAAGGCAGCGGGTATATATCTGGGCAAGAGTGAAGAGGATTTTGAAGATGAGATTATCGTGTGTGAGTGCGCACGTGTGAGCCTCTCGACTATCAAAGAAGTTATTAGGCTTAATGACTTAAAAAGCGTGGAGGAGATTACCAACTACACGAAAGCTGGGGCGTTTTGCAAGAGCTGTATCAAGCCCGGAGGACACGAAAAACGTGAATACTATCTCGTAGATATTCTCGCTGATGTGCGCGCAGAGATGGAGCGCGAGGCTCTAAAAGAAAATGTGGCAAAGAGCGCGAGCGGTGAGCTGGCGTTTAAAGATATGACAATGGTGCAAAAGGTCAAGGCGGTAGATTCTGTGATTGATGCGCAGGTGCGCCCAATGCTAATGATGGATGGCGGGAATATGGAGATTTTGGACATTAAAGATTCTAGTGATGGGCATATCGATGTGTATATCCGCTATCTTGGGGCGTGCAGTGGCTGCGCGAGTGGAGCAACCGGGACATTGTATGCCATAGAATCTGTCTTGCAAGAGAATCTAGATTCTAGTATCCGTGTGTTTCCGATATAAAGGAACATAGGGTATTAAAAGATTTGTGAAAATCACACATAATAATCTTTTTAGTTATTTCAAGCTACAATCTACCCTCGAAATTGTGGCAAAGGAATGTGATGAATATTAGTATAATCTTTGGTGGAGCAAGTTATGAGCACGAGATTAGCATCGTGAGTGCGGTAGCAATCAAAAAAACACTGGGGACACGCGTAGAGAATTATATTTTTTTAGACGGCGAACATCGGTTTTGGCTTATCCCACACAGCGAAATGAAATCATCATTTTTTGCCAAAGGCTTATACAAAACAAAAGCAAAAGAGCTCTTTGTGGGCAATGGTGGCTTTTACTACCTACAAGGCTTGTTTAATAAACCAAAAATTATAAAACTCGGCACACTCTATAGTCTTATACACGGAGCTGATGGCGAGGACGGCGTCTTAAGTGCGCTCTGCGAATTTTATGCTATCCCCTATATAGCACCTCGTGTGCAAGCCTGTGTGTTAAGCTTTGATAAATCCCTTACCAAACTCTTTGCAGCCCAAAGAGGCGTGCTGACATTACAATCCCAAGTCCTCACGCAAGATAAGATGTCAAATCTCACTATCCCATATCCTGTGATTATCAAACCCACGAGACTTGGTAGCTCTATTGGTGTGAGTGTAGCGACACAAGAGAGTGAATTGCGCTATGGGCTTGATAGCGCATTTGAATACGATAAACGCGTGTTGGTTGAGCCATTTATCCAAGATGTCAAAGAATACAATCTAGCAGGATGCAAAGTCGGGGAGCAATGGATATTTTCTCTCATCGAAGAGCCACGCAAAAAGCAGTTTTTGAACTTTGAAGACAAATATTTAGATTTTGCGCGCACCGAGCAGGTTTTGCGGGCTGACATCTCCCATAATTTGGAGCAAGAACTCCAAGAGAATTTTAAAAAAATCTATACCGATGCGTTTGAGGGTGCAATCATACGATGTGATTTTTTCGTGATTGATAATTGTGTGTATCTCAATGAAATTAATCCTATTCCTGGGTCTGGCGCGCATTATCTCTTTGAAGATTTCTTAGGCACACTCCAAGCTCTAAGTGAGAATCTCCCCTCGCATAAACGCATCAAACCAAACTACAAATACATAGAGCAGATTCAAAGAGCCAAGGGCAAATAGCACAATGGCACTGGCACAGATTGACTACAACAATACTATATTCCCCGTTAGCTATATATTGCATAATCTCAAAATCCACAATCCTCGTGGGGTGCTTGTGTTTTTACATGGATGGGGAAGCAACAAAGAACTTATGAAACTTGCTTTTGAAAAAAGTTTTGAGGATTATGTGCATCTCTATATTGATTTACCCGGATTTGGGGCAAGCACAAATGAGCAGATTTTGCACACTTGTGATTATGCCAATATTATCAAATCTTTTCTCTCCTACATACGCACACACTTAAGTGGATTAGATTCACAAGAATTTATTATGGTGGGACATTCCTTTGGTGGCAAAGTCGCGACCTTGCTCGCCAAAGAGCAGCTAATCCTCCTAAGTAGTGCAGGGATTGTAACGCCAAAATCCCTCAAGGTGCGTGCCAAAATCCTTCTGGCAAAACTTTGCAAAAAGCTTGGAATCAGAGCAAGTTTTTTACGCTCCCAGGACGCGCACAACCTCAATGAAGCAATGTATCAGACATTTAAAAATGTAGTTAATGAGGATTTTAGTCAATCTTTCAAACAATGCAGGGCGCAAGCCCATATATTTTGGGGCAAGGACGATAGTGCCACACCGCTTAGTAGCGGGGAAAAAATCGCCTCATTGCTACCTCACAGCCGATTCTTTGTGCTTGAGGGAGATCATTATTTTTTTCTCAAACAAGCAACACATATCCAAGCTCTCTATCAAGGCACAGCACAGCAAGGAGTATAAATGCAAACACACTATATTTTGGTTTTTGGAAAAGTGCAAGGCGTAGGTTACAGAAAGTTTGCCAAATACCACGCTGACAAACTAGGAATCCAAGGAAGCACGCGCAATCTTGAAGATGGTAGTGTAGAAATCTATGCACAGGGGGAACAAAAAATGCTCGACACATTTATGCAGTATCTAAACAGCGGTCCAGAACGTTCCGATGTGGTGCATATACAATCTCAAAAAATCGCACCGCGAGAATTTAGTGGATTTGTGATTTTAAAGTAAGTGAGGCATGATGAATATTGAAGATTTTGTGAGTATTGTAGCGAGATTTTTGCTAAGTTTTGAGCTTGCGTATTATCTTATTACACTTTTACAATGGTATAACTACAGCTTTTATCGCATTGTTTTTATGCACCATAAATTTATGTGGCATATATGGTTTTTTCTCTTGCCCTTGGTGTGTTCTATTGTGCTACAAATTCTTGATCTCAAAGAATATGTGATGATTGTGGCAGTGGTGCTGCTTATAGCACTTGTGCTATGGAGACTTAAACAAGATAAACCACTCAAATTTACCAAACGCGTGCAGCGATTTTTTGTGTTATGTTTTATCTTTGTGCTGCTTGATGAGGGTTTGGGGATTTTGTTTGAAACTTCTAACCCCTTTATGCATATCCTATCCTTGCTCTTTGCGGTGGTGATTTCTAATCTCTATGAACGCGTGTTGCTCAAACAATACAAGCAAATCGCCAAAGACAAGCTCGAGATCATGAGTCGCCTCAAAATCATCGCCATCACGGCAAGTTTTGGTAAAACAAGTATCAAAAACTTTTTATTCCAGATTCTAAGCACACATTTTAGCGTGTATGCCACACCACGCAGTGTCAATACACTCACAGGTATCGTAGCAGACATTAATGAAAATCTCGACTACACCGCTGATATATATATCGCAGAAGCTGGAGCGCGTCTTAAGGGCGATATTGATGAAATCGTGCAGTTTTTGCACCCACAATATGCGGTGATTGGTGAGGTGGGTGCGCAACATTTGGAATATTTCAAAACTTTAGAAAATATCACAAACACCAAGTTTGAGATTCTCAACTCATCACGTCTAAGAAAGGTTTTTGTGTTTGAGCAAAATACCCTCCCAAAAGATTTAGATCCTCAAAAAAAGAAACTCCTTAGTTTCTACCCCACAGGTTGCAGAAATATCAATGCCACACTGGAGGGCACGAGCTTTGAGCTAGAATACAAAGGACAATGGTATGAGTTCAAAACACAGATTCTAGGAGCTTTTAATGTCGCCAATATCGCTGCTGCAGTGAGCATGGCACTAGAGCTTGGTATGCGTATGAGCGATATTCAGCATAGCGTGAGCAAGTTTGAGCCTGTGCCACACCGCTTACAAAAGATTTTTACAAACCAAAAACTCATCCTTGATGATAGTTTCAATGGCAATCTTAAGGGTATGCTTGAGGCAGCGCGTCTCGCGTCTTTGTATGATGGACGCAAGGTAGTGGTAACGCCCGGTATTGTCGAAAGCAACAAAGAATCCAACATAAAGCTTGCCAAATATTTTGATGAAGTCTTTGACATCGTGATTATTACTGGCACACTCAATGCCAAGCTTTTTTCCACAAATATCTCTAAGGCGCAAAAAATAATTCTCCATAGCAAAGAATCCCTAGAGAGCATTCTCAAAGCCTGCACATTGCCCGGAGATTTGATCCTCTTTAGCAATGATGCCCCAAATTTTATCTAAAGGAGAGCAATGCACACTATCTACGCCCCATGGCGCAAGGAATATTTTGGCTCACAGGATAGCTCTTGTGTGTTTTGCACAATTAGCTCCGCACCAGAATCTGATCGGCAAAATCGCGTGTTTTACCGCGATAATCTCTGCTTTGGTGTAATGAATCTCTATCCCTACACTCCCGGGCATTTTATGCTGATTCCACACACACATTGCGACTCTCCAGAACTATTAGATTCTCAAACTTGGTTGCATATACAAGCCCTAAGTCAGAAGGCATTTGGAATCTTATACGAATACGGCGCAAGTGGTGTCAATATGGGTATGAATGTCAAAAAAGCCGGCGGGGCAGGGATACCAGAGCATATTCATATCCATTTTGTCCCACGATATGTAGGTGATACAAACTTTATGACCTCTGTGGCAAATGCACGCACCTATGGTGTGGATTTTGATGAAGTCTTTGAAAACATTGCAACGATTGCAAAAAAACATCTAAGCTAAAGGAGAGAATATGCGTAGAATCTTGAGGGTTGCATATCTGTGTATGGGGCTTGTAAGCGTGGGTTTGGGGACAAACGATCGATACAATAGTATGCTCTTTAGCAATAATTACACCGAGGTGCGCAAAGGAATCTCACTAGGAGCTGATGTGGAAGCAAGACTACGTGGTAGCACACCACTCTATGATGCTGCACGCAAGGGCAATATCGAAATCGTAGGACTACTCATAGAACGTGGGGCTGATGTCAATGCGGTGTGCCATGGCGAAACGGCATTGCTCAAAGTCGTGGCATTAGGCGATACGCGTATGGCAAAAGAACTCATACGCAAGGGTGCCGAAGTGAATGTCGCTGACGAACATTTGGGCAATACACCCCTACACTATGCAGTGATGAAAAAAAATACTGCAATGATAAATCTCCTGCTCTCTAATGGCGCGGATATGTATGCCGAGAATAAGCGTGGCGATACCCCAGCACGCGTGGTGCTTGCCAATAGAACAATGCCAGCGGTGAGTATCGAAAACAATGACATCAAACTACGCGCAAACTCTTTTAATCTAGGAAAGGGTAGTGTCAGCCTCAATATCAACAACAAAACAGAGGAGTTTGTAACAATTACCTATGTGGCATTATATATCGATGGGGATTTGGTAAGTGAAGCAGGTGTTAATAAAAAGCTTGCACCAAGAGTTGGCGGGTCAATTGGTGCATTGAGTGTGCCACAAGAAACCTATGAAGGTGCAAAAATCCGTAAATCTGGGTTGGCAAGTGTGAAATATGGGTTTGCAGTCGAATACGATATAGGAGGCAGATCGCGTAGTTTGTATAAGAGCACTAAGACAGAATTTCAACTTTGGTAATTTTGAGAAATAAATAATAAAAATTATCATTTGTTTAACGCATTGCCCTATAATCCCCATATTTTAATTAAGAAGGAGAGACAATGATTGATCTAGCAATTATCGGTGGTGGTCCCGCTGGACTTAGCGCAGGATTATACGCAACAAGGGGCGGTATCAAAAATGTCGTGCTGTTTGAAAAAGGAATGCCCGGCGGACAAATCACAGGAAGTAGCGAAATAGAAAACTATCCGGGTGTCAAAGAAATCAAAAGTGGATTAGACTTTATGGAGCCTTGGCAGGAGCAGTGCTTTAGATTTGGGCTAAAACACGAGATGGCAGAAGTTAGTATGATAAGCAAAAAAGGTGATGTTTTCATCATCACTCAAAGTGATGGCAAAGTCCTAGAAGCTAAAGCTGTGATTTTCGCAGCAGGTGGGCGACCCAAACGCTCTGGTGTAAAGGGCGAAAATGAGTTTTGGGGTAGAGGTGTGAGCACTTGTGCGACTTGTGATGGGTTTTTTTATAAAGGCAAAGATGTGGTAGTGCTTGGTGGAGGTGATACGGCACTAGAGGAGGCGATCTACCTCTCTAGAATCTGCAACAAAATCTACCTCATTCATAGACGCGATGAATTTCGCGCTGCTCCCGTAACAATCCAGCATGTCAAAGAAAATCCCAAGATTGAAATCATCACACCCGCAGTGATTGAAGAAATCAAAGGCGATAATAGTGGTGTAACAGGCGTGAGCATCAAGGATACCAAAAGCGGAGAAGTGCGTGATTTGGCAGTGTTTGGCGTATTTGTGTTTGTGGGTTATGATGTCAATACACAGATTCTCAAACAACCCGATGGTAGTATGCTCTGTGAGTGCGATGAGTGGAATAGTATCAAAGTCGATCTCTCGATGAAAACCAACATACCCGGGCTCTTTGCCGCTGGCGATGTGCGTGTGCAAGCCTCCAAGCAAGTCGTGTGTGCCGCAGGCGATGGTGCTACCGCAGCACTGCAGGCTATCGCGTATTTGGAACATCACTAATTTACCCCTTCGATTCTCAAGTAAGCAAGAGCAAAGGCGCACAAGCCCAGCTCTTGTTTTAATCTCTCGCATTTTGTCTATCATTTTAAGATTCTTAACACGCTTTTTGTGTTAATATTTCCGCGTAAGTCTTACCTGTAAAATAAAAGCCATAAGGATCTGCTATGAATCCCATAAACACAAGTTTTCTTATGCTTTGTGCTCTGCTTGTATTGCTGATGACACCGGCTCTAGCGATGTTTTACTCGGGTATGGTGAGAACCAAGAACGCGATTAATACCATTATGAACTGCTTTATTGTCTTTGGCGTGATCACATTGCAGTGGATTGTGATAGGATTCTCGCTTGCTTTTGGCGGGGATAGTGGCTTTGGGATTGTCGGGACTTTGCAGAATCTCGGACTAGATGGCATTAGTGGATACAATGACGATGGTGTCCCCAATATCTTGTATGTGCTTTTTCAGATGATGTTTGCCCTCATTGCCTCGGCTATCATCACAGGTTCGCTCGTGGGGCGTGTGAAGCTTGGTGTGCTCGTGATTTTTCTTATTTTTTGGAGCACGATCGTGTATGATGTCCTGGCGCATATGATTTGGAGCGAGAGTGGCTTTTTGCTCGTGCGCGGTGGGCTGGATTTCGCCGGTGGTGGTGTGGTGCATGTGAGCGCGGGAGTCGCTGGAATCGTGGGCGCGCTCATTGTAGGCGCTCGCAAAGAAGAGGATAACTACCACATCTCAAGCGGTGCACATTCCGTGCCTTATACATTTTTGGGCGCGGTGCTGTTGCTCATCGGCTGGCTTGGATTCAATGCTGGGAGCGCAGGCGCGGTAGATGATATAGCCGTCAATGCCTTTGTGGTGAGTATCATCTCGGCAGCTAGTGGCTTTCTGGCTTGGGTCTTACTAGAGTGGGCGATCCACAAACGCCCTACGATTTTAGGAAGTCTTAGCGGGCTTGTCGCGGGGCTTGTGGGGATAACTCCGGCATGTGGCTTCGTGGGAATCTATTCTAGTATTTTCATCGGGGCTATCTCGGCTATCGTGTGCTATATGGGACTTAGTTTTATCAAAAATAAGCTTAAATGGGACGATTCGCTCGATGCCTTTAGTCTGCATGGCATAGGCGGTGTGTGGGGCGGCATCGCCACAGGGCTTTTTGCAAGTAGTGCGGTCAATCCCACCGCCACAGGAGAAAGCACGCTCGGCGAAGGGCTATTTATCAGCGGAAGCTATCATTTGCTTTTGGAGCAAATTTTTAGCATTGTCGTGTGCATTGTGTTTTCAGCGGTGGTGAGCTTTGTGATTTTTAAGATTATCGCGCTTTTTACAGATCTGCGTGTGAATGAAAATATCGAGGCGCAAGGGCTAGATATCGCACTGCACGGAGAGCAGGCGTATAACAATCGCCATTCCTAATTACTTAATGCAAGTTTTGCCACAGCAAAACTTGTGTATCGTTTCGTGAAGGGAGTAATCCCTCACCCCCTTCCGCTTCGTGAGCATACGCTATCAGAATCTAGAGCTTGAGATTGCTTAGATTCTGTAATGTCGCTGGTGATTTTAGATTCCATTATTTTATTGCAATTTGGCAAATTGTTATCGCTCGTGGAGAGTGAATCTCCACTCGCTCCGCTTCGCGACCATACATTGTCTTTTTTAGAATCTCAAGATTACTTAGATTCTATAATGTCGCTGGTGATTTTAGATTCTACACATCGCCCCAATAGCTCATAAGCTTTTCAGCAAATCACAATAAAACACATACTACAATTACATTTCTAGGCTTAAGGATTAAGCACACAGCTCTACTTTTCTACTTTTACTAAGCTGTTAGGTTATCATCATTAGGAGTTCGTATGCGATTAGCAGTCTTGCCTATTTTAGCGGGCATTGCATTGGGTGTGATAGCACCTCTTTTGGTTTCTTTGGGCAATCCGGGTAATATGGGTGTGTGTGCGGCGTGTTTTACGCGTGATATTGCTGGAGGTTTAAACCTCCATCAAGCCTCAATCGTGCAGTATATCCGTCCTGAAATCATTGGGCTTGTGCTGGGTGCATTGGTGGCGTCTTTTGTGTTTGGAGAATTTAAAGCACGCGCTGGGAGTGCGCCTGTGGTGCGATTTATGCTCGGATTTTTTGCGATGATTGGGGCGTTGGTGTTTTTGGGTTGTCCGTGGCGAATGTGGCTTCGCTTTAGCGCAGGGGATTTTACCGCCATAGCCGGAATTGCTGGGCTTGTGTGTGGGATTCTCATTGGTATCTTCTTCCTCAAACGCGGATTTTCCCTAGGGCGCGCATACCCTGCTAGCAAAATCGTGGGCTTTATCTTCCCACTTTTTGTGCTAGGGCTTTTTGGGCTTTTGCTTTGGGGGTTGGTGGATCCGCAAGTACCGGTGAAATTTTCAGAAAAAGGTCCGGGTTCTCAACACGCACCGCTTCTCATCTCTCTTGTAGCCGGATTGTTCCTAGGGGCGATATTCCAAAAAAGTCGCTTTTGCACCATTGCTGCAGTGCGTGATAGCGTGCTACTTAGGGACACGCATATTTTGCAAGGTGTCATCGCGCTGGTAGTCGCGGCATTTTTGACAAACCTCGCACTTGGGTTTTTTAATCCCGGATTTAGCGGACAACCCATCGCACACAATGATTGGGTGTGGAATTTCCTTGGAATGCTGCTCTCTGGGCTTGCCTTTTGCCTTGCGGGTGGTTGCCCAGGCAGACAGCTGGTGCTAAGCGGTGAGGGCGATGGCGATGCGGGAGTGTTTGTGTTTGGGCTGCTTGTGGGTGCGGCGTTTGCACATAATTTCAGCCTTGCAAGTTCAGCAAATGGAATCGGTGCAAATGCACCTGTGGCGGTGTTTGTAGGAATCGTGTTTTGCCTACTTGTGGCGATATTTGCACGAGAGAGGAGGTAGGAAATGAGAGAATCTGCAACCCCAAGTGGCAAAGCCTTAGAAAACGGGTTGAGCGAAGCTAACCCAATAACGCGAAGCGGAGTGAGCAGAGATTCACTCTCTGCGAGCGATACACAAGAGCAAGGCTCTTGTGGTGTAATACTAGATGTCCGCGGGCTTTCTTGCCCAGAACCTGTGCTAAATCTTAAGCCGCTATTGGAAAAAGGCGAAGGAGAGGTTGAAGTGCTGTGTAGCTGTGGGGCAGCAAGTGATAATATCACGCGCCTTGCGCGCCACTATGGCTATGAAGTGCAAAAAGTGCGTGAAAGTGAGGGCGAAATCACCTATCATCTCTCTAAAAAGTAGGCGTGCGTGAGAATCTATCTCGACAATGCCGCGACAAGCTTCCCCAAAGCCCCTGGTGTAAAGGAAGCAGTGTGTGCGTTTATGGAGAGTGTGGGGGCGAGTCCGGGACGCAGTGCGCACGCCCTCTCCATAGAATCTGGGCGGATTTTGTATCAGGCACGGCGAGGCTTGGCGGATTTGCTGGGGCTAGAGGATTGCAAAAGGGTGTTTTTCACACACAATGCCACAATGGCGATAAACACGCTTTTGCAAGGCTTTTTGCGAAAAAACGATGTCGTGGTTACCACGCAAATGGAGCATAACGCGCTTATGCGTCCGCTAAATGCACTAAAAGAGCGGCTAAATTTGGAGATTCGGCAAATCCCCTGCACGCAAACCTGTGAGCTGGATATAAAATCCGCTAGAGAATTACTAAAGGGTGCGAAACTCCTAGCCTGTGCGCATATCAATAATGTCAGTGGCACGATGATACCCCTAGAGGAGCTTAGCACGCTAGCGCGCAGTGAGGGCGTGGCGTTTTTGCTTGATGGCGCACAAAGCGTGGGGTGCGTGGAAATGCGTGGGGTGATGAAGCAGGTGGATTTCCTAGCCCTTAGTGCGCATAAAGGGCTTTTGTCGCCTATGGGCGTGGGAGCATTGCTGGTGAGTGATGGCTTCGCATTTGAGGAGTTAGAGCCGCTTATTTTTGGAGGCACAGGAAGTGCGAGTGAGGAGGAGATTCAGCCCTTATTTTTGCCCGATAGGTTTGAGAGTGGCACGCCCAATATGCACGGGATTGCTGGGCTATGTGCGGGGCTAAAATGGATAGAATCTAAAGGCGTGCGTGAGATTCACGCCCACGAGCTTGATTTGCGCACACACCTTCTCAAAGGGCTTGAAGGCATAAAGGGCGTGAAACTCTATGGCGTAGCAGATTCTGCACAGAATCTAGGGGCGAACGCTACACTTTCGCTACATATCGAGGGCAAAAGCATCTCTGAAGTAGCGATGAGGCTAGATAGGGAGTTTGGAATCTGTGTGCGTGTAGGATTGCATTGCAACCCCTCCACTCATAAAATCCTAGGGAGCTTCACGCATGGTGGAAGTGTGCGCCTAAGTGCTGGGGTGTTTAACACGCACACAGAGATAGAATCCTGCCTCAAAGCCCTTAGTGCGATTGCCAAAAGCTAGGGCGTTGCTATGGAGAACAATACGACAAAAGGCTATCTACTCTTTTTTACCACCGCAAGTGCCTTTGAATCCGAGACATTGCTAAAAAGCCTTAAAGTAACTTTCAAGCTCACACCCACGCCAAGAGAGTTTTCCAGCGATTGTGGAATCGCGATTTATTTTGAGGTGGCAGACATAACGCTTATAAAATCCACTCTTCATACCCACAAAATCGCCTATGACTTGCATCTTCTTGAGGATTGAAGTGTGGGAAAATTTTGGCTTGCACGCAATCTTTAAGACTCCAAGCAAGCCAAATGCGAAATCTAAAGCAGATTCTAAGATTCACATTTTGCCTACAAACACTACAACCTTGCCTTTGCGATGAGTAAAAAGTGTGGATACCAAAGCTTAGGCAGGTAGAAATACTGCAACTCAAAGCCTAGTGTCTCTAGCTCTGTGGCAAGAGTTTGGGGATAGATACTTCGCACGCGTTCGCCATTGATAAGCAAATCATGCATTGCATTGGCAAAATTCCCAAAACGATGCGTGGCATCAATGTCTTTAATCACAATATAGTGTGCGTGGGGAGCAATCGTGTGCAAAATATCCTGCCACATATGAGAATCTAAATGATGAAGCACATCACTGGCAAAAAAAAGTGTGGTGTGCTTTTGTGAATCTAGGGATTGTGCAGTGTCGCTAGCCCCAAATCGCAGGGAGGATAAATCTGCAAGGCAAGTGATATTTGGGTATTTAGGGGTGGGCTTATAGGTCTTATAAAGAGAATCTATTGCAATTACCCCCCCCCCCCCGAGCTGAAGTTTTGCTTAATTTTTCAGCAAAAAACTCACTCCAAAACAATGTGCCAGCCCCAAAGTCTAACACGCACCGCAAATCTTGCAATGGAATATGACATTCCAAAAGCCCCTGTATCTCTCGTGTGGGGAGGACATAGCTTCTCCCGATTTTACGCAATGCATCAAGTGAATGTGTGCCAAAGCCCATAAAAACTCCTTATATCAAAATAAGACATCATTATAGCATTTCCCAATTAGCACAGGGCTTAAGACTTAAGATAGCGCATATACTCCTCATACGCCTCAAGGAGCATATCACTATCACTCTCAAGTGGTTGCCACCCTAGCAGATTCATAGTCTGCTCAATATCCACGATGTATTGCTCATCAGCAATCATATACTGCTCCCTATACATTAGCGGTGCGCCAAGAGATTCTAAGACTGCCAAGAGAGCTTTAATCCCTCGCGCATAGGTAGGCACGAGAATCGACCTAGAATGTGCGTGCGTGATGAGTGCGTGCAGTAATGTTTGAATATTTGGAGGATTGTGTGAGCCTAGATTGAGTTCTGCGTTTGGGATACCTTTAGCAATCGCACACACGATAGCCCGCGCACAATCTCGCACGCTTATCATTTGATAGCAATTCTTGCCATTACCAATCATCGGCACAGGCAGGGAATATCGCACGAGCGAAAAAAGCTTGGTTAAGATTCCATATCGCCCAGCTCCTACGATGATACGCGGGCGGAAAATCGTGGCATTAAGCCCCCGCTCTCGTGCGGCAAAGATGAGATTTTCAGCCTCCACCTTGCTGCGTCCATACCACCCAAATGGCTTGCGTTGATGAAGTGAATCCACCGGCAGATATTGGGGCTTGCCATAGACCATATCGGTGCTAAAATAGATGAGATTTTTGCAGCCACGCGCTAGCATAGCCTCTATGACATTGTGTGTCCCACACACATTGACTTCCCTAAAATATCGCTCCAAATCCCTCGTGGGAGGTTTGGGTGCATAGGCTCTAGCGGCGAGATGTATCACGATGTCTTCGGGCGCAAACTCCACAGAGCAGCCCTTAGCTATGTCGCACTGCACGAACTCCACCTCATCAGGCAAATCCTTAGATTTGTGCAAATCTAGGCATAGCACCTTGCCCTGTAGTGAATCTAAAATCGCTCTAATCGTATATACGCCCACAAACCCACTACCACCAATCACAATATAACGCATAGCCTATCCTTTGACCATTGTTAGGCACACAAGCCCTAGGCATATGAGAGCGATTCCAAGGATTTTCAAGCCCCCTAGCGGTTCGCCAAAAGCAAAATACGCCACCACCGCAGAAAACACAAAACCTATACTAAGAAATGGATAGGCGACACTGACATTGACCTTGGCTAGCACAATAAGCCAAGAGACTATACTCACTGCATACACACCCATACCACCGATGATATAGGGGTTTAGCACACTACGCAAGATAAACTCTAGGCTCAAACTCAACTCGCCCAAACTACTCATACCCTTTTTGAGCAAAAGCTGCGCAGTGGCATTGAGCAATACCGAAAACAAAATAAGCGGGATAAAAACTATCATCAAAACTCCTTGTGTGTGAGATAAGCTAAAATGCGAATCTGATAAGAGAAAGAAATGCTAATAAAGCGGGGATTGTGTAATCGCGTGGTAGGAATAAGTCGCAAACGAAGCGATATGAGCAAAGCACAATAAACACAAAATACAGAGAATCTATAAGCGCACATCAAAGCAATGCCAAATAGAGGCAATGCCCTAGTGTCTTTTGATAAAAAGCAAGCAAGGTATGTGTGGTAAAAAAGAGAGTAAAAAAGCCAATGAAAATAAACTAGATGTTGTCTTTTAGGGAGTCTATTTCCCCCCCCCCGAGAGATGTTTTAGAGTCCCCTACTTCTTTAAACACCCAAAATCTTTGCAAAGGATAAGAAAATAGTGGCACGCTCAATGCGATACATAAACTCACAAGCACATAGGAGAAACTTTGCCCAAAAAATGTAACGATTTGCCCATAGACAAAGATGAGGCATAGCAACGCAATGTATCTAGGCAGCATCACGCTATGCTTAGCTTGCACACCAAAGGCAAATTTCATCTGTGCAAAATACCCAAATACAAAGCTTGTGAGATTACCCATAAATGTAGCGATATATGTGCCACAAAAAAGCGCGAGCGCATTTGCCACAACATAAAAAATCGCCGTAGCCAAGCAACCCACAAGAATATATCTAGTTAGCACGTCCGCCTCCGAGCCTCCAAAATCATAGCATACATCGCCACCAAAAAAAGCACGATGACAAATGCACAAAAAACCACGCCCATATTCATAGCCCAATGCGTGCTAAGCTCTGGATTGAAGCGATCAAAGAGAGGCTTAAACACACTTTGTCCTCGCCACAAAAAGAGTGCCAACACAACCATATAGCACAATTTCCCCGCACCAAGCGACACAGAAGCTAGACAAATAGCGATAAAAAGCATATAGTGATCGTATCCTAAATGTGGCAGGCTAAGGAGTGAAAGCACGATAGAGCCTGCTATGACGAGATTATCCTTAGGCTTTAGCCTCCACACCAATGCCACAAAACTCGCATAGACACACACAATCACCAAAGAGAGCACAGAATATGGCGTGCCAAAAAGCTTTTGGGAGAGACTCATCAAATCGCTTGGACCACCAAAAGCACCCTCACGCATATAATGGTGGGCATTGACTTCAGAGAGGAGACGCAAGACTTCAAAAGGCGAAATACCGACTTTAAATCCAAACAAACAGACAAACCCAAATGCCACAAGCGCACTAGCAATAACCTCTTTGTAATACCCACAAAGAAAAAATCCAAGCAAAATAGGCAATGCAAAAGAATGCTTGATGCACACGAGGCTTAGTCCCAGAACCACAACCCAAGGCTTGTGCCTAAAGCGATAGGCTAGACTCACCCCAAACCCCACGATGATAGCACTTTGAGCATTCGCAACGACATTGCCATAGGTATAGCCTAGTAGCACCAAAACCGACATAAGCCACAAAAAAATCCTCGGCACGCCCGCACCATAGAGCAAAATAATTGTCGCGATGAAAAGCGCAATATTACAAAGCCCAAAGGCAACTTTGGCACTCTCCCAATCCAAAAACGCAAAGGGCATCATCAAAAAATACATAAATGGCATATAATTTGGACCATTTGACATAAACCTATCTCCTTGTAAAAATGCTAAGTAAGGATTAATAGAATCTACATTCCCCCCCCCCGAAGCCCAGAGCTGCACTGCAGGATACCATTGCATATCAATACTACTACCAAATGCACTCAAAAAACTATAATACGAAGCCCTCATGGCAAGTAGCCCAAAAACTATCCAAAAAACAACATAGTAACGATTATAAAAGCTTATCATAGCCCCTATGACTTTATTTCTATTCATACTCTGCTCCTTTGTGTGATGTATCGAGATTTTTAAACACGACAAAATCCTCTGTGTTGATGATCTTTGCATAGGGCAAAGCACCAGTTTGCAAATTTTGCAGTGTTTGCAGGGATTGTGCGAGATTTTGGCTTATTGTCTTGGGTCTTTTGGATTTATCAAAAAACGTAGAATCTTTGCGCAAGATAATAAAATCTTTTGGCACAAAAGGTAATGTATGAGGCTTTTTGCTCCACTCCTCATAGACAAAACTCTCGGAATTTAAATAACCATAGGGTCTGTAAATATGCTTTGGCTCTAGCCCAAAGCGTAAATACGCAAGCGGTGTATCAATAAGAAGCGTAAATGGTGGCTGCATAGCCTCAAAATGAGGGGCTAGAAGCTTGGCTAATTTATCGGATTTTTCATAAATTGCGTGTAAGTCGCGTGGGTATTTCTCAAACACCCGCGCGTAGGCGTGGTTATAAATCCCGCCAAAAATTTCTAGGGCTATAAGCATACTAAATGCCCCCCCCCCCAAGAGCTATTTTGATGTGATTGTGCCTTTTAGATTCTGTAGTGTCGCTGGCAACCCTAGATTCTAAGTCTTTGCAAGCAAGCACAAAAGGTATGAAAAGCAAGATTCCAAAACAAATTGAGCTAAAGTAATAAATCTCCCAAGTCTTATTGACTTTCACAAAAAGATAGAGCATTGAGATAGCAAAGCTAAGGGCGATAGGGATAAACACATAATGCTGCCGCCAATCCTGCCTAGCGCGCCCTAAAGGTATTTGCAAAGCCCTAAAGCAGAGCATAGCACACACAGGCACAAGCACGCAAAACACTACAATCTCAAAGTAGTAAAAATCCACGACCTCAAAGAGCTTTTGGGTGATACTCACATCGATATATGAGCCGTGATTGGTGGCATTGCTATTCATATTGCCCTCAAACATACTAAGCCACGCCAAAAAGCCTCTAGGGTGCAAAAGATAGGGATTAGTGAGAATCCACAGCGCAAAGATACCTAGTGTCGCCAACGCGCCCTTTTTGACAACCTGCAACAATGTGCGCACGCTTGGGTTTGTGGCAAAAAGATAAAAGATATAGCCATACACAAGGGGCAAAAACATCACGGCTTGGAATTTCGCCGCGCCTAGTGCTAACCCAAAAAACATAATGCCATAGCGATAAAACCTGCCAAAAGCAAAGTTGTCTTTGCACAAATAATACACACAGCAAAGCAGCAAGAGGGCTTGAAAAGTATCAGGCTTAAAGGTATAACCGACTTTCCAAAAGCCCGGCATAGCCACCACAAAAACACACAATAAAAACGAGTTTCTTGGGTTTAGATACAGCCGAGCGATTTTGTATATCATCGCAAGTAGTGCGATAGCAAAAAGCGCATTGAGCATTCTGGGTGTATAAATCGCCATTTCGTAATTTGGAAAAATCTTAAAAGGTAAAACAACGATGAGATTTGCCACATACCATAAAAATCCATAGTTATAAAACTCAAAGGCAAAAAATTGCTTGATATTGTGTCCTAGCATTGCCTCATACATTTTTTGTAGTTGCAAAAATTGGGGAAATTCATCGCCCATCGTGTATTCCAAAAACTGCACATCGACATACCGCCAATTTATATACGCAAAAATCCCAAAGATAATAATGCCAAATATCCAAAAACCCTTTGTCATAGGCTTACTCCTTAGATTCTGATTCCATATCCCAATAGCCTTCAGGCATAAGCAAGCCTGGGATTGGGGTAAAAACACGACCGCTTTGGAGCAAACTCTGGTATTGCTCATCACTCAAGATTTGAACATCAAGCTTGCGCTCTTTTATTTTGATGATAAAGCTTCGCTCCATTTTGGGTTTGGGTGTGAAATACACAGATTCTAAATGTCCTTGAAATATTTGCTCAATATGTTTTGTGTATCTTGCAGATGTTTTGTATGCGTGTCTTGCTGTATCAAGGACACTCATAAACACAAAAACAAATGTCAAGATTCTAAACAAACTCCTAAAAGGCTTGTGGTAGTCCCCACCAAGTCCATAGCTCGCGATAAGAAGCACAAATGGCACGAGCCATAGCTGTGGAGCATACCTAGCCCACCAAGATTCGGGGTTGATAAATACGCTAAAAAGCACGAGAGCAAGAGCTAAGAAAACCTTTGGACGCACTCTTAGGTCTTTGTAGTGGATAAGCACAAAGAGCGCACAGAGGATTATTATCCCTCCAAAATAATGCCCAAAACCTGCTACTCTTGTATCAATTGCTATACCACCACTAGCAGATTTTACAAACGGCACTTTAAACTCTGTTTTGTCTCGACCATTATAGGTTTTAGAAAATAGCGAGTAAAACATCTTTTCAAATCTAGTAAAATCCTTAAAGGTTTGTGGTTGCTGCCCAGTAATAATGTCGATTTTATTTTTCCCTAGCAATGGATATCCGGGGTGCTTGCCTTCAGCGATATTTGTAAAAAATGGATTACTATTGCACAACGCGATGATAAACGCACTAGCAAGTCCGCTGACAATCAAAGACTTTGAATCTTTTAGCCCAAAACACACAATCTTGTAGCCAAGATACGCAAGCCCTATAAATCCCACATAAGCAACGCCTGTGAGCTTAATACTTGCAGTGGCGATGAGTGCGAAAACAAACAAGGCATATTTTGCCCCACTAGGCTGTATCTCTAAATCTATGATACCTAAAAACACCATACACAACGCACAAGCTAGCAACCCATCAATGTAGTAGGTATTGATTTGCACAAACACCACAGGCGAAAAAACAAGCAAAAAGGCGAGCAAAAATGCTCTTAACATCGTAATATGAGGGAGTTTGAGCAAAACCTGCACGCCATACAAAAAACATGCAAAAGCGAGGATATAATTTACCGCCTTACCAATTTCTATGAATCCAAATACCTTATAGATACACGCGGCTGTGATTTCGGCAAATTTCAAATAATGCTCTACCCAAATTTCGTGGCTTAAAAACACCTCAAGATTTGTAAGTTCTGCCATTTTTTGATACACAGGATTCCAACCATTGGCGAGATAATAAATACCAATCTGGTGATAGGCTCTCCCGTCCCAGCTCGCATCATAATACAAAGACGCCATAAGCAATGCCACAAATATAAGTCCCACAAAAATTGTAAATGTCAATATTTTGTGAGAATTTTTATAAAAAAGTGGGGCAAAAGCCAGCAAAAGCGCGACATAAAAATACATCGCATTAATCTCAATATGTGCAATAAACCCTATACTCGCTAACACAAACAATACAACAACAAAACCAAAAAGCCCAAAGGCTATCCGAAAACAAACATCTTGGATTAGTGATGTGTCCTTGTGTAATTGTTTTTCATAGATAGAATCTATCCTATCAACAAATCCTTGCACAAGGGTTTTTTTCATATATCACTCCTATAACTTAAAATATACAAGTCCCACAAAACACACAAGCCACAGCAGGATTGTAATCTGCAAGAATCTATCTGTAAGTAGGATTTTGGAAGGATTTGAGCTGCGCTCTTGCACAAAAGTAATCTGCAGATAGCGAAAGATTCCAAGCAACACAAATAAAGAGGTAAAATATAACTTATCCGTGCCAAATCTCTGCTCCACAATCTCATCAATGCTATAAAAGATATATGCCACCATCACAAGCGAAGCCGACACGCTCATCGCCACATCAAGAAAAGTGCGGTTGTAAGATTCAATATTTTGGCGCATTTTCTGCCCGCTTTTTTCAAGCAAAATACAATCATCGCGCCGCTTAGCCAAAGCCAAAAAGAGTGCTAAAAGAAAAGTAACAATCACAATCCAATGCGATAGAGGTATGTAGAAACAAATCGCCCCAATCCAAAGGCGCAAAATAAATCCAAGTGCGATGACAAACACATCAACAATAGCAATATTTTTGAGCCAAAAGGAATACAGGATATTAATAACTACATAAAGACTAATAGGAAGGAAAATCTCGCTAGGAGAAAGACTGATAAGTAATGCCCCCCCCCC
>DXIN01000037.1 GCA_019112865.1 Candidatus Helicobacter avicola
CTATGTGGCAGCCGCCTGTGTAGGGGTTGGCGTCGTGCAAACTCCACACCATAGGGATACCTAGCTTTGAGATTGAGCGCAAATCACTAGCGTTGATGAAGCCAGATTCTATCCAGTGGAGGTGGATTATATCGGGTTTAAGGCGAGTGATGGCTTTGAGCAACAATCTATTGCGTGGTGGAAAAAACGCGAAATTTGGCGAAAAGATGTCTTTGTGTCGTTTGGGGTAGAGCATAAGGGGTAGTGAGGTGAGAGCTGGGCGAAGCTTCTCTATAATTTTTTGGAGTTTGCTTTGGGCTAGGCGAATAGTTTGGGCGCAATCACCTGTCTTATGCTGCACAAGCAGGAGAGAATCTACACCGCTTTTGAGTAAGGCACTATGCAAGCGCACGCAAGCTCTCCCTGCGCCACCATTATCGCTTGTGCTAAGGTGTAGGACTCGTAGTGACATATCTCTCCTTATCTTAGATTCTGAAATTCGGCTTGCACTCACGAAAACGGCTCTTTGGGTAATCATCTGATAGATTGTGCTAATTTCGGGATAGTCATTACCCTCTAGGTAACTCCTACTCCAAAATTAGCGCAAAACTCCCAAAGCACCACCGCAAATACTAATTTTTGCTAGCGGTAGTGGCATTGCAAAAACCACACCACACTAAAGGCAAGCCTTGATGAGATTCTTTAAAATGGCAGATTCTAAAATAGCTTTAGATTCTGAACTTCTAAATCTAGATTCTCATCTTTATCTTAGATTCTGAATCTGCCTGCAAATCTTGTGTGTGGCTTGCCTCTTTCATTCTAAAATTTGGCACCCGAAATTATAATCCAATTCTATTAAACTTTCTTTAAGACACCACTTCTAGCGATGAGGCGATGACATATCCCACAAGCGCACAGATATACGCCACAATACTTGTAAAGACAAAAAGCAATGCGCTATATCGCCATCCTCCAGATTCTTTGGTAAAGACAATCGTGGCAGCAAGACAGGGATTATAAAACATCACAAACAAAATAAAGGCTATGGCAGTGGGGAAACTCACACTCGCCCTGATAGCTTCCTGCAAGCTTGTGCTACTCTCATCAAGCCCCTCACCCAAGGCATATAACACACCCATAGAGGATACTACCACTTCCTTTGCTGCCAAACCATTGAGCAGGCTGATACATAGTCGCCAATCAAACTCCATAGGCGCAAAGATAGGAGTCATCGCCTCGCCGATACGCCCTAGGAAGCTCTGCTCTAGGAGCTTGGATTCTAACTCTAGGCTAAGGTCGTCTTTGAGCTCTTGTGGGTTTGCAAGGGCGATTTGTGCCTCGTAGGATTGCGTGAGCGCGTCATTTTTGGGATAATTCGTCCCAAACCAAATCAGCATAGAAGCTAGTAGGATAAAGCTCCCAGCCTTTTTGATATACATTTTTGCTTTATTAAGCACGCTTAACAATACGAGTTTGGGGCTTGGCAGGCGGTATTTGGGGATTTCTAGCACAAATGGCTCACCTTTGCCTCTAAAAATACTAAGACGCAAGAGCTTGGCACTCACAAGCCCTATGATTGCCCCTAGGATATAGATTCCAAACAACACACTTCCAGCGACATCTGCGCTAAAAAATATCCCCACAAAAAGCGTGTAAATAGGCAGTCTCGCACTACAACTCATAAAGTTAATGATAAAGAGCGTTAGGAGTTTGTCTATGGGGTTTTTGAGTGTGCGAGTCGCCATAAATGCTGGGACCGAGCAGCCAAACCCACTCACAAGGGGGATAAAACTTTTGCCATGCAACCCAAAATGTCGCAATATCCCATCAAGCAGATATGCCACACGCGCCATATAGCCTGTGCCTTCTAAAAAGACAATCCCCAAAAAAAGTATGAGGATATGGGGTAAAAAGCTTAGCACTGCTCCCACTCCTGCGATAATGCCATCACCTAGCAGTGAGCCAAGCTCGGGGTAGGGGATATGCTCCTTTAATGTTTGTGCGAGAAAATCTATGCTAGATTCAATCCAAGTTTTGGGGTATTCCCCTAGAGTGAAAGTTATCTGAAAGATACACCACATAAATACCAAAAAAATAGGCAATCCTAAAAACTTATTGAGCAGTAGAGAATCTATTTTTTGTGTGAGGTTTGAGGTGGCTTTGGGTATAGTGTGTGTGCAGGATTTGGCTAGATTTATGGCTTGTATGCTAAGGCTGTGTGAATCTAGCTTGTCATATGTAGATATATCACGCGTATTTTGAGTTGGAGGAGGTGTGATAAATTTGTGCAGGATAAAGTTTGGGGGCGTATGTGGCGGTGTGTGCAAGGCATCAAATATCGTGCATTTGCGCTCATAAGTGCGGATAATACCCTCCAAAAGCGCGGTGATATTGTGCTTGGCTTTAGCACTAAGTGAGATACACTCCACATTAAGCTTCTGGCTTAGGAGATTTGAATCTATGATGAGATTTTCCTTTTGTGCTTCATCGCTCATATTGAGGGCAAGGAGCATTTGGGGGGTAAGCGTGAGGAGCTGGAGGCTTAGGGCGAGATTGCGCGCGAGATTGGTAGAATCTAGCACATTGACGATGATGTCATAATGGCTGTGGCGTAAAAAGTTGGTCGTGATAGATTCTTCAAGAGAGTATTGGCTAAGGCTATACAAACCCGGCAAATCGATAAAATGCAGGATATAGTCTTTGTATTGGAGGGTGGTTTGGGTTTTTTCGATTGTTACACCGCTGAAATTGCCTACTTTGAGGTTAGCACCCGATATGGCATTAATCAATGAACTTTTGCCGACATTGGGTTGCCCTACAAGTGCAATAGTGATTGTTTGCATACACTTCCTTCGAATCTGGGGATTATAATGTTGGCGTGATTATAGCGACACAAAGACAATATAGGAATTATTATTACTTTGATTTAGTGTTTAAGCTAAGTCGTGTAAAAATACTTTATAATTTCACTTTTACAACAAACAACAACAAAATACAAGTTTTCTATGCTATGAGTGGCTTAGGGAACTTGTCATTAGTAAAACAACCTAGGAGCAGTGATGAGAACACAGATTTTGAGTATCCTTTGGCTTTTGTGTAGTATATGCGTGATTATACTTGGCGTGGCGTGTATTGTTTTCCCAGATAGGACGATGCTTACCCTTAGCTATTTTGCTGCACTTTTGATGTGTAGCGTGGGGATTGTGTCGATTTATTATTTTTTTCAGAGCATATATAGACCGCGCTGGGTGCTTTTTGACGGGATTGTGTCGATTGTTTTGGCAGTAATTTTGCTTTTTGGTAACGAGCAGATAGGGGAGAGCTTTATCCCTCTTGTGATTGCGTTTTGGGTGCTTTTTAAGGGTATAGTGTGGATTATGCTTGCTTTTAGTATGCGTGCATTTAGCCACAATGCTTTTAGCTCTGTGATGATACTAGGTGTGATTTGCGTGATTTTGGGACTTGTGTTTGTAGCATTTCCAAAAATTTTGGCTTTTTTGCTAAGTTTTGTCGTGGGCTTGACACTCATTGTGTGTGGTGTGGTAAGTGTGATATTTTGGAAAAGTTTTAGAAGTTAGGTGGTTGGAGATATGAGAGAGATTGTATTGGTGGGGACGCGTCCTAGCAAAGAGGTGAAGAGTCTTATTGTGAGCAAGATTGTCTTTGAGGAGATTCCACATAATGTGCTAGAAGGCAGGGATAGCCTAATCTTTACTTCGCGTTATGCGATTGCAGCACTAGCACAATGTGCGCAAAACACTCAAGAACTTGCGCATTGGAAAGAGCTACCAAGCTATGTGATAGGTGGGAGCAGTGCTAAGGAGTTGCAAAAATATGGAGGCAATATCGCATTTATCGGAAGTGATGCACATGGAGCGAATTTTGCAAACGATCTTGTGAAGCTCCTTGCGGACAAGGCACCGCTCTATATGCGTGCGCAGCATATTGTCTCAAGGCTTACCGAGCGTTTGAGTGAGGCACATATTGATATCAAAGAGTGTATCGCGTATGTCAATGAGCCACTCAAGCTTGAAGCCTCTCTGAAGCCTAAGAGCAATAGTATTTTGATTTTTGCTGCTCCTAGTGCTTTTAAGATGTTTAAGCAAAATTTTGGCTGGGATCCACACTATGTGGCAGTGGCGATTGGTATGACGACTTTTAGTGCATTTGATCCTGATATAGTCGCGTTTGTGAGCCCCACACAAAGTATTGATGGTTGCATAGAGTTAGCCAAAGATCTTGCACAAAAAATGCCCTGACTTCGCTAAAAAGCGAGTTTTGCACCTAGATTCACTGCTGTGGTGTGTGGATAGTAGATGTTTTTGCCTCCGTGGGTGTTGAGGACATTTAGGAGTAGTGAAGAATGCTCACTCACTCCAAATTCTAACAAGACATTTACTTCATTGACACGATCGTAGCTCCCTTCCACCCTGCCTAGTGTGGCAAATGAATAAGGATTATGGAATCTCGTGCTACCATAGACAAGCGCGAGAGAGATTCTATCAATACTAAAATTTATCTTGCCAAATGCAAGTGAGGCATCACTTCCTAGCAAAAACGCTCTACCACCCCACATAAAAAACGGGCTAATGTTGTTGCCGATGATATTAAGACTACCAATGCCATTTGAGCCACTCATAATGTAGCCCCCACTTATCTCCAAGCCATTGTGCATATTTTGGATAAAGTCTTTGACACCTAAAAATGCGCGTATATCCACCACTAGCCCATTTCCTGTGGCATTACGCACGAGAGTATGCGCACCTTCAAAGCTCATTGTGAAGTTTGTGCTCGCACCCATATAGGAGTTGGAAACTTCGTATTTTAGCGCAGCTTTGAGTCCAGCAGCATTAAAGATAGAGGGCGTGAATATCCCATAAGCCTTAAGAGAAAAAATATCTCCAAAAGTGTGCTGGATACTTGTGTGAAACAAGCCAAGGCTATTGTGTGGGTTTAGATCATAGATACCTGTCATCTTGTTGTATTGCACATAACCGCTTGATTTTGCCCAAAATACTTCAATCAGTGTATCTTGTAGCGATTTGTTGCGCACATAGATTCCATCAATGAGGCGGTCTGCCCATTCGTTTTTGGCAAATATCCGTCCCGCACGCACGCTCGTGTCGCCATCGAAATATTCCAGATAGGATTGCCCAAGTATAGCACGATAGGCGGAGTAGAAGTCTTTGGACGCATCGCCTGTGGAGCCTTCGCGATTTGGGGAGTTTATATCATCAAGCCATACCGAGTTTTTGTCTGCTTCATAGAACGCCTCTGCAGCACGAAAACTCACCATAAAACGCCAAGATTTATAGAATCCTGACCGATAGGCTAAACCTATGCTACCTGCCACATAAGAGTTTTTGTTTAGATCGCTTCCAGTGTTTGGGATAATGCCTCCGCTATTTATGCTGGTATTTGAGCCATAAAGCACCACATCGCCATTAGAAATACCATTTTTCAACGCGTCATCAATCGTATCATACGCCCATATACAGCCTACACACACTAGAGAGTAGAGAAATTTTTTTGTCATTTATATCCTTAAGATTCTTCCGATTTATGAGTGCAAATCGGATTCTATCCAAAAAGCTAAACAAGGCAAGCAAGACTCAAGTTAGAGGAGTTTGTATGATTCATATCGTGCTTATTGAGCCACAAATCCCACAAAACACAGGAAATATCGGGCGTTTGTGTGTCGCTACTCAATCTATGCTTCACTTGATAAAACCCCTAGGTTTTCGCACGACACAAAAAGACTTAAAACGCGCTGGGCTTGATTATTGGCAGCATTTAGAAGTGAGAGAGTGGGAGAATCTCACACATTTTTGGGAGTCTCACCCCATAGAGAGAAAGGCGCATTTTTTCTTTAGCACCAAAGCGAGGCAGATTCACTATGATGCGCAGTTCCAAAGTGAGAGTTATTTGTATTTTGGACGTGAGGACGCGGGTATAGATGAGGAGATTCTGCGCGCTTTTGCTTCGCAAGCCTATCGCTTGCCTATGGCGCCCATAGCGCGCAGTCTCAATCTCGCTACTTGTGTGGGTGCAGCACTTTATGAGGCATTGCGACAGACTAGGGGCTTTGAATCTCTGTGCTAGAGCTTAGCTTTGCGTGCGATGCTTAGCACAATCCCTAGACTTAGACAGCTCGCTAGCAACGAGCTACCCCCATAGCTTAAAAATGGCACGGCAATACCCTTGATAGGCGTGATACCTGCTATCCCAAAGGCATTGATGATAAACGAAAATGCTAGCAGTAGCGCGACTCCTACGCAAAAGAGATAATACATTGTATTTTGGATTCTATTAGCAATCCTAAAGATATAAAAAATCATCATCACAAAGAGTGCCACGATACCAAAAAGCCCTACAAATCCTATTTCCTCGACAATCCCAGCCAACACCATATCGGTATGCACTTCGCTCAAAAACCCCAGCTTAATCAGCCCATCACCTAAGCCATTACCCAAAAAACCTCCATTATACATAGCATTTGTGGCATGGTATATTTGGTAAGGTTCGGGGAGATTCTCTACGCGCAAGGATTGCGCCCAAGTCTGCGGTAGCAAACCCAAAATAGAATCTTGTGCATTTGCCCACCAGAGTTTGACACGCATAATACGATGTGGGCTTGTGATGATGGCGATAAGCCCCACACCAATGGTAATAAACAAGAGCAATCCCAAAAATCGTAAGCTTCCTCCCGCAAAAAGCAGCATAAAGCCGAGTGTGAGCGCAAGCACGATGACTTGTCCAAGGTCGTTTTGAAGCACTGCAATAAGCACCACCGCTATCAAAAACAAAAAGAAATAGGGAATGAAGAGCTTGATTTCACTTTTGAGGCTCATAGGTGTGTGCATACCAAACTTGCGCGAGAAGCTCCACGCCAAAAAATACACAAAGCCGATTTTGAAAAATTCCGAGGGAGCAAGTGAGAAATTAGGAAGTTTTATCCATCGCTTCGCACCTCCTGCAGAGCTTACCCACGAGCTTGGCAAAAAGTGCATACCAATCATCAATACCAAAGAAGCAAAAAAAAGTAGCCAACCAAGCTTTTTGAAGTGAGAATCTGGGTCGAGCTGGGCAAGAAGCCACATAAGCGTTATCCCCACGCACGCGACAAAAAACTGCCGCACAAAAAAATGAAACTCTCCATAGCCAAAAAATCCCACCGGATAAACCGAAAGCGAGTAGCACATCACTACGCCTATACTACAGAGTAAGACAACTATAAAAAAAAGTCGTAAATGAGTCAAAAAAATCCTTTGGTGGTGGGAAATCACACGCAATTATAGCCAAATCCATACGATGAATGCAAATATAATCCACAGCCACCAAGCGACATTGCAGAATCTAGTGAATCTAAGCAAATAGACTTAGGCAGTGTATGCTCACGCGGTGGAGGCAATGAGGGCTTGAACTCTCATTGCCAGATACGCAAACTTGCGCTAGAAGGTTAGAATGTATGCGCCATATAGAAGAAGATATGGCTGCGGTCATCGGTGCGGTTTTCTGTGAGCTTCCCATTATTATTATTATTTGTTAGCGGCACGATCACACCTTGGAATGGATTATACCCCGCCTTGGTAGTATCGCTAAACCACTCGATTTTACCACCGATTTTGAAATCCTCGCGGATTTTGTAGCCTAGATTGAGAGCCACGCTTTGCTCCGCGCTTCTAGGAGAGTTTGTCCCACGCGCTAGCACTTGCCAATTAAACGCACCATAGGTCGCGCCAAAATAACCATAGCCGGTAAAGGCGTCTTTGCCTATCATATCCGAGAGGCTTTGTCCGATGTCATACGCACTTCCTGTCCAAAAATCCACGACTGATAGCACAGGGTTGCCATAGCGTCCGATGAGCTCATTGGCATTACCGAAGTTTTTGTAGATACCCACACCAAAGTTGAAATTATCCACATCAAAGCGTTGATCGATCCAAAGCGTTGCCGAGCTTGAGTTAATCACTCCCCAGTCTCTTTGCCCACCAGTGCTTGTATCCATACCATCAAAGCTACTTAATGCCTGCGGGAATAGCGTGCGCACGCGAGTTAGAGAGCGAAATCCAGAAAGCTCAAAATTAGGGTTGGTATCATAGGTGAGGCTCACACCCGGTGCGGTCACTTTACTATCGACATAGTAGGAGAATAGTGAGGTTTTAAATCCACCAAAAGTGAGATCAATCCCTGCACCAAAAATATCTTTCTTTAGCCCATGCACGCGGTAGAAGTCTAGATACCATTGGTTGTAGGCAAAACCACGGCGATTTGACCAAAAGCCCCAGAGCTTAAACGCCCCAGCCTGCACATAGCCCTCGGCACCTTGGTTATATCCGCTAAACCACTCGCCCACCTTGCCAGCTTCATAACGACCGGCTTTGAGATAGAAATGGCTGTTTTCATAGCTCAAATAGGCGTTTTGGATCATATAGTTTTGCACTTTGCCCTTATCCCAGCTATAGCCAAAATACGAGCTTTGCACCGGCGAGCCATTAAAGCTTGTGGGTCCGTTTTGTGTAGAATCAAACGCCAATCCTGCCAAGCTACCACCTAGCCCAAACTCAAATCCTGCACCCAAATCTGCCTTGAGATTGAGCTGTGAAAAAAGTGATGTCCAGCTGTCTGTAGGAGCTGCTCCTGTGGCTGTATTGGGAGTGATGTTGTTAAAACCCCATTTAGTAAATGTCTCTGCCGAACCACTTACTTTGTAGTCAAATGCCTGCGCACTTGCAAGCACTAACGCAATACTTATAGCAAACTTTTTCATTTGCACCCTCCTCGGAAATATTTATAGTAGCCAAGCCACTTGGCTTATTGTCATAAAAAATTGCTTAAACCAAAGTGAGAGGAGCGAGATAGTTTGTTTTTTTTTTTTTGTAGGCAAAATCGTAACTTGCTAGGTTTAGGACATCAAAAAAGCTATGAGATTGCTTACTTAGCTAAGCAAATCTTACTCATCTGTGGTGGCAATACCTTGTCATTCGCATATCTTGGCAAAGCTAGGCGATGAGAAAATCAAGAGCTGCCATACGCACACACACGCCATTAGTTACTTGCTCAAGCACTTTTGAGCGCGGGTCTTTGAGCACTTCATCATCAATGTCAATGTTGCGATGCACAGGTCCGGGGTGGAGGACGATACAGGGTTTATCTCCTAGAATCTCTTTGGTGATACAAAAGCGTGAGGCATAGTCTTTGAGCGAGCCATAGATGACTTGGTTATGTCGTTCTGTCTGGGTGCGTAGGCTCATAATCACATCGACTTCTTGTGCAATGCTTTTGAGATCATCGCTTGTGCGTAGATTGCTTTTGGGCAGGAAATGTGGCGGTGCTACCAAAATCACTTCCATACCAAAACGCGTGAGTAATTCAAGATTGCTATTTGCTACACGCGAGTTTATCACATCACCCACGATAGCGATTTTTTTGCCCTTGATAGAATCTAGCGGTGCAAAAGAGGCAATATCACTTTTGCCCTCTGTGGCGAGTAGCTCTCCTAGTCCAAAATGCTCAATGATTGTCAGCAAATCTAGCAGGGCTTGGGTGGGGTGAGAGTGTGCGCCATCGCCACCATTGATGATAGGGCAATTTACTTGTGAGCTTAGATAATACCCCGCTCCCGCATTTTTGTGGCGTATGATGATGGCGTCTGGATTCATCGCATTGAGATTGGCAGCAGTATCTGAAATCGTCTCACCCTTAGAAGTCGAGCTACGCGACACATCAAGACGCAAGATATCGCCTCCTAAGTTTTTTACCGCCAACTCGAAGCTTGAGAGAGTGCGTGTGGAGTTTTCAAAAAAAATTGTGATGACATTTTTGTATTTGAGTGGGTGATGTGTGGGGGTTTTGGAGGCAAGGAGTTGTTTATAATGCAAGGCATTGCGAAAGAGAGCAAGGATTTCTTGAGTGCTAAAGTCGCTTGTGCGGATTAGGTGACGTGGTGGCATACAATCTCCTTGTGTGAATCTATGGTTTGGGTGGTTTGGTGCGCTTGTGAGCAAACTCTGAAAACAAAATCGCATCGTATTGTTTTTGAATCTTTTTGTAATTTGGCAGGAGTGATTGGGTGAGTTTGCTAAATGGATAGAGGCGGAAGTGCGCGCCCTGTGTAGAATGCGTATAGATAAGCTCGGATTGTATGTCGTCAAAAACGATTTTGCCCTCTTTGGTTTTGTGCAGGCTAAGCCCGATAAGCGCGCCAATGTTTTTGGCTAAGCCCTTTTGTCCAGAGAGGAAATTCCCTAGGCTATACACAACAAAGGTGTTATCAATAATCTCAATAGGCTGAATCACGTGAGGGTGGTTGCCGATGATAATATCCACGCCATTTTTAGCTAAAAATCGTGCTAGTTCGCGCTGCTCTTCGCTTGGGCTATGCTCATACTCGATTCCCCAATGCATCGAGACGATGAGCAAATCCACCTTAGGGCGCACCGCTTTAATATCCTCTAGGAGCATTTGCTTGGTATAGACATTTACGAGATATTCCTTGCCTTTGGGTAGTGGGATACCATTAGTCCCATAGGTGTAGGCGAGCATCGTATAAGTGATGCCATTTTTGCGCATTATGCGTGGTGTGGCGCGATCTTGTGCGCTTTCATAGCTCCCAGCAGTGAGGAGATCGCTATGTTTAGATTCAGCATTGCGCCAATACTCTAGCATTGCCTTTACGCCCTTTTCGCCTCTATCAAGCGTGTGGTTATTAGCAAGGCTTACGAGATTAAAACCTAGTTTAAGCATAGCATCGCCAAATTCTTGAGGGGAGTTAAAGGCTGGATAGGTGCTAAGCCCAAGCTGCGTGCCACCCAAAATCGTCTCTTGATTATAAAATCGCACATCATAGGATTCAAAAAGTGGGGCGATAGGCTCTAACATCGGAGAAAAGTCAAAGCCCTTATCGGTGCGCGCGTCCTCATACACACTTTTGTGTAGTAGTGCATCGCCTACCATCACGATTTTTAGTGAATCTAATGCCCAAAGATTGAGCATACAGATAATGCTTAAGAAAAGTATTCTTTTCATCGCTACCCTTTTTGTGAATTGTGTAATTATAACACACCAAAAACTCAAAGCTTTACTTTTTGAAAAAGTTATGACTAAGTTCAAAAATCTTTTAACTTCCTATTTAAAAAAATATGTAAGACTTAAGACACTAACACTAGAAATCTTAAGGAGGTAAGTTATGGGAACAATCACTCTCACCAACAATCAAACAAACGAAAGCTTTGAGTTTGAGCTTATTGAATGCAATCGCGGACCACAGGCAGTGGATTTCTCTAAGCTCTTTGAACGCACCAATATTTTTAGCTACGATCCGGGCTATGGAAGCACTGCAGGGTGCAAAAGCACGATAAGCTACATTGATGGTAAAAACAGCCAATTACTCTATAAGGGTATTCCTATTGAGGATATTGTCGCGAAGTATCGATTTACTGATGTGTGTAAGCTGCTTATCACAGATTCACTCCCAAAGGACAAGAATGAATCTGATGAGTTTGATTTGGAGCTGCGTCATAGAGGCTTTTTGCACGAGGGGCTTGTCAATATTTTCCAGGCTTTCCCTGATAATGCTCACCCTATGGCAAATCTAAGCTCGGCGGTGGCGGCATTATCGACATTTTACTTTGAGCATAGAGATATGCAAAAAGAAGAGGATTATCAGATAATGGCGCGCCGAATCATTGCCAAAATCACGACACTTGTGGCATTTTCGTATCGTAACTCGGTGGGTGCGCCATTTATCTATCCAGACATCAATCGCTCGTATGTGGAGAATTTCCTCTATATGCTTCGCGCCTATCCGCATGGTAAGCTCAAGCACACCTTAAAGGGCGAGCAAGAAATCACACCATTAGAAGTGGAGGCACTTGATAAGATTTTTAGCCTCCACGCTGACCATGGACAAAATGCCTCTACCACCACCGTGCGCAATGTCGCCTCAACCGGCGCACACCCATACGCGGCTATCTCTGCGGGGATCAATGCTCTATGGGGCGCAGCACATGGCGGTGCAAACGAAAAGGTGCTAATCCAGCTCAATGAAATTGGTGATGTCAATAATGTGGCGAAATTTGTCGAAAAGGCAAAAGATAAGAATGATCCATTTAGACTAATGGGCTTTGGGCATAGGGTGTATAAGAGCTATGATCCACGCGCTAAAACCATCAAACACCTCAAAAATGAGCTAGACAAAAAAGGTATCAAAATGGATCATCGCCTAAGCGATATAGCCGAGAAACTTGAAGAGGTCGCATTAAGTGATGATTATTTCAAGGCAAGAGGTTTGTATCCAAATGTGGATTTTTACAGCGGGATTATCCTCACAGCGCTCAAGATCCCTGTGTCGCTTTTCACGCCTATTTTTGTCATAGGTAGAATGCCCGGCTGGTGCGCGCAGCTCATCGAGCATGTCAAAGACCCAACCACGCGTATCACACGACCGCGTCAAGTATATGTGGGCAAATAATCTCCACCCCCTGCGCGAGTATAGCAAAGTCTATAAGCCGCTACAGGAGCGCCTAGATGCGCTCCAAAATCTCAAAAAAACCCTCCAAAAGTATGAATCTCAAATCCTAGAGGCATTGCAAAAAGATCTCCACAAGCATCCTAGTGAATCTTTTCTCACAGAATTGCTCCAAGTCTATGAGGAGCTGGAGTTTATGATCAAACATTTGCCCAAGCTTATGTGTCCCCAAAAAGTCAAAACCCCACTTACCCACTTTGGCTCACGGAGCGCAATCTATCCACAAAGCTATGGACTCGTGCTCATCATCTCGCCATGGAATTACCCGATCAATCTCTCGCTAATCCCGCTCATTGGTGCTATCGCTGGGGGTAATTGTGTCCTGCTCAAACCCTCGGAATACAGCACGCACACTTCAGCATTGCTCGTGCGCCTCATTAGTGAATCTCTACCGCCAAACCTTGCGCAAGTGGTGCTAGGAGATAGTAAAGTGGGCGAATCTTTGCTTGGAGAGAAGTTTGATTTGATTTTTTTCACCGGTAGTGTGTCTGTGGGGAAAATCGTGATGCAAAAAGCAGCTACTCACCTCACACCTGTGGTGCTAGAGCTAGGGGGCAAAAATCCTTGTATCATCACCAAAAGTGCGGATATTATGAGTGCTGCTAAGAAAGTGGTGTGGGGGAAATTCCTCAATGCTGGGCAAACCTGCATAGCACCGGATTATCTACTCGTGCAAGAATGTGTGCTAGAGGAGTTTGTAGAGGCTCTTAAGAAATGGGTTAAAGAATTTTTTGGAGAAAATCCAAAGCAGAGTGCAAACTTCGGACGCATTATCAGCGCGCGCCACTTCGCACGGATAGAATCTCTTATGTATCAGAGCTTGGAATATGCAGATTCACTTCCTGTGAGTGATACTAATTTCTCAAAGGCAAATTGCACAAAAATAGCCCTCGGTGGCGAGCTAGACGCCAAATCCCTCTATGTCGCACCCACGATTTTTATCCTGCCACGCGATACAAAGCACCCTCTAATGCAAGAAGAGATTTTTGCACCTATTATGCCTATTATGCCTTTTGGGGAACTCCCTGAATGCCTTGCGTTTAGCACCCAGCTTCCTAAACCTTTGGCAAGTTATATTTTTACGCGGGATTCTCAAGAGAGGGATTTTTTCTTGCAAAACTTTAGTTTTGGCAATGGCTGTGTGAATGACTGCGTGATGCAGGTGGCAAACCCATACTTGCCCTTTGGAGGGATTGGTAATAGCGGTATGGGGAGTTATCATGGCGCACAGAGCTTTTTGACTTTTACTCATCAAAAAAGCGTGGTAGAAAATCATTTTGAGATTCCGCTACGTTACCCACCATTTAGAGATAAGCTCTTTGGGATAGATTTTAAGAAACTCTGCAAATTTGCTACGAGATTGTAGGCTGTGATTTGCACAAAACCTAGCATTGTTTTTCTTTAGAATCTTGAGATTGTTTGGATTCTGTGGCAATCTCACAATTTTCTAAGTGATTTGTAATGCAGTAGGCAAAAGAAGTGTTTATAGATTTGCAATCCTAGTCGAGAAGCTTCGCGCGCGATTTTTTGTAGGCTTGAGAGTTTGGCAGTGTTTCTATCGGTAATGTCTGTCGCTAGTTCTTCGTGGGTTCTTAGTAGGGGTGGCATACACACGAGAATCCATACTTTGTGAATATAAAACATATCCATATAGTCATCTACGGGGAAAACCCACTTCCCAGCACGCGCTAGGAATTTATGTGCAGCATTGGGTGTGAGGTAGTAGCCTTGTGTGCCAGCACAAAGCTGTGTAGTAGAGATGATATGGGGTGCTTTTGTGGGTTTGTAGGATTTGAGCGGACGTAATTGCATAAAGCGCACATATTCGTAATTACTATGTATGATTTCTTGCACACCTTGTGCAAAATGCTCGCTAAAGCACACATCGTCCTCGATAACGATACAAGGTTTTGAGCTTTGCACACATCGCTGCCAAAGCACATAATGCGAGGCAAAGCATGCCAGCTCACCATCACTTAGTTCTTTGCCTCGTAGCCATAGGCAAAGTCGCCTGCTATGATGTTTTGCAAAATGTCTATGCTCCAAAGCCTTACCATCGATTGCTTCAAAAAATTCAAACTCCAGCACTTTGTGCAAGTGTGGGTAAGATTCTAGGAGTGTGTTAATCTTGTCTTTCATCGTGTGGTAGCGATCTTTGGATCGTTTGAGATTGATGATATGGACTTTTATCGTATTGTAATCTGTCTGTGGCAAATCTGTATCACTTGTAGGGAGCAAATCCTCACTCACTTTGTCATTATGAGATTTTGGTGTATCGTCTGAATGCAAGGTGTGAGATTGCTTAGATTCTGTGGTGGTGCTAGTGATTGGAGGTTCTATCATTTTAGTGTGCTTCCATTGATACTACTGCGATATTACTTTGCAATGCTACTTTGGTTGGCTAGGGCGTGCTCTTCCTCCTCCATGGATTCTATAATCTCCTCATAAAGCTTAAGGCTCTCATGGGCTGCTTGCTCATCAATTTTGCTCATCACAAACCCAATATGTAGTAGCACCCAATCTCCCACTGCCAACTCTTCATCAAGCAAATCAAGTCGTGCTTCGCGTTTGACACCCATTGTATCGACCATAGCAGTATTAGCGGCTTTATCTATCGAATCTACCTTAGAGGGTATAGCAAGACACATTATTTGCTCCTTAGGTTGAAATGGCGTGGATTGTAGCATAATTTTGCTGATTTTTTAAAATAAAGCTTCGTGGTTTTGCTCCTGTGGGACTCTGGTAATTTTAAAGAATCTTGTGCTAGAATCCCGCACAATTTTGTTTTATTTTATTCTAAGTTTTAAGGACGACAATGGCACAGCACGATTTTTTGGCAAAGAAGATTCTTGTTACCGGTGGGGCTGGGTTTTTGGGCTCACATCTGTGTGAGAGGCTGCTAGAGCAGGGGCATGAGGTGCTTTGTGTGGATAATCTTTTTACCGGCACCAAGCGCAATATCTTGCACCTGCTTGATAATCCGCGCTTTGAGTTTATGCGTCATGATGTAACCTTCCCACTATATGTGGAAGTCGATGAGATTTATAATCTTGCTTGTCCTGCAAGCCCTGTGCATTATCAGTTTGACCCTGTGCAGACGACTAAAACCTCGGTGGTAGGAGCGATTAATATGCTAGGGCTTGCCAAGCGCACACGCGCTAAAATCCTCCAAGCTTCCACAAGCGAGGTGTATGGCGACCCAGAGATTCACCCTCAAGTAGAGAGCTATCGCGGTGCGGTAAATCCTATCGGGATTCGGGCGTGCTATGATGAGGGCAAGCGGTGTGCGGAGACACTCTTTTTTGACTATCAGCGGCAGCATAATGTCAATATCAAGGTGATGAGAATCTTTAACACCTATGGTCCGAGAATGCACCCAAATGATGGACGTGTGGTGAGTAATTTCATAATCCAAGCCTTGAAGGGCGAGGATATTAGCATCTATGGTGATGGGAGTCAAACGCGAAGTTTTTGCTATGTGAGTGATTTAATCGATGGTATGATAGCTCTTATGGAGAGTAGAGATGGATTTTTTGGACCCGTGAATATCGGGAATCCAAATGAATTCACTATTTTAGAATTAGCTAAAAATATCATATCACTCACAAACTCTTGTTCAAAGATTGGTTTTTATCCATTACCTCAAGATGATCCCAAACAAAGACAGCCAGATATTAGCCTAGCACAAAGAGAGCTAGGTTGGAGCCCACATATACAATTACAAGAAGGGCTTATAAAGACCATAGAGTATTTTAAGAATTATTAAAGGGATTTACAGAATGTGTTTTGTGGTAGTGTATTAAAGTTTTTGTGAATTTCTATAAAATATTCTTTCTTTTTTTTTTTTTTGATAGAATACGGGTTACGTAATTATGTTTTTGTGATACTAGAATTGAGAAATAAAAATTGAAGGAGGGTATGTGTTATGAAGTTTTCTGTAGCCAATAAGCTTTTGATTAGTGTGGTTTTAATATTTATTATTGTCATCGCTGCGGTTACTATCTATAATTATAAAAAAACTTCTGATAATACCATAGAGCTTTATAAAAGTATCCAGCAAGGTGCGCTTAGTGCATCTTATACAACTATAAATATCACGATGAATGTCGAGGCACAGCAACATTTAGATGTCTTACGCAGAGATCTCCTCGCTCTAGAATCTATCCCTAACCAAGCCCAGCGTATCCAAGCCCAGCGCAGTGTATTATCAGAGACTGCCAAGCTTGTGAAGTATCCCGGGGTTTTTGTGGTCTTTGAGAATGGCGATGTGCTTATGGAGTATGATAGCGAAAAGATTAGCTATAGCCAAGAGTATGAGCGGGTACCACCGGGTTTTGACTATCGTCAGAGACCCTATTATGTGCAAACAAAGCAAAAATACCTAGAAACCAAGTCGCTTGAGGGGATCGTAACACCTGTGTATGAGAGTGCAGTAGGTGACCATAAGGGCAAGAGACTCTCCACTGCTACCGCACCACTTGTGGATAAAAATGGCAAGTTTTTGGGTGTGATTTGTCTGGATATTTTTATCGATGGCTTTCAAGGGCGTTTTGTCAATTTTGAGCGACCAGAGTTACCTAGTATGGTTATTTTTATCACAAGTTCTGATGGTCGGATATTCTCGCATAAAGACCCCGAGAGTGTGAATGTGGATAAACCATTGAGTGTGTCAGAAAAAGCTATTTTAGAAGCCGTGAAGAATTCGCCCGAGGGTTTGGTGGAGTATTTAAACACAAAAGGCGAAAAGCGTTTGGCGAATTATAAGCAGTTTCCTTTTGGTTGGACTATTGTAGTGGCAGCTACAGAGAGTGATTTTACCGATGCTGTCAATACTAATCTTTTTCACTCTATGATCATAGCACTTGTGGTTGGTATTATAGGGCTTTGTGTGTTGTATCTTGTGATTAGAAAACTTATTGATCCAGTGAATGCTATACAAACACTTTTAAATGATTTCTTTAAGTTTATTAACCATGAGAGTAGTCATTCACCTACTTTAAGCAAAAAGCTTGCTAACGATGAATTTGGTGCTATGGCACAAGCAATTGATTCCAATATCCAACGCACAAAACAAAATCTCGCACAAGATTCCAAACTTGTCGATGAAGTCGTAGGTATCGTAGAAGAATCTAAGCAAGGGAGATTTGGCAAGACAACCACACTTGCTAGTGCTAATCCCCAAACCAATAGGCTCAAAGATTCTCTTAATGAAATGAGCAAAGC
>DXIN01000038.1 GCA_019112865.1 Candidatus Helicobacter avicola
GGGGGGTGGAACCCACGCAACTCGAATTCCAACATCATTGGCTAATGATTGAGCTCCTTGATCAGATGACCCGTGTAAAGAGTGGTGGAGAGATGTTAAAATGCTTTATGACTATACAACAGACACAAAATATCCAATATGCACAATACATAAAAACACGAGTGGGTGAGGATCTCTTGGCACCACATCAAAGCACTAGAGTCCCGATAACAAAAAAGATTACATTTGATAAAATCTCTAACAAAATACTTGGGTATTATCTCAAATTTCTTAGATGGTGTGTGCCTAGGAGTTTGAGAGATGAGGTGTTTATCTCTACGAGCATTGGAGAGCGTCATAAGTGGATGTATGATAGATTCTCACTCCCAAAGCTTTTGCAAGAAATTGGCTTTATAAACACGCAAGTGCTTGATTATCAAACTTCACAAATCAAAGATTTTGGCATATATTATTTAGATTCTAATCCCGATAATACTCCATACAAGGGGGCTTCAAGCATCTATGTGGAATCCCAAAAACCATAAATTTACCAAGGAGTCGCTATGCCTATGATTGCCCCCCCCCCCAAATACGCTACAAGCAAAACTATAGATAGTCTTGATACACAAGGCAATGCTAGGGATCTATCACCAAACCATATCCTCTCATTTCCGGGAAACACGCTATTTCTCGCCATCGGTTTATATCTGTTCTTTTTCACACTAAACGCACTATTCCCCACGCAAAGCGATGATTTTGGTGCGTCGCTTGGTAGCATAGATTCTATGGTGCGCTCGTATATGCATTGGAATGGGCGTATTGGTGAGCTTCTCAAGGTTTGGTTTGGTTCTTATCTTGCTCACACGCCATACTTTGCGTTTATCAATGCCCTATTTGGTGTAGGTTTTCTTTATCTCTTTTTTGCTTTGCTCTTTGGGCGATTTCCTGCGCTTACACTTGCAGATTGTGCCACGCTCGCGCTGATGCTCTTTATGTTAATGGTATTTCGTGCCTTTGGCGCAATTTTTTTCTGGGCAGCGGGAAGTCTCAACTATTTATGGGCGTATTGTTTTATTTTTCTCTATCTCCTACCTTATAGAATCTTTTGGCAAGCCCCTACCACATATACTAGATTCCCACTACTCAAGGCTTTGGGAATGTTTATGCTCGGACTTATTGCTGGGTGGAGTAGTGAGCTTGGGGTTGTGTTAGTGATTTTTCAGCTTGTGTTGCTTGGTTTTGGCTTGTGGCGTAAAATCCCACTGCCTCTATGGTATTATGCGGGAGTAGTGGGCTTTATGGCTGGTTGGATCATACTCTATGCTTCGCCCGGACATAGGGAACGTGCTATAAATCATTTCCGTCAATCCGGTGCATACATCAGTATCAGCGATTTTTTGGCGATGAGTTTCCAAGACAAATTCGTGCGGTGGCAAAAAGTTTTTGGCTCACATCAGCTCTATACCACACAAACATTTGTTTTTATAGCTCTGTGGTGGTCGTATATCTGTCGCACGTGCCAAGCTTTGGCTGCAAGGATAGGCTTTATCGCTCTTGGAGTTTGTATTATAGTTTCTTTGGTATTTTTCTATCCCAAGACCCTAGGCTTTTTGGCTACGCCATTTATACTTGCTTTTAGCCTTTATCTTGCGTATTTTTTCTATAAACACCAAGAATACGCAAAGACACGATATGCCGCCATCATTGCATGTGTGCTTTTGGCGTATTTTATGAGTATTGCAGCAACCTTGCAGATAGGCTTACCCACGAGAGCAAAGTTGCACTATGGTATATTTGATATTAGCTTGTTGGTTATGATGTGCAAGATTATAGGTGATAGGTTTGTGCCACGCACACGAGAGACTTTCCAAACACTCATCATCGCTTTGTGTGCAGTTTATGGAATCTATGTGCTAATGGCATGTGCAGATATGCGATTGAAATGGGAACGTATGCTCGCCTCTATTGCCACACAAAAGGCTCTGGGTGCGACAGAAATCGTGGTGGAAGCACAAACCTTTGTATCGTATTACAAAAACTATACTGATTGGGGTAATCCGGGCTCTAACCCTGATGTGTGGCCCAACACCACTTACTCAAAAGTCTTTGGGGTGCAAAGTTTCATTGCTCACTAATTGATGGGGTTTAGATTCACAAGCTATTGTTCAAACAATCGCAATCGCCCATATGTCCGAGATACTAAGTCCTAGGCTAATTTGTATGAGATTTGTAATCGTGAGAGATTTGGAGGGATTAGATTGCAAATTTAGCGTGAGATTCTAAGACTGCTTGGGAGTTCTCACATCACTCCACCATTGATGCTATCGACATAGTGAAGCTTATGCACCACGCTATTAAGTAATCCTTTCATTTGCATACTATGAGTATCGTTGCTTGCAATTTTCTCAAACTCATCGAAACTAAGCTTTTGTGCATTATCACGCAAATAATGTATGGCACTAAGCTCATTGTAATTGATAATGGAGGCTTTGTGCAAGGTGTTGGCGAGATTATCAAAGTGCTCTTTGGAGCCAAACGCATCTACGGCGTCCTCCCGCACTTCTTGAGCTTTTTTGAGCATAGAGGAGGGCTCAAAATAGTCTTTTATGCGAAAAGCAGTATTGGGGTTAGAAATGTCATTGGTAACTTGGGTTTGGGAAATTTCCTCCAATGGCTTAATCTGGTGGAGCTTAGAATCTACGACATTTTCCCTATCCCCAGCTTGGTTTTGGTAATAGATTGCACTTAGTAAAGATTGCCCATCAACTTTCATACTATCCCTCACTTAGATTTTGCCCTATGTTCAAGCACCAACCATTCCGAATCTTAATGCATCAAGACCCCACCTCATCTTGAGATTGCTTCGTATGGGAATCTTGTGTTTTTGGCTGCAAATTTTCTTTAAGCAATGTATATGCCTTTTCTATCTTGCGTAAATCCTGTGCGGTATTGTCTAGGAGGGATTTGCTAACATTTTGATTATCCAAAATACAGCCCTTAGTCTTTTTGAGCATATCATTATATCGTTTTTCCAGCTCCTCTTGGCTGTATTCCTCCTGCAACTCAAAGAGTGTCAATGCTTCCTTGGCACTCATCTCCACATCTTTTGCATAAAATGTAGCAAATTCATCATAAAGTCTGTTGAAATCCTCATTGTCTAGTTCGAAAAATGCTGCTACATCAATGATCATAGCCTCTTCGTTTTTGTCAAATTCTCCATCGGCATACGCTAAGACAAACAAAAACTCCACGACTTTAAGTCGTTTTTTATACTCACCCTTTGTTGCATTGCTAAAATCCACACACAACTGCTCTAGGTTTCTATTATCACCATTTTCATAAATCTCTAACAATGCTTCTTTGGTGATTTTAGAGTTTTTAGAATCTCGCGCCATTTCCTCAATCATATCCTCCACCAACACGCGTTCAAACTCGCACATCTTACCATCACTACGCGCAAAAACACCCAAAATTGCACTCAAAGTCCCATATTCGCTTTCTCGAACCTTATTGTGCGCCCTCTCTTGTTCGCTAACTTGCTCTATCTGTGCGACTTCAAATCGCGGTTTTGGCTGAACAATCTCTTGGTGCAATGGATTTTTGAGATAATCCTGCAAGGTAACATACAAGAAATACGCTATACCTGCCCCTATAAGCAACAAAATAAATTCCATAAACTCCCCTCTATCTCTGCTCTATTTTTTTAACTTTTTTTCCAAATCCGCGACAAAACGCCAAGTTTTTATCACAGAATCTGGATTGAGCGAAATGGAGCTAATGCCCTCTTTTACTAAAAATTCCGTAACCTCCGGATAGTCGCTTGGGGCTTGCCCACAGATACCGCAATATTTATTGTGTCGCTTACACGCTGCTATGGCTTGCCTAAACATCTCAAACATCGCAGGATTTCGCTCATCAAAAATATGTGTTACAAGCTGCCCATCTCTATCTACTCCCAAAGTGAGCTGCGTAAGGTCATTTGAGCCGATAGAATACCCATCAAACATACTCAAAAACTCATCTGCCAAAATCACATTGACTGGCAATTCACACATTACATAGATTTCTAAGCCATTGCGTCCAGATTCTAAGCCATTGCGGCGCATAATCTCTAGCACTTTCTTACCTTCCTCTGGTGTGCGCAAAAATGGTATCATTACTTTCATGTTATTTAGTCCCATCTCATCACGCACCATAGCCAACGCTTCGCATTCCCACTCAAACGCCACGCGATATAAATCAGAATAATACCTACTTGCCCCACGATATCCTAGCATAGGATTTTCCTCTTGTGGCTCGTAGTATGTCCCTGCAACCATACCGCGATATTCGTTTGACTTAAAATCGCTCGTGCGCACAATCACGGGATTTGGATAAAATGCCGAACAAATCATACCAATGCCTTCGGCAATTTTTTTGACAAAGAAATCTTTTGGACTCTCATACCCCGCCATAAGTCGCTCAATCTCTGCGCGTTCTTTAATCTCTTTACCCTTGCCATTTTGGATATCAAGCAATGCTAGAGGGTGTGCCTTAATTTGATTTAGCACGATAAGCTCCATTCTCGCTAATCCCACACCGCTATTTGGCAGCTTGGCAAATCCAAACGCCTTTTCAGGATTGCCCACATTCATATAGATTTTTGTTTTTGTTTCGCCTAGATTATCAAGCTCCACGCTTTTGACTTCATAATCACAGATTCCAGCATACACATAGCCCTCCTCGCCCTCGGCGCAAGAGACGGTGATTTCCATACCGGTATAGAGTCTATCGGTCGCGCCCACTGCACCCACGATTGCAGGCACACCAATCTCACGCGCCACAATAGCCGCATGGCAGGTTCTACCACCACGATTGGTAATCACCGCCGAAGCTTTTTTCATCACAGGTTCCCAATCTGGGTCAGTATTGTCTGTTACGAGGATTTCACCCTCATTAAAGGTATTCATATGCTCCAAATTATTGATGATACGCACTTTGCCCGCACCGATTTTGTTACCAATAGCGCGTCCAGTAATGATGACTTCACGAGATTCAGCAGAATCTGTAAATTTAAATTCTTCTAGGCGATTGGCAGTTTGATTTTTGAGCTTTTGACTCTGCACCGTTTCAGGACGTGCTTGAACGATAAAAATCTCTCCACTCTCACCATCTTTTGCCCATTCCATATCCATAGGGCGATATTCGCCAGCTTCTTTGGTGTAATGCTCCTCTATCCTCACAGCATAACGCGCAAGTGTAAGTATGTCTTCATCTGTAACGGAAAAAGTCTTAAGTTCTTTTTGGGTGGTTTTGATATTTTTGGTGGGGTGTTCGCTACCGCGCGGAGCATAGACCATTTTTTGGTGCTTATGCCCTAATTGACGCTTGATGATAGGGCGTTTGCCGTCTTTTAGCGTGGGTTTAAACACATAAAACTCATCGGGATTGACCGTGCCACCCACGACATTTTCGCCAAGTCCCCAAGAAGCCGTGATAAATACCGCATCTTTAAATCCCGTCTCGGTATCGATACTAAACATCACGCCAGCACTGCCTTTGTCTGCACGCACCATCTTTTGCACACCTACTGAAAGCGCGACTTTGAAGTGATCAAATCCCCTAGAAGCGCGATAACTCACCGCTCTATCGGTAAAAAGCGAGGCAAAACAAGATTTGATATAGTGTATCAGCTCGCTTTTGCCCCTCACGCTTAGATATGTGTCTTGTTGTCCTGCAAACGAGGCATCAGGGAGATCCTCTGCAGTCGCCGAGCTACGCACCGCCACATCGGTTTCTTTCATACCATATTCTTCACTAAGGATCTTATAAGCTTCAAAGATTTCTTCGCGCAAATCATCAGGAAATGGTGTGCCAAAAATCAATTCTCTAATCTTTTTAGAACGCGTTTTTAGCACATCGATCTCTGTTACATCAACGCCTCTTAGCAACTCCTCTATCGTGTTTCTAATCCCACCAGAATCTAGCAGATACCAATACGCCTCACTCGTGATTGCAAAGCCATTTGGCACCTTGATCCCCTCTGATACAAGCTCTTGAAACATCTCGCCGATACTTGCGTTTTTTCCACCCACGATAGGAACATCTTTGTTGTTAAGTTCCTTGAAAAACTTTATATACTTCATCGCGCTTTATCTCCTGCTATGTAAAGTTGCTCTCAATTTTAGTCAATCAAAACTTAAAAGGCACTAATACCTTAGATTTTCTTGTGTGAGCGTAGATTTTCTAGCACGATTTGAGCGACATTGTGTGAGCTACCATATCCCAAATACGCACGCAATTTTTTAGCATTGTTTGTATAGGCTTCAAAATCAAAATTTTGATAAGAATCTAAAAGATTCTTGGGGGTTAGCTCATCTTGGATAAGCTCCGTATGCAGTCTCTGATTACCTCTTCCGGCATTTTCGCCACAAGCTCCTTGATATAAGATATTTGCTAATCCTACGACATTAAGCCCTACAAAAGCCCTAGCAATGTGATATTCAATCTTACGCATTGTGTAGGCAAGCACAAATGGCGCACCAAGTAGTGCTGCTTGCAGTGTCGCTGTGCCCGAACAAATAAAGGCAAACTTGCAGCTTTGTAATGCCTGCGTGGCATCAAAACTCAACTCAAATTCCCCCAAGTCTTCGCCATAGATTCTGTGTAGCTCGTCTTTAGGGAGTTTGGCGAAATGTGTCGGAGCCACTAGCACTTTAGATTCAGGGATTTGCCTAGCGACTTGCACAAAAATCGGAAAAATTTTGCTAATCTCCCCACGGCGACTTCCGGGCATAAAGACAATCTTTTGCGCACGCACCACCTCGTGCTTCTTTTGCATAGAATCTACAGAATCTAATGGTAGCTCATCAAGCAATGGGTGTCCGACATAGCGCGCCTTTCCGACTTTAAGTGCGTTTGGATACATGCTAAGCTCAAATGGCAAAATCGCACACAGCCTATCACAAATGCGCTCTATTTTCTTAGCTCTCCAGCTTTTCCATGCCCACACTTGAGGCAGGATATAATATACCACTTCCACGCCGCTACCCTCAAGTCCTTTTGCCAGCGGTATGTGGAAGCTCGAACTATCAATCAACAAGGCTTTTTGGCAGGTCTTGGCAAGAGCTATCATCTCATTATTGACGCGTTTATAAAAAAAATATTTTTTGATGACATCAATAAACGCCATTGCTGCAAACGCGCTTAACTCATAGCTTGATTGTGCCTGCAAATGCTCGTAGCCCCAAAACACACTGCTATCAAAAATCCCCACAATCTCTAGCACCATACCCCTTTGCCCAGCTAATGCGTTGAGTTCGTTGGCAAGGGCTTTGAGATGGAGATTTGCACTTGGCTCAAGCGCGCTGACAAATATTTGGTGAGATGCTTTTGTGTGTTGTTGCATTTTTAGCCTTTAGATTCTGTGCTTGGTGGTATGTTTGTGCTCACGCATTGCCCTTTTTGTCTTTTGCCACAAGTGGTGTGGAGCTTGGCGTGGGTTTTTTGGATTTTGCACGAGGCTTAGGAGATTCTCGTTCGTTTAATTCAATCTCATGCTTTAGGTCTCTTAGCTCAATCTCTAATCGTCTGTTTTCTAACTCAAGTTCTAAAATCCTCTGTTTATACTCCTGTGGCATTTCTGGAGATTCGCTTTCTGTAGGTTTTGGGGGTGATTTTTTGGATTTGGGAGAGGTTTTGTGTGCTTTGGGTGCAGTATGCTCTATCTGCAATGATTTGGCTTTGGTGATACGTTCTCGCAAATCTCCTAATTCTTTTTTAGCCTCCGCAATCTCCTCTTGGTATTGACTAATCTCCTTTTTGAAGTTTGCCCGATGTCGCTCAAAAATCTCTACAATCTCCCACAAACTCCCGCTTGTGAGATCGTATTGCAAAAATTCCTTAAAAATGCGCGCATCAATGTTTTCTGCCATTTTTCGCTCCAAGCTTACTTTTATTCCTGTGAATCTAATTCCAAGCTTAGCAAAAGCAATTCCTTTCCTTTGACAATACACACATTGCGTGATTGACAGCTGGGGCATATTGCGTATTGCATATCTTGTGTGGGGCTCTGAGTCCCACAATCCTCGCATAGCACTTCCACGCGTTCATACACAGATTCTAGAAGCGTATCTTGACAGAGAGCAAACTCGCTTTTAAATGTCTCAAAGGTGCGCGCAAGCAGCCCCATATCCACGCCGCTGCGCTCGCCCACGCTGATGATGATTTTATGCACTTTGTTAGCTTTGTGTTGGGTGGCTATCTCACAAGCTTGGTCTAAAAGCGCATTGACAATCGATAATTCGTGCATTAGATTCTATTCCTTTTCATTGTAGTGCAAGTTTTTGCCATCGCAAAACTTGGTATCGTTCGTGCGCAGTCAAATCCACCCTCGCTCCGCTGCGCGTGCATACATTGTGTTTTAGAATCTAAGTTGTGTTTTCTAAAGAAACTTCGTTTTGGTGCTACCACCTCATTAACACGACTTAGGCATAGAACAGATTCTATAAACCAAGCTAGATTCTATCATATCAATAACGCACTATCGACATTTTAAGAGAGTTTTGCAAGAGTTGTAGCTATAATCCCCAGCTTCAAATCCACAATCTCAAAGGAGCTGTAATGAATCCTCATACAAACACCGCTACCACACATAGCAATATTTGGGATAAGCTGTATTGGCTTTTTGTCGGGCTGTATGCCTTTTGTATCGTTTATAAATCAAGTATGCCGCTTATGAGTGGCGATGATATTGTCTTTTATGCAAGTTTGGTGCAGGGCAGGGACGCGTGGCACGGACTTGATGTGAATGTAGGGCGATTTTTCCCTCTCGCAGGTTGGAATCTAAACCTAATCGCCTCATTTTCTACTAGCCCATATGCGTTTATGATAGGCAATGCGATTGTGTTTGTGCTCATCGCGTTTTGTTTTTTTAGGCTAAGTCTTTATACAAAGGCTCATAGGGCACTTGTGCTTGTATCTTTTGTCAGCTTTGCACTCACGGTTGGCTATACCAAAATCATCACACAAATTCCCTTTCCAGAAAACACACAGATTCTATTTTTGTGCGTTTTTTTGCTCGCTGCCTATCGTTTCTATACTAAGCTCTCTCACAATGCTACTGATATATATATATATATATATATATATATATGCGATATTGATACTGCTTGCAGGAAATTGCGTCATCTATCTCAAAGAAGTGTCTTTTATCCTCATTAGCGGCTTTGGATTCTTACATCTCCTCTTTAGTTTTCTCTCACATAACAAAACTCTCAAATCCCTCGACAAACGGCTTGTTGGCATTGACATCGCACTGATGATAAGTGGCGTAGTGTTTTTGCTCTGCTATGTGTATATGACTGCCAACGCACACTCCAGCTATACTAATCAAGAATTTGTCTTTAGCCCCATACGCACGCTCGCTGTCTCTGTGCTAGCCGCCCCGATGGTAAGCATTGCCCTGCCTTGTATGTTGCTAGCGCGCGGTGTGTGGCTCTATGCGCACAGACAATACCCAAATCCCTTTTGGGATAGCATAGGGCTTATTGCGTTTGGGTATTTTCTCGCATTTCTTATCCTTGGTATGGGGAGCTTTCATTATTTTATGCCTGCCAATGTGCTTGCCTATATCTATGCGCTGTATTTTTTGGCACTCTATGGGGAGGTGCTCGTGAAAAAGGTATTGTTTTGGTGCATAAGTGGTGTGATTGGGCTTAGTTTGCTAGGCAATGCAATCCCTCAAGGGATACATTATTTTAGCCTCAATAAGATTCAAATGCGCAACCTAGAGCAGACGATGCAATTTCTCCAGAGCTATCTTGCGCAGCACCCCCAAACGACTTTATATTTTGATGGTTTTGGGCGCGGTAGGGACAGATATTACAACTCTTGGATGTATAGCACGATCTTTAGCATACTTCCTAGATTCTATAACACGCAGGTTTTTGACATCAAATCCAAAGAACCAAATGGCAAGGCATTTAGCACAAACCCAGAATCAAAGCTAAGTTTTTACAACACCGATGAGGTGAGCGAGCCACAAAGTGGGGATTTGATAATCCTGACATTCTTTAGCGACAAGCCTATCACGCAAGAATATATCCAATCTCTCAAAGCCCAACACGAGCTTTTGTTTGCTACGGATAATTTGGGCTATCTGCCCTCATACAATATGATGAGTTTAGGGGCTTACATATTGCAGCGGCTAGGTATCAAGCACGCGCTAAGCAATGTCGGCAATACTTTCAAGCTTCCTTCGCAGATGTATGTCTTTAGGGTGCGCTAGATTCTCTGTAAGGTCGCGAGCGATAACAAGCTTGCTCTCACTTGATTGTTGATTGATAGAAAAGGTGCAATCTCCAAGCAGCGTTAATGAGATTCTGACACCAAGAAATACAGAATCTCGCCAAAGATTGCGTGTATGTGCGCGAAGCGGAGTGAGTGGAGATTTGACTGCCCACGAGCGATAACAAGAGCGGAGCTCTTGCAGTAAGATAATAGAATCTATGATATAATCCCTAGATTCTAAAGATAAGGATTTGTATGCAACGATACCCAACCAAACAAATTTTTGTCGGCAAAGTCGCTATCGGTGGCGATGCGCCTATTTCTATCCAAAGTATGACTTTTAGCAAAACCTGTGATATTGAGGCGACCAAAGCCCAAATCGACCGCCTCGCCCTTGCGGGAGCGGACATCGTGCGCGTGGCGGTGAGCGATGAAAAAGACGCCAATGCCCTCAAAAATCTCAAAGCTATCTCACCCCTGCCCATCGTAGCTGACATTCACTTTCGCTACAAATTCGCGCTCATTGCCGCACAATCGGTGGATTGCATACGCATAAATCCGGGTAATATCGGCGCAAAAGATCGTATCAAAGCCGTGGCTGATGCGTGCAATGCGCGCAATATCCCCATTCGTATCGGTGTCAATGGCGGAAGCTTGGAAAAGGAGTTTGAGCAAAAATATGGTCCCACACCCAAGGGTATGGTAGAATCCGCGCTCTATAACATCAAACTCTTAGAGGATTTTGGATTTAACAATATCAAGGTTTCGCTCAAAGCAAGTGATGTGGTGCGCACGATACAGGCGTATAGAATGCTCCGCCCGCTTGTGGAGTATCCCTTTCACTTGGGCGTTACCGAGGCTGGCACACTGATGCATTCGGCTATCAAATCCTCAATGGCACTAGGTGGGTTGCTAATGGAGGGCATAGGTGATACGATGCGTTGCTCTATCACAGGCGAACTTGAGGAGGAAATCCACCTCGCACGCAAAATCCTCCAATACAGCGGACGCCAAAAAAATGGTATCACACTCATCTCTTGCCCTACTTGTGGGCGGATCGAGGTGGATTTGGTGAGTGCGGTCAAGAAAGTGGAGCAAAAAATCGCCCATATCAAAACACCCTTGCAAGTGAGCGTGATGGGCTGTGCGGTCAATGCACTGGGTGAAGCCAAGCACGCGGACATAGCCATAGCCTTTGGCAACAAAGATGGGCTCATCATCAAAGGTGGCAAGATTTTGGGTAAATACAAAGAAAGTGAGATTTTAGAAATCTTTATCCAAGAAGTTGAGAATCTCGCGCTAGAGCGTGAGCGTGCAGAATCTAAAGGAGCATAAATGTCCCTCCTCCAAACCCTCCAAAATGCCAAAGCCGCTACGCACACCCTAAGCCGCCTCACACTCACACAGCGCAATGCCCTGCTAGAATCTATGGCAGATTCACTCCTTGCCCACCAAGAAGAAATCCTCCAAGCCAACGCGCGTGATTTGACAAACGCCCAGAGCCTCTCGCCCTCAATGCAAAAGCGCCTTGAGCTTAGTGCCAAAAAGTTAGAATCTATGGCAGATTCACTGCGCCAAATCGCCGCGCTCAAAGATCCTCTCAATAAAATCCTAGAGGGTTGGGAAATGCCTAGTGGGATTAGGATAGAAAAGGTGAGCGTGCCTCTTGGCGTGGTGGGGGTCATCTATGAATCTCGCCCAAATGTTACTAGCGATGTGAGCGCGCTGTGCCTAAAGAGTGGCAATGTCTGTGTGCTCAAAGGTGGCAAGGAGGCTCTGCACTCTAATACCGCGATTTTACACGCCCTGCATAGCGCGCTAAAGGCACATCATTTGCCGCTAGAGTGCATCAATATGATCGCCACGCACGAGGAGGTGGCGGAGTTTTTGCGCCAAGATAGCTATATAGATTTGCTAATCCCACGCGGTGGGGAAAATCTCATCAAGTATGTGCAGCAACACTCCACAATCCCTATCATCAAGCATGATAAGGGTGTGTGTCATCTCTATATCCACACTGCGCACAATTCTAGCTATGTGGTACCAATCGCACTTGATGCCAAGGTGCGCTATCCTGCGGCGTGCAATGCGATAGAGACACTGCTCATAGATCGCGCAGTGGCTAGTGAGGTTTTGCCTAGCCTCGCCCACGCTCTCACGCAAGAGGGCACAAGCCTTAGGGGAGATTCACAAGTCGCACAGATTATCGCTCTTGATGGCGAGGCAGACTACAATCGCGAGTATGGCACCAACACGCTCAATATCAAAATCGTAGAGAATCTGCACGAGGCAATCACGCATATCAATACTTTTGGTTCGCAGCATTCAGATTCTATCATCACAAACGACATTGAGGCAATGGAGGAGTTTTTTAGTAGTGTCCAAAGCGCGTGCGTGTATGCCAATGCCTCCACGCGATTTAGCGATGGTGGGGAATTTGGCTTTGGCGCGGAAGTGGGGATTTCTACCAACAAACTCCACGCACGCGGACCTATGGGCATAGAATCTCTGACAACTTACAAATACAAAATCACCGCCCTGGGCGCAATCAGGGGCTAGAGGGTTTTGTGGCAGCTTTGGGCAATCTCTTAATATAGCATAAAATCCCAAAATGATACAGGATAAATTTTTGTATATTAACTTTTCATTAACTTTCAGATTCTTTTAAGATAAAAAATCTGACAATTTCGTCAAAGCAAGGCTTAAAGGATATGTCTTGTTGCGACACAACAACTTCGTTATTTTGATATGAGGAGGGGAGAATGGGGAAATATCTACAATCAGTCATTGTTGTATTTTTTGTCTTAGTTTCTGCACTATTGGCGGATTCTGCTTCTGCGCGTGTAACACCTCAAGGTGATGGTATCAAGCCACGAACTTTGCGGGATTATGTAACGCAAGAGAAAGATTTTTATGACTTAATCAAAAAGAAACACCCTGTGTTCAAATACCAAAAAGATGGGCGTTTGGTGGGGGATTTGGCTGTCAGTGATCGACAAGAGGAGTTCGTGGAGTTTAGCGGTGGTCCTGATTATGCAAAAAAAGTCAATCAAGAAATCGTATCGGTAACTTATCGTTTAGGTTTTGAATCTATCTTGGATTATCCAAACAAATTTGTGGGTCCTAAAAAATGCGGTGAATGCCACCCAGCTCAATACGCCGTTTGGGAGCGTTCAAGACACTCTAAGGTTGTGCGCTTTCCCGATGAGTTAGAGGAGGTGGGAGGAGATCCTAAGCGAAAGATGTATGGCTCCCAATCCTCTATCCTGCCAGAGGGAATCTATCCTGATGATGTGTATGCTATCATCGGGACACCAAGGACTAAGTATGGATTTTTGGATAGATGGCTTGTGCGAGGGACATACCATGTAGAGGGTGGAAAACTCGGTGATGTTATGGGTAAAATCGTAGCAGGGGGTAATCAATTCTCAAGACTTTGGTCTGAATCTCTCACTCCAGAGGTTGCCAAAAAAATTGCGACATTTTCTCCAGGATTCCCTACAAAATTAGAGGATTTTGGTGCGCAAGGCTCTAATGTGTGGGGGACAAACTCCTATGGCTCTACCAATAGAGGCAAGTTTATGTTCCAGCCTGCAAGCTCGTATTGTGAGACTTGTCATAGTTTTAAATTTGACTTTAAGAGCAAAACGGAGTTTTTTAACGCTATTGGAAATGCACAAGAATTGAGAAAACACACTATCTCCAAAGGTATTTCCTGTGAGGAGTGCCATGGGGCGGGTGCGCACCTCTATGGTGCGAGGGGTGCTGGTATGCCTTCAAATTGTGAGCGATGCCACCAAAGATTTGCCTATAACGAAGCAGATTCACAACTCAATAACCGAAAACCTTTCAATGTGTATTTCAAATCCGCTTGCCCATCTTGTGGGACTGAAGGCTCACAGATGTATAGCACCGCACACTATGATAAGGGAATGCGTTGCAACACTTGCCACGATCCACACGAGGTAACTGCCAATGATTGGAGAGATCCTTACACGAAAGTAGGATTGAAAAAAACCTGCACCGATTGTCATGAGACACAGCAAACTTTCTTTAAACAAGGTGGGATTCACGCCAAAGATAACTGCACGGCTTGTCATATGCCAAATATGATGAGTTGTGAGAACTTTGCATCTATCCAAAATCCTGATAAGGCGGGATTTGATAATGTCCGTGCCTCACACATCTGGAAGATTAAGGTTGATAAAAGTGCTAAAACAATCAATCCGCCAGAGGGCAAACCAAGAGATCCTCGAAGTGTGAAAGGCTGGACTATCGCAAGAGGGGAAGATGGTAGATTTTTCCTCGATCTTATGTGGAGTTGCGGTCGCACAAGCTTTAGTGATGTCAATCTTGTGGGTCCGGGTGCGAGTGGTTGCCATAGTGCCGTGCAATCCACATTGCCTGACAAGCTCAAATATACCGATCAGTCGCAAATCTATGATGATGTGATGAAATGGCAAACTCCTGTGAAAGAAGGCTTTACTAAGACACAAGAGATGATTAAGAAAATTGATAAAGATCTTTTGGACAACACAAAGCTCTCTATCGAACAAAAATCTCGTGTTATCTTGCTTGCTAAACAGGCTCAAGACATTTTGGATAGGATTGAAAAAGACGGATCTTGGGGTGTGCATGGTCCGGCGTATTCCAAAAAGATTATCAATGAAGCTTTGATTTACGCACAACAAGCTCAAGACATCATAAGTGGCAAAAGCAAATAAAATCAAAAATCCCTTTAGAAAGTTTCTAAGGGGAGAGTATTTTAGGAGGGGTTATGCGTAGGATATGGTTAAATGTCGTAATTGCTTTGTTGTGTATGCTTCCAAACATCTATGCTGATGGGATTGCTGGGATTGCTGTCATAGAGGGTGTTACGCCTATTAGTATGGCAGATGCCGAAAAAATGTTAGAAAACAATCAAGCATTGTTTATGGACGCAAATACTCAAGAGACAAGAAAAGAGATTGGGTTTATACCAAATGCGATTTCTATTGCCTCGGAGGATTGGGAAAAATTCCTCCCAAAAGATAAAAATGCCTATATCGTTTTTTATGCTCTTAATAGAATGAGCTATGAGGGTGCAGAGGCGGCGTTTGTCGCGCAAAGCAAGGGTTATGAAAATGTCTATGTCTTAACTGATGGCATCGAGGGCTGGGTGCTATCGGGGCGAAAAGTCATCAAGCAGGGCATACAAGAGTGGCAAAGCGCAAAGAATGTGCTAGACTTTACCGATGGCATACACAAAGATTTGGTTTTTGGGAGCATACCCGCGTGTAGGGATTGTCATGGCAATATCAAGGCAGACGCCAAAAACCCTATGGCACTCAATCTACAAGCAGACATCTCCAAAACAATTAACCTCCAAACCGCTAATAACTCACACCTTATCAACAAAAACTGCGCCTCATGCCATAAGGAGATAGATAAAACCTTTACTGATAGTATCCATGCGCAAAAAATGGCTAATATTGGTTTTAACGAATATCTTAGTTTGGACAATAAAACAGATTCTGGCAAGACACTACCACTTTGCTCGGATTGCCACGCGATTCACACGACTACAGAACGTGGGCTTATGACACCTAAACAACTCAATGATCTAAAATGTGGTGCTTGTCATACACAAAAGCAAGAACATTACTATGACACATTCCATGGCAAAGCTATGGCGCTTAATGTCCCCGGCACTGCGCCAAATGTCGCTGCATGCTATGATTGTCATGGTAAGCACAATATTTTTAAAGTCGATGATCCTCGCTCTACTTTGCACAAAGAAAATCGCATACAGACATGTGCGCAATGCCACGAGGGCGCAAATCTAAGCTTTACAGAATTTATTGCCCATGCAGATCATTATGATAGGGAGCAATACCCTGCGCTCTTTTGGGTATTTGTTTTTATGACTGCTTTAGTGGCACTTGTCTTTACATTCTTTGGATTCCACACATTGCTATGGTCTGTGCGTCTTATTCTAGCGCGTATCAAATATCCACAACAATGGAAAGAGGCTAGGGAGAAAGCACACGCTGATACCGTGTATATCAAGCGATTTAGCATATTCCATAGAATCCAGCATTTCTTTATGGCAGCGAGCTTTTTGGGACTTGCATTTTCAGGATTACCACAGAAGTTTTATACTGCACCTTGGGCAGAGACGATGATTGCACTTATGGGTGGTCCTTTGGTAGCGACTACTATACATCATATTTCGGCTGTGATTATGTTTGCTGTGTTTTTCTCGCACATAGGTGAGATTGTTTATCGCGCGTGGTTGCGTAGAGATTGCATACGCGATGCAAGTGGCAAACTAAGTATGAAACTCTTTTTGAAAGCGCTTTTTGGTCCGGATTCTCTTATGCCTAGAATGCAGGATTTTAGAGATATGGCAGCACATTTCAAGTGGTTTTTTGGCAAGGGTGAGCGTCCGCAATTTGATAGATGGACATATTGGGAAAAGTTTGACTATCTTGCGGTATTTTGGGGTATGTTTGTGATAGGATTCACAGGGCTTATGCTGTGGTTCCCCGTGGCATTTTCGTATGTATTGCCCGGTAGTGCGCTCAATCTTGCGACTATTATTCACTCTGATGAGGCATTGTTAGCCACAGGCTTTATCTTTGCTGTGCATTTCTTCAATACACACTTCCGTGCGGATAGATTCCCAATGGATATGGTTATCTTCTCTGGAAGCATTACAGAAGAAGAAATGAAGCAAGAACGTAGCAAGTGGTATGAGCGACTTAAGGAAAATGGCAAGTTTGATAAACTCCTAGATAGGACATACAATTTCGCACCTTACAATAAATTTGCGAAATTCATAGGATTTGCTATGCTGATTACGGGTATGTTTTTCTTATTCCTTATGATTTACGCATTTGTGTATCATCTCATCTTTTAGTATGGCTTAAGGGAGTGTATGAGGCGAAGTATCGTTGCGATAAGTCTAGCTGGGATATTGGGTGCATTATGCGCGTATGGAGTGTTTGCGTTTTTTCAAAATACCTATGATGGACATATAGTGCAAGAGGAGGGTGTATTGCCTCCGCTCCCATGCTCACTCAATAAGCAGCAATGTTTTGTGGATTTTGATGGCAAACGCATAGGCTTTGAGGCTTCACCCCGTCCTATTAGCTTTATGGAGCCTACGCTCATCAATGTCAGCGGACTTGATGGATATGATGACATCAAACTTAGAATCTATGGGCTTAATATGGAGATGGGCACACTTATAGCTAGCACGACTAAGGAGGGTGAGATACATAGGGCAAAGGTAGCACTCAATTCTTGCTTGCTAGAGACTATGCGTTATAGAATCTCTGTGTATAATGGCAATGAGGCATTGGGGCTTTATATGGATTTTGACTTGGAGCGTTAGATGAAAAGGCTTTTGCTGGTTGTTGTTGTATTTTGTGTGAGCTTTGGGGCAGTATTTATGTGGCTTGAACACGGCAAATACGACTTTCTCGCACAAACTACTAGCGGACAAAAAAGCCTCCAAGATTTTAAGGGTCGTAATCTCATCGTGTATTTTGGCTATACATTTTGTCCTGATGTCTGTCCCATCACGCTTTCATTTCTTGCCCAAGCACTTAGGCAAGTAGATTCTACAAAATTCACATTGCTTTTTATTACGCTTGATCCACACAGAGATACTCCAGCGGATTGTCAATCCTATGCCCAATCTTTTTTTGATTCTGCTTATGGATTGTGGCTAGACCCAAGTGCTTTGAGTAAGGTTGCGGCACATTATGGTGTGAGGTTTGAAAAAATTCCTATGCCAGATTCTGCTATGCAATACTCCATAGCTCATACCTCAACACTCTATCTTTTTGACGAAAAAGGCAATTTTAGAGAATCTATCACAAACCCAACTATTGAGCAAATCACACAATCTCTTAATAATCTTAGTAGTAAGGAGCAATGATGAGGCAGTATATCACTTTGGGTGTATTGTTATTGTGCTTGAGTGCATGCAAAAACAGCACGATTGATGAGGATATTATCAGCTCTGGTACAAACACACCCCCACAAGAAAAGCAAAAGATTGAGAATCTTGATAAGGCATCGTATGCCAAGCTCGCCCATATTTTTTTAGACAACCAAACCATAGCAAGCAACCAAAAAACTATCCTAATTGTTTTTGGTGCTAATGCGTGTAGTGCTTGTCAAAAACTCCAAGATTCTATCATAGACACACCAAGTCTGCAAAAAAAACTCCAAGAGGAAGTTTCTCCATACTATATCAATATCAGCTACACAAAAAACCATACGCTTGAGTTTGAGCTAGATTCAGAATCCAAAGTGCTTAATACCTCCGCTCTAGCCAATCTCTATGGAGTAAATGCCACACCAACACTCGTATTTCTCACGCCTAGTGGAAAAATGCTTTTTGCCTATCCGGGGTTTTTGATGCCTAAACGTTTTGAGAGGACGATTGATTTTTTCAATGATCCAAACAATGCCTCTCTTACGCAAACACAAATAGCTCAAAAGCTTATTATGCTTTATGAAAAAGAGCAAATATGAGGGGTTAGTATGAAGATTATCCATAAAATTTTGCAATACTTTTTTTCGTTTAAATGCACCTTGCCTTTGTTGTTTATCTATGCTTGTTTGTGTGCGTTAGCGACCTTTGTAGAAAATGACTTTGGTGTGCAAGATGCGAGGTTTCTCATCTATGATACGAAATTTTTTGATACACTCCATATTCTTTTGGGTCTCAATCTCATAGGGATTTTTTTACGCACAAAATCTTGGAAGCAAAAAAAATGGGCTACCCTTATTTTTCATGCTTCTTTTGTGGTCATCGTCATTGGTGCTGGTATCACGCGGTATTTTGGTATCGAGGGGGTGATGCACATACGCGAAAGCCAAAGCAGCGATGTGTTTATCACGCAAAACGAATATATCATCGTCATCGCAAGTATTGATGGTGCGATTTATCAGACACATTTTCCTATCCATATCAATGCACTACATAATTATGCGCAGTTGTATAATGCGTATTTGCCCGCCCCTCTTGCTCGGATTCTTGAGAAATGTTGTGATAGGCAGATTCCTTTTGCGTTTGAACCACAAAGCATTCCCCTCCAAAAAGGCACACTAAACATATCCTACCAAGATTTTCAACCTGCGCAACCTATGATAGTCCCCCAACCAATGCTAAAACTTCAAGTGGAGTATAATGGTCAAAGCACGCAAATTGCCCTTGTTCAAAATTTTATTGATGATACGTTAGAGCCTTTTGCATTAGGGGGAGCGGAGTTTGCGATTAGTTGGGGACCTATGCCCATAGGACTTCCTTTTAGTATCGCACTACAAGATTTTGAAATGGCGAAATATCCCGGCTCCTCTAATCCCTCATCGTATATTTCGCGAGTGGTTGTGCAAGATGAAGCACAGAATCTACCCTTTGTTATTTCTATGAATAATGTGCTTGATTATAAGGGATATAGGTTTTTCCAAAGCTCTTATGATGAGGACGAACAAGGGACAATTTTAAGTGTCAATAAAGACCCGGGCAAGATTCCCACTTATATAGGGTATGCAATGCTTATTTTTGGGCTATTGTGGAGTTTTTTTGCTAAAAATGGGAGATTTGCCAAGCTTTCAGAGCATCTTAAGAGTCAAAAACTTTTTATCATACCACTTGTGTGTATGTTAAGCATACCGCTTTCCCTGTATAGCCAAGAATCTCAAGAGGAGAGTTTGGAGCAGGGAGATAGGGCGTTTATCCTACACAGACTTAATGCGCTCTTAGAAGATTCTAAAGATCACGCAAACAGATTCGGAGAGCTTGTCGTGCAGGATTTTGATGGGAGAAACAAACCCATAGATACGCTTGCTATGGATATGATACATAAAATCACAAAGCAAAATACGCTCTTTGGACTTAATCATACGCAACTTTTTTTGGCAATGATGCTCTACTATGATGAGTTTAGGGATATTAAACTCATCGCTACTTCAACGCCACGTTTGCGTGAGATAATAGGTGTGCCAACGACACAAAAACATATTGCTATCAACGATACTTATGAAAATAATGTCTATAAACTCACAAATTATGTCGAGGAAGCAAACCGCAAGAAACCATCAGAACGCGATGCGTTTGATAAAGATGTCTTGGAAGTTACCGAGCGTATCAATATCGCCCTAGCAATCCTTGCTACTGATGTTTTTAAAGTCTTTCCACACAAGGGAGATTCTGTTTGGGTGTCTCCAGCAGAGGCTATTATGAGCTTTTCTCACGAAGATGCTGCAAGGGTGCGTGAGCTTTTAGAATCGTATTTCACAAGTATAGATTCTGCGCTTGTCAATAACGATTGGAGTGCGGCAAATAATTATCTAAAAAATCTCAAAGATCTTCAGCAGGAATGGGGTGCTGCCCTTATGCCTTCATCTACGAAAATCACCATAGAAGTGCTCCTTAATCATCTTGATATTTTCTATCGTCTTACTTTTGTCTATTTGTTTGTTGGTGTGGTTTTGCTTGGGAATGTGCTTATCAGTATTGTCCGCAACACGCCAATCTCACGCAAGTTTGGTCGCTTGATGTTTGCGATTGTTGTTTTAGGTTTTGGTGTGCATACACTAGGTCTTATTTTGCGTTGGTATGTTGGTGGGCACGCACCTTGGAGCAATGCTTATGAATCTATGATTTATATTGCGTGGGCTGGAGCGTTGGCTGGGGTGAGTGTGTTAGCAAAATCTTATCTCAATCTTGCTATGGCAAGTTTAGTAGCTGGAATCACGCTTTTTGTTGCACATTTAGGCTTTATGGATCCACAAATTGGCAACCTCGTCCCCGTGCTCAAATCCTATTGGCTCAATATCCATGTATCAGTTATCACCGCAAGTTATGGCTTTTTGGGGCTTTGTTTTATTGCTGGTGTTGTTACACTTTTGCTATTTGTGTTACGCAATCCTATGCGCACTCACATTGACCAGGCGATTGTGAATCTACATTGTATCAATGAAATCTCGATGATTGTTGGTTTGGCACTCCTTAGCATTGGAAATTTTTTGGGAGCAATATGGGCAAACGAATCTTGGGGTCGCTATTGGGGCTGGGACCCAAAAGAGACTTGGGCGCTTATCTCTATTGTGGTTTATACTATTGTGTTGCACCTACGATTTATTTGGCGATGTAATACGCCTTTTGTGTTTGCAAGTGCGAGCGTTTTGGCGTTTTATTCAGTTTTGATGACATATTTTGGGGTCAATTTCTACCTAAGTGGTAAGCATTCTTACGCAAGCGGTGAGCCTATTCCTGTGCCGGTATTTTTGTATGTAATGATTGCTTGCACCATCGGACTTATTGCTATGGCGTATATAAAACGCAAACTCCCTATGCCAAAACTCTAAGATTTTTGCAAATGTAACACAATCTTTATATAATTACACTCTCACAACAACAAAAGGAAATGTATGTTTAAAGATGTGTTTGCCCTCACCCTCGTGTCTTCTTTTCGGTTTTTTGGGCTTTTTGTCGCGCTGCCAGCTATTGGGCTTTACACCGATGCTTTTAGCACAAGTGCGTTTCTCGCTGGAATTGCTGCAGGAGGCTATGCAATCACACAGATTATTTTTCAAACACCCTTTGGAATCTGGAGTGATAAGACCGATAAAAAACGCGTGATTGCCATAGGGCTTGTGATTTTTATCCTAGGATCGCTAGTGTGTGCGTTTAGCAATGACATCATTATGCTTATCATAGGGCGATTTTTGCAAGGTGCTGGGGCGATTGGGGGTGTGATTAGCGCGCAGATTGCGGATTTGGTGAGAGAAGAGAAACGTAGCAAGGCTATGGCGATGATGGGTGCGGGGATTTTTATCAGTTTTATCTTGGCAATGATTTTGGGACCGCTTATTGCGGGCAATATAGGCTTACAAGCGATTTTTTTGCTCACCGCTTTGCTTAATGCTATTGCGCTTATTTTGTTGCTTGTGCGTGTGCCACCCACGCCAAAGATTGCATATACCTACCACAACACCGATTTTATCAATATTCTCAAAAACCCAAGCTTGCAGGTGTTAAACCTAAGCGCACTCTTACAAAAGTTTTTGATGATTTTTACCTTTGTCATCGTAGGTATGGAGCTCAAAAAACACTTTGACATCACAGAATCTAGCTTGTGGGAGATTTATGCGCCCGGTGCGATTTTGGGACTTCTTAGTCTCGCTCCTGCCTCGATTTTGGCGCAAAAAAAGGGATATTTTAAGCAAGTGTTGCTCGTGGGTATTGTGGCGTTTGTCCTCTCGTATGCCCTCATTGCGTATGCAAGCTATACTGGGAGTTTGTGGCTCTTTGTGTTTGGGATTATGGTTTTTTTTGTGGGATTTTCTATCCACGAACCCATTATGCAAACCCTTGCTAGTCGCTATCCAAAGGCACATCAAAAAGGTTCGGCACTAGGGTTTTTTACCACGTTTGGTTTTGTTGGTTCGGCGCTAGGTGCGCTTTGTAGCGGTATGCTCTATGAATCTCTTAGCCTTTCTAGCTTGAGTATGGGTGTGGTCATAGTATGCCTCCTATGGGCTGCTGTGATGATTGTGTGGCTACACAATCCAAATAATGAAAAAAACCTCTATTTGCCGATAGATTCTTACACACAAGCCCATTTGCAGAATCTAAGTAATATACCAGGTATCATAGAGTGGTATATCAACACAACGCAGGGTGTTGTGATTGTCAAATATGATGACAAACTACTTAGTGAGAGTGAAATCCTCACTCATCTTACATAAGGAGCAGCAATGATCTTAGAAGAGAAAATTGTGGTAGCCTCGGTAATGGTGGGCTATCTCATATTTCTTATGTATCGCAACAAAGACTATTTCAAAAAAGACAAATAAGGAGTAAAGAATGCAAGATTTTCCTTTCAGTGATGAAGAACTCAAAGAACCAGTTACTCTCGTGATACAAAAGGTGCGACCGACATTGCACCTCGATGGTGGAGATATTAGCATTTTGGGTATCAAGGACGCAAAAGTCTATGTGAGATTAGAGGGTGCGTGCCACGGCTGTCCTAGTAGCTCAAACACCCTCAAATACGCCATTGAACGCAGACTAAAAGAAGAGATTCACCCAGATATTGCTATCATCAATGTTCCACACAATGCTATAAACCCACTGGGATAATTATGCCAAAACTCACTGCACAAAACACGCGCTATGCGATAAATAAAGCCATCAAAGAGGCATTTGATCTCTTTAGCACCAAGCAGTATGAGAGTGCTTTTAAAAGCTTTGAACGTATTCTCTCCATCGCACCCAAAAACAAAGATGCAAAGATTGGGATTTTGCTCTGTGATAGTGCGCGTGATTTCCCAGAAAATGCGTATTCGCTCTTTGAGTATTACCAAATCCTCCTTTCTTCTAAAATCTCCAAACAAAAAGCCCAAAGGCAGATTCTAGATATTTTAGAATCCGTAGATAGAGCGAGCTTTAGTCTTTCGGATATGTTTAAGGGCATTGAGCAAAAGAAGATTCAAGAACTCGATGGTATTTTGTATCAAGACTTTTTGAATTCTATCAAAAACCGCTCCAGCTTCAAAGAGGCGTTTGAAGATATTATGTTTAGCACCAAAATCGCTTTTGCCTCGCCCCAAGAATTTTATGATTTTTTGGAGCAACTTATCGAAAATGGCTTTGTGGAAATCGGATTAGAATACATCGAATCGTTTAAAACTCTCAAGCACACGCATTTTGATTCGCGTCTTGATGCAATCCTCAAAAAGGCTCTCGATGCTCATAACAAAAAACATAACCTATCTTAACCGCGATTTTCTTGCTATCACTGATGATACCAAATGTGTAGATTCTCACACACTCTTTGTGCGCACTAAGCAAAATGAGCGGTATTTTGCCGCCCTTAGCACTAAGCCCCCATATATTGATGCACACGATTTGAGAGAGGTTTTTAGCCTACCAAAATGTATCGTTGGCATCACCGGCACCAATGGCAAGACAACTACCGCTACGATTATCTATGAGAGCTTGCGCACTTTGGGCTTGAGCTCGGCGATGCTGGGGACACGAGGGTTTTTTGTCGATGGCGTGCAGATGAAGCCAAAGGGGCTAACGACCCCAAGTGTGTTAGAACTCTATGAAAACTTTGAATACGCCAAAGAATGCGAGTATTTCGTGATGGAGGTAAGCTCGCACGCTATCGTGCAGGAACGCATTGCAGGCGTGGAGTTTGGGCTAAAAATCCTTAGCAATATCACAAGTGATCATTTGGATTTTCACAAAAGCTTAGAAGAATATATTCGCGTGAAAAATAGCTTTTTTGTCTGTGCTACTCCAAAACTTATCAATGCTGATGAGCTAAACGCCCGCTACAACCCCACTCACGCCTACACCTATGGCATAGAATCTAACGCCAATATGCACACTCTCTCATACGACCTACACAATGGTGTGAGCGCACAGGTAATGTGGAGTGATAGGCATAGCAAATATGGCGATGATGGCGCGCAAGAGGGAGGGAAACAAGATGGAGAATCCGCACACCTCCAAACTAAGCTTTTTGGCAAACACAATCTCTACAATGCCCTCGCAGCTCTAGGCGCGCTCAAGCTCCTCACACACAAGCCTCTAGATTCACTCACCCAAGCCCTCGCGCATTTTGAGGGGGTGAGTGGGCGTATGGAAATCCTCTCGCATAGACCACTTGTTATCGTGGATTTTGCGCACACGCACGATGGTATGGAGCAGATTTTTCAAAGTTTTTTGGGGCGTAAAATAGTCGTGCTCTTTGGAGCAGGAGGCGATCGTGATGCGACCAAAAGACCCAAAATGGGTGCTGTGGCTGATAAGTATGCACATAGAATCTACCTCACTAGCGACAACCCCCGTAGTGAAAATCCAGATTCTATCATCGCACAAATCGCACAGGGTGTGGGCAATACTTCCAAGCTCATTATAGAATCTAACCGCCAAAAAGCCCTAGAACTCGCCCTCAAAGACTTGCGTGATGATGAGATTCTCCTCGTGCTTGGCAAAGGCGATGAAAGCTATCAAATCATCGGAGATAAAACTCTGCCCTTTGATGATAGGGAGATTATCAGAAATTTTCTAGGCTTAGCCGCTAAAATCTCTACAAATTCCTCCTCAAACTCTTGACTTAGAGTAGCTCTAATGCTTTATACTGACATTACAGAATCTAAGGAGGCAAAATGGCATACACAATCATAGAGGTAGAGAAAAAAACCGGCGTATCCTCGCACACATTGCGGTTTTGGGCGAAAAAGGGCTTGTTTCCTTTCGTGCAAAAAGATGATAATCAAGTCAAGTATTTTAGTGAGCGCGATGTGGAGTGGGTGCGCTGGATTAATTGGTTTCGCAAATCCCAAATGGATATTCCAACTATTAGGTATTATATCAATCTCGCTAACAAAGGGGATTCTACCGCACAAGAGCGGCGAGACATCATCGCAAGGCAACGTGAAATCGTGGTGGATAATATTGAGGAGTTAAAAGCGGTGCTAGAGACACTGGATTATAAGATTGGCGTGTATGATGAGATGCTAGCAAAGAATCTCGATGGATTCAACCCGCAGAGTAGGCAATATAAAGGCTGCAAAAAAGAAGAGCGAGAATAGTAGAAATTCGTCTCTTGTGCAATCTTTGAATGATTACTGCGGCTTGGCTTCAGTCATTACCGCTTAGGTAACTCTCTTGCCTCGCCTTGTAAAACATTCAAATCTTACACAAGATACTAGAATTTCGGGTGAAGCCTTGGTGAGATTTCTAAGAAAATAGTAGATTCTAAAATGGTTTTAGATTCTGAACTTCTGAATCTACCCTAGATTCTGTGCGTGGCTTGCCCTTGGCATTCTAAGATTTGAGATGAATTTTTAGGGTTATCAAGCACGAGGTGCAGGGAGCTACCTAAGCGGTAGTGACCAAACCGAGTGCGTAGATTCCCTAAAAAGTCGCTCAAAGCTGAATGCCACAACCTAGAATCTAACCCATAAAGAAAAGGAGAACTCTTATGACCATTTTCGAAAAAGACCTAGCAGGCATACCTCTTGATTCAAGAGACCCTGAAGTAGCCCCGATAATTGAGACTATCAAAGCTACCCAAAGGCTTGTAGCACAGCTAAATAGCGGGGTGTATAGTGAGGAGGAGGTGCGAGATTTTCTCTCACAAATCACGGGACGCAAGGTAGATTCTAACCTCTGGCTTATCCCGCCTTTTTACACGGATTTTGGACGCAATATTCGTTTTGGCAAAAATGTCTTTGTCAATTCTTCTTGCACCTTTATGGATAGAGGCGGAATCACAATCGATGATGAGGTATTTATCGCTCCTAAGGTAAATCTCATCACGATTAATCACGATATAAATCCTTTTAATCGCTCTACTACTATTTGTAAGCCCATACATATAGAAAAACGCGTATGGATAGGCGTGGCAGCGACCATTCTTCCCAGCGTGCGAATAGGTGAAAACTCTATCGTAGGTGCAAATGCGCTTGTTAGTAAAGATGTGCCGCCAAATAGCGTAGTAGGTGGAAATCCTGCAAGAATTATCAAAAGTATCGATATAGAGAAATACACGCAAAAGGAGTGATATGCCACTTATTATTTACACCACCGCACCGAGCAAAAAAGAAGCGCGCAAGCTTGCCAAAAAGCTTTGCAAACGACACCTTGCCGCTTGTGTGCAAACGCACAAAATCAAAAGCCACTATCATTGGCAAGGTAGGGTTTGTGCTGAATCTGAAATCGCAATGAGTATCAAAACACGCAAAAGGTTGTATAAAAAGGTGCGGAGGTTTTTGCGCTGCTACCATAGCTATGAGGTGCCACAGATTGTAGCATTTAAGGCTTATAAAGTCGAAAAACACTACAAGCGATGGCTCAAGAAAAGTGTTTTGTAGCACGAGGCTATTGTCGTTGTATCCAAATACTCCCACCTTTATTTTTTTGGCTAAGAGGTAAAACCCTCGCAAACTCGTCAGGATAGAGGTGATTGAGGCAGGTGTTGAAAAAGACAATCTTAAAATCTGTATTGTATTGCAAAAATGCACGCAGGATATAAGCTTCATTCCATGAACGTTTTTCCTCTAGCCATTCTTTGGGGTAGCTAAATGGATAAAAAATATCGTGCAGATGCACATACACACCGCGCTTTAGTCTTGGCAAAATCTCAAAAAAGAGGCGATTAACATCGGAATTTACCTTGCTCACATGGGTAGAATCGATAAAAAGAATGTCGTTAGATTCTAAGCTATCAAACAGCGTGAGTGGCACTTCTTGGAGACGTTGTTGGTGGAGATTGAGGTTGGCAAACTCTTGTGGTGAGAAAAGACTCGCTAGAACTTTTGGGTATGGCTCAATATGCGTGATATGGATACTCCCTCGCTCTTGTATTGCCCCCCCCCCCTTATTGGTCCAAAAAACATATCATTGACATCATGCATAAGTGCAGAGCTAAAGCCACTTCCCACTTCGATAATGCGTTTTGGAGCAAGGTGTCGTATCATAGAATACAAGCAGATTCCATCGCTGTGGCAGTAAGCGTTGTTATCAAAATAATAGCGCATATTGGGCTGCTTGGTGTCTTTGAAAGGCATTTGTGCATATAATCGCTCAAAAATCCCAAGAAGCTTGCGCTGCTCTTGAAGGTGTAGCTCTATACCATGAAGTAAATCTGGATCATAGCTCGTGCGCTCTATACCCTCTTTGATCTCAAAGTCATTGGCAATAGGTGAGTAGAAATGCCCACTTGGCACAAAGTCAAGCTGCCCAAAAATTTGCTGCAACTTGCGATAAGGCTTGCGTAAGATGTCTTTTAAAAACCGCGTCATCATAACTCCTTTTGATACAAAATTTGGCACAGAAAGTATAGCATTATTTTGCGTATTTTTCCCACTCATACGCACTTTTAACGATATAGGCAAGATCATCAAAATGTGGCTTCCAATCTGTGAGTGTGCAAATCTTGGTATTATCTGCGATGAGGATAGTCGGATCTCCAGCCCTACGCGCAGAATCTAGCACTTTAAAATCCACCCCACTCACTTTTTTGACCATTTCTATGACTTCAAGCACGCTGTATCCGTGTCCATAACCGACATTAAAAACCTCACTTTTGTTGTGTTGCTCAAGGTATGTGAGCGCGCTCAAATGTGCGCTTGCTAAGTCATCGACATGGATATAATCCCGCACGCAAGTGCCATCTTTGGTCTCATAATCCCTGCCAAATACGCTCATACCCTCACGCATACCACACGCACATTCGCACGCGACCTTGATAAGATGTGTGGCGTTTTTGGATCGCTGCCCTAAGCCTTGTGCAGATTCTAGAATCTCTAATGTGTTAGCACTGCTCGCCCCTGCGACATTAAAATAACGCAATATCGCGTAATTAAACTGCCCATAAGCGCGGTGCGTGTCCATCAGCACGCGCTCACTCATCATTTTGCTCGCGCCATAGGGATTGATAGGATCTAGCGGTATGGATTCGCTCACAGGCACCAAGCTCACATCGGGTTCGCCATACACCGCTGCAGTGGAGCTAAAAATAAAGGTATTGATACCATGCTTGATACACAGATCAATGAGTAGTGTGGTGTTGAGCGTGTTGTTTTTGTAATACGCAAGCGGAATGGCGACAGATTCACTCACGATAAGCGATGCGGCAAAATGCACCACCCCGCTAAATCGCTCGCGCTCCATAAGCTTAGAGAGATTCTGTGTATCGCCCACATCGCCCTGCACAAACCGCACACGATCCCCAAAGATACTTGCGATATACTCGTAATTTTGCCTAAAACCTGTGCTAAGATTATCATAAATCACAATTTGGCAATCCTGTCTCTGCGTGAGGAACCAAAATGCTGTGTGTGAGCCGATGTAGCCGCTCGCTCCGGTAAAAAGAAATGTTTGCAATGCTGCTCCTTTATGCGATAGATTCTGTGTTAAGGCATTCGGCTTTGAGCGACTTTTTAGGGAATCTACGCTCGGTGCTCGGTCATTACCGACTAGGTAACTCCCTTCGCCCCTCGCTTGATAACCCTAAAAATTCATCTCAAATCCTAGAATGCCCGGCAAGCCTTGTGTAAGATTCAAAGGCAAATTCAGAATCTAAGAAGGCTTAGATTCTAAGATTCAGAATCTGTTAAAGCTTTAGATTCTAGATTCAGGGGTTCAGAATCTAAGCACTTCAGAATCTGTCGCTATTATAGAATCTCATCAAGGCTTTGCCAGAAATTCTAGTATCTTGTGTAAGATTTAAATGTTTTTCAAGGTGAGGCGAAGGGAGTTACCTAGTCGGTAATGACCGAGCCGAACCGCCGAAATCATTTAAAGATTGCACAAGAGACGAATTTCTAAAACGAGATTCTAGCGCATACCCACTTAAGAACTCATAATCACCTGCAGCTGCTCAATGACTTTTGGGTATTCCCAAATATCTCGAAACTCTTGGCTCAAAAACTCCTCCATAAGTGTTTTTTTGCTCAACGCTTCGTCCAGCTCGGGATCATTACCCCGCTGATAAGCTCCTATGCGCAAAAGCACCTCGTTTTCTTTAAGAAGTGCATAAAGTCGCCGAAATTTCCTCACAGCTTGCAAATGTGTAGGCGTGATCACATCATTTATCACCCTCGAAGCGGAGTTTAGAATATTGATAGGTGGATAGATTCCAGAATCTGTGAGCTCACGCGAAAGCACAATGTGCCCATCAAGGATAGATCGACTTTGGTCAGCTATGGGGTCGTTGAGATCATCGCCTTCAGTAAGCACGGTAAAAAACGCCGTGATAGATCCCACACCCTCTTCCTTGCCCGCGCGCTCCATAAGTTGGGGCAGAAGCGTGAGAGCTGAAGGCGGATAACCCTTGCTTGTAGGAGGTTCGCCTAGTGCCAAGCCAATCTCACGCTGCGCCATAGCAAAACGCGTGATAGAATCCATAATAAACAGCACATCTTGCCCTTGTTGCTTGAAATACTCGGCTATTGCCATAGCACTAAATGCGCCATATTTACGCATCAGCGGTGAATCATCGCTCGTAGCCACCACAATGATGGTATTTTGCATATTGTCGTTGAGATTTTTTTTGATAAACTCCGGGACTTCCCTGCCGCGCTCACCAATGAGGGCTATGACCTTGATAGGGGCTTTGCACCCGCTCACTATCATACCCATCAGCGTGGATTTCCCCACCCCAGAGCCGGCGAAGATCCCCATCTTTTGCCCCTTGCCACAAGTGAGCAAACCATCGATACTTTTCACCCCTACGCTAAAAACCTCATCAATCACGCCGCGCTTGAGTGCGCCGATAGGTTCGCGCATAAGCGGTGTGCTAGATTCTGTTTTCAGTGCGCCTTTGTCATCGATGGGGATCCCAAGTGGGTTTATCACTCGCCCCAAAAGCCCCTCACCCACGGGGATTTGCAAACCTTGATTAATGATACGCACATAATCGCCGCTCTTGCGCCCCTCGACAAATGAAAAGGGATTAATATAAAATTGATCCTTTTCCACCGCGCTCACCATACCCAAATCCTTTGTCGTGCGCTCTGAGAGAGAATCTAGAGGATCATAAAATTCTATGATGTCGCCCACGCTTGGGCGTATGCCGTTTGCCACGATCACATTTGGCATAATCTTGATAATATTGCCATAGCTTGGGGAAAGATTGGTGGTTTTAAGCTTTTGGCGAATTTCTTGCAATGACATAAATATCCTGAAATTTTTAAGGTTTTTTTAGTTAAAATTGCCAAATTATACTCAACCAAACATTAAATTAAGGAATCGTATGAATCTACAGACAAAAAAACTCAATAGTGCTAATGCTGTGGTAAGCGGTGTAATCCCACAAAGTGTGTTAGATCAAAAGGTGCAGGGCGTAATCAAAAAGATTGCCAAAAGTGTGAAAATTGATGGTTTTAGGAAGGGTAAAGTCCCTAGTAACCTTATCCAATCACGATATAAAGATCAAATCGACCAAGATTCTAAGCAAGAAGCAGTGCAGGATTTGCTCCAAGCAGGGCTAAAAGAGCTTGCCATTGAGCCTCAAGCAATGCTTGGTAATCCTATCATCTCGAAGTTTGAGAGTAAAGATGGCAATATTGATGTGGAGATAAAAATCAGCACAACCCCAGAATTTAGCCTTGATAAGGTTGAGAGCTGTGTGCCAGAGATTACGCTCAAAGCCGTGAGTGCTAAAGAGATTGATGAACGTCTTACAGAAATTGCCAAAGCCCGCGCACCGCTTTCGGAAATGACACAAGATAGGGCATTGCAAAAAGATGATGTGGCGGTGATTGATTTTGAAGGCTTTGTTGATGGTAAGGCGTTTGATGGTGGAAAAGCGGAGAATTTTAACCTTACCATAGGCTCTAATCAATTTATTCCCGGCTTTGAGGACGCGCTCATCGGTATGAAAAAGGGTGAGAAACGGGATATTGAGGTAACATTCCCACAAGAATACCAAGCTGCACATTTGGCAGGCAAGCCAGCAACCTTCAAAGTCGCGTTGCATAAGATTATGCAAAAGGATATACCAGCAATTGATGAGGCATTTGCTAAGAGCGTGATGGGTGAGAATGCCACACTTGAGACACTCAAAGATACTTTGAGAGAGCAGATTGAGATGGAGCAAAAAACAAGCTTGTATAATAAAGAGCTCAAAGATAAAGTGCTTGGGGCATTGATAAAAGAAATTACCTTTGATTTACCAGAGCCTATTGTCGAGCAGGAGATGGACATTTTGTTTAGAAATGCGCTCAATGCTATGCCAAAAGAGGAGTTTGATGAGCTCAAAAACAATGAAAGCAAGGCAAAGCAAAAACGCGATAGCCTTAAGCAAGAGGCACAAAAAAGTGTGCAAGTAACATTTATTATGGACGCTCTAGCACGCAAACACAATATTGCGATTGAGGACAATGAAGCGTTGCAGACAATCTACTACGAAGCAATGATGATGGGACAGGACCCAAAAGCAGCTATTGAGTATTACCAAAAAAGCAATCTCCTCCCAGCCATAAAAATGGCGATGATAGAGGATAGGGTGCTCACTTTTTTGCTAGATTCTAAACTAGAATCTAGCAAAAATACTCACAAAAGAAGCGACAAGACAGAGGGTGAGGCTGGAAGCGCAAAAGAATCCAAAGATCCTAAGCCCAAAGCTACCAAACAAACCCCAAAAGATTCAAAGTGAGAGGATAGACTATGAGTGGATACATTCCTTATGTTATAGAACGCACGGGACGCGGTGAGCGAAGTTATGATATTTATTCGCGTCTCTTAAAAGATCGTATTATTTTGCTAAGCGGTGAGATCAATGACCATGTGGCTTCCTCTATCGTAGCGCAACTTTTGTTTTTAGAAGCCGAGGATCCAGAAAAGGATATAAACTTTTATATCAATTCTCCGGGTGGCGTGATCACAAGTGCGTTTAGTATCTATGATACGATGCACTATATTCGCCCAGATGTCTGCACGATTTGTATCGGACAGGCAGCAAGTGCTGGGGCATTTTTGCTTAGTAGCGGAACCAAAGGCAAGAGATATTCGCTACCAAATTCGCGGATTATGATTCACCAGCCACTAGGTGGAGCGCAGGGACAGGCGACAGATATTGAGATTCAGGCGCAAGAGATTTTGCGTCTGAAACAAACACTTAATGAAATTATGGCACAGAATACTGGGCAGAGCCTCAAGAAAATTTCGCAAGATACTGAACGCGACTTTTTTATGAGTAGCGAGCAGGCTAAAAAATATGGAATCATTGATGAGATTCTAAGCAGAAGTTTAAAACTAGGGTAAGATATGCCAGATAATAATAACGACTTTTTTGGAAGTTTGGGCTTAGAGTTAGAGGGTGATTCTCCAGGTGCTTCCCAAGAGGGTATGGATACTACCGATAGTATCGCAAAAGAGAAGCTTAGTGAGATTTCTAGAAAAACAATCCAAATGCTTGATGATGAAAATATATTCCCATTTCCAGAAAATTTTGAGAGCATTTTTGAGCGCAACCTCAATAACGAACAAAATGAAGATGTAAAGAACAAAATTCGTAATGTCTTAGAATCTCGAAATTATGATAACAATGTTATTGCCCTTGAAACAACGATAAATGGAAGTTTTGCTAGTCTTAAAAATATTTTTGAGCAGGTTGGAGCTGTCTGTAAGCGTTTAGAGGGCTTTGAATCTAAGATTATGTCCCAAATCGGAGAGATTAATAAGATTCAAAATCCCCTAGCAATCAAAAATGCAGTGAAAATCTTGCTCAATGATACTAATACTACTTACAAGGAGATTTTTGAGCAAACTAAAGGTGTGATAGAAAATTATGCTAAGATGTATGAGAGTTTTTTGAGTATTAGAAAAAATTCGATGTTTGATACCACTCTTGGGATTCACAATAAGCAGTTTTTTTTCCAAAAACTTGAGCGTGAATGTCTCATTGGCAAGGACTTTGCTGGAGAAAATGCACTTTTTGTTGCAGCACTTAGCCCTTCTTTATTGGCTAGTCTTGGCAGCAAACGCTCACTTCTAAGCGCGACTAAAATGATTTCTAAGATTTTGCTTGATAAGATTGGGAAAGAAGATAGTATTTGCTACCTAGGTGATGCGGAGTTTGCGATTTTTATGAAAAATATTTCGCAATCCCAAATTCGCGATACAATCACACAATTTATCGATTCGCTCAAAAAGAGCACGGTGTTTTTGGACGATGAGCAGATTGCCCTTGATGTCATTATAGGAGCGAGCAAATTTGACCCAAACCTCACGCCACAAGAAAATATACAAAATGCCCAATCTGCTCTGGAGAGTGCTAGGGCAGGAGAGAAAAAGTTTGAAATTTTTAAAGCAAGCTCTAGTGAAGGTGTGGTCGAAGAAGACGAGGACTTTGATAGTGATTTTGGAAATTTTGAAATACCCTGATAAGCGTCTGCGTAAAAAATCAAAGCCCGTAGAGGTTTTTGATGAGAAACTCCACACATTGCTTGATGATATGTATGAAACGATGATAGAACGCAATGGTGTGGGCTTGGCGGCGATACAGGTGGGCATAGATCAGCAGATTCTCGTTATCAATCTCCCGCGCGAAGAGGACAACGAGCAGCACAAAGAAGATATGCTTGAGATTATCAACCCCGTGTTTTTGAAGCAAGAGGGCGAGATCGTGTGGAATGAGGGCTGTCTCTCCGTACCGGAGTATTACGAGGAGACCAAACGTTTCTCACACATCACATTGGCTTACAAAGATCGCTTTGGTAATGACAAGATTCTCCAAGCCAATGACTTTTTGAGTGTGGCAATCCAGCATGAGATTGATCATCTTAATGGCGTGCTTTTTGTCGATAAGCTTCCGATATTGAAGCGTAAAAAATTCGAAAAAGAGCGCAAACGCACTAAATAAAGTGATAGATTCTAATGACAAACAAAATCTTTTGTGCAAGTTTGGTAGGCACGCAGACAAAAATTATCGAGATAGAATCTGCTTTCACAAGGGGTTTGCCGAGTTTTAGCATCACCGGGCTTGCGACAAGCTCTATCCAAGAATCTAAGCAGCGCGTGCAATCTGCTCTCGCCACGACTGACTTTACTCTCCCACCGCTCAAAATCACAATCAATCTCTCACCTTCAGACATTGCTAAAAGCGGGAGCTATTTTGATTTACCTATTGCGCTTGTGCTATGTAGCAGTGGGTTGCACCTCAAGGAGACATGGTTTGCCTTTGGGGAATTAGGGCTTGATGGCAGTATCAAATACACACAGAGCATTTATCCATTGCTTTTTGATCTTGCTTTGCTTTGTCCAAATGCCCATATTATCGTCCCTAAGTGCGCACAAGAGATTTTGGGAGTTATTCCAAACCTTCATTTGCATTTTGCCCATAATCTTACCCAAGCTCTTGAGATTCTTAATCTCCCACAAAGTAGCGAAAACACACAAAATGAACAAGGTGATATAAATGCACAGAATCTAGGATTTGCACATCTTGAGGTGGATAGTGAGCGTTATTATTATACACAGGATTTTGGGCTTGATTTTGCACAGGTGCGAGGGCAAGAAATCGCCAAACGCGCCGCGCTCATATCTGCAGTGGGGTTGCATAATATTGTCTTTGAGGGTAGTCCGGGCTGTGGCAAAAGTATGATTGCCCAAAGAATGCGCTATATCCTCCCGCCTATGAGCCTTGCAGAGATGATGCACACGCTCAAACTCCAATCTCTAAGTTCGCAAGAGGGCGAGTATTCGCCCCTGCGTCCGTTTAGAAACCCCCACCAAAGCGCATCAAAAGCAAGTATCCTAGGCTCTGCTACGCAGTTTGAACCAAAGCCCGGTGAGATTGCCCTCGCGCATAATGGGATTTTGTTTTTTGATGAATTGCCACATTTTAAACGCGATATTTTAGAATCTTTGCGTGAGCCACTAGAAAACAACAAACTCGCTATTTCTAGGGTGCATTCTAAGCTCGAGTATGAGACTTCATTTCTTTTTATCGGGGCGCAAAATCCCTGTCCTTGTGGCAATCTCCTTAGCCCCACAAAGGAATGCCGCTGCCAAGATAAAGAGATTAGCGCGTATAAAAATCGCCTTAGCGAACCATTTTTGGATAGAATTGATTTATTTGTGCAAATGGAGGAGGATACCAAGGATAGCGCGCAATCTAGTTTGGATTCTCAACAAATGCAAGCGATGGTGTTTGAGGCGTTTGTGTTTGCCAAAAAGCGGGGACAAAAGTGCTTTAATGGTAAGTTGAGTGAGAGGGAGATTGAGGAATTTTGTGTGCTAGATTCTCAAGGTGAGGCACTCTTGCAACAAGCAAGCGTGCGATTTGGGCTAAGTAGGCGCGCACAAAATAAGTTAAAAAAAGTCGCGCGTTCTATTGCGGATTTAAACCAAAGCGCGGTGATACTTAAGCCTCATATCCTTGAAGCTCTCTCATATAGGCGTGTGTAAACATTTGCTATCAGCGACTTTACATTCATCTTAAATCCATAGAAATATTGCATCTCAATGGGGTGGCAACACTAAAAGAGCAGAATCTAAGACTTTACTTTTTGTGCATTATGCACAAAATTATCAAGCGAAAACTTCACTCCTTGAGCGCTTGCCTCCTGGATAATCTCCACACATCTTTCAATAGCTATCTTTTTGTCATAAGAGTGCATACTAAAAAGCGTATTAACTATCGCAAGAGCATAAGCACTTTTTTGAGTTCTGGGACAGCACGATAGGGTTTGGTGCAAGATTCTATTGTCATAATGATCTGTTCATCAAATTCCCAATGTCTAAAGAGATAGCTCAAAAATAAAAACGAATCGACTTTAAAATATTCCATTTCAATCAGTGCAATGTTTTTAAAGTCATTTGCTTTGATTTTATTCAAAAACTCTTGCGCTTTCCCAAGGGTTTTGAGCGAAGCAGAAAACACAATAATCCCCAGTCGTAACAACATTGCACAGGGCATAAGAATCTGCGAAAGTGCTTTATCCTCGTTGTTGAGCCAGTTTGTAATAAAATGAGACTCCAAGGTGCATTTGCGCATAAAGATTTCACTATCAAGCCCAGAAACGCTACTGGGTCAGATAAACGACAAGCTTGCGTTAATGTGTGATGCGTTTCAAGAGGGCGTGTATTCTCTCTATGAAAAGGAAGCGTGTAACTTTAGCGATAGATTCTACACTGCGCACCATAAATAATCTCCACACAATATCATAGCCTATAACCCAAGTGTTGGCGTGAGAGCAAAACTTCGGCGATGAAAGGGCGTGTAGCCGTGTTGCGAGATTGCTTGTATATGGGCTTTGGTCCCATAGCCTTTGTTTGTGTCAAAGCCATAGTGTGGATAGAGTGCGTGGAGTTCGTGCATTTGCGTGTCTTTGGCTACTTTAGCAAAGATAGAGGCTGCGCCGATAAGCAAATGCTTAGAATCTCCTTTTATAATTGTGTGCAGGGTTTTTGGGGCTTTGAGAGTTAGCCCAAAGGTCGTGTTGCCATCAAAGAGAAATGTGTGCGTAGTGGCTGAAAAATATTGGGTAATTTCTGCCAACGCGCTTTTAAGACAAGCACTTAAACCTTGTGAATCTATTTGTTGGGCAGTTTTTTCAACGATATGGTAGGTGATAGTCCCATTTTGTGCGAGAGTTTGTAGTTGTGTGGCGAGGCTAAAACGCTTAGATTCAGAGAGTTTTTTGCTATCTTTTATTCCTAGATTCTGGAGGCTCTCCTCCTCGCCCAATACTCCACACATAAACATACTGCCACACACGCACCCGCGCCCAGCCTCATCAATCCCACACAGCATAGAATCTCCTTAGGAGTTTGTAAAGCAAACTTACAATAATGGTATCGAAAAATCCCCAAATATTTAGCTTAAGAAAATAGAGTTGGTAAAAACGATACAAATACACACATTTTGGTAAAAAAAGATTAAGTTTTAATAAAACTTTACTTTTATTTTAGGCTTTTGTATTTATAATTGCGCAATTTGAAAGAAGTTATTCTCTCAAAGCACTTAAACTATTAAGGAGGAAAAATGCTAGAGATTAGATGGCATTCGCGCGCTGGTCAAGGTGCGGTAACGGGAGCAAAAGGTCTAGCCGATGTGATTGCTGGGACGGGTAAAGAGGTGCAAGCATTTGCGTTTTATGGTTCAGCTAAGCGGGGAGCTGCTATGACGGCGTATAATCGCATAGATTCTGCACCCATACTCAATCACGAAAAGTTTATGAATCCTGATTATGTGCTCGTGATAGATCCCGGACTTGTGTTTATTACTGATATTTGTGAGCATGAAAAGCCTAGCACACAATACATCATTACCACACATTTGTCTAAAGAAGAGCTTTTGGTCAAAAAGCCTCAATTGCAAGGCAAAAAGGTGCATACGCTTGATTGTATCAAGATTTCTCTCCAAGAGTTGGGCAAACCTATCCCTAATGCTCCAATGCTCGGTGCGTTGATGAAGATCTCTGGTCTTTTAGAGTTGGACTTTTTTCTCAAGGCTTTCACTAAGGTGCTTGGCAAAAAACTTCCCCAAAAAGTCATCGATGGTAATATGGTAGCCATCAGACGCGCTTATGACGAAGTGCAATAACCCACAAGGAGGCAACGATGGATAATAGAGGCTGGAATGAATTAGAAATTGGCTCGGCTCTTTTCCCTTTTAGTAGTGATGGACAAACTCAAATACAAGAGCATAATGATAAGCGAGCATACACACGAGATAGCTCTTTTACTGCTAGTGTGGCACATTGGCGTGTAGAGAAGCCTGTGCATAATTCTCAAGTGTGCATTAATTGCTTTAATTGCTGGGTGTATTGTCCTGATGGTGCGATTTTGGCGCGTGATGAGAAGCTTGCGGGTGTGGATTATGTGCATTGTAAGGGTTGTGGCGTGTGTGTAGATGTTTGCCCTACTAATCCCAAATCCCTGCTGATGTTTGAAGATCATAAAGACAATCAAGAAGCACTTAGCGCGTGGCCACAAAAAGAAGATAAAAAGAAAAATTAAGGAGGCATTATGGCAAAAGTTATGGAACTGCAAAAAATTGAGGTTTGGGATGGCAATATGGCTGCCTCTCAAGCAATGCGACAAGCCCAAATTGATGTGGTAGCCGCATATCCTATCACGCCATCTACGCCTATTGTGCAAAACTATGGCACATTTATGGGCAATGGCTACATTGACGGAGAATTTGTAATGGTAGAATCCGAGCATGCTGCAATGAGTGCGTGTGTGGGTGCAGCAGCAGCTGGTGGGCGTGTAGCCACCGCGACAAGCTCACAAGGATTTGCTTTAATGGTCGAAGTGCTCTATCAAGCCTCTGGTATGCGTTTGCCAATCGTCCTTAATCTCGTAAATCGTGCGTTAGCAAGTCCGCTTAATGTCAATGGCGATCATTCTGATATGTATTTGAGCCGTGATACAGGCTGGATAAACCTCTGCACTTACAATCCTCAAGAAGCCTATGATTTTAACCTTATGGCGTTTAGGATTGCCGAGGATTTGCGTGTGCGTGTGCCTACAATCATCAATCAAGATGGCTTTATTTGCTCACACACTGCTCAAAATGTGCGCCCGCTTAGTGATACAGAGGCGTATGCATTCATCGGCGAATACAAGAGCAAGAATCCTATGCTAGATTTTACTCGCCCGGTTACTTATGGCTCACAAACCGAGGAGGATTGGCACTTTGAGCACAAAGCCCAACTCCACCACGCCATTATGGAATCTCATAAAGTGATTGAGGAAGTGTTTAGGGAGTTTGAAAAACTCACAGGACGCGCTTATCATCTTGTGGAATCTTATGATATTGATGATGCGGAAGTAGCGATTGTCGCATTAGGCACCACGGTGGAATCTGCGCGTATCGCCGCGCAAGAAGCACGCAAAAAAGGCATTAAAGCCGGTGTTGTATCACTGCGCACATTACGTCCTTTTCCATTTGCACAACTTGGCGAGAGATTGAAGCACCTCAAAGCCGTTGCTTGTCTTGATAGAAGCTTGCCAGCGGGTGCTATGGGTATGCTCTTTAATGAAATCACGAGTGCTATTCACGCTGCAGGGGGTAATGCAGTGGTTTCAAACTACATCTATGGCTTGGGCGGACGCGATTTGACACAAGCACATTTGGGGGAGGTGTATGAGCAGCTTAGCCAAAATGCCAAAGCAGGCAAACTCACGCACCCAACACAACAATTCATCGGACTTCGCGGTCCTAAACTAAGCTTTTGCTAGGAAGGAGAAACTATGGTAAAAGAAATCAAAAATCTCAAACAATTTTCTAAATCAGCAGAGAAATTCGAGGGTGCGCATCTTTTGTGCCCGGGTTGTGCGCATGGTATGATTATCCGTGAGGTGCTTAATGCCGCCGAGGGTCCTATCCTCATAGGCAATTCCACGGGGTGCGTGGAGGTTTCTACCGCAGTGTATCCACACACGAGCTGGGACGTGCCTTGGATTCACATCGGGTTTGAAAACGGCTCTACGGCTGTTGCTGGGGCAGAGGCGATGTATAAGGCACTGGCTAAAAAGGGCAAATACAAGGGTGAGAAACCAAAATTTGTGGCTTTTGGTGGCGATGGTGCGACTTATGATATTGGCTTTCAGTGGATTAGTGGGTGTTTTGAGCGGGGGCATGATATGACATATATCTGTCTTGATAATGAGGTGTATGCCAACACAGGAGGGCAGAGGAGTGGTTCTACACCTATTGGATCTAGCACCTCTACTACGCCAGCAGGAAGTGTAAGCTATGGCAAAAAAGAGAAGAAAAAAGATTTGCTTATGATTATGGCAGCGCATGGATCGCCCTATGTCGCACAGGTAGCACCCAATAAATGGAAAGATATGAATAAAAAAATCAAAACCGCACTTGAAACAGAGGGACCGACATTTATCAACGCAATGAGTGCCTGCACGACCGAGTGGAGATTTGATTCTCACAAGACAATTGAGATTAGTGATTTGGCAGTAGATTCGCTGGTGTTTCCGCTTTTTGAAGTCATTAATGGCACAGAGCTTCACATCACTTATAGACCAAAAAATATTATACCGGTGCGTGATTATCTCGGTGCGCAGGGGAGATTTAAACATCTCTTTAAACCAGAAAACGAGCATATCATCGAGCAATTCCAAAAAGATGTCGATGCGCGGTGGGAGTATTTGCAACGAAAAGAGGAAGCAAAGATATAGGGGTTGTTCTTTAAATTTGCCTGCGGGCAACCATTACTTTCACAAAGTAATGGTGTGTTTAGAGAGATTCTAGGATTTTTGCCACCACACCCTTAGGGTCTTGTGCTTTGTAAATAGGACGCCCAACGACGATAAAATCACTTCCTACGCGTTTTGCAAATGCTAAATCTGCCACGCGTTTTTGATCGCTGTTTTCCTCACCAAATGGACGAATCCCCGGTGTGAGTGCAATAAAATCCCTATGTGTTGCAGCCTTTATGCTCTGTGTCTCAAAACATGAGCAAACCACGCCATCACACCCATTCTCATAGGCTAAAACCGCCATTTTTCGTGCGTGATTGAGGATAGGGGCGTTGTAGATTTGTCCAAAGTCTTCTTCCCCAAAGCTCGTAAGAGCGGTAACTGCAAGGATACGCGGAGCAGTGGGGTTTTCTTGCCGATAATGTGCCAATGCCCTCATCGCATTCACACCACTACTTGCGTGGATTGTGATCATATCTACACCAAGAGCGTGAATCTCGCGCATTGCGTCAAGCATGGTATTTGGGATATCGTAGAGCTTGAGATCCAAAAATAGCTTAAAATCCCCAATCCCGCGTAATTCCTCTAAAAACTCCTTGCCATCACGTACAAAACTTCTTAATCCGATTTTGAGCCATAAATGTGTGCTATAACTTTTGAGTGATTGCACAAGTGCGAGGTTAGATTCTCTGTTTTCTCTATCAAGTGCTACACAGAGCTTGGGGGTATTTCTGCTATTCATTGTGCGCCTTCTATCGTGCTATGCGCATTTTTCGTGTGTAGATTCTGTGAATCTATGGTGCTTTGCTTCAGCTTGTCTTTGTGCATTTTTTGTATAGAATCTAGCACCCCATTAATCAGTCGCGGTGCATTTTCATCGCCATATATTTTGGCGAGTTCCACAGCCTCATTAATCACGATAGGCACATCAGTTTGTGTGTAGCAGAGCTCATATGCCCCAAGCCGCAGGATTGAGCATTCAATCCGCCCAAGCCGACTGATGTCCCACTCTTTGAGGTGTGTGTTGATGAGCGTATCAAGGGATTTGAGGTTTGCAAGCACCCCATTAATCAGTCCTAGTGCGAAATCTTGTTGTTTGTGGCGGATTTTTTTTTCTTCTAGAATCTGTGTGGCTTCCTCTATGGCAGTATGGTTACCGATGTCATACGCGTATAAAATCCCAAGCACCGCGTTGCGTGCTTGCGTGCGTGTCGCCATATCACACTCCTAGATTTTGATAGAGATTGATAAGTTCAATAAGTCCGCTCATAGATTCAAAACCTTTGTTACCTGCCTTGCTTCCAGCACGCTGTATCGCCTGCTCGAGTGAATCTGTGGTAAGCACGCCAAAGGTTACTGCCGCTCCATATTTGAGTGTAACATTTGCTATACCCTTCGTAGCCTCCGCAGCGACATAGTCAAAGTGTGGCGTATCGCCTCTGATGATTGCACCAAGACAGCAGATTCCATCATAATCTCCCTGTGTTAGGAGCTTCTGGAGGACAAAGGGTATTTCATAGGCACCCGGCACAAGCACCAAGTCTAGTAAATCCTCATTACCCCCATGACGCAAAAAACAATCCCGAGCACCCTCCACAAGCCTATCGGTTATAATGTGGTTAAATCGCGAGCTAATAATCGCTATTTTCTCATCTCCACGCAGTTTAAGCGTGCCTTCTATTGTATTCATTGTTTTCTCCTTTGGTAGTTATGATAATGTAAGAGGTTGCAGGCTAGGGAGTAGCTCTCTTATGCGTAGCAAATCCTCTACAAGCCCAAAAAGCTCGTGTGTAGGCACCATATTTGCACCATCGCTTAGAGCAGATTCCGGGCTAAGGTGTGTTTCTGCAAAAAATCCATCGACCCCCACACTTGCAGCCGCACGCGCGAGATATGGGACAAATCGCCTATCGCCTCCACTTTTGCCATCAAGCCCACCGGGCATTTGCACGCTATGTGTCGCATCAAAAATCACGGGTGCAAATTGGCGCATAATCACGAGTGATCGCATATCCACTACAAGATTACCATAGCCAAAGCTATTGCCTCGCTCGGTGAGCCAGATTCTGTAATGTTTGCTTTGCTCATATGTGGCGGCATCACCCCCACGCGTCTTGATAGCTTTTAACACAGTGTGCTTCATATCTGCAGGATTCATAAATTGCCCTTTTTTGACATTGACAATCTTTGAGGTCTTTGCCACTGCGACTATGAGGTCAGTCTGACGACACAAAAATGCTGGGATTTGAATCACATCTGCCACTTCTGCAATCGCTTCGGCTTGGTGGCTTTCGTGAATATCAGTGATGATTTTATAGCCAAATTCCTTTTTGATTTGTGCTAGGAGAGCTAATCCCTCTTTTAGCCCAGGTCCGCGATAAGAATCTAGGCTCGTGCGATTTGCTTTATCAAAACTTGCCTTGAAATAAAAATCAATACTAGGGTTTTGAGCAATAGGTGCGAGGGTTTTGGCGGTTTGGCTAAGATTTTCATAGCTTTCAATCACGCAGGGTCCGCTCATAAGTATCATTTTTTCTTGCATTACTTCTCCTTTTCTTTTTGGACTATGGGTTTAAATTCTCGCTTGATCATATTATAGTTTAAAATCTCCCCAGTTTCGATAATGTAATACCAACCATAAATATTGAGTTCGCCACGATCAAAACGTTCTTCGACAAATGGATAAGTCATAAGATTCTCAAGCTGTTGCTCGACATTGATTTGTTCGGTAAGCCACATACGTTTGGACTTGGAGCTAGGCTTGAGAGCAAGGACTTTTTGTTTTACAGGGTCTAGGAGCTCAATCCACTTTTGCACATAAGGGGCTTTGTCTAGTTTGTTTGGTGGTTCATAAATCGCTGTGCAAGCCCCGCAGTTGCTATGCCCACACACGATGATATTTTGGACATCAAGAATTGTGATGGCGTATTCGATAGCGGCGGTGGTAGCGAGGTAACCTTTACGCATAGTGTTTGATTCTGTATAGGGAGGGATAATGTTGCCGATATTGCGCACGACAAACAAATCGCCCGGATCGGAGTTTGTGATGAGATTTGGCACTACACGCGAATCTGCACAGCTAATAAAGAGTGTATGAGGGCTTTGTGCTTTTTTAAGACTCTCATAGAGTTCTTGGTGCGCGACAAAATCTTCCTCTTGGAATTTGATAGCTCCCTCAAATAGTTCTTTCATATTTTCCTTAGATTTTTGTGGTTTAAAGAAAGGATTATAACAAAAGCAAGTATAATATTGCCTTTAATTTTGCGCGAGGCTAAAGGTTTGCGTGTCTAGTTTATTTTTGAAGGAATGTGATGTTTGGGCAAATTATTGAGACGATTGTGAATTTTATTGGCGATGCTGGGTATTTGGGGATTTTTGTGATGATGTTTATAGAATCTAGCTTTATTCCCTTTCCTTCAGAGGTGGTAATGATACCGGCTGGGTATTTGGTGTATAGGGGCGATATGAATGCTGTGATAGCTGTGATAGCTGGAGTGGCTGGCTCACTAGCTGGAGCATTGCTCAATTATTGGCTCGCACTTAGGTTTGGACGAGAGTTTCTTATCCGTTTTGGTAAGTATTTCTTTTTTACCGAATCAAGTATGCAAAAAATGGAGAGTTATTTCACTAAACATGGCGAGATTAGCACCTTTGTGGGGCGATTGATTATGGGTGTGCGACAATACATCTCACTCCCTGCGGGACTTGCGCGTATGAATCTCGCAAAATTTTGCTTTTATACTTCGCTGGGCGCGGGGATTTGGGTAGTGATCCTCGTCCTTATTGGGTATTATATCGGTGTGTTTTTTGGAGCGGATTTTGAGATTGCCCACATCATACATGCTTTTACCTCTAAAGATATTTCAGGTGAGGAAAGCACGATAAAAAATTGGACGAGGATTGCTGGATACTCGCTGCTGGTATTTGTGTGTGTGGTGAGTGTGGTGTATGTGCTGTATTGGAAGTTTAAAAAACCTAAAAAAGACTAGGAGCAAAAGCAATGAGAGTCTATGGCATACCAAATTGTGGGAGTGTGAAAAAAGCACGGATATTGCTAGAATCTAGCGGTGTGGCATATGAGTTTGTGGATTTTAAAAAAACACCGCCAAGCAAAGAACAAATCCTGCATTGGATTAAAAAAACTTCGCTAGAGGCTTTATTCAATACCAAAGGCACGACTTACAAAAAACTTGGACTAAAAGAGAAAAATCTCACCGATGAGCAAAAAATCCAAACTATGCTCACACACCCCACGCTCATCAAGCGTCCTATTATTGAGTTTGATGATGCAAAATCTCAAAAGAAGGTCATAGTGGGTTATGATGAGGCATTGATCAAGGCTCTGATATAGGCTTTGGTGTTTGTGAGAAAACGATGAGAGGCATTGCACTTAATAAGCTCTGTGTGTGTGTGCTGTGTGTGTTAGTGCTTGGAGCATGTTCGCACAAAAAAGTTACGATTTTAGAGCCAAAGGAGCTTAGCACCCTGCCTCAAAATGCAAACTACTATCTGCCCCAGGACACGCTAGATTTCCCCAAATCGGATTCTAAAGCATTGCAGAAGGATTATCTTCAGAAGTTTTTTGCTCCGTGGTTGCAAGCAAAGCCTAATCCAAATATTGATGAGGTGTTTTGGATTCGTCAGTCTTTGCTCAAATCTCGTGGTTGGGGTGAGAATCTCAAGCCTTATAGCTTGAGTGAAGGGCAAAAAATCCTAGATTCTATGCAGCTTGATCTCTATCCAAGCGCGAAACAAAAGGCGATTATCACTAGAAATACGCATATCAGGGCAGTTCCTAGTGTGTTGCCAAAATTTTCTAAACGCGATGGTTACCCATTTGATAGATGGCAAAATTCACTTATTTTTAGTGGCACACCGGTGCTAGTTACGCATTATGATACTTCGCGGCGATTTGTGCATATAGAATCTGCCTTTGTGTATGGTTGGGTAGAGGCGCATGATGTGGCATTTGTGGGTGAAGAAGACGCCAAACGCATTATGAGCTGGGAGTCGTATATTACGCCTAATAGAGACAATATCGCGCTTTTGGATTCAAAGAAACATTTTATCACAGAGGCGAGGCTAGGGCAGATATTTGCGCTCAAAAGCAAAACATCAGATTTTTACGAAATCTATGTTGTCTTGCGCCAAGACAATGGCAACGCGCGCATTAGCACGATAAGGGCAAAAAAACAAGACTTTATTCCTTTTCCGGCGGGTTTTAATCAAACGCTTGTGGCAGATTTTCTCACACAGCTTATGGGCAGACCATATGGTTGGGGTGGAATGTATGAGGAGCGAGATTGTTCGGCATTAGTGCGGGATATTTTTGCACACAATGGTATTTTTTTGCCACGCAATTCCAAGGCACAGGTTTTTTATGGAAAAAATAGCATAGATTTGAGTAAAATGTCGCCTAAGGATAAAGAAGCCTACATCATCGCTAATGCTACACCATTTTACACAATTTTGTGGCTACAAGGGCATATTATGATATACCTAGGACATACAAAAGGGAAGGTAGTCGTGGCTCATAGCGCATGGAGTGTAACAAGTGGTAAAAAATATGAAAATATGCTTGGTGGTGTGGTGGTAACAACTTTGCACATCGGAGAGGAATACAATGGCGCATTTAGACGATCTAGGACTTTACTAGAACGCGTGGGTGCTATGTCAGATATGACGATGTTGTATCAAAAAATCGTGAAAAAATAGTAAAAGAGTATAAGGAGTTTGGCTTGACATTCATAAAATATGTGTTCGTATTGGGGTTGTTTATAGGAACTTTTGTGCAGGCAAAGATCGTGGTAATGGTAAGTGTGCTGCCACAGAGCTATTTAGTCCAAAAGATTGCAAAAGATTTGATTGATGTCAAAGTGATGGTGCCAAAGGGCAAATCTCCAGAGATTTATGAGCCCTTGCCACTGCAAATGCGTGATGTCAAAGAAGCACAAATCTATGTGGGTGTGGGTATGCCATTTGAAAAAAAATGGCTTCATCGTTTCAAAGTCACAAATCCTAAAATACATTTTCTTGATGTGCCACGCACCCTTACACAATCGGGCTTTAAAATCTCTCACGATCCCCATATTTGGCTTTCGCCTGCGTTGATGAAAATCCAAGCACGGGAGATATTTCGCTCTATTGCAAGTATTGATCTTAAAAATAAGAGTTTTTATAAGCAAAATTATGAGGATCTCCTCAAAGAAATTGATACACTAGATTCAGAGATTAAAGCGATATTTGCCAAGCCTAGCGCGAAAAAAATATTTGTGGTGTATCACCCGGCGTGGCAGTATTTTGCCAGTGAGTATGGGCTAGAGGAAATCGCTATAGAATCTGAAGGCAAGGAAGCTAAAAGTGCGCATTTACAAGAGGTGATAGACACCATCAGGGCAAAAAATATCCGCACAATTTTCCTCCAACCGCAGTTTTCTAAAAAACAGGTGCAGGCATTAAGCACGGAGCTTGGGCTAAAAATCGTGGAGCTTGACCCACTCCAAGAAAATTGGGCAGAAGCTATGCTGGGCTATGCAAAGGCAATCGCCAATCAAGAATAATCCTATGGCACCATTGCTACAAGTCTCAAATCTCTGTTTTTGCTATGGGCGTGAAAGTGTTTTAGATTCTATAAGTTTTACGCTCAAGCCTTGCGAGTTTGTAGCCATCATAGGACCAAATGGTGGGGGCAAAAGCACTCTTGCTAAACTTTTGGCAGGACTTTTGACACCACATATAGGAAGTATTTGCTACACCCCCCCAAATGTGCGTGTGGGCTATGTCGCCCAAAATACTATGGAGCACCTTGATTTTCCCATAAGTGCGTATGAAGTCGTGATGATGGGGTTTTTGCATAAGGGCTTTTTTGTAGCGACAAAAAAACAAAAAGCCTATGCGCTAGAAATAATGCACAATCTTGGTATCGCACACTTAGCTAAGCGTAAAATCGGGCATTTGAGCGGAGGAGAACGTCAGCGAGTGCTTATCGCTAGGGCGTTGTGTGCTAAGCCCGATATTTTGTTGCTTGATGAACCCACCGCGAGTATTGATGTCAAGGGACAAGAAGACATATTTAGGATTCTCCAAACGCTCAATGCGCGTATGGCTATCATCGTGATTAGTCATAATATTTCGGCGATTTTGCGCTATGCGCACAAGATTATTTATATCAACAAAACCGCTATCTTGCACGATGTCCCAAATGTAAATATTCCAGGTGTAGCAGAATCTAGCGAGCATTTTTGTGAAATCGATCTTTTTTATCAGCTCACCCAGCACCAAAAAGAGGCGCAATGACAGAATCTTTGCTTGAAATTTTGGGTTTGAAATTTGTGTGGATGGCACTTTTGGTATCGTTTTTGGTAAGCATTGTGAGCGGTGTGATAGGCTCTATTGCGGTGGCAAACAAAAAAGTCTTTGTGGCTGGGAGTGTGGCTCATAGTGCATTTGGCGGTGTGGGATTAGCACTTTTTTGTGGATTTTCACCGGCATTGGGTGCAATGCTTTTTGCGGTATTGTTGGCATTGTTTCTCTCATGGGCAAATAGGCACTATCACGATCGTTTAGATTCTTATATGGGGGCGATTTGGGCATTTGGTATGGCATTGGGTGTGGTGTTTATCGACCTTACACCGGGATATAATAGTGATATTGCAAGCTATCTCTTTGGATCAATCATTGCTGTGAGTGATGAGGAAGCACTCTCTATCGCTGTGTATGATATAGTATTGTTGTGTTTTGTAGGGGTGTATTACAAACAAATCCTTGGGTTTTTGTATGATGAGGCATTTTGTCGTGTGCAGGGTGTAAGCACTGCGTGGCTTAACCGCGTGATATTTGTGTTTATTGCAGTGGGTGTAGTGATGAGTATGAGTGTGGCAGGATTGATACTTGTGCTTGCAATCCTCTCTATTCCTTCATATATTGCCCAGCTTTTTGTGCGATCGCTTAGAGCGATGATGTTTGTAGGTTTTATGCTTTCGTTAGCGTTTATGTGGGTTGGATTCTTTCTTGCTTACTGGTTTAATATCAGTCCTGGTGCGTGTATCGTGCTTTTAATGTGTGCAGGAATGCTCGTGGGGTTAGGGGTTAGGTATATCTTACAAAAGGAGGTTTAGATGTCAATACGAGAGGAAGATTCACTAAAAATTGCTAAGAGAGCGGTAAAGATTAGTTTATTTTGTGTGTGTTTGGTTTTGGTGCTTGGTATGCTTTGTGTGTATATGATGGTAACACAAATTGATGCAAGTGCAGGAATTAGCCACCGCGTAATAGAGCTTGAGCAGTATGTCAAAGATTTGCAAAAGCCTTAAATGTTGTGTATGGTTATGTGTAGCAATCGGGAGTTTGTGGGCAGCGCAAAGCCTTGATGAGTTAGAGTATGACCAAAGCCTTGATGGCGTGAGAGTGGAAGCGATTATCTCCTATAAGCTAGAGTTGCAAGATTCTATCCCTGTGGGGGAACGTTATCGTGTCTCTAGGGTGATGCGTCCTAAGCCTAGTGTGCCTGCATTTGCGTGTAGTATTGATGTAGGGGATTATGATATTACCGATGATATGGCATTTTTTATCATCGCGCTTTTGAAGCGAGAGAAGGAGCAGGTGCTAGAGTGCCTTTATAGCCACGAGGTGTTGTTGCGTGATGAGAATCTGTGGCGTGATAGTGCGGTGCGACATTATGCGCTATTAGAGATTCCAGCAGTGAGGGTGTATGCGCATTTGCACAATAAAGATTTGGTTTTGGAAGTGTTAAAAGATGTGAAATAGTGGGATAAAATGTTATAATACGCCAAAGGAGAAGTATGAAGCCTATCATCAATATGCGCGTGGTGGATTGGTGGTCATCTGATACACCAGAAAATTTTTATGCGAATGTGTTTGTGCAGATTCTCTCACACAAATACGAAGTGTGTTACAGCGAGAATCCAGATTTTTTGCTCTATGGTCCTTTTGGTTTTAAACATTTGCAGTATGAGTGTGTGCGGATATTTTTTACCGGAGAGAATCTCCGCACAAATTGGAATGTCGCAGACTATGGCATTGACTTTGATTATATGGATTTTGGCGATAGGCATTTGCGTTTGCCACTAGATTTTTTACCCTCACCGCATTTGTTGGAACTCCATAAACAATCTAGCACACGCACATTATCCCCCCCCCTTATAGACACCAAAAATTTTGCGCATTTATGGCATCAAATGGAGGTGGGCAAGACACAAGAATGCGAGATCGGTTTTTTGAGATATTGAGTGCGTATAAACGCGTAGATTCTGGTGGAAGATGGAATAATAATATCGGTGGAGCGATAGGAGATCGATACAATAATTTTAGAGCCTCTAAGTGTGAGTGGCTTCAAGACTACAAATTTCATATTTGTTTTGAGAATTCAAGTTATCCAGGGTATTTGACTGAAAAGCTTTTTGATGCGTATGCTGCGGGCTGTATCCCAATATATTGGGGTGATACAAGCCTAAGGGAGATTGAGGGAGCAATGCGTGAATCAAACGATACTGATAGGTTGTATGAGGCAATTAACATAATTCCCGCGCATATATCGCCACATTTGCGTGAATACACCATAAATCCAAAGGCATTTATCAACGCGCACAATTTCTCCACACTCAAAGAACTAGCACAAGAAGTGATACGCATTGATAAAGATTTCAAAAGCTACCAAGAGATGTATTTCCAGCCATTATTTTTGGGAGATTTTAATCCTTATGAGCATTATGAGAGAAAGCTAGAGAGGTTTTTGGATTCTATCATCTCTCAAGGTCCGCAAAAAGCTCTGCGTAGAGGTGAGGGTGCGCATATGAGACGTCATAATAGAATCTTACTCAAAGGTAGCAATCCGCTAAGAGCATTGCAAGAAAATATCAAAAGAGAAATTTCTAAGGTTTTTAAGAGGCACAAATAAATGCCAAGAAAAGAGCGGAGGTTTCAATCAAATACCACTAGATTTTGTGTATCTCCTAAAGGAAGTTTTATCGGTGGTGCCGAGGGTCGGAATCGAACCGACACAGGGTTGCCCCTACTAGATTTTGAGTCTAGCGCGTCTACCAATTTCACCACCCCGGCTTATAAGCTTGAACAAAAAGAAATAAATGGTGCGCTGAGCGAGATTTGAACTCGCACGGGTCGCCCCGCCACCCCCTCAAGATGGTGTGTCTACCAATTCCACCACCAGCGCATAGCCTCCGCAATCGCGGAGGGAGGTATTATGACAAGAAAGGATTGCTATAAAGTGCAATAATCGCTAATACCAATGTATAAATCACCTGTGCTTCAATAAGTGCCAGTGCGATAAACATTGTTCCAAGCAATTTACCACTAATACCGGGATTGCGTGCAGTCCCTGAAATAGTTGCTGCTGCAGCGTGTCCCATACCGATAGCACCACCAAGTGCCGCAATACCCACACCAATAACTGCACCAGCTGCAGAATATGATTTGATCATATCCACACCGCTTACATCAGCTCCAAAAGCCAAGCCAAGCATACCAAAAAACAATACAAGAAAAACTCTCATCTTGTGCTCCTTAGAAAAAATACAAAGTCGTTCGGATCTCTCCCCTACTAAATCTTTGGAAGTATGATTGTAACGATGTTTTGATAAAAGCTAGTTTAAACTTTGCTCTTTTGGCATCATTCTTGGCGTAAAAATTGTAACGGATATTTGCACTCCTTGCACACGACATTAGAATCAATCTTGTTGATTTTGTTATGTGTAGATTCTGAAACCTTGTGTATTTTGCAATGACACTGATACACATAGGTTATAGGTTTATCTTTTAGCTTACAGCTGGGGTTATCCAGTGAGCATGTAGGACCACTTTCAAGAGTTTTTGATACATTGACAGCGAGTTGGGCTGCATTCCATTCTTCGATTCGCTTGTCTTCTTGCATAATATGTCCGATGAGCCAATCTCTCGCAATAATAAGCAGATTCTCTTTGAGATCATTGATTGAGTGTGAGTTTTTGACGAGGCTTGCGACATTGCGAGTAAATTCTTTGTGAATCTCTTTGTGATTGGGCAATTCCGGATAGCCAATGCTTTTCATATACTCCTCTTCGTGCGCGAAATGCACACGCATATAGTTAAAAAACTCTGCCAAAATTTCTTTAACTTCCGATCGATTTGTCGCTTTGTTAGCTGCTGCTTCGACTCGGTGAGCAAGCTCAAAGAGCTTACGATGCTCGGCATCAATAGTTTGATTGTGCACGGAATACTCCGAACTCCACTCTGGCAACATTCTCTACCCCTCACAAGAATATTATATTTTTCTATAAGGTTTTTGTCCCACTTCGTAAAAGTTATTTCCTTGTGCATCAATAGCGACGATAGCGGGAAAATCCTCAATAGTAATGCGTGCCACTGCTTCTGGACCAAGCTCGGGATATGCTAAAACCTCGTATTTCTTGATAGTTTTTGAGATAAGTGCAGCAGCTCCTCCAACTGCCACCATATACACTACACCATTTGCTACCATAGAATCTACCACTTCTTTTGAGCGATAACCTTTGCCTATCATACCGCTAATACCTTGTGCGATAATGGTGGGTGTGTATTTGTCCATTCTACCACTTGTGGTGGGACCTGCCGAACCGATTGGGTTCCCTGGTTTTGCAGGACTTGGACCCAGATAGTAGATTGTCTCTCCTGCAAGCTCTACGGGGAGTTTCTCGCCTCGCGCAAGAGCCTCTGTCAGAGCCTTATGTGCAGCATCTCTAGCGACTAAAATTGTTCCAGAAATCAGCACAGATTCTCCAGCTTTGAGGCTTTTGCCCACTTCTTTACTAAAAGGTGCTGTGATTTTTCTAGCTTCACTCATACTTCCCTCCTTTATAGCTCAATATCTGCGTGTCGTGCAGCGTGGCAGTTGATATTAATCGCTACGGGTAGTCCTGCGATATGTGTGGGATACCACTCGACATTGACTTTAAAAGCAGTTGTGGTGCCACCTAGTCCTTGAGGTCCTACACCAGTAGCATTTGCCATTTCTAGTAGCTCTTCTTCGAGCTTGGCGTATCGCTCATCAGGATTTTTAGAATCCACCTCACGCACCGCTGCTTTTTTGGCTAGAAGCGCGGCTTTTTCCATAGTGCCACCTATACCTACACCAATGACCATAGGAGGACACGCATTTGGTCCAGCAAGCTTGACAGCTTCTAAAAAGACATTTTTCACGCCTTGGATTCCATCGGCAGGGACGAGCATTTTTAAGATGCTTTTGTTTTCGCTCCCAAACCCTTTTGGCGCAACCTGAATATGCACTTTATCGCCCGGCACGATTCTAGTGTGAATCACTGCAGGAGCATTGTTTGTGGTATTTTTACGCTCAAAGAGCGGCTCTGCCACCACGGATTTGCGCAAATATCCGTCTGTGTAGCCCTTTTTCACACCTTCATTGATAGCATCTTCTAAATATCCACCTACGATATGTGCGTCCTGTCCGACATTAACAAATACCACGAGCATACCGGTATCCTGACAAATAGGCATCATATTGTCTTGCGCGATTTTGCCATTTTGGATAAGTGTGTTGATGATGTTTTTTCCAAGTGGTGATTGCTCGGTATTTTGTGCCTTTGCAAATGCTTCCTTGATGTCTTTTGTCTGCACACAGCAAGCCTCAATAGCAAGTTTTGCTACTGCCTCCACAATGTCTTGATATGCAACTTCTCTCACTATTTCCTCCTTAAGTTTTGTCTTCTCAAAGCTCATTGTAACCAAAGATAACAAAAACAATTCTTAAAGTTTTATAAAGAATGCCTTTTATAGAAGCTATATCGTTCAAAATAACATTCTATAAAAAGCATAAATTATCTCAAATAGTGTTCGTAAAAACACAAGAATAATGCTACAATCTTTCTTTAGCAAAATTTATCAGTCGAGGGTTTAATGCGGTTAAAAAAATCAGAGATTAAAGTGCTAGGGTTAAGTTCGCTTGGTGGTATGCTCGAATTTTATGATTTTATTATTTTTGTGTTTTTCACAGAAGTGATTTCGAGCTTGTTTTTTCCAAGTTCGCTTGGTTCATTTTGGGCAAATATGAATACTTATGGAGCATTTGCCGCTGGGTATTTTGCTAGACCATTGGGTGGGATTATTATGGCACACTTTGGTGATAAAAGCGGGCGTAAAAAAATGTTTATACTCTCTATTTTGCTTATGGTTATTCCTACTTTTGCCCTTGGTTTTATGCCTACTTTTGAAAGCATTGGCTATGCTGCACCTCTCATACTTTTGCTTATTAGAATCTTGCAGGGCATTGCCATAGGCGGTGAGCTTCCGGGGGCTTGGGTGTTTGTGTGTGAGCATAGCGACAACAAGACATTGGGTTTTTATATGGGGGCTTTTACAAGTGCTGTGATTGGTGGGATATTGCTTGGGAGTGCAGTAACGCTTGGTATTAACCATATTTTTACACAAGAAGAGATTGTGGAATATGCGTGGCGTGTGCCTTTCATACTTGGTGGAGTTTTTGGGATTATTTCACTTTTCTTGCGTAGATTCTTAGAAGAAACACCGGTGTTTCGTGAGATTGAGGCTTTACAGCAGACACAGCAGTTTCCGGTCAAAGCTGTGTTACAATCGTTTAAACAAAGTGTGATGCATTCTTTTCTTAGCACTTGGATTCTCACAGGTTGTGTAGTTATCATTGTGCTTTTATCACCCAAACTCTTAAGCCAAGTCTTTGGTATTTCGGCTATTGATAGGGTATTGTATCAGATGGTAGCGATTTGTTGTCTTGCCTTTGGCAATGTCGTAGCTGGGATTTTGAACGATAGGCTTGGGGTCAAGAGAGCAAGTGCAGTCTTTGGTGTAGGCTTGTTTGTTTTTGCATTTTGTTTTTACAATGCCTTGAGGGTGGATTATAGTCTTGAAATCGTGCTTTTGTTATATTATGCTATGGCATTATGTGCTGGATTGACGGTTTTTACGCCTATCATTATGGTGCAGAGCTTCCCCGCTCCGATACGATATAGCGGGCTTTCTTTTGCTTACAACATCTCGTATGCGATTTTTGGCGGGCTTACACCGATATTTTTTGGGTGGGCGAGTGAGAGTGGCAATGTCTTGATGATTGGGTATTATATGATGTTTTTGGGTGTGCTGGCGATGGTTATTGGTAGGGTGCACAAGTCGCGGTTTTAGGCGCGTTGATAATCCCCGCTTTTGCCTCCACTCTTAGATTCTAAACAAATGTCGCTAATTACCATACTTTTGTCAATGGCTTTGAGCATATCATACATCGTGAGTAACCCCACACTTACGCTGTGCAACGCTTCCATTTCTACACCTGTTTTCCCCTCACATTTGACAAGAGATTCTATCCTGAAGGCACATTCTCCCTCAATAGGCGTGATTTCTACATTGATTTTGCTTAAAAACAGCGGGTGGCACATCGGGATAGCTCCACTGGTGTTTTTGGCTGCCATAATCGCCGCAATCACAGCAGTTTGAATCACTGGTCCTTTTTTAGCAGTGTTGTTTAGCACCGCTTCAAAGGCATTTTTACTCATCGTGATTTTGCCACTTGCGAGTGCCTCGCGTGTCGTGATGTTTTTGGCACTCACATCGACCATTGTGGGATTGTTGTGTTGGTTTAGGTGGGTGAGATTCATTATATTCCTTTATGTGGTTATTTGCGCGCAATAATCATACCAAAATTTACCCATTTAAAGAGCACTTCAGTATGCCTAAAGCCTGCTTCTTGCAGTAAGTGCAAGTTTTCTTGCAAAGTGTAGGGGATAAGCACATTTTCCAAAGCTTCGCGTTTGCGTGCAATTTGGGTTTTAGAATAGCCATTGTTTTGCTTGTAGGCGTGGTAATACTCTATCATTTGGCTATCGAGCAAAGGATCGGTGCTTGTCATTTTTTCACTTATGATAAAAACCCCGCCCTTTTTTAGAGCTGTGTGAATCTTGCGCACGAGCCCTAGTCTCTGTGGTGGGCGGATAAACTGCAGAGTGTAGTTGCTCACAAACGCACTAGATTCTCTAAATTCTTCCTGCATACAATCTGCAACCTTGAAGGTAATATCCGCGTTGTAGGCTTTGGCTTTGAGGTTAGCGTGCTCTATCATCGCTTCGGAGGTATCTAGTCCGATGAGTGTGGCGGTGGTATGTGGCGCAAGGGTTAAGAGGAGGTTGCCCGTAGAGCAGCCCAAGTCATAGATAACTCCCTTTTTGGCATTGAGATTCAAAAAATCCACGCACAATGTCAAACTTTGCTTATAAAAGGGAATCGATCGCTCAAGCATATCATCAAACACACTAGCCACTTGCGCGTCAAACTCGAATTTTTTTTGTGTCTCTTGTGGGGATTGCTCAAAAAGTGTATCTTTTTTTTGCATAGATTTTCTTTAGACAAAATTCCTAAAAAGTGCGCCCAAATCGACATTAGCAATTTCTTTGTGCGCACATTTATCCAAGATACCTTGCGCACCTTCGATGAGGTCTTGGCTAGAGACACCATGGGCTATGGAGATTTTAGCTTCTAAAAACGCGCTAAGATGATCACATACTTTCAAAAACTCGCCATATATAGGGTCGAATTTGTCTTCATTGAATCTCGCGAAAAACTCCGCACCATTTTCAATATCGTGTCTGAAATACTCGATTTTGTAGCGGTTGTGAAATTCATCTTGGGTGAAATACATAATATCATCGCGGATATTAGAGGGGACTTTGCACAGAATCTTATCATTGACAGCTTGACGCTCGATATTTTTGATAAACTCGTCTAAGCCTTTGACCGTGTGCTTGATAGGCGAAATAATATCGCGCGTGAGAATCTCGGGCAAATCGTGGAATAATCCGCATAAAAAGTGATTGATACGCATTTGTTTGCAGCAGCCTAAATCAAGACTTAGGAGATACGCGCTAAGTGCGACTATGAGAGTGTGTCCTAGCACGGAAGTCGCGGGGATTCTGGGCGTCTGGCTCCAACGTTTTTGGAATCTAAGCTGCCCAAACATCGTGATAAGCTCACGCACATCTTCATAAAGCATAATCTGCTGCATGCCCGCAAGATGATAATGTTCCTCGACTTGTTTATCAATAGTATTTTTGATATTTTGGACATCATACATTTTGGCATTGAAGTGATAGATGATATCAAACTCCCATTTGGACGCATAATAATGCGAAGCTTTAAGAATCTCACGCTCAAGGTTTGAGGTGTGCGCAGTGAGATAGCTCTCCATATCGTCTTGGAAAAACTCATACATTCCCAAATCCGGCTCAAGATTTTGCATCACAAAGCGCACAAGTTCTTGATTGTGGGTTTTGACAAGCTGATGAAACACAGGGGGCTTGATGTCGGTGAGCACGATGCGCTCAAAAAACTCATAGCAAAACTGCAGTATCAACCGCTCCCAGTCAATCTCAACCTTGCGGATATGCTCCTCATAGCGCGCCAAAAGATAAGCGATGACAAATTTATGCGCTTGTTTGTCAAGCTCTACAAACTCCACGGGCGTGGCTTGATCGTTCCAACGGCGGATAGAAGCGGCGATAAAGATTTTGCGCAAAAGGCTGTTGTTTAGACGAGGAATCCGTGGCATACTATCTCTTAACTTTCCCATTTATTTTTTGTAGTAATCACCACTCGCGCCCACGCACTGCTGTGTGCATTGTCCTTTTTGACAAATAGTTTGGCATTCTATGGCTTGGTAGGAGCCTATGGGCTTTTTGCTTGAGCAGCCGCTAAATAACACAAGACTTAGGCTTACAATCCCTATAAAATTTACGAGGTATCGCATACTCACTCCTTAAAAGAAGAAATTTTTTCCTAAGAAGCATTTTGTATTCCTCAAGGGTTGGAGAGAGATTCTAAACCTTGGCGATACCTTTCTAGCGTTTCATTGCAAGTTTGCTGCTTGGCTGGGAGTGAATCCAGCCCTGCAAAACCTATCAAAATCCTATCCCAAGCTCTAGCATACCGATGTATTGTTGCGTATGTGGATAGATACCGCTTTGAGCGAGATTGTAATACTTGGCTTTGAGTTTCATATAGTAATGCACGCTCTCACTCAAATTATACGCAAAGCCTAGCGAAGCACGCACTCCATAATTGTATCCATCAAGGTTTGTCTGCGCTCCATCGGCTCTCGCACGATAGAATCCACTAAAGATATAATCATAGCCCACACTATATTCATAGCGAAGTTTTTGACTACTCTTGATGATACCCTCTAGCTCCACACCGACTTGGTGGAGTTGTCTCATCATCTGCGTAGCTTGCTTTCTATCAGTGTAGTATCTCTCAAAGTTATAGAGCACATTGAGGTATAGTGGATATGTGTGAGAGAAAGAAAGATTCATACCAGACTTGATAAGGAAATCAGCAAAAAAGAATGGCTCATTGCCTTGAGATCCTCCCACTCTCCCATCAAGAGCGAATTGAAATGTTTCTACATTTTTAACATTATCAACCAAATCGCGAAATTGTATGGTAAAAAAACCACCGGTATGTTTCGTATCTATGGGTCTATACTCTCCATACACCCCGCCCACACCGATACGCCACCATGTTTTTTCGCTGGGAGATTCACCCGAGGCGGCATACACGCTACCAAGAAGTGCGCATATGCCTAGGCAATGCCTTATCACTTTTGTGATTACCATTTAAACCTCTTTGAATAAAAAATTTTGTCCCATTGCTTAATGGGGACAGATTCGATTATACGAAATCAAATATTGTATTGTCAAGTAGATTATTGTTAAAATTGTATTTTTTGCAATTTTGTAACACTGATATTTGAAGTTTTGCAAGGCTAGGGATTCTAGCTCCTTGAGATATTTGGAATCTATGTATGGAGTGCAACACACAAAAGTAAGCAGCTTACTTTGTGCGCTCTTGCTTGCGAAGTTCTTTGATGCGCGCAGCCTTGCCACTGCGGGTGCGGAGGTAGTAGAGCTTTGCTCTTCTTACGCGTCCGATACGCAACACTTGGATAGAATCCAAGCTCTCACTATAAAGCGGAAATGTCTTCTCCACGCCCACATTGTTTGCACCGATTTTGCGCACGGTAAATGTCCTATCCACACCATTACCGCGTATAGCGATACATACACCCTCAAAATTTTGGATTCTGCTTTTATCACCCTCTTGAATCTTGATACCAAGCCTTATGGTATCGCCTGCTTTGAATTGTGGCACCTTTTTATCGCCAATTTGTGCTTTTTGGAAGCTTTCAATATATCTATTTTTCATCGTCCAATCCTTCAAAATACAAAAATCATTTCTTTGTTGTCGCGAGATGTGCGCGAAACAAATCCGGTCGAAAGTATCGTGTCTTGCAACCTGCCAAAGAATGTTTTAAACCTGCGATTTTATTATGATTTCCCTTTGAATACTCTGAAGGGACTGCAAATTTTTGTAAATTTTTGATGTTTTTTTCAAAATCCGTGGTGTTTTTGGCGAAATTTGGGGCTTCAAGCAAATGAGATTCAAAGCTCTCGCCTTTGAGCGAATCCTCATTGCCAAGCACACCTGGGATTTGTCGTGCGATACTATCAGCAAGGCACAAAGCTCCAAGCTCCCCGCCTGTGAGGATAAAATCTCCTAGACTAAAAATTTCATCACCAAACGATTCTATCACTCTTTCGTCAAATCCCTCATAGCGTCCGCACACAAAGCTAATATGGGGTTTTCGTGCTAGGCGTATGGCGTCATTTTGTCTAAAAGTCTTGCCACATGGACTAAGAAAGATGATGTGTGAATCCCTAGCTTGCCATAGCGCATAAGCAAGAGATTCAAACATTAGCACCTGTCCAGCTCCACCGCTTATGGGTGGGTTATCGACTTTGTGGTAGGCATTGGTAGCAAATTCTCGGAAATTTACGCACTCAATCTCTAAGATACCACTCTCTCGTGCGCGCTTGAGGATAGAATCCTCAAAATAGGGCAAAACAAGCTGTGGAAAAAGTGTAAAAAAACTAAATTTCATCAGCTGTTTTCCAAAATACCACGTGCATTTTTGGTGTAGATGTGTTTTTGATGTATATCTGTTTTGATGATGAATTGTTCAATGTATGGGAGGAGGAAGGTTTTGGGGAGTTTGTGTGTTTTTTGTAGGCTTGAGCTGGTTGTTATGAGCATATAATCTATATTGCCTATACGTTCGATTTCTCGCACGTTGCCTAGGATTTCTTGAGATTCTATAACCTCACACCCAATAATATCAAACCAAAAAAACTCATCTTCCTCCAAGACACAATCTTGGCGACTTTGGGCTATCGTGGTGTAGAGCGTATGGTTGGTAAGTGCCTGTGCCATCTCGCTTGTGTTGATGTTGCTAAAGCGGATTTTTGCATAATCTTTAGACGGGAGATGCTCACAAGATTCGACACTCACCGAGGGGTAAGCTCTATGAGAAGTGTGATATATCTTGCCTTTGGTAATGCTATGGGGGAAATCTGTCTGCACAAAGAGGCGCAAACTCCCATCAAAACCTATGGTTCGTCCAAGTTTGCCAATTTGTATGAGATTATTGTTTGGCTGCTTGGATAAAGATTCTGTAGTTTTGTCCATTTTTGGCTTTTGCTCCCGAAATAAGTGTTTTGAGAGAGCCTATCATCTTGCCTTCTTTGCCAATCAAACGTCCTACATCATCAGGGTGTGCCAAGACACATATTTCGTATGTCTTGCTTCCATCTTCCTCTGTGATAGTATGTGCCGAGATTTCGATACATTCAGGTTTTGTGGCGATTTTTTTAGTGTATGTTTCTACAAATTTTTTTATCATTGTGATTTCTTAAAGACACCAAGTGCATTTCTTAGATTCAAACTACTTGCTTGTGAGTTTATTCACGCGATCGCTCATCTTTGCCCCCACGCTTTTCCAATACTCTAGTCTTTGTGCGTCAAATTTCACAACAGCCGGTTGTGCTAAGGGGTTGTAGTAACCAATAGATTCTATCCAGCCACCATCGCGTTTTTTGCGAGAATCTGTTACGACTATCCGATAGAAAGGCTTTTTTTTGCGTCCCATTTTAGTTAAGCGAATTACTGTTGCCATGTATTCTCCTTGTTAAGAATCTTAAGTTGTGTATTTACAAAAAGGCGGATTATACGCTATGTTTGCTTAAATTGTTTTGATATTATCTAGGAAATCGCGCATTGCCCAGCATACCCATAAGTTCCTGCATACCACCCTTTTGACTCATTTTTTTTGCCATTTTTGCGGCATTATCAAATTGTTTGATGATGCGATTGATGCTTGCGACATCAAGTCCGCTACCTTGAGCGATTCTCTTGCGTCTTGAGCCATTGAGGATATCGGGATTTTCGCGTTCTTTTGGTGTCATAGAATTGACCATTGCACGGATATTTTTGATTTCTTGGGAGTTGTCCAAATCCACATTTTTAAGCGCACCAGCCATATTGCCAAGCCCGGGAATCATTGAGACGATTGAACTCATTGAGCCAAGTTTTTTGATATTTTCTATTTGATTGAGAAAGTCCTCGAAGCTAAATTGTCCTTTTTTAAGCTTTTTGGTAATGTCTTTGGCTTCTTTTTGGGTGATGATGGTGGCGGTTTTTTCAGCTAGAGATTCTATATCGCCTGCTCCCATTAGTCGCGAGATAATGCGATCTGGCAAAAAAATGTCCAAATCTGCCACTTTTTCTCCACTCCCGATAAAACGCAGTGGCACACCGATCTGATAGGCTATGCTTAGGGCTATCCCACCTTTAGAATCGCTATCAAATTTTGTGAGAATTACCCCATCAATACCGATTTTTTCATCAAAGTATGCCGCGCTTTTTACACCATCTTGCCCCACGAGTGAATCTGCTACATAAAAACACTCTGTGGGATTTATGGCTTTTTTTATTTGGGCAAGCTCGTCCATAAGCTCCTCATCAATCGCAAGTCGTCCCGCCGTATCGACAAGTAACACATCGTAGTGTCCGTTTATGGCTTTTTGCTTGGCTGCTTGTGCGACTTGTAGGGGAGTTTGTGAATCTTGGGTAGGGGCAAACACATCAATCTCTATACTCGCTCCTAGTTGCTTTAGCTGCTCCACTGCAGCTAACCTTTGCAAATCGCACGCTGCTAGAAGCACTTTTTTGCCCCTAGCTTTGAGGTAATTTCCCAGTTTCGCCGTGCTTGTTGTTTTACCACTTCCTTGCAGACCCATCATTAGCACGATTGTGGGCGGTGTGGGTGCGAAGGTAAAACCATAATGCTTAGAGGTTTTAAGCACTTCTTGGAGGCTTTCTTGTAGGGCATTGATAAAATTTTGCTTGCCAATACCTTTGGTTTTGGTATTTTGCTCGACTTGGGTAAGAATCTCTTTAGTAACTTTGTGATGCACATCGTTGCGGAGCAGGATTTTTTTGAGTTCATCAAGTGCGCCTTTTAGTGCTTTCTCATCATCGCTAAAGCGGATTTTGTTTGCTATATTTTTAAACGATTGGGTAAGTGTGTCAAACACGCTAACTCCTTGCTGTATGATATTTAAGAAAATTAGGATTGCAAATTGTATAAAAAAAACATTGTGTTTTATCTAAAAATACGATTTTTCTTAAAAGCACTAAGTATTAACTTTTTTTTTGTATAAAGAAATTTTATCTTTTAGACTTTTTCTATGCAAAGAAATAGTTATTTCATAATCAAATGTAAGGATTGAAGCAATGATGACACAATTTACCCAAGATTTAAAAGCCAAAAACCTCAAGGTAACGCCCCAACGCATCGCTATGCTAAGTGAAATTGAAGCAAATGGACATATGGATGTCGATGAGCTGTATGAAAAAATCAAAGAATTTTATCCTTCCATCTCGCTTGCTACGATTTATAAAAACATCGGTGCGCTTTGTGATGCCAATATTTTGCGCGAGATCAAGGCTCCAAACCACAAGCAAAAATATGAGCTTGCGTGTGATAAACATATCCATGTAGCGTGCGAGAAATGTGGGAAATTTGAGGATCTTAAAATTGATACGACCAAGCTAGAGAAGATGGGATCACAAAAGAGTGGCTATCGGCTGTATGACACTTCCGCAGTGCTTATTGGCGTGTGCCCAGAATGTGCTAAAACTCTGAAATAATGCAATTTTATACATACTTGTGAATTTGTTGTGCAAGACACAATGTCAAAAAACAAGGAGATGGTAATGTTGAGTGTCGAGCAGATTTTTGAAAAGCTTTGGCAAGCTTGTCGCTTCAAGCGAGAATCTCTCCATACCATCACTCAAGACATTTTTGCTGCACAGGGCTTCGTACTAGCACGAGATGTCATTGCTACACGTCCGCTACCACCCTTTAGCAATTCTGCAATGGACGGCTATGCAGTGTGTTTGAGCGATGCTGGCAAGGAGGTGGAGATTGATGGACGCACACTTGCAGGTGAGAGCAATGTAGATTTTACTCTCACACAGGGTTTTTGCCACAAGGTTATGACAGGTTCGCCTATCCCAAGAGGCACGCAAGCTGTGGTGCCTCTTGAGCAAGTTACACACGGAAGTGAAGGGAGGATTGTGCTTCCATCAGAGATAAGAGATTCGCAAAATATTCGCTTTGTGGGAGAGGAGATTGCGCTAGATTCTGTGATTTTGCCTAGAGGGACGAGGCTTGGGGCATTGGACTTGGGGCTTGTTGCATCTCAAGGACTCGCGCACGTAGAAGTGTATCAAAAGCCTTCTATTGCGATTTTTTCTAGTGGTGATGAAGTCATAGAACCCGGTCAAAACGCACTAGAACACCAGATTTATAACACAAATGCTATCACACTCACATCAATTTTGCATCGGTATCATCATAACCCTCATTATTGTGGTATTTTGCCAGATAATGCAGAGCTTTTGTCCAAAAAACTTCGCACAATTGGGGATTATGATATTGTTGTTACCACAGGAGGTGCGAGTGTGGGCGATGCAGATTTGCTCAAATCTACACTACACAAGCTTGGAGCGCGATTTATCTTTGATGGAGTGAATCTCAAGCCGGGCAAACACCTTAGCATAGCACTTTTAGGTGAGAGTATCTTTATTATGTTGCCAGGAAATCCTCTCGCATCATTGTTGCATTTATACACAATTATTTTGAGTTTTTTGGAGTTTTGCGCTGGGGCGCACAAATGCTATCTCAAAGCGCAGCTTGGGTGTGTAGATAGTGAAGTGGTGCTAAGAGAAGGTGTGCAAACTCTCTTGTTGGGGGAGTTTAGAGATGGAGCATTTCATATTTTTAATCGTGGGAAGTTTGGTTCAAGCGCGCTCATAAATGTTTGGAAAAATAATGCTCTTGCGCTTTTAGATGAAAATTATGGTAAGATTAATGTCGGTGAGCGGATACAATGTCTGCTCTTTGAAAATGAGTTTGAGGAAACTTGCCAATTTATCAATACAAAGGAGCGTAGTAGATGACGAAGTTATTGTTTGGTGTGAGTGATACACAAGAATGTCGAAGGGCAATAGATACGATAGTGAAGCTTTTTGGAGAGCGTGAAGATGTGGAGCTAACGCTTTTGCATGTGAGCCAAGACATTGTGGTGTATGCACAAAGTGGTGTGGTTAATTATGAAACTATCGAAAACATTGAACATGAGAAGTCTAATGAGATTCTTAATGAATTTGAGGAGACATTCAATAAAAGCGGCTTAGTGTGCAAAAAGATCTTACGCACGGGTAACCCTATTGATATTATGCTTGAGATTGCCAATGATTACGATTTGCTTGTTATCGGTGCGAGTGAGTCTTCGTTGCTGTATAGAATCTTTAGCTCACACCAAAATAGTTTTGTCAATTCCTCTCCAATCCCTGTGCTTGTGGCAAAATGATAACTTGATAGGAAGCCTATCGTCCCTCCGCTTCGTGTCTATACATTGTTAGAATCTAAGGCTTTGGATTGCTTAGATTCTGTAATGTCGCTGGTTGCTTTAGATTTAATTGCGTTGCGCAATCAGGAGTGCAATCAGTCCGGGCGCGGCAAAAAGCGCGGCAAAGAGTGGATTGTAGCTAATCCCAAGCATGGGTGCTACCACCACAAGCCCACCGATTTGATTAGCCAGTGCAATCCCGACATTAAACGCCGCCTCATTCACGCTAATAGAGCTATCCATAAAGTTTGGGGTGTGTTTTTTGGCGATATTCATCGCATTCATCTTGAGTGCTGGGATACTTGCAAACGCCACAAACCCCATGCAACAGAGATTGACAATCACGAGCCAATTCCAATGATAGCTCACGCTCACAAGCGCATAGATGAGAATCTGCGCGGATATGATGAGTTTGAGTGAGAGGATACTGCCATGAGAATCTGCGAGCTTCCCGCCAAAGAGATTGCCAAGTATCGCACACCCTCCATATGCTAGGAGGATAAAACCCATAGCTTGCGGAGAAAAACCCATAGTCTTGACAAGCAGCTCTCCGAGATAAGTATATAGCACAAACGCCCCACCACAAGTGCATACCGTGATAAGATAGGCTTTGAGTAATGGCGGGACTTTGAGGGCTTTTAGCACATAGATAAAGCGGATTTGCTGCCCCTTGAGGTCATTTGGCATAAAAACAAGTGCGCTACAAAAGGCAACACTCGTGAAAACAAAAATCAGCAAAAAAATCGCCTTGAATCCATATGCCTCGCCGATAAATGTCCCCAGCGGCACACCGCTCACAAGTGCTATGGTAAGCCCTGAAACCATAAGTGCGAGATTGTGGGATTCCCTGCCTTTGGGCGAAACCTGCAGGGCAGTAAGCGTGGCGATGACAAAAAACACCCCGTGCTGCGTCCCCGCGACAAAGCGCGCTAGCACGCTAAGGGTAAAATCATCGCTCACATACAGCACGAAATTCGCTGCACCAAACACTCCGAGGTTGAGCAAGAGCTGAATCTTACGATTAAACGCACTTAAGGGGATTGTAACAATCGGCGCACCTAGCACCACACCTAGTGCGTATGCAGTCGTGAGATACCCAGCTTTGTGCGCATCAATCCCAAAAAACTCCTGCACATCAAGTAGCACTCCAGCAATGACAAATTCCGTAACCCCCATACAAAACGAGCTTAATGCGAGGATTAAAATTACTTTTTGAGAGAGAGAAAACTGCACAAATTTCCACCTCATAGTAAGCCCCCCAACACAGAAAATAAACGCGGATTATAAGACAAAAAGCTAGTTAGAAAGCTTAAGATTTAAGATTTTGCCAAGCTAAACGCGTTACAATAAGCCCCATAATCTCACAGAATCTAGCGAGGTAGTTATGCAACTCATCGACATCTCTCACATACAAGACGCTAGGGCGCGTCTGCAAGGCGTGATAGCCCACCACCCGCTTGCCTTTGCACCGCGTATTAGCAAAGCAGCCAATGCACAAGTATTTTTGAAAAAAGAAAATCTCCAACTTACCGGGGCGTTTAAAATCCGCGGTGCGTATAACAAGCTCGCCACGCTCAAAGAGCAAGATGAGAGAGATGGCACCAATCTCCTAGCCCAAGGCGTGATATGCGCAAGTGCGGGTAATCACGCGCAAGGTGTGGCATATAGCGCGCAGTGTTTTAAAACCAAAGCTGTGATTGTGATGCCAGAAAACACGCCATTGCTCAAAGTCAGTGGCACTAAGGCAATGGGCGCAGAAGTCGTGCTTGTGGGCAATAACTATGATGAATCTTACGCCCACGCGCTCAAACTTGCCAAAGAGCGCAATCTCACTTTTATCCACCCCTTTGCCGACTCCGAGGTAATGGCAGGACAAGGCTCTATCGCGCTAGAGATGATAGAGGAGCAAGAGCTTGATGTCGTAGTCGTGCCAGCAGGCGGTGGAGGGCTCATTAGCGGGATAGCAAGCGCGTATAAGGCACTAAGCCCCAAGACAAAAATCGTGGGTGTGAATGCCAAAGGAGCGGACGCGCTGATGCAGAGCTTCCACGCAAGAGAGATTCTAAACTCTCAATCTGTGCGCACCATAGCCGATGGAATCGCTGTGCGTGATGTGAATGAGGGGGTGTTTGAGTGCATATTGCAAGGCGTTGATGATATGGTGGAGGTTGATGAGGAGGAGATAGCAAGCGCGATTTTGTTTTTATTAGAATCCCAAAAACTCGTGGTGGAGGGTGCGGGTGCGGTAAGTGTCGCAGCTCTCTTGCACCATAAGCTAAACCTAAACCCCGCGCTCAAAGTCGGCGCAATCCTAAGCGGCGGCAATATCGATGTAACGATGCTCAATATGATAATCGAGCGGGGATTGTTTAAATCCGATAGGAAAATGAAGCTAGAAGTCGTGCTTATCGATAAGCCCGGTAGCCTGCAGAATCTCACTAATATCCTCACCAAAGTAGGTGCAAATATCGTGCAGATAAACTACGACCGCACGCCCACAAGCCTAGAGTATGGTGATGTGCTTATCACAATGGCACTTGAGATAAAAGGCAAAGAGCACAAAGAATCGGTGCTAAAGAGCTTGCTAGAGTGTGGGTATAGGTTTAGCGAGGTGGTGTGAGGAGCAAACCCTCGCTTATTTACGCGCTCATTGTATTGTCCCAATCTAAGCTTTGGGTTGCTTAGAATCTAAAACCACTAGCGATATTTATAGAATCTAAAAAATCTTTAGATTCTATAAAAGGCAGTGTATGTTCGCGTAAGCGGAGGGGTGAGAGGCTTCTGCCTATCAAACCCGATATACAAGAGCGAAGCTCTTGCAGTGAAATTATGGAATCTAAAACCACTAGCGATATTTATAGAATCTAAAAAATCTTTAGATTCTATAAAAGGCAGTGTATGGTCGCGTAAGCGGAGCACTGGGGAATTACTCTCCATAAGCAATAGTCTTTTCACCAAAGACAAATTATATGACAATAAAGAAACTCTTAGAATTTTTGTAGTAGAATCGCGCCCTAAGAACTTCATACAAGGAATGATATGATGAGAACTGAAGAGATTGTTGCTATGGCGTTAGAGAGGCTTGATAACGATCGTTATGTGCTTTCAAATCTACTTTTTGCGCGGATTAAGGAGCTTGGGGCAGGAGCTACTCCGTTGGTTAATATGGAAGTCTCTAAACACAAGCTTGCCGATATAGCAATGCGCGAGATAGCAGAGGGCAAGATCACTTTTGATGGTGTTGAGCCACTTCCTACAAACGCATAGATTCTTGTGCAGATTCTATAAATTTCAAGAAGGTGGGGATTGTGAGTTTTTTTTCTCGTATAGGGGCTATTGACAATATAGAATCTGCGACAAAAACTCTGCAAGAGCTTACAGCTATCACTCCAAATATTCAAAAAGCCATTAGTTGTGCCACCCACTATCACCATGGACAATTTAGAAAAAGTGGTATCCCCTATATCATTCACCCTATGTGTGTTGCGTGTATTGTGGCGTTTTATGGGGGTGATGAGACGATGATATGTGCGGCGTTGCTCCATGATGCGGTGGAGGATACGCAATGCAGTCTTGAGTATGTGCAAGCAGAGTTTGGCTGGGACGTAGCACATTTGGTCGATGCGCTCACAAAAATTGTGGAGATTCGAAAAGAGGAATTTGGCGGAAGTTATAATAAAAAACTCGTTGCCTCGGCACTTTCATTCCGAAAAATGCTCCTAATCTCTATCCAAGACATTCGTGCATTTGTGATAAAAATTTGCGATAGAATGCACAATATGCTCACCCTTGATGCCTTGCCACATCACAAGCAAGTGCGTATCGCCGAAGAAACGCTTGTGGTGTATGCTCCTATCGCACATAGGCTGGGTATCGCCTCGCTCAAATCCGAGCTAGAAGATCGTTGTTTTTATTATCTTTTTCCCAAAGAATACGAAAAAATCGACACTTATATCAAAACACACTATCAGGCTATCAATTTAAAACTTAGCTCTTTTACAGATTCTGTGCGCACCTTATTGCAGCGCAATGGTTTTAATGATGGGGATTTTGAGATGGAATATCGTATCAAGCGGTATTATTCGATTTATCTCAAAATGCAACGCAAGGGCGTGGAGATTGATGAGATTTTGGATCTTCTTGCGATACGCATTATCGTCAATACCCCACTAGAATGCTACAAAATACTTGGTATCTTGCATCTCAATCTAAAACCTGTGGTTTCGCGACTTAAAGATTATATTGCTATCCCCAAAGAAAATGGCTATCAGACGATTCACACCACTATATTTGATAAATCAAGTATCTTTGAGGTGCAAATCCGCACCTTTGATATGCACAAAACTGCGCAGTATGGGATTGCTGCACATTGGAAATACAAAAGTGGTGGGCGTGAGCCTAATCTTAATTGGGTGCATAATCTCCAACACCAAAATAGCTCAATTGAGGAGTTTTATGAACTTGTCAAAAACGACCTCTATCGTGAGGATATTGTGGTATTTTCACCGGCAGGAGATACATATAGTTTGCCTGTGGGGGCATTAGTATTGGACTTTGCCTATGCGATTCATACAGATGTGGGTAATCGTGCGGTGGGTGCGTATGTCAATCATCAACAAACCTCACTCTTGCAGCCGCTCAAAAATAGCGATATCGTGCGTATCGTGGTGGCAAATGATGATGAGGAAATAAAGCCGCGGTGTAGCTGGATAGATGCACTCAAAACTTCAAAAGCAAAGAGTCAGCTTAAAATCCAATGCCAGGCACGTCTCAAAGAAATAGAAAAAAGAGCAGCAATTAATATCCTAGCTACGATGTTTGAACGCACACCCAAAGCACTTGAGGAGTTTTTGCGTGAGCAGAATCTAGATTCTGAAATCTATAAAGTGATGCGTGATAGAAGTTTTTTTAAAAATGTCAAGAATCATATCAGAGAGTTTTATCAAAAACGCAAAATTTTCTTTGGACTCTTTAAAAGTAATCGTTTCAAGGTGCGTCAGATTAAGCTAGATAATATCGTGGCGTTTAGTAATTTTGCTATTAATGAGGCGATTTTTGATTATTGTTGCCACCCAAAATATGGTGATGGAATCTTAGCCATCAAAAATGGTGCAAAACTTTATATCCACCACAAGTTGTGCAATCGTATAGAATCCGAAATGAAAAATGGCGTAGATATGGTGTTTGTGCAATGGTTAGAAAATCAAAAGTATAATTACAAGATTCTTGTGGCACTTGAGGACAAGAAAGGTGCGATTGCGAGGTTTCTCACGACTTTGGCAAAATACCAATGTCGTGTTGTGCGCGTGAATTACGATAGAATGAATAATGAATTTGCAAGCTTGTGTGAGGTGTATATACAAAACGCCAATAACGATATTAAGCCACTCAAAAATGCCATAGAGCAGCAGTATAAGATTATCGAGTTTAGCGCACTCAAAGACGCGTATTCTTAAGATTTTTACAAAGGGATAGGGATTATGGAGAATTTTGAGCAACATTTGGATTCTGCGCAACTAGAGAATCTTAGTCAAGCAATGCGTGAGATTGAGCGGGGGATTGTGGAATTTATCGGAGCAGAGTATATTCGGTCGCTTGTCGCGCGGTTTTTACTCACGGGAGAGCGGTTTGTAGTCAAAGCAGGTTTCGATCCTACTGCGCCGGACTTGCATCTAGGGCATACTGTGCTTATCCAAAAGCTTGCTACATTCCAGCGATATGGCGGTGATGTGAAGTTTTTGATAGGGGATTTTACCGCGACTATCGGCGATCCAAGCGGCAAGAGTGAGACGCGCAAACCGCTAAGCAGGGAGCAGGTGGAGCAAAACGCCCTTACTTATAAAGAGCAGGTGTTTAAGATTCTTAACCCCGAGCATACACAGGTGTGCTTTAACTCCGAGTGGATTGGCAAGCTTGGTGTGGAAGGGATCATCGCACTTACTTCGAAATTCTCGGTAGCAAGAATGCTAGAGCGCGATGACTTTACCAAGCGATATAAAAACAATCAACCCATTTCGATGGTAGAGTTTATGTATCCACTATTGCAGGGCTATGATTCAGTGGCGTTAGAATGCGATATTGAGCTTGGGGGGAATGATCAGAAGTTCAATCTACTCGTAGGGCGAAGCCTGCAGCGCGCATATGGACTCAATAAAGAGCAGAGCGTGCTAACCGTGCCACTTTTAGAGGGATTAGATGGTGTGAATAAAATGAGTAAATCGCTGGGAAACTACATAGGCGTGACAGAATCTCCAAATACGATGTATGCTAAGATCTTAAGCATTTCCGACACGCTGATGTGGCGATATTATGAGCTGCTTTCTACTAAGAGCTTAAATGAGATTGCTAAGATCAAAGCACAAGTGGAGAGCGGGGCACTGCACCCAAAGGTGGCAAAGGAAGTCCTTGCCCTAGAGATTACTGCGCGCTATCATACTCAAGAGCTCGCACAGAGCGCAAAAGAGGAGTTTGATAATGTTTTTGGCAAAGATGAGATTCCAAGTGATATAGAGACCTTTAGCTTTGAATCTGGAGAATGGATTTGCAAAATCGCGTTAGAATGCGGACTATCACCATCTACCTCGCAAGCAAGGCGTGATATTAAGGCGGGTGCGCTGAAACTAAATAAGCAAAAAATAAGCGATGAAAACTTAAAATTAGGCGAAGGGGAATTTATCTTGCAGATTGGTAAAAGACGTTTTGCTAAAATACTCATAAAATAACTAAGGACTACAATGCAACTAAAACCTATCAAAATCGGAAAACATATCATCAAATACCCCATATTTCAAGGTGGTATGGGTGTAGGTATAAGCTGGGACAGGCTCGCAGGAAGTGTTTCAAAGGAGGGAGCATTAGGGATTGTGAGTGCTGTGGGGACTGGATACTACAAAAAAATGCATTTTGCACAAAAACTTGTCAATCTTAAACCCTTTGAAGCGATTAATTTTTATTCCAAGCAAGCACTCCAAGAAATCATCAAAAACGCGCGAAAACTTTGTGGGAATAATCCTTTGGGTGTCAATATCCTCTATGCAATTAATGAATATGGGCGTGTGGTGCGTGATGCGTGTGAGGCTGGGGCAAATATCATCGTTACGGGTGCAGGATTGCCTACAAATATGCCTGAATTTACCAAAAATTTTTCTGATGTAGCACTTGTGCCTATCGTTTCATCGGCTAAAGCTTTGCGTATTATTTGCAAACGTTGGAAAGATAGGTATGCAAGGCTTCCTGATGCGGTAGTGGTCGAAGGACCTTTGAGCGGAGGGCATCAAGGCTTTAGTTATGAGGATTGTTTCAAACCCGAGTATCAGCTAGAATCTATCGTGCCAAAAGTCGTAGATGAGGCAAAAAAGTGGGGAGATATCCCTGTCATTGCTGCGGGTGGTGTATGGGATAGAAATGATATTGATACGATGCTAAGTCTTGGTGCGAGTGGCGTGCAGATGGGCACAAGATTTTTGGGATCATTGGAGTGTGATGCGGAGGCTTACCGGGAGATTATGCCAAAGATTACCAAAGAGGACATTGTGCTTGTCAAATCGCCAGTGGGTTATCCAGCTAGAGCTATCAAGATGGGTGTTTTGGAGCGAATAGAAGAAGGCAATGCTCCCAAAATCCGATGTGTGAGTAATTGTGTCTCACCATGTCATAGGGGTCAAGAAGCGAAAAAAGTGGGATATTGCATTGCAGATTCGCTAGGAGCAGGGCATTTGGGCGATCGTGTCAATGGCTTATATTTCACTGGTGCCAATGGGTATAGGATTGAGAAGATTCAAAGTGTGCGAGAAATCATCACAGAGCTTGTTAGTGATGTGTGATGCGAAAGATTCTTTGTGTGTTGGTGTGTTTGGGTGCGCTCTTTGGTGCGCAACCTTACAAGATTCTGGGGCTTGTGCCATTTGGGGATCATAATCTAAAGATTGTTTTTAATCAAGACATCGCCACACTCAAGCTTGATGAAAAAAAGCTCCAAGATGGGCGTGTGTTTGTGGATATAGAATCTATCCTTGCTGTGCCTAAAAAGAGCTTCGCTTTTAAAGATAATTCTATCATTAATGTTGCGCAAAATACACCTAAGATTGTGCGTATTGTGCTAAAACCCACCAAAGATTATCGCCTCCACAAAGAAGCGCATAATCTTTATATCCGTATGGGTGAAGCCACCTCCGCTTTGCCTGCATTGGAAACACAAGCTATTCCCACTTCTACTACAAAGAAAAAGATTGTAATCGATCCCGGACATGGGGGCAAGGATTGTGGGGCTATGGGTGTGGCTAGGGTGTGTGAAAAAGAGATTGTCTTGGAAGTGGCAAAATACCTCCAAACAGAGCTCAAAAAGCGTGGATACATCACTTATATGACACGCGATAGCGATAAGTTTATCGATCTCATTGATCGCACAAAGTTTGCTAACGATAAGGGTGCGGATTTGTTTATTTCTATACACGCTAACTCCATTCCTGTGGGGAGAAAATCACCAAGTGGTATAGAAACCTACTTCTTATCCACCAACCGCAGTCAAAAGGCTCTCAAAGTCGCTGAAGCCGAAAATATAGGTGATATAGCTACGATGAATTATTTTTCTAAACAGACATTTTTGCACACGATTAATAATCATCGCCTCATCGCCTCAAGTAAGCTTGCGGTGGATATTCAATCGGGTATGGTGGATTCTGTGCGCAAAAAATACAAAAATATTGTCGATGGAGGTGTGAAAGATGGTCCATTTTGGGTATTAGCTGGCGCACTTATGCCTTCTGTGCTGATTGAGATAGGTTATGTTTCACACCAAAATGAGGGCAAACTCCTCACTACCAGCGAATACCAAAAACTTCTAGCCAATGGTATCGCCGATGGCATTGAGGATTATTTGGATAAAAACTAAAGGAGAGGTTTTGAAAATCAATAACGATACTTTAAGCACCATTATTTCTTGTTTGTTTTTTGCCTTGTTTTCATGGATTGCGATACTTCTTTTGAGTTCGAAGTTTTTTGATACATTTTCGTATATATTTTTTGTTTTTATTCGAGATCATGGGTTGTTTGCGTTTCTGACAAATTGTATTTTGTTGTGTGGGTCGGTTGTGGCGTTGGGATTTTTGATTGTGGCAAGTTGGTATCAAAAACTTGATGTGTGGCTGTATGCCTTTGCGCTTGTTGTGTGTATAGGGTTTGTGTATATTGTGGTATTTTGTGTGAGTGATGAACCAATACCACAAGAGATTACCGATGTGCTTTTGATAGAATCTAGCATTGATCATCGTAGTGTGATAGAGAGTATTTGGGATTACAAGCTACGTATTTTGTTGAGTATTATTGTGTATGTATTTTTTATTTTTATGCCCCTTACATTTGCACTTTTGCATCTTGTGCCAAACACAAAAACATACACAGGTTGGTTGCTTGAAATTGCCAAGCCATCATTTAATACCATAGTGATTGCACTTTTTGCATGCGCATTTCAACCATTTTATTTGAAAGCAAATGCGTATGACTATGTCGATTTGGTATTGTTTATAGCAGGGATTGTGTTGCTTTGTGTCGTGCTTGTGCGAGAACGTTATGAATTAAATTTTTATGGATATAGTAACCTTGCTATGCTTCTTATTGGCGTGGCTTTGGTGGCATTGTGCTCTAATCTCCTTGCGAGTTCAGACCAGTATTTTTCTGTGCGTTATACACTCTATGCATTTGTGTTTGTCGTATGGTGTATAGAATGTATGTATGGGTATATTACCTATGAGGAGCAACCCAAATAAATGGTATTTTTTTTGCTTTTTAGGGGGAAATTATTGCTAAGGAGTAGGCTATGAGAAAGATTATCGTGTGTTTTGTGTGTGTGTTGTGTATCGTGCTTGCAGAGCCAGAAAATTCTCCAGATGCCTCTATCAAACAAGAATCTCCTGCCCTTAGTAATGCACAAAATAACACACCAAGCACAGATTCTGTGTCCGCAAACTCTCATAATGGCTCGAGTATGCCATATGACGATTTTGCAGCCATTATGCAAAATGCCAATGCTTCACTCAACTCCGCTATGGCGTTTGCAAAAATGGGGGATTACAATAAAGCACTAGATCTTTTCACACAAGCTTGTCGAGGCGGCAATGCTGCGGGGTGTTTTGGGAGTGGGCTTATCTATATGTATGGTATGACCACAGGTGTGCCAGAGCCTGATATGGCAGTGAAATTTTATGCACAAGCCTGCTCTGGTGGTGATGCCACAGCGTGTGCAAATCTCGCGCTTGCTTATGATAATGGAGAAGGCGTAAAACAGGACAAGGCACAGGCTCACGAGCTGTATATGATTTCTTGTGCAGGTGGAGATGCTTTAGCTTGCACAAATCTAGGTTGGATGTATGCTAATGGTGTAGGGACTACAAAGGACTATGCTAAGGCTATGGAGGCATATCGCAATGCTTGCACGCTTGGTAATGAGCTGGGTTGCTATAATCTAGGTCTGATGACAAACACCTACAACATCTATGGTATGACAAAAGATAAGATGGGGATTGTTGAGATGAACTATGTGGCGTGTGAGCAGGGAGACATTGTAGCGTGTGGGAATTTAGGATATTTATATGCCACTGGTGAGCAGGGTGCGACACAAAGCTATTTTTATGCTGCCAAATACTTTAATATAGCTTGTGATAGTGGGCATATGCAAAGCTGTAATAATCTCGGAGTATTGTATGATGGGGGCTTTGGTGTGAAACAAAATAAAGCAAGGGCAATAGAGCTTTTTGGTCTTGCGTGCGAGTATGGCATACAGGGTGCTTGCACGAATTATTCTCTTATGCTTGATAGAGGAGGGCTTAATAAAGCTTCGGTAAGTAGTCTTTTTGGTATGTAGGGAATTGCAAAACGCAGGGAGTTTTCAATAAGAATCTGTTATAATTGTGCGTTCAATGCGCAACATAAAAGGAGGAGGATATGCTGCGATTTTATACATTTCTTAGGCACTATTCTCTCACGATAGCCATTATTGGCGTTATCTATGGATTGGCAGTTAATGAGCAGCTTGGCAAACTCTGTGCGGGTGTGGCTATCTTGCTTTTTGGTATGCTCTTTCTTAGCGATGGATTCAAGGCATTTTCTGGTGGCTTTTTGGAAAAGACTTTGACAAACTCGACCAAAACTCCGCTTAGAAGCATTCTCTTTGGCACTATCGTAACGACCCTTATGCAGAGTTCTAGTCTCGTGTCCGTGCTCTCTATTTCGTTTGTGAGTGCGGCACTCATTAGCTTGGTGCAAGGCATTGGCGTGATGTTTGGGGCAAATCTGGGCAATACCACAGGCTCGTGGCTGATTGCTGGGGCGTCCTCTATCAATATCTCTTCACTCGCGCTCCCGCTCATCGTGGGTGGATTGCTCTTTAATTTTCAAAAGTCCGTCTCCTACAAGGGTGTGGGCAAGATTCTCGCTGGGCTTGGATTTTTCTTCCTCGGGGTGTTTTATATCAAGCTGGGCTTTGAGGGGTTTAAAGATGTGATGGACCTCTCGCAATACAAGCTTGAGGGCTACAAGGCTGTCATAGGCTTTATTCTCATCGGTGCATTGGTAACCTCGATTATCCAAAGCTCGCACGCCACGCTTGCTATCATCATCACCGCGTATGTAGAATCTCAAATCGGCTACACAGAGGCACTCGCTGCGACACTTGGCACAAGCGTGGGTGGCGTGGTAACCGCCCTTGTAGCCTCTCTTAGCACCAATATTGAGGGCAAGAGGCTAGCAGTGGCAAATTGTATCTTTAACTTCACCACCGTGGCTCTTGTAGCGATATTTTTCCCTTATTTTGTGCAGCTCAATGATATGATTTCAAGCTTGATTGGGCTAGGGGAGGATTCTATCTTGCGTTTAGCGATGTGGCATACGCTTTTTAATCTCTTTGGGGTGGTGTTGCTCACTGCCTTTATCCCTCAAATCGCCAACTTTTTAAACAAGCTTATCAAAGGACAGGGTGCGAGTGATACCACACCGCTTTTTATCAGTGATACATTGCTACCCTACAAAGAAACAGCGATAAACGCGCTAGAAAACGAGGTCAAGCATCTCTATGATAATGCCTTTGCCATCATCGCTCACACCACAGGATTCTCACGCACTGATATTCGCTCCAATCAGCCTATCAAAGAATTGCTTAAAAAACGTGAGTGGTTTAAACGCGATTTTAATGTGTCAGAGTTTTATAACACGCAGATAAAAACGCTTTTTAATGCTATTATGGATTTTTCTACCAAGCTCCAAACATTTGTGCAAGATTCTGAATATATCGAACGCATCGTGGCACTGCAAGTCGCCTCACGCAAGATTGCTGAAGCTACCAAAAACATCAGCCTCTTGCAAAAAAATATGCGTAAAAATGCGCTAGGCTCTAATGTGGCATTACAAAAAGTCTATGATGAAATGCGACTAGATTTGGCAAGTCTCTTGCGGTTTATTGAGTATATCAAGCACGCTCCAAAGGACAAACTAAGCGATATTAAAGACACACTCAAACAGCAAAAGAAGTTTTTTAAACGACAGGACAAAGAAGCCTTTGTCGTGGTAGAATCTCTCATCTACCAAAAAGCCATCAGCACCGCAGAAGGCACATCGCTACTCAATGACTTGTCCTTTAGCCATAGTGTGGCAAAGGAGCTCATCATCGCAGCAAACCACATTTATGGGTTGAGTAATATTAAGACTATTAGGAAGATGCACCATCATTAGGACTTGATATACTTTAAACAACAAAGGATTTGTATGCGATATGTTTATGCTTTTGCCAATGGCTTTACGCTCGTGCTTATCATTACATTTGCGAGCTTATATATTGCTTCGTTTGATTTTATGCTACATTACCATATCTCTCCATTGATTATTGGCGTGGTTTTTGGTATTCTCGCCTCATCGCTGTATCGTAATTCCCAGCACTCTTGTGAAAAAGGTGTAACGTTTAGCGCAAAAAAACTCTTGCGTCTAGGAATTATCCTCTATGGATTTCGTGTGAGTCTTGATGGTATTATGAGTGTGGGACTCTCTGGCACACTCATTAGTATAAGTGTCGTGGTAGGGATTTTGGTGCTTGGGACTTTGATTGGCACTAAGGTTTTTAAGCTTGATAAGGAGCTTGCACTGCTTGTGAGTGGAGGAAGTGCGATATGTGGTGCTGCCGCAGTGCTTGCTTTAGAATCTAGTATCAAATCCCAGCCTTACAAAGGCATCATTGCTGTGGGAAGTGTGGTGGTTTTTGGACTTCTCTCAATGTTTTTATATCCCCTCGTGTATGCGGTATCAGAACTTGGCTTAAATGAGATTCAATGGGGTGTGTATGTGGGTGCGACATTGCATGAGGTGGCAAATGTCGTGGGTGCTGGAAGTGGGATTTCGCCTGAAGTTGAAAAGATTGCTGTAATTATCAAAATGATACGCGTGCTTTTGCTAATCCCAGTGCTTTTGGTCATACCATTGCTCTTCGCTTCTACGCAAAGTGGAGCAAAACGCAATTTGCATATTCCATGGTTTGCTTTTGGCTTTTTGGGAGTGGTGCTTATTAATTCTGTGTTTGAACTACCTGAATGGCTCATTTCTAGTGGAGAGATTGCCTCTACTTTTTTGCTTGTGATGGCAATGAGTGCGCTAGGGTTGCAAATTGATTTTAAAAAATTCTTAGATTCTGGAGGTAAGGCATTTGGGCTTGCCTTTGTTTTGGCGCTTATTCTTATGTTTGGAGGCTATGGTTTGGTATATCTATGTATTTAGCGATTTTTGCTTTTTAGGCTTCCAAAACTTACACTAAAATTTTTTGATTGCTTTGGTGGAGGAAAAGGATAGGTTTCTAGTTCTTTGAGCGTAGCATCAAGTGCGCGGTCAAACGCATCATCAAGGGCGTAACGCTTGACCATATAGTGCATTTTCCCTTGTGTGTTGATTTCAAAGATTACCACACCTTCCAAATCATGAGCAAGGAAACGCGAGCGTCTATCCCAATGTGAAAGCAAAATTTTGCTAATAGTGGCAAACCATTCGTCATACACACCATCTTCTTGGTGTGTGCTTTCGTTTTGAATCGTGATTGTCGTAGTAAGGTTGTGGAGTTGTTGGTGCAAATCCTTGCTTTGCTGTGCAAGATCGTTAAGTTTTTTGGCATTTTGTGCGCGTTTATCGCGATCATCGGGTATTTCCTGTGAAGTGGCAAAGGTATTAGCGTCAATCTGTGCGAACATATTTTTTATACCACTACCTTCAAGGGGATTGTTGGTAGCATTTGGGGTTTTAGATTCTTGTTTGGGCGCAAGATCAAGATATGCCTGTATATCAATGGATTGGATTGTGATTGCGGATTCTTGGAGTGTGGTGTATTTGATCGTTTCACTCCTAAATGCTCCTAGAAAAAATAGCAAAAGTAGCGCATAGAGACAAAATGCGATTACGCCACTTGCTGCAAACATCACAAAATTAAAGCGCATTTAACCACCTGTAACGAGTGAAACCTTTAAAAAACCTGATTCTTTGAGGGATTTAAGGATATAAATTACATCGTCATAGAGCAAATCCTTGTCGGCACGTATAAAAACGGGGATATTTTTATCAAAATGCGCACTTTTGAGAACAAAGTTTTCTCCAAAAGTTGCGAGATCATAGACATCATCACGCACATAGACCTTTCTTTCCAAGCTTACGCGCACTTCTAGGATAGAATCTTGAGTGAGTTTTTTGCTTTTTGAACCACGTGGCAAGGTAATGTCTTCTTGATAAGTGATAGTTGGTATGCCTATCATCAAAATCGCCAGAAGCACAAGCATTACATCAACAAGTGGCGTGATGTTGAGCTCGGGCTTTTCATCAAGTTCTAAGTCATCTTCTCTCATAGGCTATGTCTTTGTGAGCTTAGCATAAGGTTGATTTGCATTTGGATACACACCCCTATATTGTATGCCTTGCGTTTCAAAAGGAGATAAAATGAATATGCTGGAATGGCTGTCAAAATGCCACAAGCAGTTGCTACCAAGGCTTTAGAAATCACAGGTGCGATAATGTCAAAAGACACATTGCCTCCACCTAAGTGCGAAAAGGCGTCAAGGATTTCTACCACCGTGCCAAAAAGCCCAATAAATGGTGCAGTTGAAGAGATAATACTCAAAAATACAAGCCCTCTTGTAGCTTTTTGTAGGGCTCTAGTTTTCCAGACTTGTAATAAATCAGCATCAATAGTGCTATGGCTATTTAAGAGGCTGCTTAAAATTGCATTTTTGGGAATACTAATAGGACTTGTGCTTAGAAAATCAACATTGTGTTTTTCCCTAGAGAGCCAATCTCCGAGAGTAAAAGTTTTATAGATATAAATCCATAAAGTTATCAAGAAATACAAGCTAAGCCACCCAAGCACCACAAGCGTAATGGGAGTGCTTTGGGCAATAAACACCAAAAAAGTATCCATATAGACCCCTCTGAGAGTGTATCAAAACCACAAAGTGAATTATTTGGTTTGCACCAAAAACAAGGCTTTAAAATTTTGTGCGTGCAGCAGTCTCTATGCGTGAGACAACAGCGGAGATAGCTACACGATCATTGCTTGCTTCTTCTAAAAGCCTTCTAGCATCATCAATAGCAGCAGCCACCTGATCCTCGGTGCTACCACTGATAGATACTGCACCATCAGCTATAACATCAACTTTGTGTGGTGAAACCTCAGCATATCCCCAATTGATTGCCACAAGCTCTGAATCTCCATTAGGCATAAAAATCTCAATAACACCAGTTTTTAGTGAAGAGAGGAGATTGCAATGTCCGGGATAGACACCAAATTCTCCCTCACTACCGGGCATTACCACAGATTGCACCGCCCCATCGTATATCTTGCCATAGGGAGTTACGATACTTAGCGTTAAAGTTTCCATAATTTAACCTTCCTGCTTACGCATTTGCCTTGAGTTTTTCTGCCTTTTCTAATGCTTCTTGGATATTGCCTACCATATAAAACGCATTTTCTGGAATATGATCGTATTTTCCTGACAAAATCCCTTTAAATCCCTCTAGTGTTTCCTCAAGTGTTACATATTTGCCCGGACTTCCTGTGAATACCTCTGCCACAAAAAACGGTTGAGAGAGGAATTTTTCAATTTTTCTTGCCCGATCCACGGTTTGTTTATCTTCTTCAGACAATTCGTCCATACCCAAGATCGCAATAATATCTTGCAAATCCTTGTATTTTTGTAGGATTTGTTGCACACCCGTAGCAACCTTGTAATGTGCCTCCCCTACAACCTGTGGATCAAGTATCCTAGAAGTAGAATCTAGAGGATCCACTGCAGGATAAATACCCTTTTCTGTAAGCTTTCTGTTAAGCACCGTAGTGGCATCAAGATGTGCAAAAACAGAGGCAGGAGCTGGGTCTGTCAAGTCATCAGCTGGCACATACACTGCTTGCACAGAGGTAATAGAACCCTTTTTGGTTGAAGTAATACGCTCTTGCAATTTGCCCATTTCGCTTGCGAGTGTTGGTTGGTATCCCACCGCCGAAGGAATGCGCCCCAAAAGTGCAGACATTTCAGCACCAGATTGTGCGTATCTAAAGATATTATCAATAAACATAAGCACATCTAAGCCCTTCTCGTCCCTAAAATACTCTGCCATTGTAAGCCCTGTGAAAGCGATTCTGTTTCTTGCTCCCGGTGGCTCATTCATCTGTCCATAGCACAATGCCACCTTATCTAGCACACCACCCTCTTGCATTTCATTGTAGAGGTCATTTCCTTCTCTTGTGCGCTCGCCCACACCGGCAAATACAGAGTATCCGCTGTGTTTATACGCCACATTGTGGATAAGCTCCATAATTACCACGGTTTTGCCCACGCCAGCACCACCAAACAAGCCTACTTTACCACCTTTAGAATATGGTGCAAGCAAATCCACCACCTTAATACCTGTTTCAAACATTTCTGTTTTTGTGCTTTGGTTATCAAAAGTTGGTGCATCTCTATGGATAGGCCATTTGAGGTCTGTATTGAGCGGCTCGCCACCATCTATGACATCACCTGTTACATTAAAGATTCTACCCAAGACTGCCTCACCCACTGGCACTTCAATCATCTTGCCACGAGCCTTGACACTTCCACCTCTTGTCAAACCTTCAGTCATATCCATAGCAATAGTGCGGACACGATTATCACCCAAATGTCCTACTACTTCCAGCACAAGCTTATTTTTGCGTCCCTCTACATCAAATTCCACATCTACGGCTTCATTCACAAATGGTAGATAAGAATCAAACTCTATATCAACAACTGGTCCCATAACCTGTATAATCTTACCTTGCATACATTCTCCTCTGTTTAAGTTTATTTCATCGCTTCGACACCGGCATTGATCTCAACAAGCTCGGTCGTAATTGATTCTTGACGTGCTTTGTTATAAGCAATACTAAGACTTTTTACCAAATCACCCGCGTTACTTGTAGCTGCGTCCATAGCTTGCACTCTCGCGCTATGTTCTGCCGCTAAAGAATCTATGAGTGCGTAATACATATTGTATTCCACATATTTTTGCGCGAGCTGATCTAGCAGCACATCTTCTATCTCTTCGGATTCTATGCTCATAACATCGTGTTCCTCAAGAGCCTTTTCCACATCTATGTTGATTGTTAATGGAAGCAGAGCTCGAGTTTCTAGCACTTGGGAAATCATATTTTTAAAGCCATTATGCACGATGATGACTTCATCAGTAAGTCCATCAAAAAAATCTTTAACGACATTTTGAATAAATTGTGCAGCTCCTTCGTATGTAGGCATAGCACTAAGCCCCACAACTTTATCAAGCACCTCAACATCATTAAAGGTAAAAAATGAAATCCCCTTTTTGCCAATTCCACGCAAGCGCACTTTGATATTTTGTTCTTTGTAGTGCTTCATAAGGCGTACTACTTCTTTTATGGTAGATTGATTGAATCCACCACACAAGCCTTTATCAGCAGTAATAAACACAATATCAATCTTTTTAATTTCCCGTGGCTTGGAACCCAAGAAATACTTGCTATTGATGTTTTCTACACCTTTTACAAGAATCTTGCGAACAATTTCATCAAACATTTCATTCAGCTTTTGTGAATATATCTTGGATCGTCTCGCTAATTCCTCGGTTTTTTTAAGCTTAGAGGTCGAAACAAGTTTCATAGCACGCGTTGTTTTTTGCGTGTTTTTAACACTTGTGATCTTCCGTCTGATGTCTTTAAGATTACCGCCCATTCACTACTCCTTCAAATCTCTTATACAGCAAAACTTGTTTTGAATTCTTTGAGTGCGCTACTGAGTTCTTCCTCTGTGTCCTTGTCTAAAGCCTTTTTGGCACGGATATCCTCTAAAATTTTTGGATATTTCGCTTCTAGGAATGGATAGAAATCTGCCTCAAAATCAATAACCTTGCTTACAGGAATATCATCAAGGAACCCTTTGGATCCTGCATAGATAAGCACTACTTGCTTTTCGATTGCAAGAGGTGAGTATGGAGGCTGCTTAAGCACCTCAACCATTCTTTGTCCTCTCTCAAGCTGCTTGCGGCTGACTTCATCAAGATCCGAGGCAAATTGAGAAAACGCTTGTAATTCTCTATATTGTGCGAGATCAAGCCTTAGTGTGCCAGAAACTTGCTTAGTAGCCTTGATTTGTGCGGCACCACCCACACGAGAAACTGACAAGCCCACATTGATTGCGGGGCGCACACCAGAATTGAACAAATCTGTCTCCAAGAATATTTGCCCATCGGTAATAGAAATCACATTAGTTGGAATATATGCTGAAATGTCCCCTGCCAAAGTCTCGATGATAGGTAATGCTGTCAAAGAACCCGCACCGAGTTCATCACTAAGTTTTGCAGCACGTTCAAGGAGTCTTGAGTGTAGGTAGAACACATCTCCAGGAAATGCCTCGCGTCCAGGTGGTCTCCTAAGGATTAGCGACATCTCCCGGTATGCCACCGCATGCTTGCTTAAGTCATCATATATGATGAGTGCGTGGCGTCCATTGTCCCTGAAATACTCACCAATTGTAACGCCAGTATATGGAGCAAGAAACTGCATAGCTGCAGAAGATGAAGCAGGTGCATTGACTACGACTGTGTATTCCATAGCCCCATGCTCTTCTAGTTTTCTCACCACTTGTGCTACCGTAGATTCTTTTTGCCCAACAGCTACATAGATACATATAACATCTTGCCCTTTTTGGTTGATGATAGAATCTATCGCCACAGTTGTTTTGCCTGTTTGTCTATCGCCGATAATAAGTTCTCGCTGACCACGACCGATAGGCACAAGTGCGTCAATAGCTTTAATCCCTGTTTGGAGCGGTTCATGGACAGATTTTCTTGCCATGATACCCGGTGCCTTTTCCTCTACGAAACGATACTCATTAGCTTCCACTGCACCCTTGCCATCAATGGCATCACCTAGTGTATTGATCACACGACCCACTACACCATCTCCTACTGGCACCTTCATAAGTTTTTTTAATCTCTTGACAGAAACGCCCTCTTTGATGTCCTTGCCACCGCCAATCACCACGACACCTACACTTGATTCTTCAAGACTCATCGCAATACCGATGTCGCCTGTCTCAAACTCCACCATCTCATAATACATAGCGTTGTTAAGCCCATACACTTTCGCCACGCCATCAGAATAAGTGATGACCTTACCTGTTTCGCTAATATCAACATTGATATTAAAGTTTTCTATGCGTTCTTTGATGATTGAACTAACTTCTTCTGATTTTAGTTTTGCTACCACGTTCGCTCCTTTGTGTTAAGTTAAATTGCTTTTAAAATATGATTTGTCAAATCCGTGAAAAATCTCTCTTTAGAAAACGAGATTTCAACGCCCAAATCCTCTACACTCAATCTGATGCCATCAACTGCTGCTTTTTCTTGACGCACATCAAGATTTACTTTAAGTTTTGATGAGAGGCTTTTAGCAATGCTCTGTAATGTTGCAGAATCTAATTCCTCTTTTATCTTGAGCACTGCTACATAGTGTTTCTTGTCCGCTAGGATCTTCTTCTCAAGCATTCTTGTAATTTCTGGTATAGCAGAGATTCTGTTTGATCGCACCAAGACCCTGATAAGATTCTCAAATCTTGCCTCACTCTCACTAAATACCCCTACAAGCAACTCCTCTTTTTTTGCTTTGTCAAGAAAAGGTGAGTAGATAAAATCGCACACTTTCTTATCTTCTAGCACTTTGCTAAGTTGAGAAAACAACACAACAATACTCTCTACTTCTTTGACTGAAAAGGTTTCTAAAATAGCCCTTGTATATTTTTTTGCTATCAAATCCATCATGAGGCGATCCTTTTTGTGATGATAGTAACATAATCTTTGTTATCAAGCTGCACTTCTTTTGAATGGACAACCTCACTCAAAATAGATTCTACAGCTTCCCGCACGGCTCTTGTTTGTTCAAATTCCATATTTGCGTCCATTGTCTGGATAAGAGCTTGAATTTGTGTTTGTGTTTGTTGGGCAAATCGCTGCGAGATCATATTTGCCTCTTTTTTTGCGATTTCGACAATTTCTTGCGCTCTTGCCTTGCTCTCTTCAAGCTTTTTTAAAGCATCAGCTTTTTCTTGTTGGGTTTTGTGGAGCTTGTTTTGTATCTCTTGGAGCTGGGAGGCTATGTGTGTCCTGCGATTGACAAAAATAGCTTTAATACGCGCAAATGTAAAATACCACAAGATAGCCAAAAACAATATGAAGTTTATAAGCCTAGGGATAAAATCACTCTGCTCAAAACTCCCTGAAGCACACATGATGCCGGGCAATAACAATGCTAAGACTATGATTGTTTTTTGTTTCATATTCTCTCCTTACACCTGTTCAAGCTTTCTGCGTATGATCTGCTTATATTCCCCAATATGCATACTTAACTCATTTTTAAGCTCTTCTTGTTGTTTAGCTAAATCTTGTCTAAAAACAAGCATTTTGGAATCAATCTCTGCTTTCTTTTCAGCCAATTTCTCCTCTAACAAGGCTTTTTCCTTGGCTGTCGCCTCTTCGATGATTTCTTTTGCTTCTCTTTGTGCATTCCCTATGATCTTAGCTATTTCTTCTTGGATTTTTGTGATTTCTTGCAGGTTGCCTTGTGTATCCTGCAAATCTCTCTTGATCATTTCATCGCGTTTGTTCATAAATGCAATCATAGGTTTGTAAAGCCACTGATTGAGCAAAAAGAGCAAGAGGATAAAACAGCAAAACACCAAAATCATCAGATTGACATTTACTGATATTTCCATTTTAAGCCACTCCTTCCGTTCGTCTTTTAAGTCCAAAATTCTATTGATTGTGATTTTGGATTCTGCAAATATTTTAACAATTTAAATTATGATTTTTCTTAAACTTTTTAATTTATTGAGAAATTTTTTCAATAAATGCTCGAATTTCTACATCTTGAGAAAATTCTATACAAAGTTGATTGTTTTTGATATTCACTTTGTAGGCATCTTGACGCAAAATCTTTTGGGCTTCTTGGAGGAGTTGTGTGTCAATGCTGCCATAAGATTGTGATTTTTTGGGAGCTTGATTGCTTGGTGTGTTTGAATTTTTGATGTTTTTTATCAATGCTTCGCTATCACGCACGCTAAGTTTTTGTCCTATGATAGAATCCACAGCTAATCGCTGCTCCTGTGGTGAGAGTGTAACCAAAATCTTAGCATGTCCTTGCGTGATTTTACCCTCTATGAGCGATTCTTGCACGAATGCTTCAAGACTTAGCAATCTTAGGGTATTTGTGATTTGCGTGCGGGATTTTTTGATTTTTTGTGAAAGTTCCTCGTGGGTGATGTCATATTCATCAATCAGTTCCTGATAAGAATACGCTAGTTCAATGGGGTTGAGGTCTGCTCGCTGGATATTCTCTATGAGGGCTAACTCCCGCATTTTGTGCAAATCTATGTCAGCCACAATGGCTTTGATATTAGCCAATCCCGCCATTTTGCTGGCACGCAACCTACGTTCTCCAGCAAGCAAAACATACTCGCCATCTTCATCTTCACAGACTACGATGGGTTGTAACAATCCATGCTCTTTGATAGAATCTGCCAACTCTTGTAAGGCACCTTCTTCAAAGTATTTTCTTGGTTGGTAGGGGTTTGGCTTGATGACTTCTACGCTCAATTCAAGCACCGCATCATTAGAACCCCTCATACTATTCTCATAGGCTTGGGACACTTCGCTAAAAATCTCACCTAGCCCACGTCCTAACCCCCTATTTTTTTTTGCCATTATGCACCCTCTAGGATAATCTCGGCAAGATTTTGGTAAGCAATACTTCCACTAGATTTGGCGTCATAGAGCAAAATAGGCTTTCCAAAGCTTGGAGATTCTGCTAGGCGCACATTTCTAGGCACGATGATATACTCCCCACGATCGTTTTTGAAAAGATATTTTTTGAAATGATGCATTAAGTCATCAAATACTTGCCTCGAAAGATTGTGCTGATTAGAATACATCGTGGGTAAAAAGCCTCTAATGCTTAGATTAGGATTGCTTGTGTCCTTGATGACTTTTACGGTATTAAGGAGCTGTGCCAAGCCCTCAAGCGCGTAAAACTCACATTGTATAGGCACAATCACAGAATCTGATGCTACCAGCGCATTGACGGTCAAAGCCCCAAGTGCAGGCGGAGAATCTACAATGATGAAGTCATACTGATGTCTTGCTTCTTCAAGCTTATTGCGCAAAATCATTTGCCCACTCTTTTTGTTATAAAAATCCTTTTCAAATCCAGCAAGTGCAATGCTAGAAGGGACGAGGGATAAAAAGGGAATGTCTTGCACATCAATAATCGCATCAGCAAGCGTATCGTGCCCACACAGCACCTGATAGATGTCTGCCTGCACATCTGTGCGCCTGATACCAAGTGTCGTAGTCGTATTGCCCTGCGGATCACAATCTATCAACAAAACTCGTTTTTCAGAAATGGCTAATGATGCGGCAAGATTCACAGCGGTTGTTGTCTTGCCAACCCCTCCTTTTTGGTTTGCAACGGTTATAACCTCACACATTCTCTAAACTCCATTTTTATGTTATCTGTGGCTATACACTATCTGTGAATTCACACAAATCGCGCCATCTTCTAGCAGTTCCGCATCTCTAAACGACACTTCCCTGCCATTGTGATGAAAACTAAAGCCAAAGTTGTTATGAAATTCTAACGCATAGAATCTAAAAATTTGCTTCCAAGATATTTTTTTTTCGAGAGTTGTGAAATATTTTTGCAAAAATGCCTTAGGCTCGATCTGTGCGCTTATTTCTGGCTCTAGTGTCGCATAGCCACCGCAGTTGGCGTTTTTGTCATAGAGATTGATACCTATTCCGCACACAAGGTAATCTTGCCATTTATTGCATAGCACACCTCCGATTTTCCGCTCTCCTATATAAAGATCATTAGGCCATTTGAGCCAAACCCCTGAACCTAGCTCTTTTAGGGTTTCTTTACACAAAAAACCAAAGTATATAGACGCAGATTCAATCCTCAAATCTTTTGGCAGGGTATCAAGTGATAGCGCAAAGGAAAAATACAGCGCATTTGGCTGCTCCTCCCATGCGTTGCCACGCGAACCTATGCCACGCGTTTGTCTATGTGCGCTGATACACAAAGGAGCCTCAAAAGTCCCAGATTTTAGCCCATGCAAAAGGAAAGTCTGTGTAGATTCTAAACATTCATACACTTGTATAGTCATAAACGCGCTCTGTGCAGTAATATGGGATTATGTGTGTGAAAATGGCTTGTGGAATTCCCACACTTCCCGTGCCTTATGGATAGATTCTGCGCGAAGTGAGACAATCATAAGCCCCTCATAGTCTTGCAAACTATCCTCGATTTGTCCATACGCATTGATGTAGAGACTATCGCCATAAAAATTCCAACTTGCTTGATCGACAATCTCTGTCCCCACGCGATTGACGCGCAAAAGCACACAGGAGTTAAGAAATGCACGTGTTTTGCAGAGAGATCGCCATCTCACCAAAGAATCAAAGGTGTTTGCACATGGCACGATAAGCACATCGTAGGAGTGTGGCTTCATCGCGACAAAAAGCTCATCAAAATGTAGCTCAAACCCTGATAATATGCCTATCTTTAAGCCTTCTCGCTCTATGGTAAGGGGAAGTTTTGGTCTTTTGTAGTGTTTGTTAGCAAAAAATGCGTGTTCGTCCCAGTGCAAGTAGCTTATGAGGCGTTGCTGGACATAGAATCTAAACCCCTGTGAATCTATGAGAGCAATTGTCTTATAGAATTTGTTTGAAAGTCTATTGTTTGAGAGCTTGAGCGTGTAAGAATCCACTACGATAGGTGTGATGATTTCTAGTTTATATTGCTTGGCAAATTGCGAGAGCCCTCGCAAAATGCTGACATTATGGCTTGCCACAAGCTGTGGTGAAGGCAGGGATTGCAAATGTCGAAAAAATGGCTCAAAGGTGTATTCTGGTAAGACGACTAGCGATACGCCTTGTTTAGCACAATTTTGAAAATAAGAATCCAAATAAAGAGGCGATTGCACCTTAGAAACCTGCAAAAGAGCTACACGCATTACACGACCTTGTGAGAAAATAAAAGGGATTCTACTATGCCTAAGCTTAGATTTGGTTTGGTGCTATTAAAAATTCTTAAAGAGGGATTGTGCTAGGATTGCGCGTTTAAGATTTATAAGGGTAAGGAACAATAGCAATGGTAGAGAGATACGCACGTGAAAAAATGAAAAAACTTTGGGATTTAGAGGCAAAATACTCATCTTGGCTAGAGGTAGAAAAGGCGTTAGTCAAAGGGTGGAATGCTTTGGGGTTAATCCCAGATTGCGATTGTGAGAAAATCTGCAAAAACGCCAAGTTTGACATAGCAAGAATCGATGCAATCGAGGCGGTAACCAAACACGACCTCATCGCCTTTACCACAAGTGTGGCGGAATCTCTAGGCGAGGAATCAAGGTGGTTTCATTATGGAATCACCTCAAGTGATACGATTGATACGGCGGTGGCATTGCAGATGCGCGATTCTCTACACATCATCATCGATGATGTGCGGGAATTACAAGAGGCGATAAAGGCTAGGGCTTATGAGCATAAAGACACGCTTATGGTCGGGCGCAGTCATGGGATTCATGGTGAGCCTATCACTTTTGGGCTTGTGTGTGCGATATGGTATGATGAGATAGGTCGGCATTTAAAGGCATTAGAATCCACGCTAGAAGTCATTAGCGTGGGTAAAATCAGTGGGGCTATGGGTAATCTTGCCCATACGCCTCTTGAACTTGAAGAGCTAGTATGCGCAAACCTTGGGCTAAAGGCTGCCCCTGCGAGCAATCAGGTGATTCAAAGAGATAGATACGCTAGGCTTATCACGGATTTAGCCCTTTTAGCCTCTAGCTGTGAGAAAATCGCCGTTGAGATTCGGCATTTGCAACGCACAGAAGTCTATGAGGCGGAGGAATACTTTAGCAAAGGGCAAAAGGGTAGCTCTGCTATGCCGCACAAACGCAATCCTGTGCTATCCGAGAATATCACGGGGCTTTGTCGTGTGATACGAAGCTATGCCCTGCCTGCTATGGAGAATGTCGCGTTGTGGCATGAGCGGGATATTAGCCACTCTTCTGTGGAGCGATTTATCCTGCCAGATAGCTTTATTACGACGGACTTTATGCTAGCGCGCCTCACAGGAGTCATCGCTAATCTTGTCGTGTATCCCAAAAATATGCTAAAAAATCTCAATCTAACCGGCGGACTTGTCTTTTCACAACGAATCTTGCTAGAGCTACCTAAACGCGGGGTGAGCCGTGAGGACGCCTATAAAATCGTGCAACGCAATGCGATGAAAGTCTGGGAAGCCTTGCAAGAGGGGCAAGCAGCAGTCAATGAAAAGGGCGAGAGCTTATATCTGCAATATCTCTTAGGAGATTCAGAGCTTGTGGGGCTTTTAAGCAAAGGTGGAGATTCTAAAGATTGCGATATAGATTCTAGCAAGAGAGAATCTAAAAGCGGGGATTTACAAGATTCTAAAGATTCTAAGGGCGGGGTAGATTCTACTAAAGGCGCGGATTGCACTGAATCTACAAGCGGCGAGGCAATAATCCGTGAATGCTTTGATTTTAGCTACTACACTAAAAATGTAGATTCTATCTTTGAGCGGGTGTTTGGGGAGTGAGGCATAACGATATTGATTTAAAGGATTGGAAATATAGCGACATTAATGTAGATTCTCTATGGGTTATCCCAAGTCGAGAGAAAGGCGGAAAGCATAAAAACATCTATCATGGGAATTTTATCCCACAAATTCCTAATCAGCTAATACGGCGATACACCAAAAGAAATGAGCTTGTGTTAGATGTATTTTTGGGCAGTGGGACGACACTTTATGAATGTGAGAATTTGCAAAGAAAGTGCATAGGTATGGATATTAACGCGAATATTTTACATTTTGTAAAAGCGCAGATGAGCGGCACAAACGCATTGCAAGAAAAATATTTTTTTGATGAGTGCGATAATCGAGATAGTGTTGCTGTAGATACCTTCATGCACGAGGCACTGGAATGTGTAGAGTCTCAAAGTGTGCAATTTATCATTATGCACCCGCCGTATATGGATATTGTAAAATTTAGCGACAACAAGCAAGATTTTAGTCTTATTAGTGATTTGAAGGAATTTATACAAGCCTTTGTGCAAACTTGTGAAAATGTCTTAAAATTTTTAGATTCTAAGCGGTATTTTGCTATTGTTATTGGTGATGTGTATAAACAAAGCGAAGTAAAGCCCTTAGCTTTTTACATTATGAATGCCATTAGGCAATATTTTGATGTTAGACTTAAGGGCATTATTGTAAAAAATATTGAAGGCAATCGTGGCAAGCTAGGAAGTGCAAATATATGGCAGTATAGGGCTTTGAGTAGTGATTATTATTTGTTTAAGCATGAGTATATTTTTGTTTTCAAAAAGGAGAAATGATGACAAAAACCAAAACCGATTTGTTTTTGGAATTAGCAAAACCTAATAAAGAAGGCATTTCAAGGTGGGTAGATGTAAGAGAATTTGTGGGGGCATACAAAGCCTTGCAACTTGGAAATGGTGGGAGTTGGTGTCGGGCTAGTTCTACCTTAGCCAAAAAATATAATGTAGAGTTTGACAAAAGCAAAAGTAATGGAAATTCTATAGATTCTATAAGGCTTAATGGTTTTAATACACAAGCAAGGTTTAATCACAATATCAGAAAAGACATCAAAGATTTTTACAAGGATAAAAAGTGTGTAATGCTTGGCGTGAGCGGTAAAAGCGAAAACACAAAGATAGAAATTGACCACAAAGATGGGCGAAAAAATGATATGAGAATATCGGATACAAAAACACAAAGACTAGAGGATTTTCAGCCACTTTGCAAGGCTGCAAATGACATAAAAAGGCAAATTTGCAAAAAATGCAAAGAAACAAATGTTCGCTGGAGTGCTAAAAATATCTTAGGCAATCCTTACGATTTTTACAAAGGTGATGAAAGATATACCGATGATCTTGGTTGTGTAGGTTGCTATCAATATGACCCTGTGGCGTATCGCAAGGAAAGCGTCAAGAAAATTGCTAGAGAAGCGGCAGAGATTATCATGCAAAGACTCTATCCACAAGAATAAGCAATGAACTACATCGGCTCAAAATATAAGCTTTGTGATTTTTTGTTAAACAGCATAGAATCTACCCTAAAAGAGTGCAGGGCAAAGCCACTGAAACAGAGTGTGTTTTGTGATATGTTTGCTGGCACATCTGCAGTTGGCAAACTTTTTAAAAACAAGGTAAAGCAAATGATTAGCAATGATAGGGAGTTTTATAGCTTTGTTTTAGCCAAAAACTACATACAAAATTCGACAGAACTTCCAAGAGCTAGGGAACTTTTACAAATCTTAAATGATGAGGATAAAACACCTCTTAAAGAGGGTAGAATTTACAAATATTATGCTTTGGGTGGTGGGGAAAATAGGCAATATTTTAGCGATGAAAATGCCAAAAAGATAGATTCTATCCGGACACAAATTGAGTGTTGGAAAAATGAGGATTTCATAAATGAGAGCGAGTATTTTTTTCTTTTAGCCTCCCTTTTAGAATCTGCTGATAAAGTAGCCAATACTGCCTCTGTATATGGGGCTTTTTTGAAGCATTTAAAAACTTCCGCCCAAAAAAATCTTATACTAAATCCTGCGAATTTTGAGCCAAGCACAAACACTCATCGTGTTTTTACTATGGATTCAAATGAGCTTATTACACAAATTACAGGCGACATACTCTATCTCGACCCACCATATAATGCCAGAGAATATGGCGCAAACTATCATCTTTTAAACTCCATAGCTCTCTATGATGACTTTATCCCACAAGGTAAGACAGGCTTAAGAAAGTATGAAAAATCAAATTGGTGTAAAAAGGCTAAGGTATATGATGAGCTTGAAAGCCTTATAAAAAATGCAAATTTTGGCTTTGTGTTTCTAAGTTATAATGACGAGGGGCTTTTGAGTTTGGAGCAAATCAAAGAGATTTTTAGCAAATACGGCAAATATCGCGTGAAGTCAAAAAGCCACCAGCGATTCAAGGCAGATTCTAAACGAGTGCAAAAGCAAGAAAAAACGATAGAGTATTTGCATATTTTGGAGAAATAGGAGACCTAAGTGCGCATCACCAAAAACACCAAACTTACCATTGATGGTGAGATTCTACTCCAAAACCTTAAGAGTGGGAGCATAGATTTATGCTTCTTTGACCCACAATATCGTGGGGTGCTAGATAAAATGCGCTATGGCAATGAGGGGGAGAGGCAAAAGGGGCGTAGCACACTCGTGCAGATGAGCGAGGAGACTATAAAGAGATTTATCACAGAGATTAGCCGAGTGCTAAAGCCTAGCCGCTATCTTATGCTATGGATTGACAAATTTCATCTCTGTGAGGGCGTGGGTGCGTGGCTAGATTCTACCTCTCTGCAAATCGTGGATTTAATCACTTGGGATAAGGGCAAAATGGGTATGGGCTATCGCACAAGAAAGCAGAGTGAGTATCTGCTAGTGGTGCAAAAAAAGCCACTCAAGGCAAGGGACACTTGGAAACTCCACAATATCCGCGATGTGCATTATGAGAGAATACCACAAGCAGAGCTAAAATGCCACCCACATAGCAAACCCAAAGGCTTACAAAAACTCTTGATAGAATCTTGCACCAATATCGGTGATTTGGTATGCGACCCAGCAGCGGGGAGTTTTAGCGTATTTGAGTGCTGCAAGGAGCTAGGGCGTGAGTTTGTAGGGACGAATTTGAGCGGAGATTTATAGAAATTTTGACTATGGCTTAATTACAAAGCTTGGCGTGTGGCAGATAGATAATTTTTGCACATTTATAGCTTTTTTAGCGAAAAACTCATCAATCGCCTTGGTCTCACCCGGGAAAATCCCATAATCATCAAACATCACTACACCTCCACGCACAACTTTTTCCCAAAAAGATTCTAAAATACTTACTGCTGGTTCGTAAATGTCTGTATCTATGTGGAGCAGTGCGATTTTGAGCTGTGGATTGCGCACACAATATTCTGGCACGCTCTGTGTGATGTCACCCTTGATAATCTCATAATTTCGTATATTCTTATAAGCCAAAACCTTGTGGAGCTCCTCCTCTGTGATACCTTCTCCAGCTTCGTTGATAAATGCCTCTCGCAATGCCTTATCTGCCTCGAAATTTGTTTGCGGAAATGCACCAAATATATCAAACCCAATGAGCTTGCGAGAATCTTGCATTTCTAGAATCTCTCGAAAGTGCGCAAGTCTAAAAAATGAATTGCCCTTAAAGATTCCACATTCTACAATCGTCCCGGGCAAAGAGAGGATTTTTTTATAGAGTTCATAATGGGCGAAAAATTTCCCAAACCTCCGCGTATCTGCGGTAATATAAAAACCATTTTCATAAAAAAATGCTTGTGTCTCATCAAAATTATTGAGCATATTTTCGTCCTTAAATTTTTTTGTAATACTATCCCCCCCCCTTAAAAGTAGCTTAAATATATTGGATTTAATGAAAATCTAGCGAGATTTTGGCGCAAATATTGTCTTTAGTGATAAAAGTGAGAATCTGTTATAATAACCACTTAAATTTTTAGATTCTTAAGGAGATTGTAATGTGTGGGATTTTAGGAAGTATTCCAGCGACAACTAACAGGGAGCATTTTTTGCAAGCACTCAATACCCTATCGCATAGGGGACCTGATGACTTTGGTGTGTATCATAGCGATGAGATAAGCCTCGGACATAGACGTTTGGCAATCATCGACACGAGTTCTGCCGGACACCAGCCGATGTCTTACGGGGGGGGGCAAATATACTATTGTCTTTAATGGAGAAATTTATAACTTTATAGAGCTTAGGGAGGAGCTTAAGCTCAAGGGTTATAGCTTTTGCACGCACAGCGATACGGAGGTGGTGCTAGCGAGCTATGACTGCTGGGGGGAGCAATGTCTCAATCGCTTCAATGGTATGTGGGCGCTAGCTATCTGGGATCATACCAAAAAACGCCTTTTCCTCTCTCGTGATAGATTTGGCAAAAAACCTTTGTTTTACGCATTTGTCAAAGACAAGCAGGGGCGCGATATGTTTGTGTTTGCTTCCGAGATGAAGGCGATATATCCGTATTTGAGAGAAATCAAACCCTCCGCGTATTTTAATACTATGAGTGATGTGAAGCATATTTTTAGCTACGAGCAGCGCAAAGACCACACTCTTGTGGAGGGCATTTATCGTTTTCCGTATTCGTGCTATGCGTATTATGACCCAAAGCAGCCACAAAGTCTCAAATACCAACGCTATTATTGTATCCTTGATCATCTTATCGCACCGCCAAATCACTATGGGGAAGCGGTGGAGAGATTTAGGGAGCTATTTTTGGATTCTGTGTCTTTGCGTATGCGCTCTGATGTATCCATAGGCACAGCACTAAGTGGTGGGGTGGATTCTAGCTCGACGATTTGTGCGATGGCATACCTTGCCAAGCAGGGGCTAAAGGCAGAATCTAAAGACTGGCAGCACGCCTTTGTCGCATGCTTTAAAGACACGCCACAAGAAGAAAGCCATTATGCCAGAGAGGTTGTCAATCACATTAGCATAAAAGCTAAGTTTTTGGAGATAAATCCTTTAGAAAATTGGGATAGGCTAGAGTATTATTTTTATCTCTTAGAAGATTTGTATGGCAGGATACCTCTCGCACAGATTAGCACTTATCAGGCTATCAAAGAAAATGGCGTGAGTGTTACGCTTGATGGGCATGGGGCAGATGAGTTATTGTGCGGATATGGACATTTGATATATGCGCTTTGGGATTGTCGGTATAACCCTTCAAAAATCTATGATATACTCAACACTTCCAACCAAACTCTAGCACACCCACTGCCTATGCCACGAGTCGTGAAAAATGGCATAAGCTTTCTTGCGAAGTCTTTTATCAAGAAAATGATTGGGAGAAAGTTTGGTTTAGATTCTCAAGATGCCTCTCACCCTAATTTTCATACAATGGATTTTTTCACACAGCAGCTTTATGTGATTTTTTATGAAACGCTTTTGCCCGTGATTTTGAGGGATTATGACAGATATTCTATGATGAATAGTCTCGAAATTCGTATGCCTTTTATGGACCATAGGCTTGTGGAATTTTTATTTTCGTTGCCTTTTGATTACAAAAATGGACATGGTTACACGAAACGCATCGTGCGAGATAGTATGAATGAGATTGTCCCAAAAAGCGTCATATGGCGCAAACACAAAATTGGCTTTAACGCTCCAATGATTGAGTGGATACAAAGAGATAGAGCGCATAATGGCTTGCGCGAGTATTTTTTAGATTTGGCACATTCACAGGATTTTTTGCAATGCCCCTTTGTCAAAAACCCACAACACATACAAGAGGCGATTGTGAGAATCTGCTCTATGGAGGCAAGCTCCCCTCATCTTGCTGAAGAAATATGGTGCGCACTCAATCCCTACATCTGGAGCAAATCCCTCAAATACGCGGTGAGGTTTTAGATTCTATGAATGTTAGCGGTTTGAGATTGTGTCAGCGCACCTTATACACATAGAAATACAGCGGTAGCCCAAAGGCATTTTGGCTTAGGATCATCTCTCCTTGCACCCTATCACGCATAAGTGCCTTGATAAAAGCCTTAAATCCAAGTCGTGGAATCTCATAGCCAAAATCGCTTCTATGCAGTAGTTCGTATTTGCTCTCTAGCTCTGCTAGTGAATCTGTAGTGATACTATCGCGCGTATATGGTGTAAGCACGACGATGTCGCCGCTTTGTTTGGGCACGATGGCATTGCTCCTAAAGACGCTGTATGGGCTATTAGGCTTTTCTTTGCCCAAAAGCACATTATCCACCGCTGTGTCAGAATACAAATCAAACTTGCTCGCCCCATAAAAACTAAGCCATGCGCCAAAGCTGTGATACACCTCCACGCCTGAAGCACGATTGACACCTTCGAGATAAATACGCGTGTCAGGGTTTTGTGTGATATAGTCGCTTAAAAAATGTAGAGTGTCTTGAAAATTATTTGGCACGAGCTTGTAAAACGCGATTTGATAGAGGCTCATAAACGCGCTATTACCGACAAAAATCACCAAACACAGCACATAAATTGCCCGTATGATACGCGCTCTCCAGTAATACATACCTATACCCACAAGTCCTATAAGCCCAAACACATACGCAGGGAGTGGATAGTGTATGTCGCCAATTTTTAGTGCGATATATTCAGCACACAGCACCAACGCCGCGATAAGCGCAGAATCTAGCAAGGGCAAAAATGGGGATTTTTTCACAAACACTTGGTAGATTCTATACAGCACGAAGCAAGGTATCGCCACAAACAAAAATGGCTCTTGCAAGATATAGTTAAACACAACTTTTGTCATCACAATCAGTTGATTATAAGGTGTGTCGCCATAGGATCCGCTGCCTTGCTTTTGAGCTAGCACGACTACCGCATACACGAGTAGCCACACTGCACTGCTTAGCACGAGTGCGACATCAAAGGTTTTTGTGATTTTTGATGAGTTTTTATAATCTAGCACAAAATGCACAAACCCAAACACCCCAAGCATTGCAAATGCTGTCTCTTTGTAATACAGTGCTAGATTCGCACACACCACGCCAAGCACCAAAAAAACCCAAGCCCTAGCACTCATACGCGCATACACCACATACATATAGCTTGCCAAAAAGAGACTACAAAACACAAACTCCATACGTTCTGGCACAAAAAGCCTAAGCCAAGCTGTGATAAATGCGGGAGAAAAGAGACAGAGCAATAGAGCTCCATACACTAAGTATGGGGTATTGCAAGATTGTGTGTGATGAGCTGTGAATCTAAAAAGCACATAGCGTAAGCACCACATGACCACAATGAGACAAATGGCGTTGAAGGCATAAAACACGCTCGCTTCTGGAGTAAAAATCGCGCTTAGGATATTCCACTCTTGTCCATCAAGCGGAAAAAATCGCCCAATGTCCGCAAAAATAAAAAGCGGAATAGGCTCGCCTACAAAAAGCGTCTTTGTGAAGGTGTGGTCATCAATCACGCTAAAGTGCGCCCAACAAGCCACCAAAAGCGCATATCCAATGACGATAATCCAAAATACACTATCTACTACAAGCCTTTTGGGGCTTGTCTCTACGCTATTGCCCCCCCCCTAAATTAGTTCTTACCTGATACATAACACTCCTTTTATTAGATTGATTGCTAAAAGCCACATTATGTCGGGAAGATAAAGCTTCCCACGACAAGCTACTTGATGTTGAAATGCCACCAATTTGGATTCTCACACAGGCACAAGATTGCTCCTATTCAGAGATGTCTTGCTCGTCCTCTTGCTTTTGCTTGGGGCATTTGTTGGCGTATGCGACTTTGTCATTGCCGACATTGACGATTTTCACACCACTTGTGTTGCGTCCAGCCTCTCGAATCGCTTCCGTATCTACCCTAATCATCTTTCCAGAGCTTGTGAGTACCATCAAATCCATATCCTCATCATTGACATTTACGATACTTACAAGTTTCCCGGTTTTTGGTGTAAGTTTCATCACGATAACTCCCTTACCACCGCGGCTCTGCAGCCGGTATTCCCCGGCTAGTGTTTGTTTGCCTATACCTTGCTCACTCACGGTCAAAAGCTTGTCGCTATCGCTATAAATCGTCGTAGCTCCCACGACAAAATCCTCATTGGCTTTGAATCTAATCCCCGTAACACCTCTGCTTACGCGTCCGATCTCGCGCACATCATTGATACCAAACCTAATGCACATACCCTGATAAGTCGCGATAAAGAGTTCTTTGACACTTGGTGTGATGATGTTGGCGCTCACGAGCTCATCGTCCTCATCAAGATTGATTGCTCGGATTCCCACGCTACGCACATTGCCATACTCACTCAAATTCGTGCGCTTGACGATACCATTTTTAGTGAAAAACACTAGCGATTTGTCAGCATTAAAATCTGTGGTTGTGATAGTTGCCATAATTTTTTCATCGGGTTGGATATTGACGAGATTTACTACTGCTTTACCAATAGCCGTCCTGCCTGCTTCTGGGATTTTATAAACCTTGAGCCAATAGAGCTGTCCTTTATTAGTAACAAACATAATCGTATCGTGTGCATTAGCGATAAAAAAAGATTCTATAAAATCATCATCGTGCGTATTTCCGCTAATCTTGCCCTTACCACCGCGGTTTTGCTTCTCATAGGTTTTGAGCTGCACGCGCTTGACATAGCCCCTATGGCTCATTGTAACCACGACTTTTTCATTTGGTATCAAATCCTCAATATCAATAGCATCATAATCCTCTTCTATCTGCGTTTTGCGTGGCGTGCTAAATTTTTGTTTAATCTCTAGGAGCTCGTCTTTGATGATTTCTTTTAGCTTCTCCTCGCTGCGCAAGATAGATTCTAAGTTTGCGATTTCTTCTAGGAGCTGTGCGTATTCGCTTGCGATTTTATCGCGCTCTAGCCCTGTGAGACGTTGCAAACGCATCTCTAGGATTGCTTTTGCTTGGAGTTCAGAGAGCTTAAACTTCTCTACTAAAGCACTCTTAGCACTCTCACTATCAGCACTAGCGCGTATGGTAGTGATCACTTCATCGATGTGATCAAGTGCTATCGTCAAACCCTCTAAAATATGCGCTCTTGCTTTGGCTTTTTCAAGTTCAAAAATACTACGGCGGATAATGATAGTCTTGCGATGTGCGATAAAAATCTGCAAAAGCTCAAGGAGGTTAAATATCTTTGGTTCTTTATTGTGGATAGCTAGGAGGATAATCCCAAATGTGCTTTCCATCGTGGTGGATTTAAAGAGATGATTAAGCACAATCTCACTCATCGCCTCGCGCTTGAGTTCAATCACCACGCGGATACCCTCTCTATCAGATTCATCGCGCACTTCTGCAATCCCCTCAATCACCTTTTCTTTTGCTAACTCGCTGATTTGCTCGACAAGCTTTGCTTTATTGACTTGGTAAGGCACTTCATCAATCACGATGACTTCTTTTGTCTTGGTCTGTTCGATATGGGTTTTAGCACGCACTTTTACGCGCCCACGACCCGTGCGATAAGCTTCTGCAATGCCTTGCTTCCCATAGATAATCCCACCTGTTGGGAAATCTGGACCTTGCACGATAGACAAAAGCTCCTCCACATCGGCATTTGGTGAATCTAGCAAATACATCAGCGCATCGACAATCTCATCAAGTCTATGTGGTGGGATAGAAGTCGCCATACCTACTGCAATCCCGCTTGATCCATTGACAAGGAGATTGGGAATGCGTGTGGGTAAAATAGAGGGTTCGGTAAGCGTGTCATCATAATTTCCCACAAATTCCACGGTTTCTTTTTCAATATCACGAAGCATTTCCTCGCTTGCTGCTGTCATACGTGCTTCGGTGTAACGCATAGCTGCCGCACTATCGCCATCAATAGAGCCGAAATTCCCCTGTCCATCAATAAGCTCTAGGCGCATAGAAAAATCTTGTGCCATTCTAACCAGCGCATCATATACTGCAAAATCCCCATGTGGGTGGTATTTACCAATCACATCGCCCACGATTCTCGCACTTTTTTTGTAAGGCTTGCGTGAGGTTACGCCTAGTTCATGCATAGCATAGAGGATTCTTCTATGCACAGGCTTTAGCCCATCTTTTGCATCAGGCAATGCACGTCCCACAATCACGCTCATCGAATAATCAAGATAGCTTTCTTTTATGCTTTCATCAATGCGAATATCTGTAATGTTTCCATGTTCTAGCAGATTTTCCATAATTCTAAACTCCAAATAGTATGATGCGTTTATTGTATAGTAAAAAGCCTAAAAAAAGTATTATTCCTAGTTTTAGACCATTTGATAGGCTTGCTCAAGCAACTCTTTCGCACCATTTGCGATAAATTTTTGTGCCAACTGCACACCGAGGTTTTTGGCACTAATAAGCGCAATCTCTGGATTAGAATCTAGCACACACACAAGTGTAGAGCGGATACTTGCACTCCCATCAGGTAAGCCCAAAATCGCCTCAAGGACAAGCTGGGTGGATTTTTGGTGTGCATACACACCAATAGGCACTTGACAACCACCCTCTAGTGTGCGGATAAACTCTCGCTCTGCACTGCAGCAAATCGCACTCTCCATATCTTGTAACTGACGCACATACTTAATCACACTAAGATTCTCACTTGCACACTCTATCCCCAACGCTCCTTGTCCCATCGCAGGTATCATAAAAGCAAGGGGCTTGATGTATGCCACTTCATCAATCTCTAATCGCTCAAGCGCAGCTTTTGCCAAGATAATCGCGTCAAACTCACCATTTTTTAGCTTTTGCAAACGCGTCTGCACATTGCCTCGCAAAGAAAGCGTATCCAAATCTCTACGCAAAATTTTTAACTGCATCGAGCGACGCAAAGAAGTCGTGCCAACTCTCGCATTTTGGGGCAAATCATCAAGACTTGCGTATTTCTCACTTACAAAACAATCCTCAAAACTCGCACGTTTGGTAATCGCCACTAGCTCCAAGCCATTCTCTAGCTCCACAGGCACATCTTTTAGGCTATGAACTGCTAAGTCAATATCCCCACTAAGGAGCATTTCCTCTAGCTCTTTGGTAAAAAGCCCCTTACCACCGATTTTTGCCAATGGCACATCAAGGATTTTATCACCCTTAGTCTTGATGATTTTTAGCTCGGATTCCAATCCGTGTTCAAGCCATAGTCGCTTTTTGATATGCTCGGCTTGCCACAAAGCTAGCGCACTGCCCCTTGTCCCAATGATTAGTTTATTTGGCATTGACACTCCTTAAGTTATGTGTGTTTGTAGATTCTGTGTTGTCGTTGGTTATTGTGGATTTTATGACAGAATCTAGTGCATCGCTCGCATCAATAATGCGCTTTTGCAATCCCTCGCGTTTTATAAGCTCTACTTTGCCCTCGCTCAAGGTTTTGCCTACAATAAGGGCTTGATAAAATCCTATAAGCTCAAAATCCTTCATCTTAAATCCAAAGCGTTCATCTCTATCATCAAGCACTACATCAACCCCACGCGCCAAAAGTGCCTCATAAGTTTTCGTGGCATACGCCATTTGCTCGCTATCTTTGATATTTGAGACGATGATTACCACATCAAAGATTCTCACATTCTCACCCCACACACAGCCAAATTCATCACTTTTTTGCTCCAAAATTGCTGGGAGCAAACGCGTAACGCCAATCCCATAGCACCCCATGATGAGGTTTTGTGCCTTGCCTGTGTGGTCAAGAAACTTTGCGTCCATTTGGTGCGAGTATTTTTCGCCTAGCTTAAAGATATGCCCAATTTCTATGCCCTTAGCATACTGCAGTTCCTCGGCACAATGCGGACACAAATCTCCCTCTCTTACCTTGATAATATCTGCATAGTGTGCGTTTCTTAGCTCTTCAAACTCACTCACATCAATCCCCACGATATGATAATCTTTTTTGTTCGCCCCAGTAATCATATCTTTGGCATCACGCAAACCCTCATCAAGGATATAGCGCACGCCTTCAAGTCCAATAGGTCCTATAAATCCAGCCTTTAGCCCTGCAGATTCTAAAAGCTCACTAGGAGCGTCCTCTAGAGCAAGGTAGTGGTGTTCTCCAAGCGCATTGAGTGCATTAAGAGCTTTTGTTTCCTCGCATTCATCATCGCCGCGCACAAAAAAGACTATTAGTTCATTGCAAATTTGCTCGGCAAATTTGCTATCGTTTGTGGAGAGTGAATCTCCACTCACTCCGCTGCGCGTTATTGGGTTAGCTTCGCTCAACCCGTTTTCCAAGGTTTTGATTTGCTCGGCAAATTTGCTATCGTTTGTGGAGAGTGAATCTCCTCTGCTATCTGCTGCTTGGGATTGGCGCACTGCTTTTTTCACCACCGCTTTAATCGTAAAAAATGGGTGAATCTTAAAAAATTCGCACAAAGATTCTATGGTGGTAACTTCTGGGGTCAAAAACTCTGCAAAAGCCGCTTTTGGAGCTTGTGTGCCATATTTACCCTCATCTTTTGGCGTTTGTCTATCTTTGCGTTTGGCTGCCTCGAGATTCGCGCCATAATCGCAGTTTTTGCACACTACAAGCGTATCCTCTCCACAATGTGCTAGCACCATAAATTCCTTGCTTCCGCTTCCACCGATAGCTCCACTATCTGCCTCTACGATTTTATACTCCAGCCCCAGCCTCTCACAAATCCGCCTATATGCCTGCTCAACTCTCACAAACTCCTTATCCAAGTCCTCATAACTGCTATGGAAACTATATCCATCTTTCATCACAAACTCACGAGCGCGCATAAGCCCAAATCGCGGTCTTGCCTCATCGCGGAATTTCGTGTGAATCTGATAGAGATGCAGTGGTAGCTGCTTGTAGCTCCTAATGAATGAGCGTGCGATGTGGGTTACCATTTCCTCGTGCGTAGGTCCTAGCACAAACTCATTGTCTTTTCTGTCTTTTAGTCGCAGCAATTCTTTGCCGTATTGGTTGTAACGCCCGCTCTCTTGCCAAAGCTCTGCAGGTGTGATAAATCCCATAAGAATCTCCTGCGCGCCGATACGATCCATTTCCTCTTTGATAAGTGCGCGGATACTATCAAGCATTTTTTTGCCCAAAGGCAGGAAGTTATAAATCCCGCTACCCACCTGCTGGATATATCCTGCCCTTAGCAGTAGCTGATGACTTGCCAAAACCGCATCTTTTGGAATCTCTTTGAGTGTGGGGACAAACATCTGTGAAAATCGCATTTATGGCTCCTTAGGGTTTTTGGTGTTTTTAGGTTTGGGTTGTGTGAGATATTCCTCACACTTGTATTTGTTAAGCATCACAATCTCATCATTGATGTCAAAAATACTTTTTATTGCTTCAATAATTGGGTCAGAGTTGATACTCTCTCCTGCCTCTTTGATGCGTATTGTGGGCTTGTGTAGAAATGTATTAAACGCATTGTGGAGGATTTTTTCGACATTGTGGCGATATTCACTTGGCAAAAAGCCTTTTTTGATTGCTTTTTCTAATTCTTTAAGGCTTGAATCTTTGGCTAATTCTCGCATATGCTTGATGATAGGATCGACACTTAGGGTTTGTAGCCATTTGAAAAATTCTTGTGTGCATTGCTCGACGATACCATAGCCATCTTTTGCCTTTTCTTCTCGCTGTTGCTTATTTTTGGTAATGATCTCTTCTAAATCATCGACTTTATAAATCTCAAGATTCTCTATTTTTACTTCTTCAATGTCGCGTGGCACAGCGAGATCAAACCACACGCGTCTGTGCGCACTTGGGCGAATCATCTCGGCGCTAATCACATTATGAGGCGCACCCGTGGCACTCACCAAGACATCTGCGTGGTCTAAAATCTCTTGAAGTTTGCTAAATGGCACAATTTTCACCTTGCATCTTATTTCTTCTGGGAGATTTTCTAGGGTATTTTGGGCATTTCGGAGGTTGCGGTTTATGAGTGTGATCTGCACATCGTGCTTAGCTAAGTGTTTGAGTGCGAGGATTCCCATTTCGCCAGCACCCAACACGGCTATGTGCTTAGAATCTAAGCTTTCGCCGTATTGAGAAAATTTGAGTGTGAGCATATGGATTGCTGCTCCGGCTACCGAGGTATGGCTTGAGGAAATATCCACGCTATTACGCACTCGCGCCGCACATTTAAACGCATAATGCACAAGACGCGTGATGTCTTTGCCACAGAGAAGATTCTCATAGGCAAATCTATAAGCGTCTTTGAGCTGTCCGGTGATTTGCGTCTCACCCACCACGAGGCTATCGAGGCTTGAAGCCACACTAAAGGTATGGTAGATAGCATACTGATTGAGTCGTATATCTGCCAATGCTCTAAGCTGCTCCACGGGAATATGCTTACAATCCTCTAATTTGTGCAATATATATTCGCGTGCTGCTTTGGTATCTAGCGCGCTTGCATACACTTCCACGCGATTGCAGGTAGAGAGTAGCATTGCTTCTTTAATCGCACTATGCTCACAAAGTGTGCGTAAAAATGTCAATTTTTCCTCATCTCCAAATGCTAACTTCTCACGCAAGGCAATATCAATGTGCTTGTGCGAAAAGCTTACTACGATGTATTGAATCTCTCGTTGTTCTTGCATCAAAACTCTCTTTCTATCATATTTTGCACAATTTTGCTAAGCTGTGTGTTTCCCTCATCTTGTATAGAATCTAACGCGCTCAAGGCGTATTCACGCGCCTTGGCAATGCTATCTTGCACACAATGATACATTTGCAAATGCTCTCTTAGCCATTGTTCTTGGGCTTGAGAGAGTGGTATGCCAAAGAGACTAAGCAGTTCGCGTCTTTGTGCTTCATTGGCACGTTCATAGAGATAGATATAGGGCAGTGTGCTTTTGCCCTCGCTCAAATCACTCATCGCGGGCTTGCCCAAAACCTCTGTGCTTTGGGTAATATCAAGCACATCATCAATGATCTGAAAGGCAATGCCTAGATTATTCCCATACGCGCGGTATTTTTGTGAATCTAACCCAGCAAGGATAGCACCACACTCTGCGCTTGCAGCGATGAGCGCGGCAGTTTTTAGCTCACACATTTGCAGATACCGCATCTTGTTGGTATTAAAGCTTTGTGCCATAAACACATCTTCTATTTCTCCCACAGCAAGCCTACATACAGAATCCGATACACTTTTGGCGATAGCCCTCTCATACGCACTAAGCTCGAAAAATGCTTTGGCATAGAGCACATCGCCGAGCATAATGGCATTTTTGTTGCCAAAAAGTGCGTTGAGTGATGGGGATTTGCGTCTTGTGTGGGCGTTATCAATCACATCGTCATGGAGCAATGACGCACTTTGGATAAGTTCGATAATCGCACACAGCTTTAATGCCTCCTCACTTATCCCACTCACTGCTAGCAGTAGCTTAGAGCGCAGCATCTTGCCCTGACTTGTTTTGGCAAAAAGTTCATTGACAATTTCGTTGCGACAATCTGCGACAAATTGTTGCATAATGGCGATAATTTGTGTTTTTGCTCGCTCAAAATCTTGCATCTTTTCCCTTTGTGTCATAGATTTTCCTCACCTATACTCGCGCCCTCACCCTCTATATAGAGGCGTAAAAGTGCCTTTTTGTCCGCAAAGTCTTTAAAAAAAATGTGCAATTTTGGTTTGTGCTCGGGATTGTCTCCTAGCCCTAGCGTAAAATCACTGCGCTGATAGTCTTTATACAAAATGACTTGATGATTGAAAGCATCGTAACGAATATGCATCACTAATCCATAATTTTTATAGAGTGTCCAGCGCATCACAAGGGGTTTTTGGGCTTGGGCTAAAAACACCTTGGCGCGGTAGTTTTGTTCCTTGGCAAGTGTCAAATCCTTTTGCCACACCCACATAGGTTGTGCAGCTTGTGCAAAAGTCATTACCAACAAGACAAGCAGCCATCGCATCACTCATGGTTTCCTAAGATATTGCCCATAGATTCAATGGCTAGAGAATCTATAAGCTCGCGCACATTTTGCTTTTGCTCCTCATCAAGTGAGAGAGAAAATCTCTGCACCTCTGCGCTATCTATGCCCTTAGATTCTAAAAACAATTCATAGAGGCTAAGCATACCAAGCAAGCGTTCTAGCTCCATTTCTACAAGCGTGGGCGAGGCATTGCGGATAATCTCGTGCCATTTTTGTAGCGGCGATTTGCCAAACATCTCTAAATCCTGCATTTACACTCCTTGTGATAAGTTTTTAAGCCGAGAAAGCACCGCCATTTTGTGTGCTTCTAAGCCCTCGGTATGCGCAAGAGTAGCACAAGATTGCCCAAGCTCACACATCGCCTCCTTGCTAAAATAAATAATCGAGCTTTTTTTCGTAAAATGCTCCACGCCCAGTGGCGAGAAAAACCGCGCACTTCCACCTGTGGGCAAGGTGTGGTTTGGACCAGCGAGATAATCCCCAATAGGCTCACTTGCGTATTCGCCCAAAAAGATTGCGCCGGCATTTTTGATACGCGGGAGGAGGCTAAAGGCATTAGGGGTGAGAACCTCAAGGTGCTCGGGGGCGATTTTATTCATCAGTTCTATGCTCTCATCAAGGCTTTGTGTGTGGATAAACACACTGCGCTTTTGTATGCTTGTATTTGCAATATCTTTGCGTGAAAGCGTGGGGATAATACGCTCAATATGCGCAATAGCTTGGTTTATAAGCTCTCTATCATCACTAATGAGAATGGAGCTTGCCAACTCATCGTGTTCGGCTTGAGAGAGCAAATCCCACGCGATATATTCGGCGTTTGCTCCACTTTGAGCGATGATGCCAATCTCGCTAGGTCCAGCGATCATATCCACATTCACATCGCCAAAGACCATTTTTTTCGCCGTGGCGACATAGATATTGCCCGGTCCGGTTATCACATCGACTTTTGGGAGATTGCGTGTCCCATACGCCATAAGCCCAATAGCACTCGCCCCACCGACTTTATACACTTCGCTAATCCCACACAGATACAAAGTCGCCAAAAGCAACTCATTTGGCTGATTTTGTGGCGTGGGTGTGCAGACGATGATTTCCTCCACTCCTGCTACGATCGCTGGGATTGCATTCATCAAAAGCGAGCTAGGATAGGCTGCCTTGCCACCGGGTATGTAGAGTCCTGCACGTTGCACGGGTGTAACCCTTTGCCCAAGCATAGAGCCATTGGATTCTGTATGTATCCAAGTCTTTTCTTTTTGTTTGCTATGGAAGTCAAAAATGCGTTCATAGGCGATATGTAGGGAGCCTTTGAGCTCTGGGTCAAGCGCCTCATAGGCTTTTTGGCAGTCTTTAGAATCTATACGCACACTCTCAAAATCACTTGGTTGCCACATATCAAAAGTAGCAATATGGCGCAATACCGCCACTTCACCTTCGTTTTTTATCTCGTTTAGAAGTTTTTGCACACTTGCACTCACCTGTGTGATGTCCATTTGTCCGCGTCCTAAAATCTCGGCAAATTTGTGCGAAAATCCCTCATCGCGTGTGTCTAGTATCTGTATCATTTGACAAAAATTCCTTTGTGTTGTGAAAAATTTTAGAAAAATTTGATTATAGCAAAACATTGCTTGTTTTTCTTAACCAGCTCATAAACATACTGCGCTATAATGTCAGAGCTCTAAACATCGGTGATTGTGTAGAATCTACAACAACCAGCGATATTGCAGAATCTAAGCAATCTCAAGATTCTAAAGAAAGGATACTTATGACACTTTATGATTGTCCCAAAAACCAACCTCACAAGGTGCTAGCAATCCACACTAAAGACGATGCGCTAAGAAATCGCCTCATAGCTATGGGGATTTGCCATGATAGCACGATTACATTATGCCACAGCACACTCGCTAAAGCTACGCTTTGTGTGTTGGCTAATGACACACAAATCGCGTTGCGGGCAGAGGAAGCCAAAGAAATTGAAGTTTGTCCAATAGAGAATCCAAAAATTACAAATTCCCCCTTGACTTAGAGTAGCTCTCATCTTTTATAATTGCATGGTAATTTTACTTTTAAGGAGGCAATATGCTACTAGATTCAAACCTAAACGAAGCTAGAGAGGGCAAACGCATTACCGCTAAAGGCTATGCGGTGGCGCATAAAAGCGATACTTTCAAGCCCTTTGAGTTTTCCCGCCACGCTTTGGGTGAAAAGGACATCTTAATCGAGATTCTGTATGCGGGGATTTGTCATAGCGACATACATTCTGCGCGCAGTGAGTGGAAAGAGGGAATCTACCCTATGGTGCCAGGTCATGAGATAGCCGGCAAAGTCGTGGCCGTAGGGAGCAAGGTAAGCAAGTTCAAGCCCGGTGATTACGCTGGCGTGGGCTGTATGGTCAATAGCTGTGGAGAGTGTGAGGCGTGCAAGGCAAGCAATGAGCAGTATTGTGAGCGCGGTATGGTGGCGACTTATGACTGCTATGATTATTGGCATGATAATGAGCCAACTTATGGTGGGTATTCCAACAACATCGTGGTGAGTGAGAAATTCGCCGTTACCGTGCCCAAGGACGCTCCACTAGAGAAAGTCGCTCCTTTGCTTTGTGCGGGGATTACCACTTATGCGCCGCTAAAATTTAGCAAAGTCAAAAAGGGCGATAAGGTCGCTGTGGCAGGCTTTGGGGGATTAGGTATGATGGCGGTAAAATACGCAAAGCAAATGGGCGCAGAAGTCTATGTCTTTGCCCGCAATAAGAAAAAAGAGCAAGACGCACTAGCAATGGGCGCAAAAAAGCTTTATGATAGCACAGATTCTAAGGCGGTGGCGGAGCGATTTGACTTAATCATCTCAACAATCCCCACGCCCTACAACATAGCAGATTATCTCAAGCTCCTAAAGCTAGGCGGGGAAATGGGCATAGTTGGGCTACCACCCACAGAGGTGGATCCCAAAATCGGCGCAGCGGGGCTAATCTTTAACGCACACAAAAAAGTCTATGGCTCACTCATTGGCGGTATGAAAGAGACACAAGAAATGCTAGATTTCTCTTTGAAGCATAAAATCTATCCCGAGACAGAGATTATCGCTGCACACCAAATCAATGAGGCTTATGAGAATCTCACCACGGGCAAGGCAAAATTCCGCTATGTGATTGATATGAAGACTTTGGAGTAGGGAGATTTAGGGGACTTCATAGAGAGGGTGAGGATTTATCCTTGTTTTCTTTAGTCTTTTATGGGGTGAGATTGCAATATTTGAGCAATTCTGTGGATTTTAGTATTACACAGAATCTGTGCTATGCAGATTCTGTGTGCCCCGCAATGCCTATTTACCCTTTGGGGTGTTACCACGACCACCGCCAGATGGATTACCTGTCGTGCTTGGGTAGTTTGGATTAGTATTACCTTTTCCAGACATGGCTTCCTCCTTAATTGAAAGAAATTTATGAAATTGCAGTAATCTGCACGAAGCATTATGCGTTTTTTTTTTTTTTGTTT
>DXIN01000039.1 GCA_019112865.1 Candidatus Helicobacter avicola
CAAGGTGATAATCCTCTCCCCAAAGCCTAACTTTTTGCCAAGCTCTATACGCCATACTCGTTTTGGGATAAACCAAGATAAGACTTTGTAAGCTAATCTTTTGTAATAATACTCTAGCATTGGCTCTCCTTTAATCACACACAATCTGTGTGCCAATACCCTCTTTGGTAAAAAGCTCTAGCAGCAGCGAATGCTCGATGCGCCCATCAATGATATGCGCCTTTTTCACGCCATTGCGCACACAGCCCACGCACGCCTCAAGCTTGGGGATCATACCGCCACTGATCACACCACTTTGGCGCAGAGATTCTATAGAGCTTGGTGTGAGCGAACTAATAAGTTGCCTATGCTCATCAAGCACACCGGGAATATCACTCAAAAACATTACTTTACTAGCCTTGAGTGCTTTGGCGATCTCGCACGCGGCGATGTCGGCGTTAATATTATACCCCGTGCTGTCCTCACCACTAGCAATAGGCGCGATGATGGGGATAAACCCCTCACTTAGAATCTTCTCTAATAATTTCGTATCCACCTTGGTAATCTCCCCGGTGTAACCAAACTTCCCATTATCCTTTGCTTGCGCGCTTAGTGTCAGCCCATCTTTGCCACTTATGCCCACTGCGTGTGCGCCGTGGAGATTCAAAAATGCTGTGAGCTCTTTGTTTATCTCGCCACTTAGCACCATTTCTACTACCTGCATACATTCCTTACTCGTTACACGATAGCCATCAAGGAAATGACTCTCTATCTGAAGTCTAGCAAGCATTTCATCGATACGCTTCCCTCCGCCATGCACTACCACCGGGCGTATCCCCACCATATACATCAGCACCAAATCCAGCGCAAAGCTCTCTTTGAGATTAGGGTTTAGCTGGGCAGATCCGCCGTATTTGATGACGATGGTCTCCTCACGAAAAGCACGGATAAAAGGGATAGATTCTAAAAGCACATTGACGATTTTTTGCTGTGTTTTGTAGGTCTTTTGCATTGCACACCCTTAATGAGAAATTTATCTTTTTGCATTATTATTACTAAAAAAACATTAAGGAGCGCATAATGAAAAACATCGTCTTGCTAGATTCACAGACCTTAGGAGAGTGTGATTTGCATGTGTTTGAGCGATTTGGGAATTTCACACACTACCCCACCACAAGCCCACAAGAGGTAGTAAGTCGGTGTGAGAATGCACATATCGTGCTTACAAACAAAGTCGTGCTAGATTCAAGCATACTTGCGCAACTCCCCAATCTCGAACTTATCTGCATCACTGCCACGGGTATGAACAATGTCGATTTAGACTATGCCAAACAAAAAGGAATCGCGGTCAAAAATGTCGCGGGATACTCCACCAATGCTGTGGCGCAACACACACTAATGATGGCATTAAACCTCTTGGGCAACCTTGGGTATTATGACAACTATTGCAAAAGTGGAGAATGGAGTAGAAGTGCGATTTTCACACATATCAAAGATCCTATACGAGAGATTGAGGGTTTAGAATGGGGGATAATCGGTCTAGGCACGATAGGACGCAAAGTGGCGGAGCTAGCACAGAGCTTTGGAGCAAAGGTGAGCTATCACTCTACAAGTGGCAACAACACAAATGCGGGATATCCACACAAAGACTTAGATTCACTCCTACACACAAGTGATATTATCTCTATCCACGCTCCATTAAATCCACAGACAAACAATCTCCTGCACGCAGGCAATCTCACACTTCTTAAAGACCACGCGATTTTGCTAAATATGGGACGCGGTGGGATTGTCAATGAAAATGACATCGCCAAGGTTTTAGAATCTAAACCGCTATATTTTGGCACTGATGTTCTTGCCAAAGAACCTATGGAGCCAAACCACCCCTTGCTCAATCCCAAAATTGCGCACAAGATTCTGCTCACGCCACATTATGCGTGGGCATATGATAAGGCTAGGGCGAGACTCCTAGAGGGTGTGCTCAAAAATATCGCGGAATTTCTCAAGTAATTTTTACTTAAAATTTGGGAATCCAAGGGTTTTTAAGATACAATCGCACCGCCTTTAAATCAAATCTTAAGGAGTAAAAATGGTAAAAAAAGCTCTAGTTTCCGTAAGTATATGCGGAGTATTAAGCGGTGTAAGTGGCGCAGAGATTGTAGTCTCTCCCTTTGGGTATCTCACGGGTATGTATCAATCAACAGGTGATGACAAATTTGCTTTCCATGTGCGGAGCGGTGCGGATTTTAATGTCAATAACAGCGGATTTTCGTTTGGACTTGGAGCAATTGGTGTCTGGAACATTCCGCTTGCGACCAACATACCTTCGGCAAGTATGGGAGATATATCTGATGCCTATCTCCAATACAAACGGAGTGTAACAATAGATGATGGCAAGACAAAAGAGACGCTCCACGCATCAATTGGGCGATTTAATAGCGACTTTTTGCGCTCTGATTGGATAGCTGGCAATATCCAAGGGCTGGGAGTGCGCTACTCCATCTCAAATCGCTTTGATGTTTATGCAGCCTACCTCAACTCTTATCTCAATACCGGCTACAAAAAGGGGCAAATCGGTGCAAAATACGGCACTTCTATCGCCACTCTCGTTCCATTTAGCCCAACCACCAAAGATATGTTTGTCGGTGGTGAAGTGGCGATGCTGGGGATAAGCTTTACCGAAAAACAAAAGTTTTTGTTTGATATTTTTGGACTTGTCAATAGCCAACTACCCGGCAATAACGCATTGCTTGGCACATCTTTGGGTTCATCACTGCTTGGACAGGCAGGTGTTACGATGAGCTTTAACATCGCTACACAAAAAGAAGGTTTCCAAGCAAGGACGACTTTGCGTGGTTTAGCGCAATTTGGTAATACCGATAGACGCGATGTGCCAGATAGGCTTGGACAGGATTTTAGCTTCCTTGCGTGGGCTGATGAGAGACTCACTATCTTTAATGACTTCTATATCGGTGGTGGAGCGCACTATGTCGGTGGGCGTGAAGGTATGGGCGGAATCTATAGCATTACTGATGCCACGCGCTATTATGGCAATACAATGGGATTAGCAAGCACGACTATGGGCTATATTGCGCCTTATTTTTATAACAACACCTTGACTGCGTATGCGTATGCTGGAATAGAATACAAACGTTTCAAGCTCCACGCACTTGCGTCTTTTATCGACTACACAGAATACTCGGCTATGATACAATACAGATTCTGGGAACAAGATGCGATGAGTCTGGAGGCTGGTGGCGGCTTTATCCATTATAGCTTTGATGGATACTCTGCACAATCGACACCATCTTATTACACGCTTATCCCAACAAGCCAAAACAGCTTCAATGTCTTTGTGCGATTTAATTACTAAAGGCTAGGGTTTTGGAAGAGATTATACAAAGCCTGCAAACTTGGGGCTATGTGCTCCTTTTTGTGTATAGTCTCTATGGTGGATATGTGGGGCTTATTGCTGCGGCAAGCCTAAGTGCCTTGGGCAAGTTCGACATTACTTTATGTATCCTCGTGGCGTTTGTAGCAAATGCGCTTGGTAGTTCGTTTATCGCGTATGTTGCACGGCATTACAAGGCAGAGATTCTGCCGATGTTTGCCAAATACTCACGTCAGATTGCTCTCACACAGCTTTGGCTGCGTAAATATGGCAAAATCAGCATCTTTGTGAGCAAATATATCCACATTGTCCGCATTATCGTGCCTATCGCCATAGGAATTAGTCGCTACAAATTCAATCTCTTTTTGCTTTACAATGCTTTTGCCTCGCTTATTTGGGCGATTGCAGTGGGTTGTGTTACATTTTTTTCGAGCAATGTCGTGCTTAGTGTGGTGCAAGAGCTTGATGTGCATCCTTATATCCTGCCAGTTGTGCTTGTGTGCTGGGGAGCAGTCATCGCGTTTTTGATACATACCGCCTCACGCAAGATTCACAAAAAGCCCAAAACTACTCGCGTATGAGAATCTTATCACCAAAGCCCTTGGTGTTTTTCATAAAATCCCTTGCTTCCTCTTCACTCTGAAATCCTTGCAAAAATACGCGATAGAGAATCTCATCATTTGCATCACGCATTTCCTTAATGATAGTAGTGTATGGTGGATAGACATCATATTGTTCTTTGGTGATAATCGCACCTTCTTTTTTCCTAAACGCTCCTAGCTGCAATGCAAAGCTCCCGCCCGAAACACTTTGTGGAGTCTGTCCTATGCGAAATTCCTCCTGTAGTGCTTCATCGTTTTGCACCTCGTTTTTAGATTCTGTGTTAATCACGCCCTTAAATCCTATGACCTCAAGGCGCACCTTTGCTGTGCCAATTTTTATCATATCTATATCTTTTGCTGCAGCATTACTCAAATCAATAATGCGCCCATCGACAAATGGACCACGATCGTTAATGCGCACAATCGTGCTTTTGCCATTTTCAAGATTATAGACCTTTACTACCGTGTTCATCGGAAATGTTTTGTGTGCAGCAGTGTGCGCATACATATTGTAAGTTTCGCCATTGGAGGTTTTTTTGGCGTGAAAATCTGGACCATACCAGCTTGCCAAGCCCTCAAAACTATCGCCAAGTTTCACTTCCTCGGGGTGATACCACTTCCCAGCGACTTGATAAGGCTTCATCGTGGCATTTTGGATTGCAGGAGATTCGCGCATAGCACTTCCACCTATGTTGGCGTCTGCACCGCTCCTAAATGCGTCAAGATCGTCATAATTTTCCGAAAAACTTTGATAAGTGTTTTTATTGCCATGCTCAAAGGTGCGCTTGGTGGTATTTTCATAACTTCCCCAATCCTCATATTCACTAAACGCACCCTTGCCACCATTATACGCGCTTGTTTTTGCACAACCGCACAAAAGCCCCACAAATATGATACAAGCGTGTAGCACATATTTTTGATACATCAATACTCCTTTTTATTTTGCCAACTGGATAAATCCACCAAGATTCTCACCCTGCAAATATTCCTTGTTTTGGTCAAAATACACATTAAATCCTTGCAAATCTGTCTCCTCTTGGGTTAAAAAAAACTGCCCTTCACCCTTAAAAATCCGCTTTTTATAGTCATACACACCCTTTTTACTCCACAGCACCAATCCATCTTCGCGAACTAAACGGATACTTTGGGGTGCATAATACATATCCTTTACTGCTTTGAGATAGGGTGCGTAATATTCCTCCGTGCGTCGCTGCGAATCTAGCTGATAAGCAAAAATCTCATAGCCCTCATCATAGGCATTGTAACGCAAGATTTTTGAGCCATTTGCTACGAGAGAAAGTGGCTGGGGCGTGAGCAAAAAAAACTCAAAATCCCCAATTTCAATGGTTGGAATATTTGTGCCTATCTCTTTGTATGCGCTCTCATCTTGTTTAAAAAACAGCATACTTCCCGCGCTAAGAAGTAACAAACCAATAAAAAACGCATAAATACTAAACGAAATATTTTTTAAGCTCATTACCGCCTTCTTTGTGTTGAGTGCCCTTATGGCTATGTTTGCCTGCTTTTTTTGCTCTAGATTCTACTGCCTCTGTGCGCAAAATATCCTCTATCATCTCACGCACCGCACCCTTGCCACCCTTTTTGTGTAGCACAATTTTCGCAATGGCTTTAATCTCTTTAGCACTATCTTTGGGTGCATAACTCTGCTTGATACATTTAAACATTGGCAAATCATTGAGATCATCACCGATACACGCCACTTCGTTGCTTTTCACTCCAAGCTTGCTTAGAATCTCACGCACCACCGCGCCTTTGTCCTTCACGCCCATATAGATATGCTCGATTCCAAGCTCTTGTGCGCGCTTTTTCACGATTACAGAATCTCTGCCTGTGATAATTGCACTCTTGCGCCCTAGCTGCTTATTCCACACACTTAGAGCTAATCCATCTTTGATATTAAAGCTCTTTAGCTCTTCGCCACTTTGCGTATAGGTAACCTCACCCGTGGTTAGCGTGCCATCGACATCAAGGAGCAGAAGCTGGATTTTTTTCATAGCACACCCTTCGTGCTTGGCGTGGAGATTCTAGGATTTGGTGTAAGGGCGCGGCGCAAACTCACTCCAAATGCCTTGAACATCGCTTCGGTGATGTGGTGGAGATTTTTGCCACGCAAACACACGATGTGTGCGCTGATATTGGCATTAAAACACACTGCACGAAAAAACTCCTCCACTAGCTCCACATCAAAGCTCCCTATCTTGCCTCCATAGCTCTCTCCTACCTCAAACACCAAAAACGCGCGATTTGCAAGATCTATATCACAAGCCGCGCAAGCCTCGTCCATCACCACGTGCGCATTGCCAAATCGCTCCACGCCACTTAGCGGATAAATCATCTGTCCCAACGCTTCGCCTAGAGTGATCCCACAATCCTCCACACTATGATGGTCGTCTATATGTGTATCACCTTGACACTTGAGTGTGAGGTCTATGAGGCTGTGTTTGCTAAAAGATTCAAGCATATGGTCAAAAAACCCCACTCCGCTACTAATACTCGCCTTGCCACTCCCATAAAGCACTGCCTCTAGGCTAATATCTGTCTCTTTTGTCTTGCGTGTGTGTAAAATCTGGTCCTTCATAGGTCTGCCTTTTGTGAATAATCTAAAAATGCCACTATTTTACCAAAATATTAAAGCTCCACATAAAAAATACGCCAAAATTATACTTTTAAAGAAAAAGTTTTATTACAATGTGTGCAAGAACTTAAAAAAGGCAAACAATGAACGATTTGCAATTCCTCGCGCCGTTTTTTGCGCAAAAGCGGATATTGCTCCTTGTGAGTGCATCTATCTCTGTGTATAAGATTCTTGATGTGATTAGTATGCTTACTAAATTTGGTGCGCAAGTCAAGGTCGCAATGAGCAAAGAAAGCACCGCGCTTATTAATCCTACGCTCTTTGAGGCTATCAGCAAAAACATCGTCTTGCACCAAGATTCACAAAGTTGGGCAGACACAGATACATCTAACCACATAAGCTACGCCAAATGGGCAGAGGTCGTGCTTATCGCGCCAGCCACAGCCAATACCATAGCCAAACTCGCCTGTGGGATAGCTGACGATATAATTTTATGCACCGCACTTGCCTCCGATGCACCTAAACTCATCGCTCCAGCGATGAATACCGCTATGCTTAATGCTCCACAGACACAAGAAAATCTCGCCAAACTCAAAAAACTAGGGTTTGGGATTATCGAGCCTAGGATCTCTCTTTTGGCTTGTGGAGAATATGGTAAAGGCGCACTTGCCCAACATCACGACATTATCTTTGCTCTTGCACAACTTTTCATAGAAATGGGTGTGTTTTATAATACAAGTTTTTGGCATAGCAAGGAAGTGATCATCACCGGTGGAGGTAGTAAAGAAAATATCGATAGCGTGCGTGTATTAGGCAATCTCTCTAGTGGCAAACAGGCGTATTTCCTTGCCATAGCTTTGTATGTGCTAGGTGCAAAAGTTTTTTTGATAAGCTCAAGCGTGCCTGCTATACTGCCTCAAGGCATTCACTTTATTGAGGTTACAAACACGATTCAATACTATCAAGCTATTATAGAATCCAAAAAAATGTGCAAAAACAAGCCCATATTGTTTATGGCAGCGGCTATCGCGGATTTCATACCCGAAGTCGTCAGTCAAACCAAAATCAAAAAAGATTCACTCCGAAACCTCCAACTTACTTTTGAAAAAAATATGGATATTTTGAGCAAGCTCTCCGCTCAAGAATTTATCAAAATCGGATTCAAAGCCGAGGACAACCACCAAAGTGCTTTCAAAAGCGCACAAGAAATGCTACACAAAAAAGAATGCACAATCGTATGCTTAAATGTGTTAGATTCACTCAAAAATGCCTTTGGTTCGGATAATAACCAAATGACACTCCTTAGTGCCAACGCGACACAAGAAACGCCGCTACTTGATAAATTTAGCCTAAGCTTTGAAATTGCTGCTTTCACCCAGCAAGTCCTGCTCAACGATGATCACTCGCATTAGTGCCCTCCAAAAGCTCATCTCACAAGCGGATTCTAAAGCCCTACATTTTAATGCGCGTTTGCCTATCTCGCTCAAAGTTTTACAAAAACTTGATGCGACTACCTACCTCCTGCAAGTAGGCACAAAAACACTCAAAACCACGAGCTACAAGCCCCTGCATATAGGGCAAAAATACTGGGCGCAGATGTCAAGCACAAAAGATAACAATATCGTGCTAGGCAATCTCCTAGAGCGACCAAAGATATTAGATTCTATCGCGCAAAGCCCCCTAAAGTTTAGCCCACAAACGCTAGAAGAGACACTAAAAGAGCTAGGCGCAGAGCTACCCAAAGAAATGGCACAATTTAGCGCAGAGCAAATGGCACAAGCAAAAGACAAAGCGGAGTTTGAATATTTTGGGTTTGTGCTTGCGGGATTAAGGCAAGGAGTGCTAAGTCTGTGCATCACCGACAAGGGCGCACAAGATGGATTATTACAGCTTAAAGGAAATAAAAACGAACTTATCTTTAGTGCGATTATGCCAAATCTTGGGATTATTGAGGGCAAAATCACACTAAGAGGTGAGTTACCTCATCTCACGCTCAAGGCAAATTTTGCTAGCACTCTCGCGCTTTTACAATCACAAGTAGGCGAACTAGAGGGTTTTAGCTCTGTGAGCTTTGAGGAGGTGGCACATCTTTTGCCACTTTTTACCCAAGATAGCGAGCATTTGCTCAATGTCGTGGGTTAAGGTTTTACCATCTTTTGAATCTTCCTCACAACGCGTCTTAAGAGATTTGGCGTCTCAAAAACAAGGGTGAAGTTTAGTGAATCGAGTGCAAAATTTGGGGCTATGTGGCTAGGGTGCGTGAGTGGGAAGACAATCTCATAGCTTGGCATTGTGGCAAACTTAGAATCTCCGTGCGTGTGCGCAGCATCATCACGATTAAAGCCGATATTTTGTATCATATTGTTTTTGGGATACACACAGAGTCCGCGGGCTTTCCAAATGCTAAATGTCCATGGATAATCCCAAGTGTCGATATTGCCACCATAATACGCGCTAAAGATTTTTCGCCAACTCCTGCGCTCGGAAGCAGAGCTAAAGGCAAAATGTGCAAAGTCGCTAGCAAAATTACTAGATTCTCGCTCGTATTTAGCCCACGCCCTAGCCCAACTCGCCCAACCCCAAATGTGATTGTATTTGGAGAAAAAATAATCCTCACTCAAGCGCGCCTTAGGACAAAGTGTGTGAGCTGATGGATTGGGTGCGAAATCAAGCGCACTCCACCCACTTATCATCATCACGCGCTCTTGCTCTTTATACCGCGCCAAAAGCTCATCACAGAATCGAAAAAAGCTCAAAGTCGGCAGGCAGTCGTCCTCTAAGATAATACCCTGCTCCTCATTCTCAAAAAACCACGATATAGCAGAGCTCACCGCTGCCTTGCAACCGAGATTAGAATCCAAAAAACGCGTATGCACCGCACAATCCCAATCAATAGAATCTAGCAAAAACGCTCGCACTTCCTGCACAAGCGTAGATTCTGGCATACCTTGTGCGTTTATCTTGCCATCTCTCGCACCATCGGAAGCGAGATAAATCCTTGGTGGCTGCACACACGCGATTTGGGCTAGAGTTTGGCGCACCGTATCGAGGCGATTAAAACTTAGGAGCAATACAGCATTTTGACACCGATAGCCTCTAAGATAATGCCCCCCCCCCGAGAGCCAAGCTAGGCATTTTCGCGCTCCGCAAGATATGCAAGCACAGAATCTAACATATCTCTCGCCTTTGTGGGAGATTGATGATAGATACTACGGGCTTTGATATAGGCTTTGTATTGGTGTATTTCTGCCTCACTTAGCACAAAAGATTGTGGATTTTCTAGTAGTTTCCTAACTCCATTATATAAATCCTCAAAACTCTCCACATACACGATATTTTTAGCATTTTTCAAAAGCATATTATGCCCACCAAAGACGATACAGGGCTTACCACCAAAAAATGTCGCTTCCAAATGCACCGTGCCATTAATCGTAGCTACCGCCAACGCCTTTTGGTTGAGTTCTTTTGATGAGACATCAAGATCGATAAAACGCACATTTGGGAGTTTCTCAAGCTCCTTGTAAAAACTTCTATTTTTAAAATACCCAAAGTTATAAAGATAATAATACATTCGTGGCTTATTGAGACTAAACTGCATAGGGTGCTCTTTGACATAGAGTTTATAGCCTTCTGGCAAAGCGCGGGAGAGCATTTGGATAACACTTAGCTGATTTTGGAGTGGCACACACACGCTTGTATTGCCCTCTGGCTCAAATTGGATAGCATAGAATATAAACTTTTCTCCCTCTTTTGGCTGGGTGGAGATTTTCTTATAATGATGTTTCATACGCAAAAGCTGCACATAGCTCAAAAGATTTTCTTTGAATCTACTGCCCTCTTTGCCTACCAAAACATTGCGCACCCACACAAGAAAATCCACCAACAACGAACCTCCCAAGCGCAATAGTAACCTCATCACTGCATTGCCTAGCTTAGAGCGCTTTTGATAAAATGGCGGTATCCAGCCAAAATCAAAATGAAAAAAGAAATTTTCCTCTAGTTGTGTATCACTCAAGGTATTTCCCACACAAGGGATATAGCTCTTGGTCGCATAATCCAAAATATTTGGTGCAAAAATCAGCCTCGTGGGCGCACAAAATGCAGGAATGCCACGCTTTTGCGCTATGGGCAGACAAAGCTCACAAAGCAAAATATGCTCTATGGCGTTATTAAACACAAAATCAATGCTGTGTGTGTCAAAGATGTGATTCCACCAACAAAGGGCGTTGAAGTATTTGTTGGTAACAAGCATTGTGTCTCTAAAATCGCGATGATAGGTGAATTCTATCTTGCGTTGGGTGTCGCGAAAAGATTCTATAAGTTCATAGTCCAAATACTCCAAGGCAACGACAGATTCCACTGCAAAACGATGCGTGATAATCTCAATTTGTTCTTGTGTATATGCTGCCCTGTAAGCTTGTGCCTGCTCATGCGTCTCCACTACAAGCACGACGATACGACACCCACGAGCTATAAATTCATCAATAAGCTCACACGATCTATCAACAAGGATAATGTTTTTCATACATCATTCCTTTGGAATATCAGCGTATTGTGTAGTTTGGCGTGCAGTCTGTATTGGTGTGAATCTAAGAGCGCATAAATGGGATTGTCCATAATTTGGGCTAAATCACTCCCAAAAGATTCTACAAGGATTACGCCCGGCTTGTATTTGCTCCAATCATTGGATTGCAGCACTTCCAAATCCAAGCCCTCACAATCAACGCTTAGCACATCAATGTGTGTTTGCAGCGGCAGGTGCGAATCCAAAATCTCGCTAAGCTTTCTCACGCGCACAGGCACTTGGGCTTTGAGATGGTAGCGCGGATGATTGGCATAGGAAGTCGAGAGCTCGGGGGAAAAGCCATTGAGTGCGGGCTCATTAAACATATAATACATTAATGCCCCCCCCCCCCGAGACCTACTCCACACTCGATATTGATATCTCGCGGGCGGAATTTCCGAAAAAGCCTCATACTACCGGGCATTGCATCGACATTGATACCTCTCCAGCCTCGTTTATACAAAAGATAGGTGTTTGAGAATCTAAAGGGATGGTGCGCACCCACATCGACATAAAAGCCATTTTTTTGGTGCTCAAATATCCGGCGTAATAGCAAATCTTCGCCCTCTTGGGAATAGGACTTGGTAGCAAAGCGCGTGATATAGAGGTTTTTGAAATCACGCAAAGCATTGTATAGAGATTTTGGGAGCAAAAACGACAGGAGGGATTTGAGAAAGGACCTGATGGAGATTCTCATCGCACACCCCCATGTGCAAATTTTGAATCTTTAGTAAAAATACAAGAGATGTAGAAGCCACATAAGAGGAGGCTTATAAGGAGGTATCTATTTACCCCCCCCCCCCGAGCACAGAATCTAGACTTGCCCTAGGGAATGCGTCAATCATCGAGTTTGAGGAGCAGTTAAAAATCGCACACTCACTAGCAAAAAGTTTTTGGAGTTGTGAGTAAGCACGAAACATCAAAGAGTCGTGGTATAGCATCTCTCCGAGACTAAAAGCATAGCTTACCTGATCGCTCTCATTGTTGTTTGTATAAAAATGCTTGTAGTTTCGCATAGAAAATTTATTAGTTTTATTATCTACATAGTATCCCAAAAATGCATTTTGATCACAGCCTAAAAGATAAATCCTCTTATATCCCATAGCAATCGCACTCACAATGGCAAAAATCAGGATATTATCGCTTGAAGGCATAGCCAAAGCTTTCTTATATGCTATTTTCTCTAACCACTCAAATCCTCGAAAATCATAGAGGCTAAATGTGTAGGTGCTAATACGCGGATTTGTGATTTTCAAACCCTCCATAAAGGTAGATGGCACAAAAAGTGTGAAATTATGATCTGTGGCATTAAATAATTCAAATGTCTTTTGAAATGGCACACACACTCTATCAAAGCTTTCTTCGTCAAAGTGCGTTTTTACTGCTTTTCTATAACTTTCACTTAAAAAAATCGTATCGACAATGGCATAATACTTTGGTTTAAGGATTTCAAAAAGTGGCGTTTGAATCGCTTGATTCACCATAAGGACATCTTTTTGGGCAATGAGACTTTCGTAGCCGGCGATATCTCCCTGCAAACTTGGTCCATTCACAACGACAAAAATCTCGTCATTGTCTTTGTCATAGAGTTTGGTGATAGTTGGCATAGCGTATAAGTGCAACAACCAATACTTTGCAAAAGCAAGAGCTTCGATACTATCGTGGAGAAATTTTTTTATCTGCATCGTGCCGCTCCGATGCGAGATAAGCTATGCAACGCATAAAGTGATAAAAATACTCTATAAAGGTCAATTAGGGAATATCTATTTACCCCCCCCCCGAAAGGACACAATACAGAATCTAAGCTTGCCCTAGGGAATGCGTCAATCATCGAGTTTGAGGAGCAGTTGGTGATATGAGAAAAAATCTCTCCAAGCTCCTGATATGCCCTAAACGCATCTGCCATACACTGCATAATAAACGCAAAAGTATAAGGCATATACGACACGCTTTGTGTATCCTCATAAAAATGCTCATTTTGCAAAAATACACGATTTTGAGAATCTGTGCTAAGGCTCTTGTGCCAATCACTATCTGCTCCAAGTAGATAAATACGCTCATACCCCACAGCAATCATACAACAAAGCGAGGCAATAAGCACATTTATCCCGCTTGGAATGGCGAGATTAGCCCGATACATTGCCCTAGCTAGATTTTTAAAGCTATAAAGCCCCACGGCATTGAAAGTCAAAATACGCACTTTAGGATTAGCACACAAGCAGAGATTTTGACGCACACTCTTTGCCACATCTTTTGATGAACGCTTGTAATACTGATAGGGGACAAACAGCACCATTTCCCAATCCACCCTCTCCAAAGCCTCGCTCAACTCCACCACACGTCGCGCAAACTCCACATCTATATCACCACCGGGCAATATCCCAAAATACGCCGGATCCATAAGGACATAATATCTTGGCTTGAGTTCAAAGCCTAGTGGTGAAGCAAGACTTTGATTGACCATAAGAATATCCTCACAAGCAAGCTTATCTTTATAATCTGCTATGTCTTGAATAAGCGATGGTCCATTGCCTAGAACAAACACGCGATTTTTTGTAGGCTCTACACTCCGCACACTAGGGGCAAAACTCCCAAATCGTAATTGCTCCTGCGCCCACCACAAAAGCTGCCATGAGTTTTTGACAAATGCCCTAACACCACCTTTGATACCCAATCCTAAACCTTTTATATCGTTATGTAAAAAACTCGAGCGATTTTAGCCAAAAGAAACTTGGAGATTTTTTAAATAGAGCTATTTTTAAGTTTTAAGCCAAAATGGCATATAATGCGCAGTTTAGATTCTAAATCTCTGATATGTAAGGAGCAAACCATGATACTCAAAGGCAAAAAAGGTCTCATCGTAGGTGTGGCAAACAACCGCTCAATCGCGTATGGTATCGCCAAAGCTTGCAGGGAGCAGGGCGCGGAGCTGGCTTTCACATTTCTCAATAGCGCGCTAGAAAAACGCGTGCGTCCCATAGCACAAGAGCTAGGGGCGGGTGAGCGCGTGTATGAGCTAGATGTGAGCAAGCCAGAGCATTTCTCTAGTCTTGTAGAAAGTCTCAAGAAGGATTTTGATGAGCTTGATTTTGTCGTGCATTCGGTGGCATTCGCACCCAAAGACGCGCTAGAAGGGGAGTTTGTAGATACGAGCAAAGAAGCCTTTAATACCGCTATGGAGATTTCTGTGTATTCGCTCATCGAGCTTAGCCGCTATGTGTTACCATTGCTCAAATCCGGTGGCTCAATCCTCACACTTACCTACCTTGGCAGTGTCAAATATGTAACCAACTACAATGTGATGGGCGTGGCAAAGGCTGCGCTAGAATCTAGCGTGCGCTACCTCGCCTACGATCTAGGCAAACGCCATATCCGCGTCAATGCCATCTCCGCAGGTCCGATAAAAACCCTCGCGGCAAGCGGCATAGGGGATTTTAATATTATGCTCAAATGGAATGAAGCCAACGCACCACTACAAGAAAATGTGAGTATCGAGCAGGTGGGCAACTCCGCGATGTATCTTTTGAGTGATCTTGCAAGCGGCGTCACGGGTGAGGTGCATTATGTGGATTGTGGGTATAACATCATGGGTATGTGCGCCACTGAAGAAGTCGATGGCAAGCTCGTGCCGCGATGGGATAGCGTGAAAAATAGCTAATGCCAAAACAACTCCACCTCATCTCACTAGGCTGCACCAAAAATCTCGTAGATTCTGAAGTGATGCTAGGCAGGCTCGCTAGCTATAAGATCACGCAGGATTTGGGCGCGGCTGATGTGGTCATCATCAATACCTGCGGCTTTATAGAATCTGCCAAGCAAGAGAGTATCGCCACAATCCTAGAAGCAAGTGCGAATCGCAAAAAGGGCGCGCTGCTCGTGGTGAGTGGATGCCTAAGCGAGCGGTATTATGACGAGCTAAGAGAGCAGATTCCAGAGATTGATATCATCACGGGCGTGGGGGACTATGACAAAATCGATGAGATGATAGAATCTAGGCAGAGCCGCCACTCGCCTAAGGTTTTTCTCGCTGATGAACTAAATGAGCGCGTGATTACTAACTCTAGTTTCCATAGCTATATCAAGCTAAGCGAGGGCTGCAACCAAAAATGCAGTTTTTGCTCTATCCCCTCGTTTAAGGGCAAACTGCACTCACGCACGCTAGATTCTGTGATAAAAGAGCTAGAGATTCTCTACTCTAAGGGCTTTAGGGATTTTAGCTTCATCGCACAAGATTCTAGCTCGTTTTTGCGTGATGTGGGCGTGCGCGATGGGCTCATACAACTTATAGAGCGCATAGATTCACTCCAGCTCCCTATCACCGCGCGCCTGCTCTACCTCTATCCGAGCACCACGAGCCTAGAGCTTATAGAATCTATTGCCAACTCACGCACATTCCTGCCTTATTTTGATATGCCTATCCAGCACATCACAGATCCTATGCTAAAGACTATGCGTCGCGGAGCAAATCGCGCCACACACGAAAAACTCATAGAATCTATGGACAAGATCAAGGGGCGATTTATGCGCACAAGTCTCATCATCGGGCACCCCGGTGAGAGTGAGGAGGACTTTAGGCAATTGTGCGCGTTTGTGGAGCAAAGCCCCTTTGATAGGGTTAATATCTTTGAATACTCGCCCCAAGAGGGCACAGCGAGTTTCACGCTCCCCAAGATAGAATCTAAAGTGGTTACTAAGCGCATAGCCACCATAAATAAGATTCTAAAAGCCAAGCAAAAAGCCTCGATAAATGCGCTACTAGGGCAAAAACTCGAAGTGGTTGTGGAGGGGATAAGCGAGGTGAGCGAGTATTTTTATAGCGCACGCGCAAGGCTATGGGCGCGTGAAATCGATGGGGAGATCCTCATCAATGACATAGCAGATTCACTAGGAGACATTGAGCCAAAAGCCTATCTGTGCGAGGTTACGCAGATTAAAGACAACTTTGTCTTTGGCAAACTCATAGCGGAGGCTTAGGGAGCGTGAGGAGGGCTCTTATACACATCAGCTAAAAGCGTGTCGATGATACACGCTACACTGCCTTTGGGTGGAAAATAAAAACAGCTTTTCAGAATATCCTCTCGTCTGCATTGTAATGGAGCTATCATACCTTGAAAATCCTCCTGTAGCCTAGCGATGAGCTCTCGCATAGAATCTAGAGTGTCGATGATAAAGCAACCTTGCAAAAGCTTTAGCGCCCAATTGTTTAGCTCCCCACCCATAAGGTTTTGTGTGTAAATCACAGGTTTGTTTGCCAAAAACGCATACACGATTGTGGAGCTCGCATCAGAAACAATCACATCGGCTTTTTTGAAGCTATCCTCATAGCTAGGGTTGGTGTCTAAGGAGAGGTTTGGAGTGTTAAAACGCGCGATAAACTCCTGCCACTGCGCACCGCTAAGGATATTGTGATTGCCTTGCTTGGTGTCATACATATTTGGGTGTGGCCGATAGATAAAGTGTATCTTATCTTCCTTAGCTTGCTGCATAAAATACTCAATAAAAGTAAAAAAGGTGTTGTAACTATCGCCTTTGCTATACCGAGAGGTATAAAATATGGTAAGTTTTTGCGTGTGTGGCTTGGAAAAATCTCCTTGCTTGAAGTTTTCTAACCGAGGCGATCCCGTAACGACAAAACGCGTATAGGCGTCTTTGCTCTTATAAAATGCCATAACATCCCTATGAAAGGTATCAGGCACAAACAAAAAATCATAATACCTATTTGCCCTGCTATACCATGGTGCTGATGGGTGATCGCTTGGTGCAAAGTCAAAATAGAACGCCACAAAAAATATACCATACTCTATTCTAGCGAGCTTCATACACTCCGCGATATCAGCATTGCTCCAGCCCTTAGGACGCAAGCTATCATAAGGCCTCGTAGTGAAGCAATACTGCGCTTGTGTCTGATTTGGGAAAAGTGTGGGGCGCATTTGCGTATCAAAGCCCACGATACACTGCACTCTAGAGCGTGAATCTAAGGCGTGTGTGATAGGAATCCCAATCTTATCCCCAAAGGCTTGCAAAGCTTTAGTAGCACCCAAATCATAAAAATTTTGGCTTTGCACCAAAGTGGGCATTGCTAGCACGACAACCTCAAATCGCTCATCGCTAGCTAGGGCTAGTGCCAGAGGCTCTAAGGCCTCCCAGCTCCCACCCCAATCGTTATAAAACAGGACTTTGATTTTTGCCTCGTGTGTGGTAAATTTCTGAAAAGATTCTAAAGTGTGTGTGGTGTGGAGGCGGTAAATATGTGCAAATCTCCTATCCTCAAGTAAGCGAGTAATTTTTCTTTTAAGGGTTAAAATTGGGGGGGGGGTAAGAAGTTTTAAGAATTTTTTTAGCTTTGCAAACATCAATGCTCCTTGCACTATCTAGTCTCAAACTTGCATTATATCTTGTTATTTTTTGATACAATCTTAATTGTAATCGCAATGGAGGGGAGGAGATATGCTGGGGCATAAAATCTATGGAGCTATGACATTGTGCTTTTGTATGCTATTTTGCGAGATACCACAAGCACCCAATGCCATTGGCGTAGGCTATATCAATGCTTTTATGAAAAATCACGATTTTGCTATCCTCTCTCAAGGCATAAGCCTCCAATACGCGCGTAAAGGCGAGAATTATGGCAATCTCTATCAGCTCAATCTCTCCCACACAAATCTGCGCCCCTCAAGCGAGCATATCACCTCACAGCAATCCGCCAACATCGGTTTTATGGGAATCTATGACTTCGCCTTACAAAAAACATCGTATGGTTATCATCTCTTGGGATTAGAGTTTGGATTAGGAGCTGGTTTGCCAGCACAACAAGGCAACCAATTTGATGAAAGCAGCTTCTTACTCAATCTTGATTATGGCTATGTCTTTGAGTTTGAGCACATCGCGCTCTACCCATACGCGCGCCTTGAGCAATACATCTTTTTCCCGCACAAAAGCGGTGCAGATCCCACTGATTATGGGCTAAATGTCTTTGTGGGGCTAAAGATCATGCAAGAGCGAAGTGTATGGCAGTGGTGGGTGAATCTAGGCATATTTAGCGACTGCAATCTCTCGGACAATGGTGTAGGAGTTTTGGGTGATAACTCTATTGTCTATGACCGCGATGGGCTTTCTAATGGCGTGCTTACTGAAGGTGGGCTGTGGCTAATGACGCGTGAGAGATTTAGCCTGCAAGCGCGTGTATCCGCCTCTTATGCGCTCTCGTATTATGAGGTGAATCTCAAAAGTGCTCTGGTTGGGATTTGGCATTTTTGAATCCAAACACCGATCCGTATTTACACAGCGCACTACTCGCACTCGCGCGCTCCACTTGCATAAAAAATTCCATTTGCACCCCATAATGCGCTAATCTCTCTAACCTTCCCACATCAAGAGCGTCCAAATACGCCTGTGTGCCTATCATCACGACTTTGAGCACTCGCCTGCCCGCTTCACACTGCTCACACGCGCGAGTTAGTGTATTTGCGCACTCCTCCTCACAGCCGATAAGCACATAGGGATTGTGCGCATAGCGTGCGAAAATCTTGCCTCTCATTTCTTGCAAAGATTCACTAAAATTCACTAAATCTCTTGGCACTCACCAAATCCTTCCCCTCCCAAAAGCTCACTTAGCATAAGCACAATCGATGGTCTAATACTATCGCCATGCCCTCCTGCAAAGACCCGCACACTCGCACACATCTCTGGGCATTGCACGCTCAAAGCCTTGATAAACTCTGTAAGCGACATACCGCCTTTGTTAGGCTCATTTGCACCATGGCTAAAAGCTAGCCTAGCACCACACACAAGGGAGTTTGGCATCTCCACATCACCCCACCACAGCGAAGGTGAAGCAATCATATAATGACTAAACATCTCTTGGTGGTGCAAAAACACATACAGCCCAAACAGCCCTCCAAACGAATGTCCAAAAAATCCTATAGCGGACAACTCCCCGCCCACATCATCGCGCACTAATGGCAGAATCTGCGTGCGCAAAACCTCATAAAAGCGCGCCGCACCTCCACCCTTGCCATCTTTAGCCACGGGTGTATAGTCGCGTGTGCGCCTTGGTATATCATATGCCAAATCCCCCTTATAGCCTATGCCCACGATAAGAAGCGGTGAATCTGTAGGCGTGTATTGGTGCATAATGTATTGATTAATGACAATGGGAAAATGTGCGTTGCCATCTAGCACAACTAAAGCAGGGTATTTGGTGGCATTAGTCTTTGGTTTGGCGATAAAGATTTTGTATTCGCCAATAGTGCGTGTCTCTATCGTAAAATATGCATTGGCTAGAGGGCTTAGAGATTCTATCTCTTGACTTGGACGCGCACATAGCACCCCACATACCGCCACGCACAAGATAGATTTACGAAAAATACTTCTCATCAATAATAGCTTTGATCTCATCTTTGTGCAATCGCTCCTGCTCTAGCAATCTGTGTGAGAGCTTTTGGAGCAGCACTTTGGCGTTGGTAAAAAACTCTTGCATTTCCTTTTTGCACTGCTCTAAAATCTCTGCCACATCATTAGAATCTGCGATGATCTTCTTGCCCATACCATAGTCCTCACACATTTGCAGCGCGATTTGCTTGGCTTTAGCAATGTCCTCCTTGGCATTGCTAAAAACCTGATCATAGAGCATTTCGACCGCCACACTCCCGGCTAAATGGATTTTTATCTTGTTGTTCATCTCGGTTTTGCTCACTAGCTCCCTATCAATGTCTTTGAAGCTCTCGCTAATGAGCGAAATTTTGTCAAAATCAATATCCAGCCAATACGCACTTAGGGCTTTCGCACTCTGATAAGTCGCTAAGATTCGCTTCTCTTCCTCACTAAAGCTAAGGATTTTTTTCTTACCCAAAAGCACTTTGTCTTTGGTATTGACAATATCTTCTTTTTGGATCACATCGCTTTGTCGCCTTAGCGCACTTAGTGCGGCTTCATTGACAAGTGAGGCGATCGCTGCACCGCTAAAGCCCACGCACAAGCGCGCCACTTCGTTGATACTAAAATCATATTTTTTATCACGCAAATACACTTCAAAGATTTTCTCACGCTCGCTTAGATCTGGCAGATCCACATAGATTCTGCGATCAAATCGCCCACTTCGTAGCAGTGCCTCATCAAGCACATCGATTTTGTTCGTCGCACCAATGACAATCACCCCGCTAGAATCTTCAAACCCGTCCATTTCTGTAAGCAGCTGATTTAGCGTGGCTTCGCGCTCATCATTGCGCGTGCCACCCCGTGCTTTGCCCACCGCATCGATCTCATCGATAAATACGATACTCGGACTCTTTGCCTTAGCACGCATAAATAGCTCTCTCACACGCTTTGCTCCCATACCCACATAGATTTGCACAAAACTCGATCCACTTTGATAAAAAAACGGCACACCAGCCTCGCCTGCCACGGCTTTAGCGATCATCGTCTTACCCACACCCGGCGGTCCCACGAGTAGCACACCCTTGGGCAATCGTATGCCTAGATCTTGATATTTCTTGGTGTTTTTGAGATAGTCTATGATCTCAAGCAGCTCTTCTTTGACCTGACTAATTCCCGCGACATCTTTAAAAGTGATCGTGCTTTGCAAATGCGGCTCAAAACGCTCTGACTGCTCGATGTGCGGCATAGAATCTTTACGCGCGATCGTACCACTAAGGTTGTGTGCATTGATATCCAAGCCCTTTGGCTGGGGCTTAGGCGGCATAAAAAGCAGCGAAACCGCCTTAATCAGCACCGCCACACCAATAAAAATGATCACAAATAGCCCAATCTCATCTAAGAAACTTCCGCTCTTTTGCTGCACCACCACCGCGATATGGGGATCAAGCTCGGTGAGATTAATAGAATCTCGTGCGACCTTATAAGTCTCATTATGTGCGCTAAAACTTAGCTCATTGTCTTTTAACACAACACTTTGGGGCGCGACCTCTAAGAGCTTTTTATGAAAATCATAAGGACTTAGCACCACACTGCGATCACGCAAAAACATAAATGCAATGAGCGCTCCTGCGATACCTAAAGCGATGAACGAAAAAATCAGATTCTTAGATTTTGGCATAATTCCCTTCTTTGTTTGCTTGGTATTGTGCGATCTCTAGCCATTGCCCGCTTTGAAGCGGCTGCGCGCTCTCAATGGTGATTTTGTTAAAAAACTCATCAAGCCCGTGGCAGAGATAGCTCGTGTGTGAATCTCCACTCGCTCCGCCATCATTAAATCTTGGCACCCACACACCACCTTTTTTAAAATCTAAAGATTGTCTAGATTCTATAACATCGCTGGTTGTTACAGATTCTATCAAAACATTTAGGGGTTTGGTGCAATGACAACGCATTTGGTAGTTGTTTTCTTGCACGATGCTTTTGAGCGTGTGTAGGCGCTGCTTTGCCACATCGCCTTTGGTGGTGCTTTTCATACTAGCCGATGGTGTGCCGGTGCGCGGAGAGTAGATAAAAGGGTGCAAATGCGTGATAGGAAAGCGTTTAAAATTCTCCAAAGCCTGCTCCCAAATCTCCTCGCTCTCGCCCGGGTGCGCCACGATAAAATCCGTGCCTAAGAAAAACCCTTGCTTGTGTAAGCGCGTAAATAACTCAAGATCCTGCTCCACGCGGTTTTGGCGATTCATAATCTCTAACATAGTGTTGTGCGTGTGTTGCAGCGCGATGTGCAGGTGTTTTTCAAACAAGTTCTCTTGCGTGAGATTCAAAAACTCCTCGCTAATCTGACTAGGCTCTAGACTCCCCACACGCAGACGCTTTAAGCCCTGAAGCTTGAAAAGAGATTCTATAAGACTTGCGATACTCTCACCTTCTAAATCCTTGCCATAGCTCCCGACATTCGTGCCTGTGAGGATAATCTCACTCACTCCAGAATCTAGCAATCGCTCCACCTGCTCGATAATCTTTGCTTTTGGGAAGCTCCGCGCCCCACCGCGCACAGAGGGAATAATACAATAACTACACGCAAAATCACAGCCTTCTTGAATCTTAATAAACGCGCGTGTCTTACCCACAAACTCGCTCACAATCGTGCTATCAATATGTAGGGGCTGCTCCTCGGCATAAAAAAATCGCTGTTTTTTTTGTAGCAACGCGCTAATATCTTCCTTAAGACTATGGGGAAATACCCCAAAAGCGAGATTTTTTTCGTAGTTTTCCTTGCCTTTAGAGCCAGCACCACAGCCGGTGAAATAGATTCTCTTCTTAGAATCTCTGAAGCGATTGATATAGCCCTGCACACCAGAATCCGCGCCATTAGTAACCGTGCAGGAATTCACCACGATGATATCGGCGAGATTCTCATCGCTCACGATTTCATAGCCTTTGAGGTTTGCCATCATCACTTGGGTATCAAAGAGATTGCTCCGACAACCAAAGGTCTTAAAAAACACGCGCATACAATCTCCTTAGCCTAACTTATGGGAAAATGCCCATGATCTAGGTCTTTATTATCCACAAAGGGCGTATCGCCTCCACCTCTCGGACGTCCGGGGGCGGTATTTGATGGAGTGTTTGGTGCAGATGTGCTTGAGAGAGATACGCTCGTAGGGGTGTTTGTCATATTTACTCCCAATGGCTGTGGCTCGATAAATGGCTTATTGCCCCTGCCATCACCGCCTGTAGGCACGACTTTGGTCGTTGGGTAAGCGATCTGTATATCCTCCTCGCGCAAAAACGCCTCGATGAGTTCGCCTGAAATCGTGCTGCGCAAAGTCATAATCGCATAAGAATTCACATGATACCACAGCGAGATTCTAATCCCATTTGGCTCAAGCATACAAAATGCACGCGTCTCAAGATTGATATTGCGAAGCGAAAAGCGATCTTTGAGTCGCTCCATACGCTTACGCGTAACCTCTGTGTAGCCTTTGGAGTATTTTTTGCCAATCTCTGTGGCGATACCTAGGGCTTTTTTGTAATTGCTATCAAAGGTTATGCTAATATCTATCCCATCCCACACGGTTTTGAGCCCAGCGTGCGTGTAGTTTGCCAAAAGCGTGGTAAAAATGTAGTTATTAGGGATAAAGATAATGCGCCCAGCACGGCGATTTTCCATATACGAAGTGAGTGTGATATCCTCATAAATCGTCATACGCAATACCGAAATATCAAGCACATCACCCACATACACCGCGCCATCTTTGACCACACGCACTCTATCACCCACATGGATACTACCCCCTAGCACGATGACAAACCACCCAAGCACACTCATAAACAAATCTTTCATAGCAATCGCTAAACCCGCCGAGGCAAAACCCAAAATCGCCACAAGATAGCTGACATTTTCTAAATACGAAAAGAGCAAAATAATGACAATAAGACTAAGGTTAAAGATATTAATAATCTTGTTTGCAGTATAGACGCGATTGCTATCAAGGATATACTTACGCAAGGCAATTTTGGTAAAAAGCCCGATGATAAAAATCGCACCAATTGCCACAAGGATAGAAATCATTTTGATAATCTGCTCTTTTATCTCGGATTCTAATGTGGCGATGACACTCTCTGTCTCTTTGGTATAGATACCATAGGAGGTTTTGAGAATCTGCTGGGCAGATTCTAGGCTTTGGACCATTTGCAATGCCTCAATACTCTGAATCTGATATTCCTTTGCTTTGGGAGCAATCTTTTCGTCAATGTAGTAGTCATTAAGAATCTGGGCTATTTCATAACGTTGCTTTGCTATATCAAGAATTTCTTGCAAACTTCGGGCATTATTTTCAATAGTGTGCTGATTTTCTTGCAAGGCTTTTATAAATGAATAACCACTGATGATGAGGATTGGATTGCTCACATGTGGCACATCTTTAATCTCGGGAAGCTCAAGAAGCTGGGAGTAGTTTTTGGCATAGGATTCTAAAATATCGCGTTGCCGCTGGAGAGTCTGGAGTGTGTTTTTGTATTGCAAAATCTGTGAAGCAACCCTTGAACCTTTATCCTCAATGGATTCTAATCGCTCTAGCTCATTTTGCGTGCGTCCTATCTCTTGGAGCAGGCTCTCATACGCCTTGATATTGGTGTATTGCTTATACCACGCATTATTGCTTTGGGCGATGTCTTGGGTGATTTTCTCAAGCTTAGATTCTAAACCCGGCGCGTCTATGGTATCACTCGCCCATACCACGCCCAGCACCACACACAACACACTTACGACTAATCGCCTCATTACCTATACCTATCCTCTTTTGTCATTTGCTATATTGCTCTAGCACTTCTATCACAAGCTCTTTGGGAACATCATCTCGCATACACACATCGCCGATATGCACAGGCAACACAAAAGTAATCTTAGAATCTTTGCTTTTTTTATCCAAGAAGAACTTTTCCCAAAACTCCTTAACATCGGCTATTTTGTAAGAAGTTGGAAGATTATAATGTGCCAAAAGATTTTTGACACAATCCACCTCTTCTTGTGTCATCAGCGAGAGCTTGAAAGCTAAATCATTTGCCATACACATACCTATCGCTACACACTCGCCGTGTAGATAGCCCTTGTAATGCGTGAGATTCTCTATCACATGCCCAAAGGTATGCCCATAATTAAGCGCAGCGCGCAAACCCTTTTCTTTCTCATCTTTGCTGACTACATCGGCTTTTATCTCTATACTCTTGGCGATGACATACTCTAGGCTTTGTGAATCTTGCAAAGACGCACTTTGCAAATACGCAAAAAATTGCTTATCAAAGCACACCGCCATTTTAATAATCTCCGCCACACCCGCACTAAACTCTCGTGAATCTAGTGTAGCAAGCAAATCTGTATTTGCATACACGGCTTTTGGTTGATGAAAAAGTCCGATGAGATTCTTACCAAAAGCATTGTTAATACCCGTCTTGCCGCCCACGCTAGAATCCACTTGTGCCAAAAGTGTAGTAGGGATTTGGACAAACTCCACACCGCGTTGATAAATCCCACTCACAAAACCCACTATATCGCCCACTACTCCACCGCCAAAGGCTACAAAAAGCGAGTTTCTATCAAGCTTGTGTGTGAAAGCACACTCCAGGATATACTCCACGCTTTTAAAATCCTTATACGCCTCGCCATCAGGGATAATACACACATACACTTCCTTTGCCATAATCTTAGGCAAGATTTTAGAGAGGTGCAATCCAGCGACCTTAGGGTTGGAAACCACGAGCACCTTGCCATTATGCACGAGCGGCTCAAAATTTTGAGTGCTATCAATATGCACGGGGTATTGTTTGGTGGGGGTGTTGATGATGATTTGTCTCATTGCACAATCCTTCTAATAAGGGATAAAAATCTGGGGGTTTGTATCTAACCCAAGTGAAAGTCTTTGAGAATCCATTGAGCCAAAGGCAAAGAGCTGCACCTGTGTGATAGCACTATCAAATGGCACAAACTGCAAATACACCTCCAAAGAGCGTTGCAAGAACAAAATCGGATTTTGTGAGCTAGAATAAGTAATCTCTGGCTTTTGTGAAAAAATCTTGCCGAGATTCTCGATATTGCCCAGCAATGTGCGTTGGTGCTCTGAATCTGGATTAAAATCATAGAATCTTGTAGTGATTTTGAGCTGTTTAGAAATATCAAACATTACCGAAGCGATATTTTCACCCTTTTGCAGCCCCTCATCGACAACCAAAAAGCCTTTTTGCACTTCCTTAAGCCGCTTATAGCCTGTTTTTAGCACCGGTGTGGTGGCTTGGTAGAGAGCTTGACGATGTTTGCGAGGAATAAAAAGCTCGTGATTTAGCACAATAAGTCCGGGACGCTTTTTACAATCTTTGTGAATCTGTGTGCAAAAATCGCTATTGTCATAGATAAAGTGTATTTGGATTTTTGGTGCTTGATGAGAGCGAATAGATTCTAAAAGTGCGAAATTGCTAGGATTTAACACAAAAATATGTAATTTATCACTTTTGATATGCGTGTGCAAAAAAAGCGCGTCTTGAATATCATCTAGCACGGACTGCACGCTAGATTTTGATGTATCGACATACAAAAATATATCTTTGCCAAAGGGTGCTGGAAACTGCCCAATATCACTTTTGGCACTGCGATAAATCTCGCTCAACACCACAGAATCCCCCGCTACAAGTAGCACATCGTTTGGCTGGATTACCAAAGTGTGTGTAGCGAGGATAAACTCCGCACGGCGATAAATCCCTACGATACGCCATTTTTTTTGCTGGATAGAGCCGATGTGGCGATAGGCAAAGATACTACCCGGAGGGATTGCAATCTCCATCAGCTCGCCTTGCTCTAGTCCAAATCCACGCGGTATGAGTGGGACATTGGCAAGTCGTTGTGTGAGGCGGTTTGCCACAAGATATTCAGAATCTATCACAATAAGATTGGTATCTATCGCACCCTTTAGGCGCAAATCCTCACGCAACATCACGACATTATTATTGCCCTCAATCGTGTGCGTGGTAAATTCGTGGTTATTAAACAGCACGATACGCACCTTCGCATTAAGCGTGCGGATAAGCTCATAAAGCACAAAACGCTCCTTTGGCTCATCAATCACGATAAAGACATCTTGGACATCACTGCCACAGACAGATTCTAGCCGAAATGCCGAAGTGTAGTCAAAGCAATGTGTCTCTATGGAATTAGGGATAGATGCTGGAAACATCGTGCTATCTTTGCACACAATCACATAGGTGTTGTTACTAAAATATTGCGTAATGATTTTTTGGATAAAAATTTTTGCTACAATGCCATCGGCAAAAACAAGTGTTTTTTTCAAAACAAATCCTTACAGCGCAAAGGTAAAATTTGACATATTATAAAAAGCCAAGACTAAAGACCCTCTGAAATCAGTGTAATTTTATGACTTTAGATTAAATACTTCAAATACTACAAGGAGAAAGTATGCAGGTGCGTATCGATGCGCTAGATTCTAAGGCGAGGGCGTTAAGCCTCACGCTCGCTCATGGGGAGATTCACACGCCTATCTTTATGCCTGTAGGCACGCAGGGTTGTATCAAAGCTCTAGATAGCTATGATATAACCCACCATTTGCGCGCACCTATAATCCTCGCAAACACCTATCATATGTATCTACGTTGTGGGATTGAGAAGCTAAAAGCTCTTGGGGGGATTCACAAATTTGCAAATTTTGGGGGGAATTATTTGAGTGATAGTGGAGGATTCCAAGCCTTTAGCCTAGGAGGCAATGCGCGTTTGTATGAGGGTGGCGTGGAGTTCAAATCCCACATTGATGGGAGCAAGCACCTCTTTACCCCGCAAAAAGTGCTTGAGATTCAATACGCATTAAACAGCGATATTATGATGGTGCTTGATGACCTCGTAGGATTGCCCGCACCTAGAGAGCGTATCATAGAATCTATCCGGCGCACAAGTCTTTGGGCGCGTGTGAGCCTTGAGTATCATCTACACCAAAAATCCCAAGGCAATGCGCAAGACAACCATCTCTTTGCGATTGTGCAGGGTGGCACAGATACGCAGTTGCGCGCCCAATCCGCCCTAAGCCTCACAGCGATGGAGGAGTTTGATGGCTATGCCATAGGGGGCTTAGCAGTGGGAGAAAGTGCGCAAGAAATGTATGACACGATAGAATCTACAATCCCTCACTTGCCACAGGACAAACCGCGTTACCTTATGGGTGTGGGGACTCCTCAAAATATCCTAGAAGCTATTGAGCGCGGAGTGGATATGTTTGATTGTGTGATGCCTACGCGCAACGCTCGCAATGCCACACTTTTTACAAACTTAGGCAAGATTCATATCAAAAATACGCGCTTTGGGTTTGATAATGCTCCACTAGATTCAGAGTGTAGCTGCTACACCTGCCAAAACTACTCACGCGCGTATTTGCACCACCTCTACAAAAGTGGAGAGATGACTTACTATCGCCTTGCTTCAATCCACAATCTGCACTTTTATCTTACACTTGTGCGGGAAGCTAGAGAAGCGATTTTGCACCACGAGTTTCACGCATACAAGGCTAAAAAGCTAGAATCTATGCAATCTCTCTGCTAAGTCAATCATTACAATAACAAATAGTAACAATCCACTCCCAAAGATTCCTAAACACAAAAATTTATTGATTTTGTTTTTTTTTTTTTTGTAGAATAGAGCGTTTTGCGATACATTACTTGAGGGGTTGTTGATGTTTGCTTCTTTAAAAATCGGCACGAAGCTGCTATTTACTATCGGATTGACTTTTGTTATTGGATTTGGAGTATTGATTTTTGTCATCAGCACAAATGTCAATACAGATATGGTGGAGGCTACTTCCAAAACTCTAAGGAGTGAGGTCAAAGCCCAGACAAATTTTGTGAGTGCAAACTTTCATGAGCTTACTTCTCTCACGGACAATACCGCCTCGACTTTAGATGGCGTGTTTGCCTCTACTGCTATTGAAAATATCAGTTTAGCTAGAGTGGGCAATGTCGTGGCGTCTCTAGCACGCAGCTCGAATTTCGTCTCGTATGCGTATTTGTATCTGCCCGATGCACCAGCACATTTTAAGAGTGATCCGCTTTTTCAGACTAAAGGTGGCAAGACGATTATCTTGTATGCCGACAAGGACAATATAGGCAAGGCAGCAAAAGCACAAGCAGAGGACACTCTCGCTGAACAAGAATCTATCAAGGCATTGCTCAATGTCGCAGTATCGGGACAGCAAATCACAAAGCCCTTTATCTCTAAGCCACAGAGTATAACCATAGCAGGGCATACTTTTATGGGTGCAACGATTGCTTTCCCTGTGTATGGGCAAAATGGCAAGTTTTTGGGCGTGGTGGCAAGCATTTTGAATTTTGACTATTTGCGGGGCTTTGTGGCAGATACAAAAGTGCTCAACTTTGAAGGTGAGAACCGCGCATTGCTAGACCAAGATGGCATAGTCGCTATACACACCGTAGATGGCAGGACACAAAAGCGACTACAAGACTTGCTCAACAAAAACGATGATGCAGCAGTCATCGAAGCTCTCAATACACACAAAGATGGAATCTATGAATACACCACCTCAAGCGGCGTGCTCTCCTATCTCATCATACAATCCTTTGAGCTTGGCGATATTGCAGATACCAAGTGGCTTATGCTCATCTCTGTGCCAAAGGCAAATGTCCTAGAGAGTGTGAAAAATTTGCTTATTTTGGTGGTTTCTAGCTCGTTTGTGATTTTGATTGTCGTGCTTATCGTGCTTTATATCGCCGTGCGTAAAGTCGTCTCGGGACGCCTGCCCGCCCTCCTTAGGGGATTGCAAAACTTCTTTACTTATATCAACCACGAAAGCTCTGATGTCGCCCTCATCAAAGTGCGTGCGCATGATGAGCTAGGAGCGATAGCCAAAATGGTAAATACCAACATCGAACGCACCAAAGACAACCTCAATCAAGATTCTAAACTTGTCGATGAAGTCGTAGGTATCGTAGAAGAATCTAAGCAAGGGAGATTTGGCAAGACAACCACACTTGCTAGTGCTAATCCCCAAACCAATAGGCTCAAAGATTCTCTTAATGAAATGAGCAAAGC
>DXIN01000006.1 GCA_019112865.1 Candidatus Helicobacter avicola
AGGCTTTATCAAAGTCGATATTGAGGGCTTTGAGCAAGAATTTCTCAAAGGTGCAAAGCAGACAATCACCGAGCAAAAACCTGCTATGCTTATTAGTATCTATCATCAAGCAAGTGATTTTTTTGAGATTAAACCAATGATAGAATCTTGGAATCTAGGCTATAGGTTTAAGGTTGTGAAAGCTACTGATTTGAGCTTGAGTGATGAGATAGCACTTTTTTGCGAAGCAAGAGAGTAACTCTCTTACTTCATAGGTAGGTCCTAGAGCGCGAAATCCTCGATTTTGTCGAAGTTTAGATATGTATAGACATTGTCCTCCTTGCCTTTGAGCTTGGTAGGCACGAGGTTGAGGTATTCCTCCACACTTGGCAATCGCCCTAGTATCGCACACACACCGCCAAGCTCTGCGCTACCAAGATACACTTGCGCGCCCTTACCCATACGATTATCAAAGTTACGAGTTGAAGTCGAGAACACCACCGCATTATCCCTCACGCGCGCTTGGTTACCCATACATAAGCTACAACCGGGCACCTCCATACGCGCACCCGCCGCACCAAATACAGAGAAATATCCCTCTTGATTGAGCTCTTTTTCGTCCATTTTGGTAGGCGGTGCAATCCAAATTTGTGTTTTGGACTGCCCTTCGTTTTTGACGATCTCACCAAAGGCGCGGAAATGCCCGATATTTGTCATACAGCTACCGATAAAGACTTCATTGATTGTCTTAGGGCGCTTAGGATCTGCGAGAATCTCACCAAGTGTCGCCACATCATCAGGATCGTTGGGGCACGCCAAAATCGGCTCTTTAATCTCTGCGAGATCGATTTCAATCACCGCTGCGTATTCTGCATCGCTATCAGGCTCTAAAAGCACGGGATTATCAATCCACTCTTGCATTTTTTGTGCGCGTCTGCGTAGCGTGTCGGCATTTTGATAGCCATTTTTAATCATCGCTTCGATAAGCGCAATGTTTGAGTTGAGATACTCAATAATAGGCTCTTTATTGAGGCGCACGCTACACGCCGCCGCACTCCTCTCTGCACTCGCATCACTAAGCTCAAAAGCCTGCTCGACTTTTAAGTCCCCTAGCCCTTCAATCTCCAAGATTCTGCCGCTAAAGATATTTTTCTTACCCTTTTTCTCCACGGTCAAAAGCCCTTGCTTGATTGCATAGTAGGGAATTGCATTTACTAAATCACGCAAGGTAATACCCGGATTGAGTTTGCCTTTAAATCGCACAAGCACAGATTCTGGCATATCAAGAGGCATCGTGCCTGTAACTGCTGCAAATGCCACGAGCCCACTTCCTGCAGGGAAAGAAATGCCGATTGGGAAACGCGTGTGTGAATCCCCGCCGGTGCCAAGCGTATCGGGCAAACAGAATCTATTAAGCCAAGAGTGAATCACACCATCTCTAGGACGCAATGCCACCCCACCTTTTGAGGAAATAAACTCCGGTAATGTCGCGTGCAAGCTCACATCAGAGGGTTTGGGATACGCTGCAGTGTGGCAAAAACTCTGCATCACAAAATCCGCCCCAAAGCTAATCGCCGCAAGCTCTTTAATCTCATCGCGTGTCATCGCACCCGTGGTGTCTTGGCTACCCACCGTGGTGGTTTTGGGTTCGCAATATGTGCCCGGTCTCACGCCCTCTACTCCACACGCGCGTCCCACGATTTTTTGCGCAAGAGAGAATCCACAAGATTTTTGTGCTGGTTGCTTAGGAGTTTTAAACACATCACTTGGAGGGAGCTTGAGGAAATCTCGTGCTTTTGCTGTAAGGTTACGCCCAATAATGAGAGAGATTCTACCTCCTGCACGCACTTCATCGCTGATAGTAAGTGGGTTTAGTGTGAAGCTAGCTACCACACTACCATTTTTGAGAATCTCACCTTTTTGTGTGTGAATCTCAATAATATCACCCTCATTCAGTGCGCTCACATCTACCGCGATAGGCAGCGCCCCAGAATCTTCACAAGTATTAAAGAAAATAGGTGCAATCACGCCGCCTAAGATCACGCCACCACCCTTTTTGTTAGGGATATATGGTATCTCCTTGCCAAAATGCCACATAATCGAATTGCACGCAGATTTTCTTGAGCTTCCTGTCCCCACTACATCACCGACATACGCCACCTGTGCGCCATTTTTAGCTGCTACATCTTTGATATTTTGGATTCGCTGCTCGAAGTTTTCTATACGCGCTTTGAGCATAGCTTTTGCGTGCAATGGAATATCACTACGCGTAAAAGCATCACCCGCTGGACTTAAATCATCGGTATTGGTCTCACCATCGACTTTAAACACGCAAGCCTTAATCACTTCTGGCAAGGCGGGTTTTTGCAAAAACCATTCGGCATTTGCCCAAGATTCTAAAACCTCTTTAGCTAGAGCATTACTCGCACTAAGCTCAGCAATATCTTCAAAGCTATTATACACAAGCAGTGTGTGCTTGAGGGCATTTGCGCATTCTTTTGCCAAAGTGGTATCACTCAAAGACAAACCATCAATAAGCGGCTTGACATTGTAGCCACCTAGCATTGTCCCAAGATATTTAATCGCTTCTAGCGGTGTAAATACCTGCTCCTTACCACTTTTGAGAATCTCGGCAAAAAACTCCGCCTTGAGTTTTGCCGCATCATCAACACCGGGATTGACCCTATGAATGAGCAACTCCTTTGCAAAAGCCTTTTGCTCTGCACTCGCGTTTGCACTCTTGCAAATCTCAATAGCACATTGTGTTTGCTTGACATTAAGCGGCAGTGGAGGGATACCCTGCTCCTCACGTTCTGCTTTGAGCTTGTTGTATTCTTCTATAAATTGTGCGAAATCCATCTTTCTCTCCTTACATAAAAATACTTGAAAGCTATTTAGCTTCCAAAGCTACCTACATTATAAAATAAAGAAGTTAATTATAGAATCTAAGATTCTTAAACTCATAGGCGAATAAAGGAATATGAGACAAATTTGATACGATTAAACATACATAGGGGTGTCAAAGTCTCTTTAAAAGATAAGGATTTGCCCACATAGGCTCTTTACAAGCCATAGTGAGCAAAGACTGAAAGGTTAAGGAAATTGTTACTTTTTGTAATTATCAATGGAGATTTGTAAAATGCGTTGGGCTTCTTGTTTGTCCTTGAAACCTTGGACTTTCACCCATTTATTTGGTTCAAGAGTCTTGTAGGTCTCAAAGAAATTTTTGATTCTATCAAGCGTGATTTGTGGCAAATCCTCCAAGCTTTTAATCTTGTCATAACGCGGATCAATCTTAGAAACCGGCACACTAATGAGCTTCTCATCTACCCCACTCTCATCTTCCATGAGCAATACCCCAATAAGTCGTGCCTTGATGACACTCCCAGCTTGCAGGGGGTATTCATTGAGCACGAGCACATCAGCAGGATCGCCATCATCGCTCAATGTATTTGGCACAAACCCATAATTTGCTGGATAAAACATCGCACCATACATCACACGATCCACGACTACCGCACCACTCTCTTTATCCACTTCATACTTGATGTTTGAACCATAGGGTATCTCTATGACGACATTGATAGCATCGGGATTAGAACCAATAGTGATTTTTTCAAGATTCATTGCTTGCTCCTTACATTGAAATGTGGTTTAAAGTTGTTGCAAAATAAAGCTTTGCATATCGGCGACAATCTCCTCTATCGTGCGCTCACCATTAATCTTGTGCAAAAGATTGCTTTTAGCATAAAATGTCTCAATTTCTTTAAGCGGTGTGAGATAGACCTTCATTCTGTTATTAAACACCTCGACATTGTCATCAGCACCTCTTGCACGCCCCAATACCCTATCACGCGCCACTTCTTCGCTTACTTCAACCTCTATAACACTTTTTAACACTACATCACTCTGCCCTTGTAGCTGTGAATCTAGTGCCTCCATTTGCTCCACACTACGCGGATAACCATCAATGATGATTACATCTTTGGGGGCATTTTTGATTGCTCCTATAATCGTGCTTACAACAATCTCTAGTGGCACGAGATTCCCCTTACTCACAAAACTATCGATAAGCTTACCTCGCTCGCTGCCGCTTGCTACTTCCGCACGCAATAAATCACCTGTGGAATAATGCACGATTGTGTTGGCGTTGTTTTGCGCAATGATTTGGGCGTCTGTAGTCTTACCACTACCGGGCGCACCAATGATTAAAAATAACTTTTTCATTTTTTCTCCTTCAAATTAAGTTAGTGCTTGGGATTGCGCAATCGTATGTGCAACTCACGCAATTGTTCTTCACCCACTTCGCTTGGTGCATTTGTGAGTAGGCAAGTCGCCTTTTGCGTCTTGGGAAACGCAATCACATCACGCAAAGAAGTGCTGTGTGTAAGAAGCATAATAATCCTATCAAATCCCATTGCAAACCCCCCGTGCGGTGGCGCACCATAACTCAAAGCCTCTAGCAAAAATCCAAATCGCTCCTTTGCTTGCTGCTGGGAAATATTGAGAATCTCAAAAACCTGACTTTGGATAGTGTCTTTGTGAATCCTAATGCTCCCTCCACCTAATTCCACGCCATTTAGCACAATATCATAGGCAATAGATTGGATAGATTCTATATCACCAGATTTCACGCCTTGCTCTAGATTTTTGGGCATTGTAAAAGGGTGATGTAGTGCAGACACGCTACCATCATCATTTTTCTCAAACATAGGGAAATCCACCACCCATAAAAACTCTAGTTTATCAGAATCTATAAGCCCCATATCTTGCGCGATTTTAAGCCGCAAACGCCCCATATAATCCCACACGATTTTTTTAGCTCCCGCACCAAAAAACACAATATCGCCTACTTCCGCTCCTACGCGTTGCAAAAGCTCCTCTAAACGCGCACTAGAGAGGAATTTTGCTAAAGGTCCTTTGACCTCGCCATCTTTGATTTGCAAATACGCTAAGCCCTTAGCACCAAACTTGCGCACAAACTCCTCTGCTTCGCCCAAGCTCTTGCGTGTGAAGACTTTATCGCCACCTTTCACACACAATGCTTTAAATCTATTTGCCTTAGAATCTTGTGCGATAGAAGCAAAGATCTCATTGCTACAATCCACAAATAAATCACCCACTTCGATGAGAGGCATTTCAAAACGCAAATCCGGCTTATCACTCCCATACGATTCCATAGCTTCCTGCCAACTCATACGCCTAAATGGTGTGCGAATCTCCCTACCACACGCGCGGAAAATATCTACAAGGAGATTCTGTGCCACTGCCATCACATCTTCCTCATCGCAAAAACTCATCTCTACATCAATTTGGGTAAATTCGGGCTGTCTATCTGCGCGCAAATCTTCATCTCTAAAGCATTTTGCGATTTGAAAATATCTATCAAATCCACTCACCATCAAAAGCTGTTTAAAAATCTGTGGGCTTTGTGGCAAAGCAAAAAACTGCCCATCATGCACGCGTGAAGGCACGAGATAATCCCGCGCACCCTCTGGTGTCGAGGCGGTGAGGATTGGTGTCTCTACCTCCAAAAAACCCATTTTTTGTAGAGAATTTCTCACTGCAATCGCCACATCGGAACGGACTTTAAAGATTTCATACGCCCTCTTAGCACGCAAATCCAAATACCGATATTTCAGACGCAAATCTTCGCTGACATTTTCGCTACCTATGTCAATAGGTGGCGTAAGGGATTTGTTCTCAATCACAAGCTCATCAAGCACGATTTCTATGTAGCCGGTTTTTAACTTTGGATTCTCTAGTCCCTCTCCCCTCGCACGCACCTTGCCCTTAGCCATGAGGACAAACTCATCACGCACACTTGAAGCGATTTTATGGGCTTGTGAATTAGGATCACACACAAGCTGCACGATTCCACTTTTATCACGCAAATCAAGAAATACAATTCCTCCGTGATCACGATAGCTATTACACCACCCGCACACACGCACTTCTTGACCAATATCCTCTCTACCAATATCCGCACACAAATGAGTTCTATACATAGAAATATGTCCTTAATACAATAATATATCTTAGCTTTTAAGCAGTCGTTTCAATGCCTGTTCTATCTCGATAGGATTGGATTTTGTGATAAATGCATCGGCTTTGAGTGCCTCCGCCATTTGTTTGTTAGAATCCGAACTCATAGAAGAATTGATGATTACAGGGATATGAGCAGTCTCTGGATTTTCTTTGACGCGTTTTAACACCTCAAAGCCCGAGATAACAGGCATTTCAATATCAGTGATAATCGCTCCCACCATTTTTGCCACACCGGCATTATTGAGATATTCCAACAAACCCTTGCCATTAGGAAAAGTAAAATATTGCAATTCAAGTTTCTCAATCACATGTTGGAGATTTTTGGCTGCGGCTTTAGAATCCTCTGCCAAAAGCACAATCCGATTACTCATAATCGGTCCTATGCTTTCTAAATCAAGTTCGCTAACAGAATTTTGCATCGGGAATGCATCAACTACCATTCTTTCCACATCAAGAATCTGCACCACTTCGCCATTATCGTATTTGGTCGTAGCTGTTACTTTAGAATTACCATCAATCCCATACTCACTTCCTACATTGACCTCATTCCAATTTTTTTGGATAATGCGTTTGACATTGAGAATCTTAAGCCCCACGGTGTAGTTTGAAAAATCACAAATCACCACAAGGCACTTATCGCTTTGTATGGAGTATTCTTGGAGATTTTTATAGGGATCTGATGGATTATAATACAGCCAACGTCGCATATCCACAAGTGGTATCGTCTCATCACGCACGGTCAGAAACCCTAGCAAGACCCCAGCATTATCCCCCTCCGTCTCTGTAAGCATATCGTTATAGTAGATAATCTCGCGGACTTTAAAGACATTCATCGCATAGAGCTGTGTGACTCCCTCCTGCTCCTCCTCCAAGGTAAAGCACAAAAACTGCGCCTCATTTTTGAGATGCAAAGTCGTGGTTTTATCAACATTTTCTATCAAGATATTCTCCTAGTGGCGTGTAATCTCTAGCAAAGAAGCGTGAAATCGTGTATAATTCTACCAAAAATAGCTTAAAAATCACAAAAAGGACAAATCTTGCAGACCTTAGATTCCATAGATTCCCAAAATTACCACTTTGTAATTGACACACTCAACAAAATGGCATACCATTACTATGTGTTGGATTCTCCTATCGCAAGTGATGCAGAATACGATGCACTCTACCACAAACTCAAAGCCTATGAAGAAGCACACCCAGATTCCATAGTGCCTAACTCTCCAACGCAACGAGTAGGTGATGTCCCACTTAGTGAATTTAGCAAAAACACACATATCAAACGTATGTGGAGTCTTGATGATGTTTTTGATGAGGCAGAGCTAGAGGAATGGCTTAAAAGAATCCAAAAAACCCACCCATATGCCACTTTTACCTGCTCACCAAAGTTTGATGGTGCTTCACTGAATCTCTTATACGAAGGAGGACTGCTTCAGAGTGCCACCACACGCGGCAATGGCATAGAAGGCGAGCTTGTAACCCAAAACGCACGCACGATATTTTCAATCCCGCTACAAATTCCCTACAAAGAGCAGATAGAAATCCGTGGCGAGGTGCTTATCGCCAAAGATGATTTTACATCTCTCAACACCCAAAGACTTACAGACAATCTCCCGCTTTTTGCTAATCCACGCAATGCCGCAGCAGGCAGCCTAAGACAATTAGATTCTAAAATCACAGCTAAGCGTCCCTTGCGCTTTATGCCATGGGGCGTGGGTGCTATCCATACACAAAAGCAGAGTTTTTATGAGATTCTCAAATCTTTAGAATCTTTTGGCTTTGCTCCTATGCCATTTTTAGTGCATTGCACAGACAAAGAAGAGATTATTAAAACCTATCAAAATCTCTTAAATACGCGTGAAACTTATCCATTAATGCTTGATGGTATGGTGATAATGATTGATGAAATGGCAATCCAAGAGCAACTAGGCTGGACAATCAAATCTCCACGATTTGCATGTGCGTATAAATTCCCAGCAGTAGAAAAAACTTCTATCATCAAAGATATTGTTTTTCAAGTCGGACGCACAGGTGTCATCACTCCCGTGGCAGAGCTAGAGCCAGTAGAGATAGAAGGTGCGATGATCGCGCGTGCGTCCCTACATAATTTCAGCGAGATTGCCAAAAAAGACATTCGCATTGGCGATAGAGTCGTCATAATCCGCAGTGGCGATGTAATCCCCAAAATCATCTCTTCTATCCACACACTGCGCGATGGCTCACAGGTGCGCATACAACCCCCTACTCTCTGTCCAGAATGCGCACAAGAACTCTTGCTTGAGGAGATACTCATCAAATGCCAAAACCTCAACTGCCCCGCACGCGTCAAAGAATCCCTCGTGCATTTCGCCTCCAAAAAAGCACTAAACATCGATGGGCTAGGCGAAAAAATTGTTTATGAGCTTTTTGATAGGGGTTTGGTGCGCGGGATTTTGGATCTCTATAAGCTCAAAGAAGAGGATTTGCTAAAACTAGAGGGTTGGAAGCAAAAGCGCGCACAAAACCTTATAAATGGTATCAAAAATACCTATGGCATAGAGCTTTGGCGACTAATCAATGCCTTTGGGATTGAGCATATCGGTGAGGGTGCGAGCAAGAAGCTTGCTAAAATCTTTGGGACTAGGGTTTTTAGCATCAGTGAAACAGAGATTTTAGGCATAGATGGCTTTGGGGAGGAGATGGCACGCTCACTCTGTGAGTTTAATCACGCCAACAAAGAACTGATAGAAACTATGCTAGAGATTATACAACCAAAAGTGCAGCAACGAGAAGTCGTGCTAGATTCAGTATTTGCAGGCAAAAATGTGGTGATCACTGGCACGCTCTCTGCGCCACGCGAACATTTCGTGGAGATTTTGGAAGGTTTGGGGGCTAAGGTCAGCTCCTCGGTGAGTAGCAAGAGCGATTACTTGCTCTGTGGAGAAAATGCTGGGAGCAAACTCGCAAAAGCACAGAATCTAGGTGTGCAGATTCTAAGTGAGGAGGATTTGCTAGAGCTTCTCAAAACCTAGATGGAATGCTAACCAACGACATCATAGGATCTAGTGAATCTAAGTGGGTAGATTCAAAAAGTGTATGGTCGCGAAGCGGAGCAAGGCTGGATTCACTCCAGCCGAGCGTAACAATTTGCTCTTAGCAAATTGCTCATAAAAATAAGCGGGTTTTTAGATTTTTTGTATAGAATCCCGCAGATTTCACACAAAGGAGGAGCTATGCGCCTGATAAAAAAATTTGTCAAAAACCTCTTGCTTTTAGTTTTGAGTGAGCGGGACATCACAAAGTCCTCTTTTGTGCTAAGGCGATTTTTTCGCACCATATGGCTTTTGGGATTTGTAAGCTACACAATTACTTCGTGCTTGATTAAAAACGCACTAAGGGGGGGGGCAAGCGCGCATACAGCGACAATATCCGCGTATCATCTTTAGCCTAACCTCCTTCCCTGCTCGCATAGCCACATTACACCATACAATCTTTTCTCTACTTCGCCAAAGCATACCAGCCGATGAAATCGCGGTGTTTTTGAGCCTAGAGGAGTTTCCGGACGGCTTTAAGTCTTTGCCCAGGATTCTCAAACTCCTCCATACACAGCACTTTATTCACATACATTTTGTGGAGGAAAACTACAAATCTTGCAATAAACTTATCCACGCACTTAGATTCTATCCAGAGGATTTGTGTATCACTATCGATGATGATCAGCTCTATGAGCGTGATATGCTTAGGCTACTGCTAGATTCATATCACAAATATCCGCAGTGTATCCATACCCACCACGCTAGTATGCCTATACTAGAATCTAGCGGTGCATTTGTATGGCAAAACTGCGATTGTGAGGACACACCACTACTTGGTATTTGTCCGCTTGGAGTATCAGGCGTGCTCTATCCTCCACATTGCTTGGATATAGAAGTTTTTAACACGCAAAGATTCTATGAACTTGCACCACACAATGATGATTTGTGGTTTTTTGTAATGGGAATGCTTAAAGGGAGTAAAAAAGTGCTTGTCAAAGGCGCACTAGGCATACCAAAGCAACCAAGTATTGCGATATTTGAGAGTCCAAACCTTTGGGAAACAAATGCCAAATCTGGGGAAAACCGCTTTATGATTGAATGGGAAAATCTCGTGCGTGCGTATCCAAAGATCGGGGAGATTCTAAAATAACTCGCTATGTGAGCCTAGATTGAGCGCATTCTTGATATAGTCTCACCATCTATTCGCTCTCTTTCTCCATTTCTGCGATAATCTCCGCTCTTGTCTTTTTTGTCTTAACTTTAGCCTGCACGCCTTTAGCCAATCCTTTAAGCACTGGGACAAACTCCTCTTTGACATTTTCTATAACCAAAGTCATAACGCTCTCCTTAATGGTATTTACCTAGTATTATAGTGAATCTAGGGGACAAATGTAGGTATCAATTGATAATTTGAAGCACAGAAAATTAAGTGAGATTTCTTAAGATAATGGTGGAGCTGTGGGGGATCGAACCCCAGTCCAAAAAGCACTTCCACTAAGCTTCTACATGTTTAGATAGGATTTTTGTCTTTTTGTCCTGTGAGAAAACCCCCAAACTCCTCAAGACAAGCAGTCTCTTTGTCTTTTTGCTAGACCCAAGACATTGCCTAGCAAGCATCTAGCATTATGACGACAGAATCTAAGAGGCTAGAACCCCTAGAGTGTCGGCTCCCAAAAGGAATTAGACTCACGCTACTTTTGCGTAAGCTGGAGCGTAATTTGTATTGTTTGCGTTTATTGCTGTTGGCAGTTTGAGAGCTTACCGGCTCACATGCACTTAGATTCTATACTTCCTGTCGAATTCCACTTCAGCCCCGATAAAGTGTGGAGATACATTATAGCATAATTTTTGGATAGTTATCTATGGGGTTTGCTACTTAGGCAATAAAGCGATTTTAGTGGATTGGGATTAGGGCTTTGGTGATTTTAGGGCAACTCCACAATGCCCATACCCTCATCGCTTTGTGCGCTCTCTCACAATACGCACAAGTTCTATGGCATTTTCTCGTGGCAAATCAGGCAGCATACCATGCCCAAGATTAAATATATGCCCACTCTCTTTGCCCATCACGCGCACTATCTCTTCCACACCTTCTAGCATAGAATCTCTATCATAGAGCCTTGATGGCTCAAGATTGCCTTGCAAGACATACTTACTTCCAAGTTTTTGCTTAGCCAACTCCATAGGTGTGCTCCAATCTACACCAAACACATCAAATTCCCCATCTATGTGATCCAAAAACCCAGCAATTCCTTTAGGAAAAAGCATCACAGGAATATGTGGATATTTGCTCTTTAAAAAATGTGCTATATCTTTCATATACTGCCAACTAAAAGCAAAATATGCGCTAGATTCTAATGCCCCAGCCCAGCTATCAAATATTTGCACAGCGTTCGCACCAGATTCTATCTGTCGTGTTAAGTAGCCCTTTAGCTCTTTGGTAATTTTAGTTAGCAGACTATGAAGGAGCTTGGGATTGGTATAGAGCATCTTCTTACTCTTTGTGTAGGTTTTGCTCCCCTGCCCCTCAATCATATAGGTTGCTAGCGTCCATGGCGAACCACAAAACCCTATCAGCGCCTTGTCATTTGGGAGTTTTTGACGCAAGCTACTAAGCGTATCATAGACATAGTCTAGATTCTCAAACGCTCCTTCTTTGAGTGAATCTACATCTTTTTGATTAGTGATAGTCTCTCTAAATCTCGGTCCCTCACCCGCGACAAACTCAAGCCCTAAACCCATCTCAAGTGGCACAACCAAAATATCACTAAACAAAATTGCTGCATCAACATCTAAAATCTCTATTGGCTGGAGCGTAACCTCTGTGGCAAGCTCTACATTTTTGCACAAATCCAAAAAGCTCCCTGCCTTTGCACGCGTAGCTTTATACTCGCTAAGATACCGCCCTGCCTGTCTCATAAGCCATATCGGTGTGTATGGCGTAGGTTTCCTAAAACACGCATCAATAAAAATCATAGCTCAATCCATTTCTGTGCGATACGCACGGCATTTGTCGCTGCACCCACGCGGAGCTGGTCTGCCACGCACCATAAATGCAAAATCCTAGAATCAAAGTTATCCACGCGTATGCGTCCTACATAGGTTTGGTCTGTCTCTGTGGCAATAAGCGGCATTGGGTATTGATTATTTTTCACATCATCTACCAAGACAACACTTGGAGCGTTTTTTAATACCTCTTTGACTCTGGCACTATCAATAGCGTCTTTAAAACGGATTGTGATACTCTCACTATGACTTCTTAGCACCGGCACACGCACACAAGTCGCACTAATAGGAATATTGGTGTGCATAATTTTATTAGTCTCATTAATCATTTTCATTTCTTCTTTAGTGTAGTCATTGTCCAAAAATACATCAATATGTGGAATTGCATTGAGCGCGATTCTGTGTGCAAAAACTTCCGCCTCACACTCTTGTATGTTGAAATTTACAATATGGCGCATTTGTGTGAAAAGCTCATCTACTCCCTTTTTACCCGCACCCGAAACCGCCTGATAAGTGCTCACATCGACTCGCTCTATCCCAAACACCCTATGTAGCGGTGCGAGGATATGCACCATTTGGATTGTGGAGCAATTAGGATTGGCGATGATTCCACGCTTTTTATACAATGCAATATCTTCTGAATTAACCTCCGGCACGACAAGAGGCACATCAGATTCCATTCTAAAATGACTGGTATTATCAATAACCAATGCTCCGGCTTTTACTGCACTAGGCACATATCGCGCGCTCACATTTCCACCAGCAGAAAAAAATGCTATCTCTATCTGCTCTTTGGCAAAAATCTCATCAGTGGTCTCTAGTATCTCATAATCCTTGCCACCAAAGCTTATGGTTTCCCCTGCACTACGCGCACTTGCTAAAGGCACGAATTTAGCTACTGGGAACTTCTGCTCCTCCAAAACTAATGCCAGCTCCTCACCCACAGCACCACTCGCTCCGACAATTCCTACATTGTATCGCTTCATTAGCTACTCCAAAATGTAAATTTCTGTAAATTTGGCATTTAAAGTGTCGCATTATACAACTAAATGTGTGAATCTGCAACGACAAATAACAATCTCTGTAATACTTTATGAGTGTAGGGATTGGGGATTTGGCTCTTTATAAATCTGCCAGCTTGCCAAGAACAAATTTACATCACCAACTACAATAACTTTTCGCTCAAAAGCCGTATCCCCACAGAGCCAAATGCCATATTTCTCCCAAATGGCTGATTAAATGCATTGCCATAGGTGCAGTCTATCTGCACCATATCGCGTTTGAGCCAAATCCTTATACCTATTTGATACATTGCTGGGCTAAATCGCTCCTTGAAACCCTCTGCCATGAGCCAAATATACTCGTTCATATCGTATTCAAGCCCTAATCCAAAAGTGTAGAGATTTTTCTCACTCTTTGTAGCTTTGTAGCCAACATTAGTGTGCAAAAATAATTGATTATCAAAAAATGCCTTACTCAAAAGCGCATAGGTATAAAAAGTATCATTATGGCGCAAAAATCGCCCCATTCGCGCATTACCCACACTAAGCCCATAGCTAAAGCCATCACGCTCTAGGTCATTAAAAATCTTTTTGATCGCAAACACCGCCGCACTCCGATACACAAAATCCCCAGAACCACCGTGCATAGAATCTATAGAATCTTGGCGCACGAGATTCCCACCGATGGTCATCTCGGTATTAAACACAAGATTGCACGCGGGCAGCGCCCACAGCTCAAGCTCACCCCCAAACTTCGCCCAGCTCTCTATCTGACAGCTCTTAGATGCGACCACACGCCCATCATCGGTATTCATTGGGCGCGCACCAAAGAGAGATTCACACGCTAGCAGCACGAGCAAGAATGCCAAAATCAAATTTTTGCGCCTTTTCATCATTTTCCTTTTTGCAGCATTTTCACTTGGTGATTATACTTCAAACACCCACAAAACCAAAATCTAAGGCACAATCCCCTATAATGTCTCCCAAAAGTTGCAAAACACACAATCCCACAAACCAAAGGAAGTCAATGCACGCCTCATACACGAAAAATCTCGACCTTGTCATACGCAAGATCGAGCGCGCCCGCCTCGCCTATGATCCTCATCATATCGTCTCACTTCTAGCTGTGAGTAAATATGCTACAATCGAGCAGATTCAGATCCTACATGAGTGCGGACAGAGGGCGTTTGGTGAAAATAAAGTCCAAGACCTAAAGCAAAAATCCCAAGCCCTAGAATCCCTCCCGCTAGAGTGGCATATGATAGGCACTCTACAAGAAAACAAGATAAACGCACTCATCGACCTCGCCCCTACCCTGCTGCATTCGCTAGATTCACTCAAGCTCGCTCTAGCACTACAAAAACGCCTAGAATCTAAGGGCAAAAATATGCGCGCTCTGCTCCAGCTCAATACTTCTTTTGAATCCACCAAGAGCGGTGTATCGCCCACGCAAGCACCAGAACTCTACCGCGAGATCCTCGCCCAATGCCCCAATATCAAACTAGAAGGCATAATGACCATAGGCGCGCATAGCAAGGATTATAGGACGATAGAAAAGAGCTTTGTGTTAGCAAAAGAGGTGTTTGATTGCCTACAAGACTTGGGAGCTTGCACACTCTCAATGGGAATGAGCGAAGATTTTGAGATTGCGATTGCTTGCGGGGCAAATCTCGTGCGTATCGGATCGCGACTCTTTGCCTAAATCACATTAAAGGAGAATATTATGGAATACTTTGAAGCAAGAAATGTAGCGAGCGAGTTTTATGCAGATTATAGGCTTCCTGCATATTTTGAAGAGATTATTGAGAATCTAGATTTTGGAGCAAATGTTTTGGATTTTGGTTGTGGATTCGGGCAGACGCTCTATGCGCTTAAAAATAAGCATTTTTTATGGAAATCTTCTAAATGGGGGGGGGGCAAGAGATAAATGTCTTTGGTATTGACATTAACCCAAAAGCTATTGCACATTGCCAATCCCAAGGCATAGAATCTAAAGTCGTGGAGAATATCTTAGATTTTTTCCCCGCGCAAAAATTTGATCTCATCATTACCACCCATTGCCTAGAACACCTCCCAAAAGATTCTATAATCCCTATCCTCACGCACTTTAGAAAACATTGCCTAGCAAAAAATGGCAAGATATTTGTCGCTGTGCCTAACGCACAGAGCCACACTGGGTGCTATTGGGCATATGAAGATTTTACACACACTACACTTTTTACCGCAGGAAGCCTCATCTATGTGCTCAAAATGGCTGGGTTTAGTGATGTGGCAATCATCGACAAAGACGCTCTTAGTGGTAGCAAGGGCTTAAAAAAGATGATACGAAAAATGTTTTTAAAATTTTATATGCTACAATACAAGTTTTGGAACAAAATTACTGCAAGTGCCATACATCAGCCTAGCCCAATTGTTTTTAGCTATGAGATTAAAGCATTAGCGAGAATCTAAAACTAACGATGATAAAGATGATAGAGAATCTAACAAACTCAAGATTCAACACAGGCGGTGTATGGACGCAAAAAGGACTAGCCAAATGATACAAAAACTCCTAAAGCTCCCATTTCGCATAGTGCGCAAAATATATCATCTTTGTATGCCCTCTGTTCGGCGGATTTGCAAACCTGCTAAATGGTATAACTTCCGAAGTTTTGAGCCAATCTCAAGGGTTTTTGGTTTTGATAGAGGCACACCCATAGATAGAATCTACCAAGAAGATTTTTTGCGCACTTATGCTACGCATATACGAGGTGTGGTGTGTGAAATTGCCGAGGACACTTATACCAAAAAATTTGGACATAACATCACACAATCCCACATCTTACACTATGCCGCAGACAATAAAAACGCCACAATCGTGGGAGATTTGACTGACTTTAATACTCTGCCAAAAGAGTTTTTAGACTGCTTTATCTGCACGGTTACGCTCAACTTCATCTATGACTACAAAAAGGCTATTAAAGGAATTTATAATATGCTATTAGGGGGGGGGGCAGCATTGGTTACAGTAGCGGGAATCGTGCAAGTTTCTCGACACGATTATGACAACTGGGGAGATTATTGGCGTTTTATGGAAATGGGTATCAAACGGGATTTTGAGGAGGTTTTTGGCGTGGGAAATGTAGAGAGCGTAGTGTATGGCAATCTTTTGGCACTGATGGCAGAGTTTCAGGGTATAGCTGCAGAGGAGCTGACCTATGAGGAAATTATGCACAAAGACTTAGAATACCCTATCATCATAGGGATATTTGCAAAAAAACAAAAATGAGGAACTTCATGCAACAAACCTTGCGCAGTGCGCTAAAGCAATATATCATTGAACAACTTTGGCGATTAGAATCTAGCAGGCGAGTTTTTGAAGGCAATGCCGCGATTTTAATGCTCCACAGGATCGCGCCCATAGATTCTAAAAAACTCCCTATCAACGAAGCCCTAAAGGTTTCGCCTGACTTCTTACAAGCATTTATCAAAGAAGCAAAAGACAAAGGCTATAGCTTTGTCAGCCTTGATGAGCTCACACACAACCTCACAAATTCTAAATCTTTTAGCAAGCTCTTGTGTATCACTATTGATGATGGCTATAAAGACAATCTAACCCATGGCTATCCTATCTTTGAAGCATATCGCGTGCCCTTTTGTGTCTATGTCTGCACCTCGTTTCCAGAATCTAACCACAATATGTGGTGGTTTGGTTTAGAGGATTTTCTCTTAGCCAATAAGGGGGGGGGGCAATACAGAGATTTAGCACAGATACAAGAGCTATTCCTCTCTTTGCGCACACAGATTATCCAAAACTCCACGAGCTACACGGATTCTCTAGCTATTTGCCAAAAACTCGGTATCACTTATAATCCCCGCACATACGATTCTCTCGCACTTAGCTGGGAGGACATAGCACAACTTGCCACAAGTCCTCTTGCTACGATTGGCAATCACACCCATACACACCCCATTTTTAACCGCCTCACACCCCAAGAAGTTACCAATGACATAGCGCAAGCCCAAGAGTTTTTCAAAGCACACAATCTCGCACCCAAGCACTTTGCCTATCCTTTTGGTGGCAAGATAGAAGTAGATTCTGCCTACTTTGGTATCCCACAAGAACTTGGCTTTGTGAGTGCTACCACCACGCGTATGGGGAGTATTTATCCAACACATAGAGATTTTTTGCACGCCTTGCCACGTTTTATGCTTACTGATAACTTTACCTTGCGACACATTTACCGACCCAGACGACAAAGAATCGTTACATCTTAAATACAAAGGAGTTTGAATGATACATATAGACCTAGACAAAGTGGGATTAGATCCAAAGGACAAGATAGCCCTGCAAGAACTGCTAGATTCACAAGACCCAAATATTAGCGATGATGTGGAGCAGATGTGGTATCTCCTCAATAAAGTTTGGGAGGAAATGGGCTGCGATAACAAAAATCTTGATTGGGAAAAAATTGGAGCATATTATGCGCACCCTGTGTGGATTCTCAATGGACTTTTCACGCAATATGACAAACTAAGTTTTAGTATCCGAGAATCTATCGCACGCTACATCGCCGACAAATGCTCCAAGCAAAAAAACTCTTGCGATGAAAAATATAGAATCTGCGACTATGGTGGTGGGTTTGGCACGCTTGCTGGAGAGATTGCTAAAGTCTGCCCAAATGCACAAATTGATATTTATGAACCATTCCCAAGTGTGTATGGCAAAAAATATATCCAAAACTTTGCAAATGTCAAGTTTGTGGATACGCTTGAATCTGGGCGATACGATTGCCTTGTGAGCACTGATGTGCTAGAGCATGTCGATGATCCTATGGCGACTTTTGGAGAGATGCTAGATTCACTAAAGCCCGGTGGTGAGGCACTTATAGGTAACTGCTTTTATCCCGTGATAGAATGCCACTTGCCCAAAAACTTCCACTTTCGCTATACTTTTGACTTCCTCGCAAGATTTTTTGGACTCAAAAAACTTGGAAATATCAAAGGAGCGGAATATGTGCAGATCTTTACAAAAACTACTCAAGCTTCTAAAATACTAATAGGGGGGGGGGCAGCACTAAGCAAGCTTATCTACCCATTTATCTTAGCCCTAGAGCCGCTGCGTCCGCTTGCTAGATATGTAAAGCATAAGTTTAAATAAATATTTACTAAATATTTACTATTTTAGTATCCAAGACTCCTTTAAGATTCTCTGCGTTACAATTCTACAATTTATCAACTTAGGAGCTTAAGGACAAGCCTTGAGCTCCTAAACGCAAGGAGATAATATGGGTTTTGCCAACAATGTGAGTGTGCGATGGAAACTAAGGGCATTTCCTATTTTTTTGGCAATTATTTTTATTGCTATCTATGGTATGTTTAAAACCGAAAGTATAAAAGCCAATCAACGGCTTCTCCAAAATGAAGCAGTAACAGAAATACAAATCAAATTTTTGCGTGGTGGGCAACTCTTTTATCAAAATAATAGAACAACTGACGCTTACAAAGAATTTATTAGCACTATCAACGAAATGGTAGTAGATTTAGGGAATATACACCAAAGCCTCATCACACAAAAAGACAAAGAAATGCTAGATTCTGTTATTCTTGGCTTCAAAGACTATGCCAAAGCCTTAGAAGAGACTATGCAAGCCCGCCTCGTCGTAGCGCAAGGGGGAGGTGTGAGCACTATGGATAATTATGCCAAACGCAATGCTGCTATGCGCAAAGAATCTTCAGATAAACTCAATGAATTTTCCAAATACATCAATGAGCAAACTTCGGTTTCCTTTAAGTTTATTGATACAATTATGCTTATTATGATTGTGGGTGCAATCATATTTTTTACTATCCTTTCTTTTTTGCTTATTTGGAGCATTTCAAAACCCATCAAAAAGCTTAGTGAATATATTGTCTCTTTTTGTGCGTATATCAACAACCAAACACAATCCATTGAGCCAATTAGCATTAAAAGCAAAGATGAGTTTGGTCAAATGGCGCAGATTCTGACACAAAATATCTCAAAGGTGCAGCAAGGACTAAAGGCAGATAACGCAATGATACAAGAAAGCACTGAAGTTATCAAAAAAGCAAGCAGTGGTTATCTCAAACTTGATATTAAATCTATCCCACACAACCCAAACTTAATCGAACTCCAAAAACTCTTTAATGAACTTTTGCGAAATTTTTATGCAAATATTCAAATTGTGCGTGATGTGCTAAAGAATTTTACGAACAACGACTTCACAGGACGCGTTGATGATACCCATCTCAATGGTATTACACAAGAACTCTTTAGGGGAGTAAATCATATGGGAGAGGAGATGAGCAAAATCCTAGGTGCGCAACTAGAGCTAGGCACAAATCTCCAAAGCACTTCTCAAACATTGCGAGATTCGATGAATACCCTAGCGGATTCTATGCGCACACAAAGCTCAAATTTACAACATACAGCCACTTCAGTGGAGCAAATCACCTCTTCTATGCACAACATTGAGGACAAAACGACACAAGTTACAACACAAAGTGAAGATATAAAAAATATCATAGGCATCATCAAGGATATAGCAGACCAAACAAATCTCCTAGCCCTCAATGCTGCGATTGAGGCAGCACGAGCTGGAGAGCATGGACGGGGCTTTGCAGTGGTGGCAGATGAGGTGCGCAAACTTGCAGAGAGAACGACTAAATCACTTGGAGAAATAGAGGCAAACGCCAATATGCTTATACAAGGCATTAATGAGATGGCTGAATCTGTGCGTGAGCAAGTTTCTGCTATCAGCCTCATCAATACCGCACTAACAGAGCTTGAAAAAATCACACAAGAAAATACAGAGATTGCTATCCAAAACAATCAAATCGCCAACGAAGTCTCAAAAATAGCACTAAACTCGGTAGAGGATTCTAAGCGCAGGAAGTTTTAAGCCTCCTAACGCTTTATTTGGGGAAAACAGGCGACAGCAACATACCGCTTATTACCACAGAGTTCAAAATATCCACAAAAAAAGCACCAACTAATGGCACAATGACAAATGCCATATGACTTATACCATAATGGTGTGTAACCGCTTGCATATTGACCATAGCCGTAGGCGTCGCTCCCAGCCCAAAGCCACAATGCCCAGCGGAGAGCACACACGCATCATAATCCCTCCCACAGAATCTAAAGGTAACAAACACCGCATACAAAACCATCACCACCACTTGAGCTACCAAAATAACAATCATTGGCAATGCTAAAGACACCAAATCAAGGATATTGATATTCATCAATGCAAAGGCTAAAAAAAGTGCAAGACTTACATTGCCCAAAACACCCATTTCTCTGTCAAACACATGGTGAATACGACTTGCTGAAAGGATATTACGCAAGGCTGCTCCGATAAACAAACACCACACAAATGTCGGAATAGTAAAAGGAGAGCCATGCAATAAATCCGCAATAAGCGTGCCACAAAGCAAGCAAATAGCAATGAGCGCGAGAGATTCTACAAATGAAGTAGCAGTGATAAGTCGCACCTTTGTGGGTTCTTCAAAGATATTTTCACTCACATTTTCGAAGTCTTTGTTATGTGATTTTGGATCAAGTTTGTGCCGTTTCATCAAATAATGTGCTACTGGACCACCTATAATACCCCCAGCAATCAATCCAAAAGTCGCACACGCCATAGCAACACCATCGGCAATGCCAAAATGGTATGGGCTTGCTTCAAATACCTTTGCCCAGGCAGCCCCAGTGCCATGCCCTCCGCTCATCGTGATAGACCCTCCTAGAAGCCCTATGAGTGGATTTACTCCCATTAAACTTGCAAGGATAATCCCTACAATGTTTTGAATAATCAAAAGTCCTAACACCACAGCCAAAAACACAATGAGAATCTTTCCGCCCTTTTTGAGTGAAGCAAAATCCGCGCTCAAGCCAATACTTGCATAAAAAGCCAAAAGTAGCGGTTCCTGTAACGATGCATCAAAAGTAAGCTTGATACCAAAATAGTGAGCAAAAATAAAAAGCCCAATCGCCACGATAACCCCACCCACCACTGGCTCTGGGATATTGTAATAAGACAAAAATCCAACCTTAGAAACGATAAATCGTCCAAGAAGCAAGACAAAAACCAAAGACACCAAAGTAGCATAAAAATTAAATTCCATAGATCTGTCCTCACAAACTAATATAAACCAAATTTTAGGGGGCTAAGTATAGCCAAAATTCCCATAAAATTTTCTCTCTAAATCTTAAATTTTAATGAAAATACTTTCTAAGCCAATGCAAATGTGAAGCCTTATAAATACTAAGCATATAAATAGCCAAGATTGCTAATATACAACCTATAATCGTGCGAACATCAGGCTCCTCTCCAAGTATGAAGAAAGAAAAGACAAGCGCAAAGACCGGCACAAGTAGCAAAAAACTTCCTCCCCTATGCACACCCAGCACTTCCACACCTTTGTAAAAAATACTCGTAGCCACCACCACCGAAAGAATACTCACAACCAAAAAACAAATCCAAAACACAGAATCTGCCGCCTCCAAACTTTCTTTTATTCCCTCTCCAAAGACCAAATATGGAGCAAACAGCAAAGCACTAATACACGAAACATAACAATTAAATTTCAAAGGGTGCAAAAGTGCCTTTTTACTCACTAGGGTTACAAATGTCCAAGCAAGTGCAGCCCCCACAAAAAAGAGATTAAAAGGATTAAGCAATGATGAAAAATCCTCTATGTGCAGTAAAAATATCCCAGACACAAATCCCAAAACAAGCCCTAATTTCTCACGCACACTCACATAAACTCCACCAAATACCATACTCAAAAGCGAACCAAAGATAGGCGAAAGTGTCATCGTAATAACCCCTGCTCTTCCCGCATCACCAAAGGTAAGTCCTTGAAAAAATAGCAAAGAGTATAGGGCATTACACACGCCAGCAACAAAAATCAAGACAAGCTCTTTTTTACGCGGCAAAAGTGGGATTTTAAAAACAAACATCAAGGGCAAGATACATACCCACACACTTACAAATCGCATAAATGCAATAAGATAAGGGTGGGCTTGCTGGATTAGAATCTTAGAACAAGGCCAAGAAACCGCCCAAAGCGACATAGCAAAAAACATTGCGATGATATAAAATCGTTCTGTGCGATCCACACACGCTCCTTAGGGTAGATATTTGCACGGCATTATGCAACAAGCCCACTTAGTTTTTCTTTTAATACTTCATTTTACAATCCACTATCCCTTTAAAAATGTTACATCTTCTCACTCACAAAACAAACTTACTCAAAAACCTTGACTTAAGAGAAAAATATTTTATAAAATGAAACTTAAAGCACATTAAGTGAATAAAATTTCAATGCAAAGGGAGAGTATGAACAAAGCTTTGAGTATGTTGCTATGGGCGTTAATAGCACTTGTTGGGGCGTGGTGTTTTGGGGTGCTTGCACTCCATACTGGAGAGAGTATTAGTGCGATATGGATTGTAGTGGCAGCAGTGTGTATCTATGCCATAGCCTATCGCTACTATTCCAAATACATTGCTTACAGAGTCCTTGGACTTGATGATAATCGTGCTACACCAGCGGTGGCTAACAACGATGGGCATGACTTCGTGCCGACAAACAAAATCGTGCTTTTTGGACATCATTTCGCTGCTATTGCTGGAGCTGGTCCTCTTGTAGGTCCTATCCTCGCCGCACAAATGGGATATTTGCCTAGTATGATTTGGATTGTAGTAGGCGTGGTGCTTGCGGGTGCGGTGCATGATTTTACCGTGCTTTTTATCTCTATGCGCAGAGATGGTAAGAGTTTGGGCGAAATCATTAAACTTGAGCTTGGCAAAGGCGTGGGAAGTATCGCTATGCTTGGGATTTTAGGCATTATGATGCTTATTATTGCTATTTTGGCACTTGTGGTGGTCAATGCCCTTGCAGAATCTCCCTGGGGACTTTTTACTATTGCTATGACAATTCCTATTGCTATCTATATGGGAATCCATATGCGTTTTTTGCGTCCTGGCAGGATTGGTGAGGCGAGTATCATTGGTTTTGCGTTGTTGCTTTTGGCACTCTATTATGGACGTGCCGTGGCAGAAAGCCCAACTCTCGCACCACTTTTTACACTAAGTCCGGTTACACTCACTTATGTGATGATTGCCTATGGGTTTGTAGCAGCAATCCTACCAGTATGGTTTTTGCTCGCACCTAGGGATTATTTGAGCACATTTTTAAAAATCGGTGTGATTGTGCTGATGGCTGCTGGGATTCTTGTAGTCGCTCCTGATGTGCAATTTCAGAGTGTAACGAAGTTTATTGATGGTAGCGGACCTGTCTTTAGCGGCAAGCTCTTTCCATTTTTGTTTATTACTATTGCTTGTGGTGCGATAAGCGGATTCCACGCGCTTATCTCAAGTGGCACGACACCCAAAATGCTAGAACGTGAATCTCACGCACGAATGGTGGGCTATGGCTCAATGCTTATGGAATCTGCTGTGGCAATTATGGCACTCATTGCAGCTATAATCCTCACGCCCGGTTTGTATTTCTCTGTCAATGTCGCACCTGCTGCGCTGGGAACAAGCGCATTTTACGATGGTAGTGCGTTAAAAGATGCTATTGGTGCTGCACAAGCGGCTGCACAAACGATTAGTTCTTGGGGATTTGTCGTTACGCCCGAACAGATTCTTAATACCGCTAACGACATCGGCGAAAAAACGATTTTGAGTAAAACCGGTGGTGCGCCTACCTTTGCCATTGGATTGGCGACTATTATTTCACAAGTGCCACTATTTTCTCAAGGCTCTATTGCATTTTGGTATCACTTTGCTATTTTGTTTGAAGCACTCTTTATCCTCACAGCCGTTGATGCAGGGACTAGAGCTGGACGCTTTATGGTGCAAGATGTGCTAGGCAATGTCTATAAACCATTTGGTAATATTCACTCAATGTTTTATGGAATCTTGGCAACCCTACTTTGCGTTGCAGGCTGGGGCTATATCCTCTACCAAGGTGTTACAGACCCACAAGGTGGGGTAAAATCACTTTGGACACTTTTTGGTGTATCAAACCAAATGTTGGCAGGTATGGCATTGCTCACCGTGATTGCTATATTATTCAAAATGGGCAAAGGCAAACAAGCGTGGATTGCGATTTTGCCAGCTATCTGGGTGCTTGTAAGCACACTTTATGCAGGACTTTTAAAACTCCTTCCAGCAAATGGCGAAAAACTTCACGATTCTGTAAGTCATATAGCACTTTGGCAAAACAACAAAGCAGCCGCAGCCTCTAAACTTGCGGAGATAGCAACAACAACGGATCCTGAACTCGTAGCCAATCTTAGCGCACAAGCTCAAAAACTTAGCCTCATCGCTAGCAATAATTTGCTCAATGCGATTTTATGTGGGTTCTTTATGTTTGTTACTTGCCTCATTCTCGTGCAATGTATCAGAATCTCTCTCAAATCCGCAAATGGCAAATCAACCATACCACTTGCTGAATCTCCGTATGTAAAAGCGAGTGATTTTGATGGAAAGATTGCCGTGCATAAATGACATTTTCTAAATTTTGGAGAGAGGTGCGCAGAATTTATCAACGTTCCGATAGATTCTTGCACTTGCTTGTGGGTATGCCTAGCTATGATAAATACCTAGAGCATATGCGCCTCCATCACCCAGATAAAATCCCAAAGAGCCAAAGAGAGTTCTTCAAAGATGCTATAGAAAAAAAATATGGCGCAGGAAGGACAAAGTGCTGATAAGTGCGATTATGCAAGGATTGCATACACAAAGATTCACCGAATGCACTCAAAATCTTAGCAAAAACACAAGCCACAGATTTTCTAAGGTTAAAAAAAACTTATTTATGTTAGAATCCCTCACTTTTTAATTTTCTTTGTAGGAGTTAGATATGGAACAAACTCTCTCTATTATCAAGCCTGATGCAGTAAAAAAAGGTGTGATTGGCAAGATTATTGATAGATTTGAGAGCAATGGTCTGCGTATAGCGGCAATGAAAAAGCTACAGCTAGGACGTTGCGATGCTAAGGAGTTTTATGCCATTCATAAGGAGCGACCATTTTTTAATGATTTGGTTGATTTTATGGTAAGTGGTCCAGTGGTAGTTATGGTGCTAGAGGGCGATAATGCTGTGGCAAAAAATCGTGAGCTTATGGGTGCGACAAACCCCAAAGAAGCAAAAGCTGGGACAATTCGCGCGGATTTTGCTGATAGCATTGATGCAAATGCTGTGCATGGCAGTGATAGCTTAGAAAACGCTAAAAATGAAATCGCCTTTTTCTTTGCCAAGCGGGAAATTTGCTAAATCTGTTTTTAGAATCGTAAGTTGTGCCTGGTCTTAGCTTCAAAAATACAAAAAGCGTATGAAAATTGCTTTTAAAAAAATCACTTCTTCGCCCAAGCCTTTTAGCTTAGAATCTGAAGGCTTGGAGCTTAGTGGTAGTTTGGTGCGGGTAGATTCTCAAATCTTTAAGCTTGAAGGTAAGCTTAGCGGTAGTTTGGAACTTATTTGCAACAGAAGTGGCGAAGCATTTGTGAAGCACTTTAGTGAGCCTTTGGTTTTGTATATCTCAAATGGTCTTTGGGATACACAAAGCCAAAGTGGGCTTGATAGCCTTGATGTTATTGAGTTTTTCGATGGTTTTATAGATATAGAGTATATCCTGCAAAGCGAGATAGAATCTATCAAAATGGATTATCACATAAAAGGAGAATAATATGGTAGTTCCAAAAAGAAGAGTGAGCAAAACCCGAGCAGCAAAGCGAAGGACACATTATAAAGTCAGCCTTGCAATGCCTATCAAAGACAAAGATGGTAGCTGGAAAATGCCTCATCGCATTAACAAGTTTAGCGGACAATACAAATAATAGGACAAATCAATACTTACACGCACAAGTGTGTGCAGTGTGAAATGGGAGGTATCGATGCAAAAGATTGCCATTGATGTAATGGGCGCAGATCATGGCGTGGAGCCTATTGTGCTTGGTGTCGTAGAGGCACTAAGACATAAGCAGTTTGAAGCTCTCATCGTGGGTGATGAAGCCCAAATCACTCCACTGATACCAGCTGAACTCACAAATCGCGTGCAAATCGTGCATTGTGTAGATTATATCAAAATGGAAGAGAGTGCTGCAAGTGCCTCAAAACGCAAAGAATCCTCTATCTTTATCGCCACAGAACTCGTGCGTGAAGGTAAAGCCGATGCGCTTGTCTCACCCGGACATAGTGGTGCGACTATGAGTCTTGCGACCCTTAAGCTTGGGAGGATTAAAGGTGTTTCGCGTCCGGCTATCTGCACTACTATGCCCACTATCAATGATAATCCGAGTATGATACTTGATGCGGGGGCAAATACAGATTGTAAGCCGGAGTATTTGGTGGATTTCGCCATTATGGGACATGAGTATGCCAAGAATGTAATGGGCTATGCCAATCCACGTGTGGGACTTCTCTCTAATGGCGAGGAAGATACTAAGGGCAATGATCTCACAAAAGCAACCTTCCCATTACTAAAAAAGTTTGATTTTTTTAAAGGCAATGTAGAGGGACGTGATATTTTTAATGGTAGTGTCGATGTAATCGTGTGTGATGGGTTTTCGGGGAACCTCGTATTAAAAGCAAGTGAGGGTGTGGCAAGCGCGATTTCTCACATACTTAAGTCGGAGATTAAAAAATGCCCTATTCGCGCTCTTGGTGCCTTGCTTATGAAAGGTGTGTTTAAAAACCTTAAGAAAAAAATTGATCATAGCGAGTATGGTGGTGCGCCACTACTAGGCGTGCAAAAGGTCGTCATCATCAGCCATGGGAGCTCAAATGCCCGTGCCATAGAATGTGCCGTGTATCAAGCATTGCACGCATTGGATTCTGAAATTTGCGCGAAACTACAAAAAGTCTTTGAATCGCGATAAGGAATAGTATGAAAGACATCTTTGCTTCACTTAAATCCATAGCTTCATATATTCCTCCTAGATGTGTAAGTAACGCAGATTTTGAAAAAACCTTGGATACAAGTGATGAGTGGATTAGTAAAAGAACGGGTATCAGAACGCGCTACTTTGCTACACCAGAGCAAAATACTAGCGATCTTGCATACGAAGCAGGTAAGCTCGCCATTGAACGCGCCAAACTTAGCCCAAATGATATTGATGCAGTCATAGTCGCCACTCTAAGTCCAGAATATCTCACTATGCCCTCTACCGCGTGTATCGCCGCATACAAGCTCGGTATCCAAAACAAGCCTGCATTTGATATTAGTGGTGCGTGCAGTGGGTTTATCTATCTCCTTAATGTTGCCAAATCCTTTATAGAATCTCGCACATATGATAATATCCTCATCATAGGGGCTGAAAAGGTAAGCTCTGTGCTAGACTTTGAGGATAGAGGCACTTGCGTGCTTTTTGGCGATGGAGGTGGTGCAGCAGTTGTGAGTGCCACAACCGATAGAAGCAAATCTATCCTTGATGTGCATATTGCTGCTAATGGAAAATATGGAGACCTACTCTACACACCTAGGTTTAATGCCACTAGCAATTCTCCAAAGCAATACTTGCAAATGAAAGGTAATGAGGTTTTTAAACAAGCAGTCAAGACACTTGCCCAAGATGTTAAAGATATTTTAGAGCATAATGCTATAAAACCTCAAGATGTCAAGTTTTTTGTCCCGCATCAAGCAAACTTGCGTATCATCAATGCAGTAGGAGAAATGCTGGATTTTTCTCCAGATCAGATTGTGCTCACGGTGCAAAAATATGGCAACACTTCTGCTGCCTCAATTCCTATGGCGATTGATGAAATCTACAAACAAGGCAAACTTAAAAATGGGGATTTGCTCTTGCTTGATGCCTTTGGAGGCGGATTCACCTGGGGTTCTGCTCTCGTATATTTTAATGGAGAAAATTTATAATAAACACCACTACTCCATGTGTCATAGAGGCTATAAAAAGGTAGTGTGTAAATGTGCTACACACTCAATTTGGATTATATTTACCTAAACCAAAGGTGAGTTTCTTAAATCTCCACAGCCTTTAGCTCCACCTTTTGTCCATTAACACTCACGATTTCACACTCTATCTCGCCCATCTCGCCTAGAATCTCACTCATTTTTTTGCTCTTATCATTTGTAAATTTGCTGATATGCAGCAATCCATCGCCACCATTAGGTAGCTCCACAAATGCCCCAAAATCTAGCACTTTTTTGACCTTGCCACGAAAGCGCATACCGCTATGATAACTACCAAAATCCACTTCTCTCACAAGCTCTAAGATATAGTTTTTCGCACCTTCTAACTCATCTTTGGTATTAGCGTGGATATGCACATTGCCCTGCTCTCTGTCCAAATCAATACTCACATTAAAACGCTCGATAATACCCTTGATTGTCTTGCCTCCCTGCCCTATAATATCCACCATTTTATGCACACTCACAGGGAAACTCACCAGCTTTGGCAATACCTCATAATTTGGCTCCACACCTTTAAGCGCCTCACGCATAATACCCAAAATATGCGCTCTCGCCTCTTTAGCCTGCATAAGAGCGTTTTTAAGAATCTCGCTTGAGATTCCACCAAGCTTGATGTCCATTTGCAGTGCGCTGATACCCTCCTCATCTCCAGCGACCTTGAAGTCCATATCACCATCGTGATCCTCTAAGCCCGTGATGTCGGTTAGCACCGCGTATTCCTCACCATGTGTGATAAGACCCATAGCTACTCCCGCGATAAGGGTGCGCATCTGCACACCACACGCTTGCAATGCTAGACTTCCGCCACACACACTTGCCATTGAGCTTGAGCCATTAGATTCTAAGATTTCAGATACAAGACGTATAGCACTTTGTGAATCTACGATACTTGAGCGCAAAGCCTTGCGCGCGAGATTGCCATGCCCTAGCTCTCTGCGCCCCACAGAGCCTATCATATCCACTTCTCCTACACTAAAACTTGGGAAATTATAGTGGAAGAGAAACTTATCTTTTTGTGGAGATTCACCAAGTGGTTCGATACTTTGAGCATCATTATCCCCGCCTAGTGTGCAAACCACAAGTGCCTGTGTCTGCCCCCGCGTAAAAAGCACACTGCTATGCGCACAAGGCAGAGGATTCATCACGATACTAATAGGACGCACTTCCTTAAGCCCACGCCCATCTGCTCGGATAGAATCTCGCAAAATCATCTCACGCACAAGCGATTTTTTATACACTCCAAGCGAGCGTTTGGCGTCTTCCTCATCATAGCCTTGCACCATAAGGTGTGCGATGATCTCATCAAACGCATCAGCACGCTCACTCTTAGATGCCCTTGCTATCGTAGATACGACCCAATCACGACACTCTTGTTCTAAAAACCCTAGTGCCTTGCACTCTTGATTTTTAAGTTCAAGCTCAAGCGAAGGTTTGACAAAGGGTGCAAATGCTTCCTTAAAACGCTTACAATCCTCTGCTATGCTTTGTTTTGCTAACTCCAACGCCTCCATTACCACAGATTCTGCTAGCACACTCACACCTGCACCCGTATTCATCTCAATCATCAAAAGTTCATCGTCTTTGCCACTCACAAATAAATCAAGCTCACTTTGGGCGCGTTGCTCTTTGGTAGGATTGATGATAAACTCACCATTGATACGTCCAAGACGCACAGCACTTACACACATTTTGGGTATATCTTTGATTCCGATATTTGAGACATAGAGCGCACCTGCTGCCGCATGTAATGCCCCAAGTGCGAGATCACTTTTACCATCATAACTTAGCACCATCACCACGATGTGTGTAACATACCCAAAACCCTTTGGAAAAAGCGGACGCAAACTCCTATCAATAAGACGTGAGGTAAGAATCTCAAAGTCATTTGGCTTGCCCTCGCGTTTGATAAATCCAGAGGGGAATTTACCACATGCATAAGCTTTTTGGATATATTGCACACTTAGTGGGACAAAATCTCCTTCGATAAGCTTATTGCTCTGCACACACACACTAGCTAAGATTCTTGTGCCACCACTAGCGTATAACACCGATCCATTACTTGCTTGCGCCACACTCTCAAAACTATACAATTCGCTAAGATTGTTAATCTCTACTTGTATATTACTGATGTTCATCTGTTGTATCCTTTCGTTTATAGCTTAAATGTTTGTCTAAAATATCCTCAATCATCTTGCTTTCAAGAGGCTTGAGTTCTTTATAATAATGCTCTATATTCACAAAATGTTCCATACTTTGCACATACAGCACCTCATCACATACTTTATCAAGTGCTTCAAGCACACTTGTGGGCAAAATCGGTGTCGCCACCCTGATACTTTTGGCATTGAGATTCACACAAGTTTTGATTGCACACATTACCGTTAGTCCTGTATCAATCCCCTGATCCACAATCAGCACATCTTGCCCTCGTAGCGATGAGAGTAACTCACCCTTACGATATTGATAACGCGTAGGGATAATACTCTCCTCATATTGCCGCTTTGCTTCACCATAAACATAATCTAGGCTTATCCCAAATGCATTGATAAGATTCTCATGCATTACGATGTCTAACTCCTCACTCACGATAGCAATCTGACACTCTGGGTTAAGTGGAGCACAGAGAGTTTGGGTAAAGAGATACTCCAAAGGGATTTTGAGAATCTTTGCAAGCTCATCAGCAAAATACGCTCCATCAAAACTCGTAGCCAAAAGCACGCTTTGGCTAAAATCAAGATTTCGCACCATCAATACATCAACAAGCTTCTCCAACGCCTCTTGTCTATTGGCAAATTGTAGAAATTTCATAAAACTCCTTTCATTGTTTTTGTGCAAACTTGCGACACGCAAACTTGCTATCACTCACACAGAGCAAATCCCTGCTCACTCCGCTGCGCATTACCACCAAAGAAACTGCGCCTTTGGCTTGTTTTGGGTTAGCTTCGCTTAAGCCCTTTTTCAAGGTTTCCGCCTGTGATACAATAGATTCTCTTACACTCATTGATTCTGTAACCTTTGAGTAAATCCAATCCCAGCAAGCGGGACAAATCTAAACTCCACTTTGATATATTGGTTGGCAATTGTATCGATAGGATTCTCAATGTTTGTTGTCAGAATCGGACGCACATCAGCAGCAAACTTGAGTGCAATCCCAAAGCAACGAATATCGCGTGAGAGTATCACACTCCAATCTTTAAAATAATTATTTTGTGTATCATAGCCTAGATTCCCGCTAAATTGAAAATACCCAAAGTCATATTTGAGACTTCCACGCAAAAATCCGCTACGATTAGCAATATCGTTGTATGTGCCACTTTGCAATGCTTGAGAATCTATACGAAAAAAATAATTGAGCGTGGATTGCACACCAAATTTATTAAAACTTGCAGTTACAGAAGCCTCATTGAAAGACTTAGCAACATAAGAATAAAAAAGGTTTGTCGTAACACTTAGACCATCAAAAAGATTTATGCCTATCTCTTGACGCAAGGATTGATTCTGTGTAAGAGCTTGATTTTGCGTATAGATTCGCTGATATATGCGATAAAAGAATAATTCCCTACCTTTTGTGTCATAAAAATAATTTGAAAGTTTCAAATCCACTCTTGGCTGTGCAGAGCTAAAATCAATGATTTCATTTGGATTCCAATACGCTTGGAGTGCTGCAGAACTCATATTTTCTGCAAGCTCACTATATGCACCATAAACCTGATTACTAAGCATATCAGAGACATACCGATAGGCTGGAGCATTAAAAATCCCCTCAAAGTGTATCGTATGAAAAAAATGCTTATAGGCTTTTGCCAAATCCGAATTAATCCCAATTTCATAGTTTGCATACGCGTATTGCGCACTACGTTCTATACGACTCCTGCTAAAAGGATCAAGCACATCTTGGTAATTATTGAGCGAGACATTGCTTGCAAACAAATCCACCTTACCATTGAGATTCACATAATCCTTAAAAAGTGAAAAATTCACGCCAAGTGGCACATTTATGGAATTTTGCCAGTATGTATAGCCTGTATGACGCGTGATATTTTTGCTTTGCACATCAAAAGCATAATACAAATGCTTACTAAAAATCGTATCCAAATAGTGATGGTATTGCAAATTTGGAAGTGTTTGGAATGTATTAGCATTGCTAGCTTGAGCAAGGTTAGAGAAATATTTAAAATACATACCAATGTAGTGATTATCACTCTGTCCAAAGTAGTTAATCCTTGAGGTATGCAAACGCGTGCTATAACGTCCATTGAGCTTTTGAAGCCGTTTGTATTCTAAGTCGTTCATATACATAATGGAGGTATAAAAATGATCCTTATAGTTTCTAAACAACGGCTCAAGCAATCCCGCTCGAGAATATTCCGCCTCAAAGCCAAAAATTTCTTTGTTTAAAAGACTATAATCTCTAATGTATTCCTCATATTGTCGAAAATAGCCTATGTTAAGACGTGCTATATTGTTTTTTTCATCAGCGATGCGAAACTCTGCATTGCCCCCATAACCACGATCGACACGAATCTGTGGAGAGAGAGTCATATCCCATTGCTTGTATGGCGCGATATACAAGGGCTGAATATACACAAACCCCTCTCTGCTCGTGCTTCCAAGCTCTGGAGACAAAAGCCCGCTTTTGCGCTCTGTGGCAGTGGGGAAACTAAAATATGGAACATAAAAAATCGGTAAAGACCCAAAATACAGCCGCGAATTCCACGCACTCACATATTCTTTTTGTGAATCATAGCGTCCGGAGCTAGACTTGAGATGCCAAATAGGGAACTGCACATCACAGCCTGAAACGATTGCCTTTTTAAAAGTATAGAGTTTATCGGTATTTTGGACCTCTTGTCCAGAAAACCACATACCATTTTCGTTTTGAAAATACGCTGGTTGCAAGATTGTATGCTTGGTTTTAAGATTCATATCCACTCTTGTTGCATCGACAAATAAGCTCCCACCACGATAGATTCTGACATCACCCTCTAACAACGCACTTTCTTCCTCGCGGTTGTAGGTGATTTTATCCGCATACATATACACATCTTCACTTAGCATAAACGCATTATCCTTGGCAATAACAACATTGCCTTGTGAAGTTACATTATTCGCAGAAAGCTCAAAAATCTTTTTTTTATCCTCCTGTGGCTCATCGGCATACACTATGGCACACATAAGGACATAGACAAAGGCAATATACCAAGCACGCATTTAATTACTTATCACAAGAGTTTTTGGAATCTTATCATGCAAGGCGCGCCTAAACTCATCATCAAACGCAGGCAGGTAACTTAGATAAAAAATATTGCTCCCTATATATTTTAACAACGCACGCACAAAAGATTGCAAAAACGATGGCTTGTCCGCAAAATCAATGCTGATGATGCGGATTTTCATTACCACCTTACCTAAAGTCGCACCATAGAGCATACTAAAAACCACCTCATACACCATACAAAATGCAAAGACCCACAAAAGAAGCTCTATCATCATATCCTTTGGGACATTGCCAGAATCTAGCTTGATTTGCACCGCCAAAAGCTCCTCCCAAAAGAGAAAAGATACCGCTACGCTAATGATACAGACATCAAGCACATACGCCAAGATTCTTGTTTGGATTGATGCGAGTGTCAAGCCCTCGCGCTCTAAGAGTTGTGCAATCTTTGTTTCCATATCCAAGCCTCTACATTGCCTTTTATAGCCCTTGTGAATCCAAAAATCTAATCCCACGCATAGCAATATCTCTGCGATATTGCATACCCTCAAAACAAATAGATTCTGCAATCTTATAAGCATTTTTGCGCGCTAGCTCAAGGCTTTGCCCTACACCCACGCACACAAGCACACGCCCACCGCTTGCTAACAATGCACCATTTTGAATATCGCTTAATGTAATGGGTGTATGAGACTTAGAATCTAAACTTTGATAACGCGTATCAAGCTCTACTCCAGCGAACGCAATATGCCCTAAAGTATTCTCAAAATCTCTGATAAAAATAGGCTTGGGTGTGCTTTTGCCATAAGGATAATTTTGTGAAGCAAGCACCACGCCCACATTATAAGTGGGCTTAAACCTCACTTCAAGACTCTCCAGATCATCTACACACAGCAAATCAAGCAATGGCGTCTCTAACGAAGGTAGCAACACCTCGCACTCTGGATCGCCAAAGCGCACATTAAACTCTAGCAGATAGGGCACGAGTCTCCCCTCTCTGCGCACCACCATAATCCCCCCAAACAACACACCACAAAATGGCATACCATCACGTGCCATACCATCAATCGCACGTTGCATAATTTCACGCTTAATCTCCTCAAAAAGTGTGTCATCACACATCGGTGTAGGTGTATAAGCCCCCATACCACCGGTGTTTGGACCTTCATCATTATCCAAAAGTCGTTTGTGATCTTGCGCTGGGTTTAACACAAGGCAGGATTTACCATCACTAAGCGCAAAAACCGAGAGCTCAAAACCATCTAAATACTCCTCAACCACGAGTATTTTCCCCGCATCACCAAAAAGCTCTCCACTAAGCATTTTTTGTGTATTTTCCAATGCTTCATTACAATCTTTTGCGATAATCACACCCTTACCCGCACACAAGCCATCAGCTTTAAGCACGATAGGCGGTGTGAGCGTGGCGATAAATGCCTTAATCTCCTCAAAATCACTGCTTTTGATATAACGTGCTGTGGGGATATGATGGCGCGTAGCAAAGTCTTTCATAAATGCCTTAGAGCCTTCAAGCTGCGCAGCTTTAGCACTAGGACCAAATACCTTGATGTCATTGTCGCGTAATACATCACTCACACCATTTGTTAGTGGCTCCTCTGGACCCACCACCACAAGTGTAATTCCTAGCTGCTTACAAAGTCGCACAAGCTCGTGATTGTCATTATAAGTAATGTTTTTCCCAAGTAGCCAAGTCGCCCCATTACCAGGTGCAAAATACAGCTCTTCTACGCGTGAATCTTGCGCTAGTGAGAGACCCAGTGCATACTCCCTACCACCATTACCAAGAATAAGAATCTTTTGTGTTTGCATTGCCAACCTTTTATACTTGTAGCCCAGATAAGCGTTACTCTAAATGTAGCAAAGCCTAAAAAAGTAAAAATCTAGGGATAAGAGATCGTAATCAGGGGCAGATTCTCACCCTTAAAGGCTTCAAACGAAAATGCCAACACACATACGACACTACATACCCCAACAAGCTTTTTTAGTAACAGACTTGCGATTATTTATGTGAGAAAAGCGCGTTATCTAGGTGGAGGGAATTATAAAAAATATAGATTTAAAATCTCATAAAGATTTGTGGGTATAAAACGAGGTTGTAGTTCTCTAAGATTCTTAAAATTATGTCTAT
>DXIN01000001.1 GCA_019112865.1 Candidatus Helicobacter avicola
AAAAAAAAAAAAACGCTTAAAGTTAGCCCAAAAAATCCAAAAAATGCAATGTTACTTCACAAAAGCCCAATCCAAGATTATCTAGGGTATTACTCAAGGAGCTTTAGGCTTTCGATACAGAGATTTTGCCACACATCAACTCCTGTGCCTTGAAGTTTTTGACAAGATTCAAAGCTTTTCTTTGCTCCTGCTACATCATTGGCATTTTTATTGTTCGAGCCTTGCAGATAGAGGGCTTGAGCGTGCGTAGATTCTGTAATATCTTTTTGCAAAAGTGTCTTGAGTATGGCATTAGAATCTCCCCATGCCCCAAGTCGCATATATGATTGTGCAAGGGCTAGCTCCACATACGGCGTGCCATTGCTGGTGTTGTGGAGTGTTTGCAGACGCAAAATATCACGCGCATATAGCTCGATAGAAGTCTCCTCTTTTTGTGCTTGGGCATTTTTGAGCAGTTCCAAATCCACATCAATCATACGCGCATCATCACCAATATGTCTATGCAAAAATGTATAAACTGCGCGTGCCTCATCAAGATTGCCTAATGCCATAAGATTTTTAAACAGCACAAATCCTATGTCATAACGCGCACTTTGTCCTAAGCCCTGTGCGAGGGCAAACGCATCGCGACTTGCAAGTGTGGCTTGCTTCACTCTGCCTAATTTATCAAGATTTTGTGCTTCATGATAGAGAATCTCTAGCTTTTTACGCATATCGCTCTGTGCCTGTGCCATACCCTCGATGACCTCTTGAGCCTGCGCATTGAGCGAAAGCTCATAGAGACATTCAAAAATCCCGAGATTTTGTGCTTCATCAAATTCGTCTTTGCGATAGTGTGCGAAATACTCCGCGATTTTTGGGCAATCTTTAGATTCTTGGGCTTTGAGGATAAGCTCGTGGTAGCTTTTTTGGGCAAGGTCTTGGTTTTGTGCGCTAAGAAGCTCACTATATCGTCCCTGTGCAAACATAATCTGGGACTTTAATTCTGTGGCTTTTTGTGCAATCTCTGTATTTGGGTATTTTTGTATGAGATAGTCATAACGTTCTATTTTTTTAGCATCATCATCGTCCGCACCTACGAAAAAGAGCATTTTGTCATCGCGTTCCTTGACTTCCTGTGCCCTTGCTCTGCTACCAAATTCTTGCATAAAAAGATCGTTTAACTCGTGAGATTTTTCATACTGCTGGGCATTTTGATAATAAAGTGCGGCTTTATCGAGCACTTCCTCACGCGAAAGTATCATATCGTCTTGGAGCTGTGCAAAAAGCGACTCGCTCATCTTTGCTGCACTCTCCCACATTTCACTCTCGGCAAGCAAACGGATAAAGCTATCAATCTTGGCAGGATTTTTGCCCAAAAACTGCGGATAGGCTAACATAAGTGTGTCTATAAGTTTTTTGGCTTCGTCTTTCTTGCCAGATTCTATATAAAACTCACTCCAATTCAGAGCAATCACACTCGCACTATCGAGATCCTTTGCCTCTTGGTAGGCTTGTGCAAAAAGTCGCATAGCCGTAGGCGAATCCGAAAGCCCATAATAATTTTTGGCTAATTGCATTTTGGCTAGGGGCGCAAAACGTGAGTTAGGATACTCGCTGATAAGTCGCTCAAAAAAATATTTAGATTCAGACCCAAAGCGAATGTCGTTATAAGCATTCCCCACATAATACAGCACCTCTGGAATATACATATCAGTGGGATAACGTTTTACCCATTTAGTCCCCATATCAATAATCGCATCGGCATTTTCTTGAGGATCAACCTCTTGAAGTGCCTTGAGACGATAATACATCAAGTCTTTGACAAAGATACTCTCTGGAAATACACGCAAAGTCTCATCAATCGTCTTTATCGCATCAAGATACATACCATTTTTTATCATATCTTGGATAGCAAGATAGTAGGTGAAGTCTTGCCCTTCATCAAATTCTAGTGGCGCACGATTGACATCAAGCTCTTGGACAAAGTTTTCTTGATCCTGTGTGATACGCACAGGGAAGTTCAAGCCTTGTGGCGGAGTAGGATTTGACGAGAGAAAAGGAATGCGCTCTTTGTATCCCACAATTTGCCATTTTTGGGATTTTTTGGGACGTTCTTTGGGGATAGCCACCTCATCACGCAAATCTACATAGGTGTTAAAAAGTTTCGCAGCAAAATTAGGCTCAATGTAGAGATAAAACTCTCCATCTATCACACGATTCCAAAATTTAAAAAATATCGTGCTTGTAGGAGAAAAGCTTGCCATAGGTGTCTCTTTGATAACACACACAATGCGCGTAACTTCCCCATGGGCATTGCTTAGCTCTTGACATTCAAATGGCTTGTTATGCTGGAGATTGAGGACAGAAAAATGCGCGCCATTTTGTTTGCCATAGTTTATCGTTACTTCAAGCGCACTACTTACGCTCAAAAAAACTGCACAGCACGCAAAAATCCGTAGCAAACTCACTCCTTTTTGTCTATATGTTTGTAATATAAGCAAGTTTTGCACCATTTTTTATTTTGCCAATCACTATCCCAATGCTTATCTATACACTATCCTATGAACGATAATCCGAATTTATCTCCACATATTTGTATCCCAAATCGCAGCCATAGCTCACATACACACCCTCTCCAATCCCCAAATCACACACGATTTTAAATTCTGCAGATTCCATAGCCTTGTGTGCCTTAGATTCTACCTCGGGTGTAAAGACGATATTACCCCTATCATAGACAACTACACCACCTATGCTGATGCTTAGCAGCTCCTCGCGTGCCTCTACACCACTAGCTCCTATGGTTGAAGCGATGCGTCCCCAGTTTGGATCACCACCAAAAACCGCAGTCTTGACAAGCAAAGAATTACTAAGGGCTTTGGCGGCATATCGTGCCTGTGCCTCATCACGCGCACCCCTCACTTCAAATGCCACGACCCTACTCGCACCCTCGCCATCACGCACCATATCAAGTGCGAGTTTATGTGTGATTGTGTCAAGCGCCTTGCCAAACGCCTCCTCATCATAGACACCACTTGCACCATTAGCAAGCAAAAACACCGAGTCATTGGTGCTCATATCGCCATCTACACTGATAGCATCAAAATTTTTCTTGGCATAGAGATTGAGGAGTTTTCGTGCGTGGGCTGGAGGGATAGAGGCATCTGTGGTGATAAAGCAAAGCATAGTCGCAAGTGAGGGAGCTATCATACCTGCACCTTTTGCCATTGCACCAATTCTAAAACTTTTGCCATTCTCTAGTTCCACTTCTATGGCGATTTCTTTGCTAAAAGCATCTGTGGTGCGTATCGCGTCGCTGGCACGTTTGTGTGAATCTGGACTAGATTCTAGACGAAATTTCTCAAAAGCCTCTATAATCCGCTCTTTAGGCAAACGCACACCAATCACGCCAGTGCTTGACATAATGGGATTTTGGATAAACCCAAATTTCTTTTTTAAAGCCTCTAAAATCTCACATATATCCTCTACCCCTGCCTTGCCTGTCATCGCATTAGCATTTTTAGTGGTGATAAGCACGAAATTGCTCTCTTTGCCTGCTACATACTGCTTAAAATGCACGATTGGCGCGGCAGCAAAGGTATTGCTCGTAAAAAGTGTCTCCACACTAAAGCCCTCTTTAGCATAGATAAATGCCACATCAAGCGCGTTATTGTTTTTGAGCCCTGCTGCCACGCCATCAGCTATGAATCCACTCGGCGCGCACACACCTCCATCAATGGGGTATAGGTTAAAATACTTAGACATAATCCACCTCTCTAGGTTTTTGTTTGCGCATAATCAGACGCTTTGTCATTCTAATATCTTCTGAACTCCCTATAAGTAGCATTTTGCACTCACTTGTTACCACGACATCGCCCGTGGGCATTGTGATGAGTTTGCCATCTTTTTGTGTAATCGCCACAACCCAAACATTGGTAACTTCTCTAAAATGTGCATCTTTGAGTTTGCGCAACACAAGCCAGCTGTATTTTGGCACGATGATTTCCTCCAAATCTAGGTTGGTATTGCGCTTATACAAGAATTGTTCTAGGAGATTCTCCATATCTGGACGAATTGCCATAGCCGAGATTCTCTGCGCAAGGAGCTTAGAAGCAGATACGACAAAATCACAGCCTAGTTTTTTTAGTTTATCGACTTCCTCTTGTGTGTTGGCATTAGCAATGACATAGTAGGGCTTGCGTCCGAGTTCTTTTTCAAACAACCGCACGCTTGCAATAAGTGCGATATTTTCAGTGATATTTGGTGAGAAGGTAACAATACCCTTTGCCGATGAAAGATGGGTTTTGAGCATCGCAAGCTGTGTGTGTGGATCACCTGTGATGTAATATGGGTATTTGTGCAAACGCGCATCTTGCTCAAATGTTGGGGCATTATCCACTACGACAAAAGGGATTTGAGATTCTTTAAACTGCTTAGTAAGCTCAATAGTATGTTCGTTGTGATAGCAAATCACATAGTGATTGCGTAAGCGACTGATTTTGTAGATCATATTTTGCTCCTTGATAAGCGCGATAAGCGTGCTATTATTGAAAATACTAATCGTAAATGCCACACTAAAGGTAACGACACCAGCACCACACACCATGAGTATGGCAGTAAAAATAATCGTGATTGTGCCAAAATCTCGCTCTTTTAGCGCGCCAAAGCCGGTATTGGTAAAAGTATAAGTCGTCTGAAAAAACGCTTGCATAAGGTCGTAGTCCTCTAGGACAAGGTATCCTATCGTCCCAAATACGACAAAAAATTGGATAAGAATGAGAGGAACTCGGAAAGGCTTAAGCTGCTGATAAAGTTCAGCACTTAAGCTAATATCAGGTCTTGCGTGAATCTCTGTTTTGAGATTTTTTTTTACCTTAGCCAAGGCGTGAAAGTATCCTTTTCTAAGATTTTTTTCTCATCGTGCGTAGTGTCGAAGCAGCCACCCGCACACGCACGCTCGTGCCATCTTCTAGCTTAATCTTTATCCTGCGCAAATTCGGCAAAGAACGTTTTTTAGTTTTGTTGTTTGCGTGGCTCACATTATTGCCCACCATTGGACCTTTTCCTGTAAATACACATTTTCTTGGCATTCTCACAACCTTTTAATGAAATTTAAACTTGAAATTATACAAAAATATCGCAAGGTTTTGCTTAAATGAGCTTATTTTCTCTCACTACTCTTGAAGCGCGACAATACGCACAAATGGATAATGCACCACTTCTGCGCTGGGCAAACACCCTATCGTGCCTTTGATACTCGGAAAAAATCGCAATCCACACTCTTGTGTGGTAACCAACTCCTTAGAATCACGCAAATCCTCGTAGCAAAATCGCATCTGATACACACCCTCACGCGCCACCTTCAAAATCGCCTTAAAGCTCTCGGGCGATAAAAGCTCCCTTTTCTCTAATCCCATTTTTGTGTATGCAAATGCCTTTGGCACTTCAGATTCTAAGCACACATAGCCAAACGCCCCATTGTTCTCGGGTAACTCCTCTAGGATTGTAGAATCTAGTGCGTTTCCTACCATAGATTCTTTAGACACAGCACAAGGCTCTAGGAGATCCTGCACAAAAATTTCTATATCTCGCTGCTTTGCCACATTTCCTAGAATCTGTGCGATAAATGCACTCTGTGGGTGCAGATACAAATCTCGCCCAAGCAACAATACACCACCTTCACGCACAAACTCCTGCACACACTCCACTTCCTCATCACATAGACTACTTTCATTGACGATATAGCCCACATCTAACTCCGCGACAAGCTCCGACAAAGCCTCACATTCTAGCCCTAGCAGCACACTCACACCATGCTCTGTGCCTATCTCATAGCGATACACACTCACACCCTCTGTATGCTCATCACAAAAAAATGGGTGCAACACGATGCCCTCACGCACATCAGCGCGCGCTATCATCTCGTGTGCCAAAGGTGTAAATAGCCCAAAACTCATCACTTTTTTGCCCTTATGAATGTTTGTGCTAAAGTCCTTGAGAGGTCGTATTGTCTTGCCACTATACGCGTTTAAAGCTTGTGAGAATCTCATACAATTATGCTCTTGGTTCATAACCTCCTCCTTAGGCGATTTTTCTAGCTTGCGGACTTTGTGCTGACACACTCGTCTAGAGATTGTGTGCAAGCCAAGTTTCCTATATACCCCATTGCGTTACCTAGCTAAAATGCGTAACTCACTTGCGAAATCACATAGCTCCTATCTAATGCCTCTCCCACTTCGTAACTCGCACCATTAATCGCCCACACACCTGCCTCTAGCGGTGTAGAAATATAATAAGTCGCTATCAAACTAAGTTTTAGTTGTGAATCTATCTCCCAATCAATATGGGCTTTGAGCGCATGCTCTCTCACACTTGGTGCGGTGGTGTAGCGCCCATCAAGCCCCAATACGAACTCTCCAGCCTTTGTAGTGCCCAATGTGATATTGCTAAAAAATAACGCACTGAAGGCATCGGGTGCTACAAGTGCATTGAGTGCAGGACCATGGCTATATACACTATTATCAAGCGTGTATAGTCCCAGAGGATTGCCCGGTTGCCCCATACGCGCATTGGCATTGCCGATGTTTTTATACACCGCAAGGGCGATATTATAATGTCGCAAAAAGTCAAAATCCTGCCGTGCTACAAGCGTGGCATTCCACCCTGAAGAATCTCTATCGCCAAAGTCCGCGAAATAATGTCTTCTAATACCCTCCATACCCTTGTGGTGGTAGGGGAAAAGTGCGGTTAGCTTGGTTTTAGACCCAAAGCTATCAGAATCTCCTGCATAAATTTCAAGATTCACACCCGGTGCGATATATTCGCGATTGCCATAATACACATAGGCATCAAATTTGATATACTCGTTCGCATAGCCCACTTCGGCGTTTAAAATCCCATAGGTAGAGAAAAGCCGCTCGTAATCCATCAGCCACCCATTGCCCACGATTGCCAAACCACTTGTGCCAAAAAGCTTGAGATGGAAGCCCCCACCGCGGATTATGGCATTCACACCCTCGGCATACACATCGATCCAATCATCATTTTCTTGCTTAAATCTCCCAAGCTTTATATCTACATTCTCGCTTTGAAACCGCATATAGGCATTATGCACAAAGAGATTGTGCGCGCTAGCCTGCGTAGCAATGTGATTATTGAGATACCCACTCCAATAGCCCACATGATTAAACGCCAAACCCTTGGTAGAATCGTGCGTGAGTCCTGCACCCACGCCACCTAGCACAACTTCAAAGCCATTGTGTTTGTAGCCTATATTGATTTTTCCTAGCGCGTAGCCATAGGTATTGTTAGGGAAGCTCCCTGCGAGTGTGGTGGCGTTTTTGTTGAAAAGCTCCATACCACCACTATAAAAAAAGCCATTTTCTTGTTTTTTAGATTCTGTGCTATTTTCCATAGAATCTTGCGCCCAAACTCCTAGAGCCAAAATGCTTAAAGTCATCAAAGTTTTTCTCATCATCTAATATTGCCTCCAATTAGTTAGTATCATTGAATGTTCGTATAAACTGCCTGCACATCGTCATCTTCTTCAATCTTATCAAGCAGCTTTTCTGCCTCAATGATCTGCTCTTCGCTAAGTGCGATGGGACTTGTTGAGATACGCTGCAAGGTTGCCTTGCTAAGAGGGATTTCTAGCTTTTCAAAGCCCTCACTAAGCTTACCAAAATCCTTGTAGTCCCCATACACGACCACCACACCATCATCGCGAGATTCTAGCTCCTCTAGCCCATAGTCGATAAGCTCAAGCTCCAAATCCTCCAAACTCATAGAATCTGGCTTAGCAAACTCAAACACACTCTTGCGTGCAAACATAAACTCCAGCGAGCCATTGGGCACGATCTGACTCCCGGGGGTTTTGTTAAAATAACTCTTGATATTAGCGATCGTGCGCGTGGGGTTATCTGTGGTGCATTCGATAAAAATCAACACACCATTAGCCGCCTTGCCCTCATAAGTGATTTCACTAAATTGTCCATCTTTGCCACTTGCGCGTTTTATCGCGGCATCGATATTGTCCTTTGGCATATTTTGGGCTTTGGCATTGGCTATGGCAGTGCGGAGCTTGGCATTCATCGCTGGGTCGCCACCACCTTCTTTTGCCGCTACCGTGATAGCCTTAGCAAGCTTAGGAAAAATCTTGCTCATTTTATCCCATCGTTTTTCCTTTGCTGCTCTGCGGTATTCAAACGCTCTTCCCATTACATATCCTTACGCAAAGTAAAATAAAAGCGTTATTATAATGAGAAAAACTTAAAGTTTTAAGGTTGTTTTGCTAGAATCCCCACGACTAAATATAAGGAGTGCTACGCTATGAAAAAACTACTCTTTACTATGAGCATTGTGCTAGGCTTGTATGCTGATACAAGTGTAAGCGTGCTTGATGCGACGATCAAAGACAGGGCGATCGGGGGCGTGGAGGTGACCTTCCAAAAAGAGGGGCAATCCTCGATAAAGACCAAGACAGATTCTAAGGGTGTCGCCACGCTGCCTACGCCATTTGGTGATGATAGCGCAAATGTGGTGATGATCCTCAAAAAAGATGGCTATGCGAGTATGGCGGTCAAATGCCCCTGTGATGGCTTTGTCTATGCGATGAGTCCGGTGCTAGAAAATCTCGATAGTCTCCGCGTGGTGTTGCAATGGGACGATCAGCCCAAAGATATGGACTTGCACGCGTATTTTGAGAATAATCATATTTATTTTAGCGATAGGCATGGCGATAAAGCATACTTAGATGTCGATGATGTTGATGGCTTTGGTCCCGAAACAATCACGATACAAAAGCGCAAAAATGGGCAAAAATATGTGTTTTTCGTGCATACCTTTAGTTCGTGGGCAAAAGAAATCCGCGATGGTAATGGCAAATACACTTACACTCTACCACTTGATAAACTCAAAAATGTCAAAGTCTATGTGTATATAGGCTCCTCGCTCGTGCGCACATATACGATGCCCAAGATCCCAAATGGGCTAGAAAATGCTAGAATCTGGGTGCCCTTCTATATCGATGAGGAAGGCAAGATCATCGATAAAAACATCATCATCGATGATGGTAACCCAGCTTCTGGCGACAGCTTTGGTCCGGATTTAGAGAAAATCATCGCAAAAAATTTCAACCTCTCTTATGCACATTTAGTTTCACAAGCGGATAAAAAACGCGCCAAAAACCTCAATAATCAAGGCGAAAAAGCCTACCATGCTAAAGACTATGAGCGTGCCATAAGCTTGTATATGGATTCTATTGATCTCAATCCCAATGATGGACAGACCTACTCCAATCTCGGACTAGCCTACCAAAAAGCCGGCAAGCTTGCTGAAGCAAACTGGGCAAATCGCAAAGCCATAGAGCTCGCAAGCGGAGCAAATGCCAATGTGATCAAAGCCAGCTCCTACTATAACATTGCGAGAATCTATGAAGAGAAGGGCGAGTATGAAAGCGCATTACAAAATTTCCAAAACGCTCAAGCCCACAAGAAAAATGAGGTCTATACCAATGCCATCAAGCGTATGGAAGAAAAGCTACGCTAAGGCGATTGCCACTATCATCGTGCTATGGGGCGTATTCGCCTGCATAAGTTATAGTGCCAAGGTGGAAGTGGCGATAGCGGACACAAGTGCGTGGGCATATCCGCTAAACTCCCCCGCTAGCTTTGACTTTGCGTCAAAAATGGAAATGCTGGCTTTTGTGCGGTATTTCCAAGCCATTCAAAACCTCGATGATAATGCGCTAAGAGCCTATATCCAGCCCAAGGTAAAAAATCCTAATTTGGATTCTATACGCGCCTATTTCGCGCGAATGCAGACAAAGATTCTCTCGAACTTTGGGGCAATCACAGAGGCAGAATCTAAACGTGAGAAGCTCTCTTATGATTTTCTCCCGTCTCTCACACCTCCGATTAGATGGGCAGATGTGCTTACCACAAGCCAATATGCTATGGACAATCTACCCACAAATCTTACAAAATGGCAGGAGAATACCGAGGCATTTTATACACAATATCTTTTGGAGCAGGTGAGGTTGGCGGCGCTGTTTCCGCGTATCACAAGCGAGATTTTACCCCTTGGGAAATTGGAGATCCTAGGTGATGAGATACCAGACAAACACTTTGTCCTTACCTTTGATGATGGACCAACACTAAAGGGTGGCAACACCGATAGACTCATCACGCTTTTAGAGAATCTCAAAATACAAGCGATGTTTTTTGTGCTAGGGGAAAATCTTAGCACAAGAGGCGATGTGGGCAAGCTCTATACCAATATGATCGTGGGCTATCACGGCGATGTGCATAAGCCCCACACCAAGCTAGAGATTTATCACAACGTCCCTGCCCAAAGCCAAAAAGTCGCTACACTAGGTAGTGCAAAACACGCGGGGCACTGCTACTTCCGCCCGCCTTATGGACAGCGAGATCCTCATCTCCTCCAGATGCTAGAGGAAGCAGGCTGCAAGGTCGTGCTGTGGAATATAGATTCACAAGATTGGGGAAATATCAGCCCAGAGCAGATATATGATAGAATCCTCACACTCACGCTCCTATGGCGCAGTGGGATCATACTATTCCATGATGTGCATTCTAAGTCTTATAAGATTTTGCCGCGTTTGGTGCAAACATTACGAGAATGCGGAGTGGAATTTGAGAATCTTTAGAGTATAAATACGCAATTTAAGCTGATTTGAAATAAATTCAGCTATCATTCCCACATAAGCATTTTGCTTAAATTCATCAAAGGAGCAGTGGAAATGAAGAAATTTCTAGGAAGTCTAGCACTAGCTAGCATATTGGTCAGTAGCGCGTTTGCAGCAGCAAATACAAATGTGGGTTGTGGTTTGGGTTCTAAACTCATCGACAAGCAAGGGCTTATTTGGAATCTCTTCCAAATCACCACAAACGGCACTTCAGGAAACCAGACTTTTGGTATCACTTCAGGAACTTCTGGTTGTCAATACCAAGGACTTGTGATGGATACAAGAACACAGGAGTTTGTGGCTTCAAATATGGACGCACTCTCTAAAGAAATCGCACAGGGCAAAGGTGAGACTCTTGATACATTTGTAGAGCTTCTCCAAGTAGAGGACAAAGAAGGCTTCAAAGTAGCTCTTCAGGAAAACTACAACAAACTTTACGCAAGCAAAGATGCGCAAATGGCAGATGTGCTAAGCAACGCTGCCACGCTCTAAGCCCTATGCAGCCACCCTCTGTGGGTGGGTGCGCCTCCACCGGATTTGATGAGTGTATCTCACTCGCTCGTATGCGGTGCGCCTCACAGAATCTAAGCTTTATACTCCCTAAGTCTCCAGTGATTATGACATTTGACATTTAGCACACTTGACAAAAAGTCGCATATCGTGGCTGATAAGCTTTGCGCCAAACTCTTGAGCAATTTTAATCTGCAAACTTTCGATTTGAGGATCAACAAATTCGATAATATCGCCACAATCAAGGCAGATAATGTGATCGTGGTGTTCTTTGGCAGCTATTTCATAGCGTCTCCCACTCTTATCAGCCTCTAGCGCAGTGATAAAACCACTCTTTTCCAAAAAACTCAAGATTCTATACACCGATGAAATACTCGCGTTTTTATCTGTGGTGCGGATTTTGTTGGTGATTTCTTCGGGACTTAGGTGTGTGCCGCTTTTATACAGCACGGTGAGAATCTCCTCGCGCTGCTTAGAGTTTTTTAAGCCATTGCGTCTAATCTCTGTGCGTAAGCGATCCAAAATTGCCTCAAGTGTCTCTAATCGTTTATTGCCAATCATCACTTTGCCCTGCCTTTTGTTATCAAAATTTAATGTATTTTGAGATTGTAGCATAATTCCTAACTAAAATATGCTAAGTTTTGGATTTTTAGACCAAGATTTAGCGAGTTTTGGTTCATTTTTGTGTTTTTTTTTTTTTTATAATGCTATAATGGTGGCATAAGGTTTATGGACCTCAACAAAAAAACTTCGAAAGGCTATCACAATGTTTGGTTCAAAAAAGCAGACAAATGATCAAAATGGATTTCAACAAGAGATGCAGCATCTCAAAGAGGAGCTTGAGCATTACAAGGAGGCTCTAGGATTTACACAACAAGAGATTATAGTAGGTGTAAAAAATGGCGAGGTTGTGTTTAAAAACAAAGTTGCCCAACAAATGCAGCATTTTGATACTTTTGCTGCTCATTTAGACCATAGTATGACAACTCTGTCATTGCCCATAGGGGAATTTACTATCGCCACCAAAAAAGTGGGTGATGTGATTTATTATTCTGCTATGGCTATGGACTTGCGTAGCGATAAAAGCGGGGGTTTTGATCTCTTTGATACATATAGCAAATCTATGGCAAATGGTATCATAGGCACACAATCTGCCCTACAAGATGTGTTAGAGCAATCTGCCGAAGTCGTTTCGCGTGCTAATGAATCGGTGCAAAAAGCAGAGAGTGGGCGTGAAATGAGTAATGACGCGTTAGAAAAAATCGAAGTTTTGTATGAAAAAATGCAAATCTCCACACAGCTTGTAGATTCACTCGCACAAAGAAGCAACGAAATCACGAATGTCGTCTCACTCATTGATGACATAGCAGAGCAAACAAACCTCCTAGCCTTAAACGCTGCTATTGAGGCTGCAAGAGCAGGTGAGCATGGGCGAGGCTTTGCTGTGGTAGCAGATGAAGTGCGCAAGCTTGCAGAAAAAACTCAAAAAGCCACCAAAGAAATTGCGGTTGTGGTGAAATCTATGCAACAAGAAGCCAACGATATCCAAAGTGGCACTGAAGAGACGAACGCTGCCACAAATGTCGTAAAAGATGTGGTAGCGTCATTGACTGATATTATCAATGAACTCAAAGTCGGTAACCTCGTCAATAACCAAATCTCATCATCTCTTAGCTCACAGATTTTCTGTACTCTTGCCAAACTCGATCACACTGTGTATAAGAACAATCTATATGGATTCTTGTTTGGGATCAAAGACAGCTTTAACAAAGTCGATCACAGAAGTTGCCGCCTTGGTAAATGGTACTTTGAGGGACGCGGCAAGCAGCTCTTTAGTCATACCAATGGATATAAGAAACTTGATGCATTCCACGAAGAGGTGCATACACAGGCTATCTCACTGGTTAATGCCATCGAAGATCCTAACATCGGATGTCCAAAATCCTGCATACAGCAGAAAATCTCTGCGATGGAAAAAGGCAGTGATGGCGTGATGAGCTGTATTGATGAACTCTATGGAGAGATTCATAGCGAAATCCAAGCCAAAATAGACAATCTCCAAAGCTCACAAAACAAAGCCTAGTTTTTAAAAATCTACAGAGTCTGTCGTGTGGCGCATAATACGATATAGCATCGGGGTTGTATTCGTAGCAGTCTTTTTGGGCGGTGCTGTGTATCTCTATGGCGTGTATGCAGAAGTGCAAGACGAGATAGAATCCGTCAAGCACCGCAAGATGGACATTACCACACAGCTTTTTGATAGGAAAGGGCGACTGGTAGCAAACCTCTTTGATCAGCATTACCGGCTGTATGCAAAATTCGAGGAAATCCCCCCGCGTGTCATAGAGATTCTGCTAGCTGTGGAAGATACGCTGTTTTTTGAACACATAGGGGTCAATCCCGATGCGATTTCGCGCGCTATTGTTAAAAATCTCAAAAACCTCAAATATTCTGAAGGTGGTAGCACACTCACCCAACAAGTCGTCAAAAATATCGCACTCACTCCCGAGCGAACACTCAAACGCAAGATAAAAGAAGCGATGTTTGCCATCATACTAGAACAAAATATGAGCAAAGAAGATATTTTAGAAATCTACCTCAATTATATTTTTCTAGGGCATGGTTACTATGGCGTCAAAACTGCTGCACTTGGATACTTTCACAAAGAACTTAATGACCTCACCCTCAAAGAAATGTGTATGCTTATGGGACTTCCCAAAGCCCCTGATACCTACGATCCCTCCAAAAATCTCCAACATTCTCTAGGACGCGCAAACAATATCCTTGATAGGCTAAAAGACATAGGCTGGATTACACAAGAGGAATACAATAGCGCTATTGTAGAGATTCCACAAGTCTATAATGACAAAAGCCTCACACAAAATGCTGCACCTTATGTGATCGATGAGGTAGTGCGCCAGCTCACGCCAATATACCCAGACATCAAAATTGGTGGATACAAAGTCTATCTTAGCATTGATTTAGACTATCAAAACATTGCCCAAGAAGCCTTGCGATATGGATACAATCAAATCAACGAACGTTTGCTGGAACGTTATCCCAAAGCTTTTATGCGTGAAGAATCAGATACTCAAGACAATCTCGTCTATGCAAAGCCCCAAGAAGCGTATGCACATAAATATGGCGATCTTAATGGTGCGATGATTGTTACAGAATCCCAAAGTGGCAAAATCTTAGCCCTCGTAGGTGGTGTGGATTACAAAAAATCCGTATTTAATCGCGCCACACAAGCTAAACGACAATTTGGCTCTAGTATTAAACCCTTTATCTACCTTGTAGCCTTTGACAGAGGCTATTCTCCAGCATGGCGCGTTATTGATGCACCACGAAAGTTTGGGGGATCTAGTAGCGCAAGCACCAAAGAGATTGAAGATGCCACACAAGAAGAGGAAGATGTGTGGAAACCAAAAAATGTAGGAGCATATGGCGGATTTATCAGCCTCCACGAAGCACTACGCAAATCCGCCAACCTCGCAACACTCAATCTCGTGCAGCAGGTGGGGTTTGATATTATTTATAGGGGCATTAGAGATTTTGAGTTTCCTTATGTGCCAAATGATATGTCAATTGTGCTAGGAAGCCTTAGCTTGTCGCCTCTGGAAGCTGCGAAATTCTACTCTGTGTTTTCTAACTATGGCACGATGATCACACCACGATTGGTAGATTCTATCGTGAATGCGCGTGGTGAGACGCATGAATTTCCTATGATTGCGCGCGAATATACCCAGCCCAAACAAGCCTTTTTGGTAACTAATATTTTGCGTGATGTGGTCAATCGTGGGACGGGTATTAGGGCGCGTGCTGCAAACATTGAGATTGCCGGCAAAACAGGGACATCAAACCAAAATGTCGATGGTTGGTTTTGTGGATTTTCACCAAGCATACAGACAATTATTTGGTATGGACGTGATGACAACACGCCCATAGGTCCTGTGGAGACAGGTGGTATTGTCGCAGCACCGGTAAATTCATACTTTTTTAGCAAACTACTCAAAATTGAGCCGGGCATCAAAAGACATTTTGATGTGCCAAGTGGTATTATGAAAAAAATGCTCGAAGATGGCGAATACCTCTATACTGATATTTCTAAGCTCCCACCGGCTACTTCATCGGTAACAAATGTTGAAGAGGATTTGATTTTTTGATAATGTGCAATCACTCTATTAATCACAATTTGGCACAATATGCGTGCAATATTTTTTCAAGGATTGTCGTTTGAGTGTAGAGATTGTGGCTTTTATGCTTGGTATTTCTCTTATATTGGGGTTTTTTGGTCTGCTTGGGTTTTTGTGGGGGCTAAAAAATGGGCAATTTGATGATGAAAACAAAATGATGGAGGGTGTGCTATTTGACACCCCAGAGGATTTGAACAAAATTGCAAACCAACATCAAAAACACGATTTTTTGCAAGATATTGATTCTCAAACGACTAAGCCCCAGAGCAAATCAGAATAAAGGAGATATGATGGCTGAAATATATGATGTAGCGATTATCGGCGGTGGTCCAGGTGGCATAGGAACTGCGGTGGAGAGTATGGCACTTGGTATTACTAACATTGCAGTATTTGAAAAAAGCGAGCAGCACAGCGCGACTATTCGGCAGTTTTACAAAGATGGCAAACGCGTAGATAAGGACTACAAAGGGCAAGTGGTCAATCTCAAAGGTAGCATACCCTTTGCAGATGGGAACAAAGAAAGCACATTGGAGCTTTTTGATAAGCTATTGGCAAATCACAAGATTCACTACAAAACCGACATAGAATCTATCCAAAAAATCGGCGATGTATTTGAGATTCACAGCAGTGGTGGGCAGAGCTTTAGGGCACGATTTGTGGTCATTGCCATTGGCAAAATGGGGCAACCCAACAAGCCAAGCTACACAATCCCCCCTACAATCAGAAAAAAAGTGCAATTCAATGCCAACAATATCCAAAATGATGAAAAAGTGCTGGTCGTGGGCGGAGGTAACTCGGCGGTGGAATACGCCACATTGCTTTGCAAAGACAATGACACAACGCTCAACTACCGCCGCACAGAGTTTAGCCGTATCAATGATGTCAATGCCAAGCAGCTCCAAGATTCTCTCCAAAGTGGTGCCCTCAAAACTCGTTTGGGCGTGGATATACAAGGACTAGAAGATAGCGATGGGAGAGTTAAGGTCAATTTTACTGATAACCAAAGTGAAGTGTTTGATAGGGTAGTCTATGCCATAGGCGGCGCTGCACCCGTTGATTTTTTAAAAAAATGTCAATTAGAACTTGATGAAAATGGCACACCGCTCTCAAACGAAAAACTTGAAAGCTCAATACAAAATGTATTTCTAGCAGGAGATATTGCGCTAAAAAATGGTGGCTCCATAGCTGCAGGACTTAATCACGGCTATGAAATCGCTTGTGAAATCAAAAAACGTCTTTAAAAACTAGGGGATAGGCTTGAAACTAATTTCGTGGAATGTCAATGGGCTTAGGGCGTGTATGAATAAGGGCTTTATGGATTTTTTTAATGCCATTGATGCCGATGTCTTTTGTATCCAAGAATCCAAAATGCAGCGCGAGCAAGCTACCTTTGACTTCCCAAACTATGAGGAATACTGGAATAGTGCGGAAAAAAAGGGTTACTCTGGCGTGGCGATTTTTAGCAAGACTAAGCCTTTGAGTGTCGCCTATGATATGGGGATTGCCCACCATGACAAAGAGGGGCGGATTATCTGCGCAGAATATAATGAATTTTACCTCGTCAATGTCTATACGCCAAACTCCAAACGCGAGCTAGAGAGACTAGAATACCGAATGGAGTGGGAAGATGACTTCCGCGCCTACCTCAAGGCATTAGAGAAAAGCAAGCCTGTAATTGTATGCGGGGATCTCAATGTCGCCCACCAAGAAATCGATCTCAAAAACCCCAAAACCAACCGCCGAAATGCTGGCTTTACTGATGAGGAGCGTGAAAAAATGACCAAGCTCCTAGATTCTGGCTTTACTGATACTTTTAGACATTTTTACCCCACGCTAGAGGGGGCGTATAGCTGGTGGAGCTATATGGGCAAAGCACGAGAGAATAACACGGGGTGGCGGATTGATTATTTTCTCTGCTCTAAAACCCTAGATTCTAAACTCAAAGGCGCGAGTATCTATCCTGAAATTTTTGGGAGTGATCACTGCCCCGTGGGATTAGAGATTGATGCGCGCTAGATTGTATCCTTTGATAATCCCCTCACATACGATAATGTCTTAGACTGCTCCAAAACTTAGGTATGTTTAAAACTGCTTACTTCCCTTGATACACTGCTTCTTGGTTGGTTTAATAGAGTCTAAAGCAACTAGCGACATTACAGAATCTAAGTAATCTTGAGATTCAAAAAAAGACAATGCAAAAGTCGTGAAGCGGAGTGAGTGGAGATTCACTCTCCACGAGCGATAACAATTTGCCACAAGTAAATTGCAATAAAATCATAGAATCTAAAAATTCTTATTTACCTTTTGTAAAATTTTTGTAAATTTTTCATATATTTACAAAACATTTAAAGTATTTTTTTTTTTTTTGATTTATCATAAAGGTATATGAGCCTTATCCTAGGAGGAAATATGCGTATATCTCTTCATATCAAAGCATCTCTTGGAGTAACCTTCACTTGTATTATTGGATTTGTCATTTTTGGTTTTTTGCAATATCTCTATATTAAAGACCAAAAACTACAACAGAGCTTTGTAGAATACCAAGATAAACTCAACTCCTTAAATTCTATCCTCGATTCTTATATCACAGAAAAAAACCATATCCTCATCGCACTCTCTGAAATTATCACCAAAAATCTTACCAACCAACCCCAAATAGCAAATGATTTGTATGTTGCCAAAGAAGTGGGAGACTTCAATCTCGTGTATTTTGGTATAGAGAGCACAGGGCAAATGCTACGAAGTAATGGTAACCATGTCTATCCAAGCTCTGGCTACGACCCCCGCCAACGAAGCTGGTATATCAATACAAAAGAAAATGGCAAAAAGAGTGTTTTGAGTGATATATGGATTTCAGCAAGCAATAAAGTGCCCGTGTTTGGATTTGGCGTCCCAATTTTTATCAACAATACACTTTATGGTATAGTGGCTGCAGATATTGCCATAGCACCTCTCAATGAGTATGTCAGAGGCTTTTCACACAATGACACTATCAGTATTTTTGCGCTAGATTCTAAAGGCAATATCACACTCTCAAAAAACCAAAGTGATATATTTACCCAAACCGACACTTCCAAAGCCTTGCAGGATATACAGCCCCAAGATAACTTTGCTTTGCTTGGAGAGCATCTTGTAGTGTGTCAAAAAAACACCTTAACAAATTGGAAAGTCTGCCTACTAGAAAAGCAAGAAGTGATTTATGAACAAATCAGCAAAGACACTTTGTCATTTATCTATAAATTTTGTGTGTTTGTCTTCGTGCTAATGACCACGATGAATCTTATTATGCGCTATCTCCTAGCTCCCGTGGCGCGCATTAAAAAAGCAATAATTAATTTCTTTGATTATCTTAATGGCAAGACAACACAGATAGAAAATCTCAAGATACAAGGCAATGACGAGCTGGCTGAAATCGCTGATATGCTACGAAATAACATCGCACTTTCAGAATCTAACCTCAAAAAAGACAGAGTTATGGTAAGCCAAGCGCTACAAACCCTCGGCAGTGCAAAAAATGGAGATTTTTCCCAGACCATTGAACACGAAGCGGCAAATGCACAACTCAACGAACTCAAAACTTCTATTAATGATGCACTACATACCATCAATGCTTCATTTACGGCAATCACAAAGATTCTTAGTATTTTCAAAGATAATGACTTCACACACAAGGCAGATTTAGAATCTACGCAAGGAACATTTCTAAAAGTATTAGAGGGTATCAATGCCCTTGGCGATGCCCTACAAAATATGCTGAATACCTCATCGACATTTGCCCATTCCCTCAATGACCAAAGTAGCGAACTAGAGCATATTATCACAAATCTTACACAAAGCTCCAATACCCAAGCAAGTGCGCTAGAGGAAACAGCTTCGGCAGTAGAGCAAATCACGTCATCTATGCAAAATGTCTCAAGCAAAACCGATGAGGTAATAACACAGAGTGAAGAAATTAAAAATATCATTGGGATTATCAAAGATATAGCCGACCAAACAAACCTCCTAGCCTTAAACGCTGCTATTGAGGCTGCAAGAGCAGGTGAGCATGGGCGAGGCTTTGCTGTGGTAGCAGATGAAGTGCGCAAGCTTGCAGAGCGGACTACTAAATCCCTAAGTGAGATAGAGGCAAACACCAATCTTTTGGTGCAATCTATCAATGATATGGCAGAATCTATCAAGGAACAAACTTCTGGTATTACCCAAATCAATGAGTCGGTTGGAAATCTAGAATCTATCACGCAAGAAAATGTATCCATAGCCACCAATACTGGAGATATTGCCAAAAAAGTTGGTCATATTGCGAGTGAAATCCTAGCAGATGTCGAAAAAAAGAAATTCTAAGATAGCTTTTCAACCAAGGGCAATGTGTATGAGCGCGGCGGATACAACCCACCCTGTGAGCAATGCTAATTTGCCATAAGCAAATAAATTGCAATAAAGCTAAAGCACCAAGGCTGATGAGTATTGGCTAACTTTCGCCCATCATACGTTTGATAAGCTTTGAGGCTTTGGCACTCTTGGTATTGCCTGAGGCATTATAGAGCATATTTATCATCTCCTCAAACACCTCTTGTGCATTGATAGGATTTTGGTCTGGGCTTAACTTCTTATACTCTCCGTTGCTTTGAAGTTCGTGGGCTTGGAGATTGTCTTTGAGCTGTATGGTAACAATCTCAAGAAGCTTGCGTGCAATTTCCTCACTAATAGAGGGTGTGAGTATTTCTATCCTACGTTCGAGATTGCGTGGCATAATATCTGCTGAAGCGAAGTAAATAGGCGTAGGTGCATTTTTGAAATAATAGATTCTAGCGTGTTCTAGGTATTTTCCCACGATAGAAATGACACGGATATTTTCACTCACACCTTTTACGCCAGGTCTCAAACAACAAATCCCGCGCACAATGAGATCGATTTTAACCCCCGCTTGTGAGGCTTTATACAATGCGCGAATAATATCCACATCAACAAACGCATTGGCTTTCATAATAATCCGCCCTTGCTCACCCTTTTGACGCTCGTTGTCAATAAGATGAAGTAGCTCGGTCTTTATCTGTGTGGGTGCGATTTTTAGTTTGTTTAGCTCGGTTTTGTAGGCATTGCCCGTAGAGAGTGCGTGAAAAAGCTTAAGCGCATCATTGGCAATGTCCTTATCACTTGTAAGTAGTGAAAGATCGGTATATATCTTGGCAGTGCCGGGATTGTAGTTGCCTGTGCTAAGGTGGATATATTCTTTAAGTGTGTTATTGACACGTTTTATTACAAGCGCGATTTTCGCATGGACTTTAAGCCCGGGGATACCATATATCACGTGTGCTCCAGCAGATTCTAGACGCTTTGCCCAATGCAAATTATTCTCTTCATCAAAACGTGCCTTTAGCTCAACAAGTGCAGTTACTTGCTTATTGTTTTCGGCTGCTTCAATGAGAGCTTGGACAATAGGCGAGTTTTTGCCTACACGATAGAGTGTCATACGGATACTTACCACATCAGGATCCTTTGCTGCGCTTTGGATAAAATTCACCACAGAATCAAAACTCTCATACGGATGGAAAAGCAGTGCATCATCACTATTGAGTGTCGTGAAAATATTGCTATTGCTCTCTAGCGGTGGCAAAATCTTGGGGTTAATCGGAGGCAAAGTGAGATGAGCAAAGTCCTTGCTCCCTACAATCTGCCACAAACCGCTAAGATTCAAAAGAAATGTTGTCTTGTATGTATAAATATCTTGTGAATCTACCTTCACATTGGCATTGACAAACCCCACCAAATCCGTGTCGTTATCGCCAATTTCTAACCGCACAATCTCGCCCTTGCGCCGCGTTTTGATCCCCTCACTCATAATTTGGAAAAAATCATCAGCTTCCTCTTCTTCGATCTCCATATCCGCATTGCGCGTAACCCTAAATGGCGCATAACTCAAAATCTCATAATCATGAAAAAACTCTTGAGCAAATTCCCCCACAATATCCTCTACCGGCACAAACACACCACTATGAATCTCAAAAAAGCGAGGTAAGATTCTAGGGATTCTCACGATTCCATAGCGAAATGCGTCATCTTGGGCTTTGAATTTGAGCGCAATAGCAAACGAGAGGTTGTTAAGATGTGGGAATGGGTGCGTAGAATCCACAAGCACCGGCACAATAACCGGATAGAGCTGTGTGGTAAAATACTCTTTGAGGATCTTCTTTTCCTCCGTGTTCAAGTCTTTGACTTGCTTTATGTGGAGATTCTCTTTTGCAAGAGCGTTTTTTATCGTATGAAAAATCTTTTCTAAACTAGCCTGTTCGGTGTGGAGGTATTTTCGGATACTGCTTAACTGCTGGAGAGGCGTGAGCTTATCAGCTGCAGTCTCGGTAATACCGCTTGCATACAAACGTTTCAACCCCGCAACGCGTATCATATAAAATTCATCAAGATTTGTGCCATAAATTGCAACAAATTTGAGCTGTTCTAAAAGTGGCATACGCGGATTTTTTGCCTCATTGAGCACACGGGTATTAAACCGAAGCCACGATAACTCGCGATTAAAATACATTTTGCTATCTTGAATTGTCATCTTACCCCTCCTAGTATTTAAGATTATCTCTACCTATTGTAGCCAAATTTCTATGAATCTAGTGGAATAAACCCACCCCAAAGACAAAATTTCTTGCTTTTTATTACTTTTATGCTATTATTGCGTGGTTTTATCATCGACTTAGAAAAGGAGTGTTTATGAAGAAATTACTTTTGGCACTAGGGTTAAGTGCTAGTTTAGGTTGGGCTGTGGAGTTTGCAGGAGTTGAGATAAGCCCAGAAATCGGTGGAAGTGTAGGCAAGGTCGTATCAAGCGAATGGGATAACCACAAACCGATGAATTATGGTGCATATGCGCGAGTATGGGTTGGAGTCTTTGACTGGGTAGTAGCTCCCCAAGTCAAATGGGATCATTACGAAAAAACAGGTCTATTCGACTCGAATTCTAACACACAATTTGGTGCCTCACTTGGGCATAATTTCGGACTTGTAGTGCTACGTCTCACACCTTATATCGGTGTCAATCGCTCGACTTTCAACAAAACCTTTGCTGATACAATCTCTTACAATGCCGGCATCAAACTAAAACCAGCGATTATCCCTCTAGCCCTAAGTGTGCAATACACCTACCAAAATCCTGATTTTGTTGGCACAAACATAAGCTTTGCAATGCACAATGTGCAAGTTATGCTAGGTTTGCATTTTTAGGATTGCTTTGTTACAATGCCTCCAAAACTTTGGGGGCATTTATGCGATACTTTCACAACACGCACGATCTTATCACATATCTTGAGGCACACGATGCCCTGCGTGTCATTGATACACCATTAGATATTTATCTTGAGATTCCACATCTTGCATACTTAGAAGTCAAGAAACCAGATTCTAAAGCCTTGCTTTTTACCCACCCAATCGACAAAAAAACCAACAAAAGCTTTGAGATTCCAGTGCTGATGAATGTCTTTGGATCACGCGCTTTGCTAGATCTCATCGTGCAAAAAAATCCAGATTCACTAGCACACAATATCGCAACATTGCTCAAATTCACGCCACCAAAAGGCATTGTGCAAACATTGCAAAAAGCAAAAGAACTCTTTGCCTTGCGTCATATTTTCCCACAAAAAACCTCACGCACACCGCCATTCCAAGAGGTAATCCAAAAAGAAATCAATCTCTATGAGCTACCTATCCTCACCACTTGGGAGCACGATGGCGGACCCTTTATCACTATGGGGCAGGTCTATACTCAAAGCCTTGATGGTAAGAAAAAAAATCTCGGTATGTATCGTTTGCAAGTTTATGACAAAAATCATCTTGGCTTGCATTGGCAGATTCATAAAGATTCTCATCACTTCTTTCACGAATACAAAAAAGCCGGACAAAAAATGCCCGTGAGCATTGCTCTTGGTGGTGATCCGCTCTATATTTGGTGCGGGCAAGCCCCACTCCCTATGGGTATGTATGAGCTTATGCTCTATGGCTTTATCCGCGACAAGAAACCAAGAGTTAGTAAATGCCTTACAAATGATTTGTATGTGCCTTGTGATGTAGATATTGTGATTGAGGGTTGGGTGGATACGAGTGTGATGCGCGATGAGGGACCATTTGGTGATCACACGGGATTTTATACACCCATAGAATCGTATCCGGTGCTTGAAGTGAGTGCTATCACGATGAGAAAATCACCTATTTTCCCCGCCACAATCGTGGGTAAGCCACCACTTGAAGACAAATATATGGGCTATCTTACCGAACGTATTTTTTTGCCTTTGTTACAGACGACTACACACGGATTGGTGGATTACCATATGCCAGAAAATGGCGTTTTTCACAATCTCATTTTTGCTAAGCTTGCGCCCCAATACCCAGCTCACGCTACCCAACTCCTGCACGCGTTTTGGGGTGTGGGGCAGATGAGCTTTGTCAAGCACGCAATTTTTGTCGATGAGGACGCCCCGGCTTTAGAGGATTATGAAGCATTTGGTAGCTATGTGCTCAATCGTTTTAGTGTAGATTCTATGATTATCAGCGAGGGAGTTTGTGATGCGCTTGATCACGCAAGCCCAAATTTTGCGAGGGGTGGCAAGCTAGGTGTGCAGGCTATGGGAGAGGAAGTAGAGAATACATTGGTGTATATGGAGGATTTAGAGCTCTACACACGGATACAGGGACTTTTACCTTGTGCCAATGGAGTAAAGCAGTATTTTACCCACACGCGCAATCCTCTGTGTGTGCTGGGTGTGCAAAAAGAATCTAGTAGCCTAAAAACACTCATTAGCACAATCTCTTTAGGTGTGCTTACACAGAATCTACGCATCGTATTTTTGGTGGATTCTGCCAAGAATGATTTGCAAAACCCTTATATGCTAGTGTGGAGGATTACAAACAATATCGATGCTAAACGCGATATTTGGGTGCAAGAGGGTGTGGTGTTTGTCGATGCGACCGACAAAAGCACAATAGATGGTTACCACAGGGAGTGGCCCAAAGAAACTGATTGCAACAAGGAAATCATACAAGCCCTGCGTGATAAAGGCTTGCTAGAGGGTGTAGATTCGGAGTTTTTGAGACATTACCAAATCTGTGGCGAGTGCTAAATCGCCATTCGCACAGATTCTGCTAGCAAATCGCCATTATGTGAAGGGACAAAAAACTGCACACCCAAATCGCGTGCTTTGAGCATAAAGTCAGAATCTTTATGATCGGGCATAAGGATAATAAACTCGATTTTAGCGTCTTTTTTGGTTACCTTAAACTTACGAATAAAATCAAGCGCACTCACATTTTCATTACGCCAATCCATCACAACAATATCGTATTTATTCGCACACAGCTCGTTAAATGCAGGTATCATCTTTTGCTCGGTAGCAATCGAAATGCAAGAATCCACCTTTTCGATAATCTGTTTGTCTCGGTGCAAATCCGCACTAGATTCACGAATGATGAGGATATTTCTCTTGCTCACTTCCTCAAGATAGCGCAAAAGGTTAAAAAGCTCTTTGCTACGCGGCGAGAGCTTACTTTTGTCAAGCCCACGCAAGAAATAATGCAAAAAAGTCTTAGAACTATATCCACCCTCAATCCCCGCATCACGAAAAAAGCGTTTCACTACCTCACTCCGCTTTGCTCGCTGCCATAGGAACGAATCCAAATCATAGGCTTTGGTATCAAGCAAAGTGATAAAATGCTCTTTTATCTCCTGCTTCATTGGAGTAAAAGCCTCGGCAAACTCTTGGAGGTGCTTTTGTCTGAAGTCTTTGAGACGTTCTGTGGTTTTTACCAAAAGTTCTTTTTGCACCGCGATAAAATTCACCAAATCCACATATCGCTTACGCATAGCCTTGACATCTTTTTCTAGCTCGTGAAAATCTTTAGAATGTTTGTTGCTAGAGTTTTTGAGCGCAAACTCGGATTCTTCAAGTTCTTTGCCTAATGGGCGCACTTGAGCTTGGGCGTTATTGAGCGAAGATTGGGTCATTTCGATGAGATTTTGTGCCTTGAGATAGGCACTTTGGCGATTAAGAAAAATCTTTTCGAAAGAATATTCGAGCGAATACTCTGTTTTCTTCACATAGTTTTCAAATTCCTTGTGTAACCCCAAGATTTCTTGACGCAGTTTTTTAAGCGCAGGATTAGCGAGTGTGCCGTCCATCTCACACAAATCATTGTATGCTGTGAGAATAAATCGCTGTGAGCGCAAAAAATCAAGACGAGGGTGGTTATCCATAAAATCCTTGTAGTTTTGCAAAATAGTGTTTTCGCGCTCAAAAAACTCCGTGATACACTCCTCTGCAGATTTGGTTACAGGGATCTCATCAGGATCTACTGGTTTTGGCTTGGGACGAATCTTTACCACCTTCGCCCTCTCCACATCAAATTCTATTTCAGCTTTTGGAACAAGCTCATTTTCTTTGCCTTCCCACAACTCCAAATCAAAGAGATACTGCCTTTTATTCACTGCTTGTTCGATTTTGCCTTGATTTGTCTTGGTATCGATTTCTAAAAGTATGCCTTGTAACATTTTTACCCACCCATCACACTAGATCCACCAGTGCGCCCACTACTAGAATTATTGCCAAAAAACCCACTCCGCCCACTATTGCCCTTTAGTGCGCTGCTAGAAGTGCTTTTGTTTGAAAAGCTATTTTTGCTCCTCTCATAGGCTTGTGGGGATTTATAGTTGCGCTGTGCATTGGCTTGATAATTAGGATTGTTAAAAAGCTTGTTGCCAATATAGCTCCCCAAAATCGCTCCAGCAGCCGACGCAAGGATCGCTCCACCAAGCCCAAGTCCTCCGGAATTTGGATTAGTCAGCTCACTCGTGCCCATATCAATCTTGCGTTCCTCTTGAGCAATGAGCTGTGCAACTTCCTCATCACTAAGCATACGCTCTCCCCCATTTAGCTCCTTTAGCAATACACGCGTGGTATCACTTGGATATTCCTCTAGTATCTTGTAACTCCCATCTTGCTGCTCCTCAATAATAACAAACGCGCCATTTTTTTGTGCATTTTGGAGGATTGCAGAATCTTGAGTGCCAGAATCCCCACACCCCTGTATCGCAAACACCACCGCTACGCCGATACCACCAACCATTGCATAATCTTTGATTTTGCCAAACTTCATCGTCTTCTCATTTTTTAGGATTTCGCTACATTATATTTTTTTCACTCCTTAAAAGTCAATAGTTTATCAAACTTGATTGCATAATACTAAAGTTTTGTGATATAATATCACTAAATTTTATGCAATACTATCTGTAAAATTTTTCACATTGTTTTTAGGAGTTTTAATATGGCAAAAAGTTTATACCAAACCTTAGAAATATCAGAAAATGCGAGTGTTGATGAAATTAAAAAAGCTTACAGAAAACTCGCACGCAAATACCACCCAGATATTAACAAAGATCCGGGCGCAGAAGATAAGTTCAAAGAAATCAATGCCGCTTATGAAGTGCTAAGTGATGAGAATAAAAAAGCCCAATACGACAGATTCGGAGATTCTATGTTTGGGGGGCAAAGTTTTCACGACTTTAGAAACGCACAAGGCAATATGGACATCAATGAGATTTTATCGCATATTTTTGGGCAAGGTGGCTTTGGAGCGGGCACTAGCCAAAATTTTAGCAGCTCTTTTGGTGGGGGTTTTGGTGGATTTGGCGATTTCGGGAGCTTTGGTGGTAGTGTGGATAATGACATCAGAGATTCTATCACAATCCCTTTTGAGAGTGCCTTGCTCGGTGGAAGCTACCACTACAATGGCAAAAGCGGGGAGTTTAATATCAAAATCCCAGCCGGAATCCGCGATAATGAGACAATCCGCCTCAAAGGCAAAGGGGCACAAACGCGTTATGGTGTGGGAGATTTGCTCCTCAAAGTCAGAGTCGCACCAAACCCAGAATACAGCATAGATGGCGATGATCTACTAAAAGACATAGAAATCCCACTCAAACTCGCACTTTTTGGGGGCAAGATTCAGGTTAGCACCTTGCAAAAAGACATCACCCTTACCATTCCCCAAAATACCAAAAATGGACAAAAACTTCGTATCAAAGAACTTGGATTAAAAAACCGCAAAACCCAACACACAGGCAATCTCTATCTACGCGTGAAAGTCATATTGCCCAAAGTAGAAGATCTAAGCCCAGAGCTTAGGAGTATGCTACAAGCCCAACTCGCAGACTAGGAGGCATTTAATGTATAGCTATGATGAACCTGTATATCTCATTAGTGTGGTGGCAAAGATACTAGAGATTCACCCACAGACCTTGCGCCAATACGAAAAAGAGGGCTTGATCGCGCCCGGACGGACTGATGGCAAAATGCGTTTGTATTCCCAACGCGATATTGATAAGATAAAAACTATCTTGCGTCTCACGCGTGATTTGGGCGTGAATCTCGCTGGAGTGGATATTATCTTGCGTCTCAAGGAACGACTTGATGAGCTTGATAGTATCATTGAGGAATTGCGTGAGAGTAGCAAAACACCTACCCAAAAAAAGCTCAAAGAAAGCTCCTACGAGATTATTTTGTTTAAAAAGTAGAATCTATGAAAAACCTCGCTAATGCCCTGCGCCCTAAGAATCTCGATGAGTTTATCGGGCAGGAGCACATCATTGGCAAAAACACAGCACTTTACAAAAATATCCTTGCCAAAAATCCACCCCACTGCATTTTTTATGGACCACCCGGGTGTGGCAAAACTACCCTAGCTAAGCTCATCTGTGAAATGTTGCAATACGAGATAGGCTATTTCAACGCCACGGCTTTTAAGCTCGAAAACCTCAAAGCCTTTTTAGCCCAGTATGAAAACTCGCTGTATAAATGTGCGGTGTTTATTGATGAGATTCACCGCCTCAATAAAACACAGCAAGAGTTTTTGCTTCCCATTATGGAAGAAGGCAGGGCATTGGTGCTAGGAGCTAGCACGACCAACCCCTTTTATACGCTTACCAACGCCATTCGTTCGCGTTGCTTTTTGTTTGAGTTCAAACCTCTCACCAATGCTGACCTCCAAAAACTCCTTGATAGAGCATTAGATCTCTATCCTTGTGCGTTAGATTCACAAAGCTATGCCTACCTCATAGAATCTAGCGGGGGTGATGCACGCGCTATGCTCAATCTCCTTGATGCTGTGCTTGATGTAGAATCTGTGAGCTTAGAGGATCTCAAAGCTCTGCGTCCATTTAGCCTCAATGACGGCAGTAGCGAAGACGATACGCACTATAATCTCGCATCTGCACTCATCAAGTCCATACGCGGAAGTGATGTCAATGCAAGCATCTACTATCTTGCACGGCTTGTGGCAGGCGGAGAAAACCCCGAATTTATCGCCCGTCGCCTCGTGATTTTAGCAAGTGAAGACATCGGCAATGCCAACCCTAACGCGCTCAATCTCGCCACCTCTACGATGCAAGCAGTGAGCAAGATTGGCTACCCAGAATCTCGCATTATCCTTGCACAATGCGTAATCTACCTCGCCTCTTCACCCAAGTCAAATACCGCATACAAGGCGATAAATAGTGCATTAGATTCTATTGCTAAAGGCAATCTCTTACCCATTGTGCCAAATATCCTGCCCACAAGCAAAGACTATCTCTATCCACACGACTTTGGCGGCTATGTCGCACAAGAGTATCTCGCCAAGCCACAGCATTTCGTAGAGCGCACAGACAAGGGCTTTGAAAAAACTCTCAACGAGTGGTTGGATAAAATTTATGCTACGCACGCTCCCAAAACCCCACACAAAGACAAATAATGCACATTGCTAGGACTCTTCTTATTTGCTTACTGATGGTTCAAGTTTTGCTCTTTGGTGAGGAGGAAGAATCCATCTACAAAGAGCAAAAAATCGGTTGGCAAATTGATCTTAAACGCATTTCACTCAACTTCTCCTCCACCACCCTGCGCAATCAAGACCTTTACAGCGTATCTGCCGATACACGCCTACAAGGGGATTCTCAAATCGTCGCACAAGGCTATCTCAATCTCAATATGGACTACTACACACCAAATTTTGTGATATTTAACTCACTGCTAGCAGAATATGGACAAACGATCATTTTCCCCCAAAACGCCCCAAGTGTGAGCAACAAAAACCTCGATCGCATTATTCTTAGCTCGGACTATACACAGAGAATCTGGGAGTTTGATGAGTTTTTGGGCATAAGAAGTTTGTATTTTGAGCTAGGTCCTTATAGCAAAGTTGCGTATCAAACAGAATTTGTAGCTTCCAATGAGTTTGGTAGGCGTCAAATTGTGCGTGCAAATCTAGGAATCAAACTCTTTAGTGGTATGGTGCTCAAGGACTTTGCGCTCACAATATTTGGAGAAAAGGATTTCAACCCTAATATCAGCGCACAGAGCCTAGGGTTAGAGCTAGGGCTAGCGTTTGAGAAGCGATTTAAGCACGGAGGAAAACTCTACTATATGATGAATGCACGGGATTATCTCTATAATGTAAGCTCTAATGCCTACGATCCCAAATATTATCTTGAGCTTGAAGTGCGCTATGACCTCAATCTCTACAAAAAACTAAGTATCGCGCCATTTTTGAAACTCTATATGTTGCAGGGCAAATATTTCGATCGTAGCGGAAGCAACATTATGACGGGACTTGTATTTTCGTTTGGGCAAGTTCTACGCGAAGCACCATTTGAGATTGTCGCAAAAGATAAATAATTTCAGGTATAATGCACACGATTTCAAACTCTTAAGGATTGATATGCGTTTGAGCCAAGCAATACAATTTTTAGAATCTAAGCAGATTCACACCACACATCACTACGAGGGCGATGACTTTAGCCTAAGCGGTATCGCACCGCTAGAATCCGCCTCTCCCACACACATAAGCTATATTGACCAGGACAAATACATCGCAAAACTTGCAGATTCTAAAGCTGGTGCGGTGCTAGTGCGGGAGAGCTTTATGCAAAGTTTGCAGGGCAATGTGCCGCCCTCTATGCAGATTCTAGAAGTGCAAAACCCTCATCTTGCCTTTGCCTATCTTTCAGGCTGCTTTGCCAAACCAGAGTTTGCCAACCCTGCACAAAACTATGCTACCACATACAAATCAAATATCAAAATCGCGCCCAATGTCTTTATCGGAGCAAATGTGTGTATCGGTGCGCGCAGCGAGATTATGCCCGGTGTGGTGATTAGCGATAATGTCAAAATCGGCGAGGATTGTGTGATATTCCCCAATGTCGTGATTTATCGTGATACAATCATTGGAGATAGGGTGAGAATCCACGCTGGAAGCGTGATAGGAAGTGATGGCTTTGGCTATGCGCACACGCCCAGTGGCGAGCATATCAAAATCGAGCATAATGGGTGTGTGGTGCTGGAAAATGATGTCGAAATAGGGGCAAACAACACTATTGATCGCGCCGTGTTTGGTGAGACGATTATCAAACAAGGCGCAAAAATCGATAATCTTGTGCAGATTGGACATAATTGCAAGGTGGGCGCACACAGCCTACTTGTCTCACAAGTGGGCTTAGCAGGATCGACTACCACAGGGCGCAATGTCGTGATGGGTGGGCAGGCTGGCACTGGCGGACATATCCACATCGGCGATTTTGTGCAAGTAGCTGGACGCGGTGCAGTGGGCAAAAACCTCCCACCCAACACGAAATGGGGCGGTCATCCGCTTATGGAGCTTGATGAGTGGATGAAATTCTATGTCAAACTGCGCCGACTTGTAAAGTCTAGCACCACAAGTGGCATTGCAGAATCTAGAGAATCTAAGCAGTGAGATTGGATAATGTATGTGCGCGAAACGGGGCAAAAGAGGGATTCACTCCCTTCACGAAGCGGTAAAATAATATGATAGAATCTAAAACTACCAACGACATTGTAGAATCTAAACAATCTCAAGGACTAGATTCAGGTAGTGTATGTTCGCGCAGCGGATTGAGTGGAGATTCACTCTCCACGAGCGATACCAATTTGCCACAAGCAAATTGCAATGAAATAATAGAATCTAACAAAACCAAGGAGTAAGTATGAAAAAAAAGATACTATTTGCCATTATCGGAGTAGGTGTGCTTATAACCATAGGGCTATTTGTCGCGACCAAAATCTTTTCAGCACAAATGGGCAAAGCACTAGAAGGTGAGTTAAATAGCTTTTTGCAATCCCAAGAATCCCAAGATATGCACATAGAGTTTGAGCCATTTGTATGCGAGGGAAGCGCGAAAATCGTGTGCAAATCCCCAGGTTTAAGCATTATCAAACACGCTATTACACAGGATTCGCAGCATTCCCATACTAAGACAGAATCTCTCACCGAGCTTGTGCGTTTTAGCAATCTTGCACTCACCTTTGGTGGAAACAAGACAAAAGCACTCATTGATATAGAATCTGATATATCTATACAAGACAAACAATTACACACAAAATGCGAACATGAGCTAACTTTCATAAACCCCTTGCTTGATCTTAATGTCCAATGCAACACACAAATAGGCGATATGGAATCTGTCCAAGTTGCCTATCTTAACCTTGCGCACCCAAGTTTTCAATCCAGCAATCTCCACAAAATCATTAAAACCTTCAAAGATTCACAGCAACGCAATCAGCTCCTAGAAAATCTTGAGTTTGCGCTCATTTCCTATCGCTCTGACCTAAAATCCCAAAGTCTCAAGCAATCTATCAGCGCATTTACCAAGCTTCCCGAGAAAGATATGCAATTTATAAGCACAGCCTTTGCAATTATGGAATCTGGACTACGACAAGCCCAAAACGAGGAAACCAAAGAATTAGAAAACGATTTGGCTAACGCATTTCAAATCATAAGCGATGTCTATATAGATGATACGATACAAGAAGTATGGTATGAGATAACTCCCAAAGATTCTCAAAATCCTAAGAAATTTTTTGTGTTACAAAATGTGCTAAATCTTAGCCTAGCGGATATTGCGGCAAATTTCACCCTGCATTCTGGAAAACGATGATGAGTTCCACAAACCCACACGGCACAAATCATTTGGGGGATACAAAAACCCGTAACAACAAAAAGGGCAAACGAGGACTAAAGCGCATTTTTAATGCGTTTTTTTATTCACTCGATGGCTTTAGGGCAGTATGGAAAGATGAGGCGGCGTTTCGCCAAATCGTGGGCTTGTGTGTGGTGTTTATGCCTCTAGGTGCGTATATCGCGCGAGATTGGCAGGAGGGTGTGCTACTCTTGCTTCCTTGCTTCCTCGCGCTTATGGCAGAGCTCATCAATTCCGCCATTGAAAATGCAGTTGATTATACAGGATTGGAGATTCACCCGCTTGCCAAAAAGGCTAAAGATATGGGAAGCGCAGTGCAGTTCTTGGCATTGGCATTTTGGGCTTGTGTGTGGGTGTGGTATGGTGCTATGCGTTATTTGGAATAATTGCGTATAATGTGTCTTGTGAATCTACATCACTAGATTCAATTATCACAACAAAGGAGATTACGATGAGAGTTTTTGCAGCTACTCTAGCAGCGGTTTTTTGTCTAGGAGGCGTGAATGCGGCACCATATACGATTGACCCTACGCATTCATCAGTAGGCTTTGAGGTTAAGCACCTAATGGTGAGCAAAGTCAAGGGAAACTTTAAAAAATTTAGCGGTGAAGTCGAGTTTGATGGCAAAAAACTCACAAAACTTAGCGGTGAGGTAAAAATCGCAGACATCAACACAGATAATAATGCCAGAGATAAACACCTCAATGACGCAGATTTTTTTGATGCTAAGAAATTCCCCAATGCAACTTTGACTATGACAAAATTTGAAAAAGGCAAAGTATATGCAGATTTAAAAATCCGTGATGTGGTGAAAAATGTCGTCTTTAATGCCGAAATTGGCGGACCTATCAAACACCCTAAAACCGGTAAAGATGTGATTTCTATCTCACTAAGGGGCGAAATTAACCGCAAGGATTTCAAAGTAGGTGAAGATACTGCCGATAACTCTGTAAGCGAGAAAGTTATCATTGAGATTGAATTAGAAGCAAGCGCGAAATAACTTCGCTCTCTCAAAGCGCAAGGCTACTTTGCGGACAAAATAATGGGGATTGGGACTGGAGTGTCCCAATCTCACCAAAATAACGATATGGCTCTTGCGATTTATACAAAACCCACAACCACCAACGACATTACCTTAAAAGCATTACCCTATGTTTTTTAACAAAATTTTTTGCGTATCCATAATCCCCACGCCTTTTTCTAGCACATTTGCCGCGATATCTTGGGCTTCTTTGAGCGAGTGCATAGCATAAGTGCCACATTGGTATTTGTTTGCCTCTGGGATTGTATCGACTTTGAGAATATCTCGCATACTTGCCTCCCACGCTTCTTTTACGCTATCATCGCTAGGCGCACCTATCACACTCATATAAAAGCCCGTGCGACAACCCATAGGCGAAATATCAATGATCTCGGTGCGCGTGTCGTTGAGATGATCGCGCATAAACCCCGCGAATAGATGCTCAAGCGTGTGGATACCCTTCTCGCTCAAAATCTCCTCATTTGGCACACAAAATCGCAAATCAAACACGCTAATTGTATCGCCCTTGGGTGTTTGCATAGTCTTTGCTAAACGCACCGCAGGAGCTGGCATAATCGTATGATCGACCTTGAAACTATCTAGTAATGGCATAATCTCTCCTTTTTGTCTAATCTTTGTGAGAGCGTATTGTAGCATTTTCTTGCCATATTCTCTTTGATTTAAGCTAGAAAAGTTTATAATTATGAGGCTTACAAGGGAGGCAAGTGTGCTGGTGTGCGCCTTGGGCTTCAAACCCAAAGAAGGGCTAGGTGTCTAGCTCTTGGGGAGTTCGATTCTCTCGCCTTCTCGCCAAGTGTTTATTAGAATCTAGTTTATAGAATCTGTGCCATTGCCAAATCGCGTTCCTGACACGATGACACCAAGCAATCACAGAATCTCGCCATAGATTCAGTATGTCCGCGCAGCGGAGCGAGCGGGGATTCACTCCCTTCACGAAGCGATAAAACAAGAGCGTAGCTCTTGCAATATAATAATTGAAAGGAATCACGATGGAATCCCAGCTTATGAGCCTAGCGATACAAACTTATAAAATTACCCTTATTCTCTCATTGCCTATGCTTTTGGCTGGTCTTATTGTGGGGCTTTTGGTAAGCATCTTTCAAGCCACCACACAGATTAATGAAATGACCCTAAGCTTTGTCCCCAAAATCTTAGCAGTCGTGGCGGTTATCATCTTTGCTATGCCATGGATGATTGGTATGATCACAGACTACACGACTATGCTTTTTAATATGATCACTGATATTAAATTTTAATGCACACGCGCGTTATTGATTTTGCTAGATATTCGAGCCTGCGCGTAGGCGCACCCCTAGAAGTGCAAATCATAGAATCTACACACGAGTGTCAAACTTTGCCCCCAAATGCCCACATCATCGGCAAAGCAAACAATCTCCTCATCTCCCCAAACGCCTCACATCTGTATATGCTGGATAAGAGCTTTGCGTTTATCGAGATACAGCCCCACTGCGTGCATATCGGCGGGGCGATGAACTCGGGACAGATTTGTAGTTTTTTTAAAAAACACGATTTGGGCGGTATGGAGTTTTTGCAGGGCTTGCCCGGCTCGCTAGGCGGGATCATCAAGATGAATGCAGGGCTTAAGGATAAGCGCGGGGGTATGCATGAGATAGGCGAGCGGCTGCTAGAAGTCAATATCAATGGCGCGTGGGTGAGAAGTGAAAATCTTGGCTTTGGCTATCGCACAAGCGCGATTGATGGTGTGATTTGTGGTGCGAAGATTCACAGAATAGAGGGCTTTAGGCACGAACTCACACAGGATTTTTTATCCTTGCGCGCTCATCACCCCAAAGCCCCAAGTTGCGGGAGTTGCTTTAAAAATCCTCCGGGTGAGTATGCTGGGAGGTTGTTAGAATCTGTGGGATTGAGAGGGTTTAGAATCGGTGGTATGGGCTTTGCGAAAGAGCACGCAAATTTCTTAGTCAATCTCGGCGGTGGCACATTTACAGAGGCTATGGAACTCATAGAGCTAGCCAAAAAACGCGTGTTTGAATCTAGTGGGATAATGCTAGAGTGCGAGGTGCAGATTGTGGGGTAAGCACAATCCTCACGCATTTCACGCGCTATTTTTTATAGAAATTTTCTCTATCTTTTTGCCATTGTTGCAAACTTTCTTTTGTAAGAAGCTTTTGGAGGTTTTTGATACATTCTTCTTTATCCACCAAAGTGAAATATGGTCTACCCACAAAAAACCCATAGACAAACCACTTAATACGCAATAAATTCTATTTGGTTGTGGCATAAAATCAAAGGTCTTTCTTGCCTCTGTTTTGGCACTTAGCACAATCGATTCTCCATTTGGCACAATATCTACATAAAATGCAGAACTACTGCGTGATTTGCCCACAAAATACCCACTTCTAAAGTTATCTTTCACATCGTCTGTAGTATGAAGAGTTATATCATATGAAACCAAAACACCAGTCATAGATGGTCTATAAACATAGATTCTGCTTTCCCCTTGTTTTGGATTTTGCACGATTTCACTGGGATTTGTATTAAAGCTATAATCCTTGTTTGGATCGTAGTTGTGTCCCGCACAACCAAAAAACATAATGCCTAAACCCATTATCATCACGATAGATAATTTCATCATTCTCCCTTAAAATCTCAAAATAACAAAGAATGTAATTCTAACTTTGCAAAAAAAAAAAAAA
>DXIN01000040.1 GCA_019112865.1 Candidatus Helicobacter avicola
CATTCAGCTTTGAGCGACTTTTTAGGGAATCTACGCACTCGGTTTGGTCACTACCGCTTAGGTAGCTCCCTGCACCTCGTGCTTGATAACCCTAAAAATTCATCTCAAATCCTAGAATGCCCGGCAAGCCACGCACAAGATTCACAAGCATATTCAGAATCTTAGGAAAAGTTTAGATTCTAGATTCAAAAGTTCAGAATCTAAGACATTTCAGAATCTGCTATTTCATAGAATCTCATCAAGGCTTGCCAGAAATTCTAGGATTGTGCGTAAGATTTGCTTGTTTTTGGAGGTGAGGCGAAGGAGTTACCTAATCGGTAATGACTGAAGCCGAACCGAACAAATCAAGCAAAGATTGCGTGCAAGCCGAATTTCTAGAATCTACATCAAATGAAGGAGAAACAATGAGTGAAGCAAATCCAAAACGCAACGCGCGCCGTTCATTCCTCAAGCTCTCCGCTCTCGCATCAGTAGCGGGTGTGGGCAGTGCGTTTGGGAATGATAGTGAGCGCATCTTGCGTCCAGCAAGTGAGGTGGAACTAAAGGAGCAATATCCTGATGCAAAACGCGTAAAAACGATATGCACACACTGCTCTGTGGGCTGTGGCATCATCGCGGAGGTCAAAGACGGCGTGTGGGTGCGCCAAGAAGTGGCACAAGATCACCCAATCTCTCAAGGTGGGCACTGCTGCAAAGGTGCAGACTTGATAGATAGAGCGAGGAGCGAGACACGACTTCGTTATCCTATCCAAAAGGTAAATGGAGAGTGGCAGCGCACTGATTGGGACTCTGCAATGGATAGCATTAGCAAGCAATTGCTCCAAATCCGAGAGGAAAGCGGACCTGATGCAGTGATGTTCCTAGGAAGTGCGAAATGCTCAAATGAGCAAAGCTACTATATCAGGAAGTTTGCGGCGTTTTTTGGGACAAACAACATAGACCATTGCGCAAGAGTTTGACATTCCCCAACAGTTGCCGGTGTGGCAAATACATTTGGATATGGTGGAATGACAAATCACTTAGGCGATATGATGTTCTCAAAGTTTATCCTCATCATCGGAGCAAATCCTGCGGTAAATCACCCTGTGTCTATGGTGCATATTTTGCGCGCCAAAGAGCGAGGAGCGAAGATTGTCGTGGTTGATCCACACTTTAGCAAAACCGCTGCAAAATCTGATGAATACCTTAGAATCCGCAGTGGGACGGATATAGCCTTCATCTATGGTATGCTACACCACATCATACAGAAAAAACTCTATGATGAGCAATACCTCAAAGACCGCGTATATGGCTATGAGGAAGTGATGAAAGAAGCGCAAAAATTCACACCAGAAGAAGCAAGTAATGTAACGGGTATCCCAGCTGATACAATCCGACGCATTGCCGAGGAGATGGCAGCAGCCAAACCCGCCACCGCGATATGGAATCAAGGACTTACCCAGCACACCGTTGGGACTTCTAACACGCGAATCGTGCCTATTTTACAAATGTTTTTGGGCAATATTGGCAAAAATGGTGGCGGTGTGAATATCCTTAGGGGACACGATAATGTGCAGGGTGCATCGGATATGAACAACCTTGCAGATTCACTTCCGGGATATTATGGCTTGGGTGAGCCTGCTTGGAGGCATTTTTGCAAGCATTGGGGTGTAGAATACGACTGGATGCTCTCACGTTTCAAGAACAAAGAAATGATGGGTGCGACAGGGTTTGCGCATTCTACTTGGAAATTTGGCGTGCTTGATGAGCAAAATGCCGCAAATAATGGTGGCACAAAGCTTAGGGCATTGGTGGTTATCGGATCTGGTATGACCACGGTTTCCTTGCTTGACTTGCAGCGCAAGGCGATGGATATGCTGGATTTGGTGGTGTTTATCGATCCTTATGTCAATGACTTGGCGATTTATAGCGATCGCAAGGACAATCTCTTTATCCTCCCTGCAGCTTCACAAATGGAGACAGCTGGCACGGTCGCAGCGACAAACCGCAGCTATCAGTGGCGCAGCAAGGTGATGGAGCCGCTCTTTGAATGCCGCGAAGATCAGGACATTTTGTTTGACTTTGCCAAGCGAATGGGCTTCTTGGAGGAGTTTCAACGCAGCCTCTATGCGATTGCCAAAAAAGAGGGGCGAAGTGAGTTTATCTGGCCCGATGATGCCAATACCGAGCTTACACAAAGTATCCGTAGCATAGGCTTACAGGGTATGAGTCCAAAACGTCTCAAAGCACATCAGGAAAATTGGCATATGTTTGATAAGGTAACGCTTGAGGGCAAGGGACCATTTAAAGGTGAGTATTATGGATTGCCATGGCCCTGCTGGAGTGACAAACACCCCGGCACACCGGTGATGTATAACGATAGAATTCCAGTTATGCGCGGTGGTATGGGATTTAGGGTGAATTGGGGCGTTACCTCGCCCGATGGTGTGAGTATGCTCTCGCCTCATACCTTGCCAGATTCTAAAATCGCAGGACACGCGCCTGTGAGTGCAGAAAATGCAGAATCTCTGGGTATCAAACTCACCGCAGAGGAAAAAGAAGCAGTCGCTGGTAGCACTTTTGCCCTTGGTATAGGCAACAATATCCTTGTCGAAAAAGCCCTAGAAGTGGGGCTTTGTCCTTATGGCAATGGTAAGGCGCGTGCGAAAGTGTGGAATTGGTATGATCAGATTCCATTGCATAGAGAGCCATTGCACTCTGTGCGCGGGGATTTGGTGGATAAATACCCAAGCTTCCCGGATAAAGAGAATCTCTTTAGGGCAAATATCAAATACCGCACGCGTCAAAAAGAACGCGATTGGGTCAAGGAGTTTCCTATCAATATGCTTAGTGGGCGACTTGTGGCGCATATGGGAACGGGTGCAGAGACTAGAAGTGCAAAATACCTCGCAGAAGTGCAAAATGAGATGTTTGTAGAGATTCACCCAGATAAAGCCTTTGAGATGAATATCAAAGATGGCGATATGGTGTGGGTCTATGGCACGATGGATACGCGAATTTTAGTCAAAGCCAAACTATCCTATCGTGTGGATTACAACAGCATTTGGCTTCCACAAAACTTCTCGGGTATGGATCAGGGCAAAAACCTCCTGCACAAATACCCAGAAGGCACACAACCCTATGCTATCGGTGAATCTGCTAATATGATTTCAAGCTATGGGTTTGACTACAACTCGGCTTGTCCAGAGACAAAATGCGGACTTTGCCGCATAGAAAAAGCATAAGGGGGAGTGTATGAGCGAAAATGTATTAAGCGTAGGATTAAATGACGCGGGACATGCGCGTGTGAAGTTTTATTGCGATGATAGTCGATGTATCGACTGCCATGGGTGTGATGTGGCGTGCAAAGAAGCTCATCATCTCCCTGTGGGGATTAATCGCCGCAGAGTGGTAACGCTCAACGAAGGTATAGAGGGTGCAGAGAAATCCATCTCTATTGCCTGTATGCATTGTGCTGATGCACCTTGCGCGAAAGTCTGCCCGGTGGATTGTTTCTATATCCGTGCCGATGGAATCGTGCTCCATGACAAAAAAACCTGTATAGGTTGTGGATACTGCCTTTATGCTTGTCCATTTGGCGCGCCACAATTCCCCAAATCCGATGTGTTTGGCTCAAGAGGCGCGATGGATAAATGCACATTTTGCGCTGGTGGTCCTGAAGAAACACATAGCGAGGAAGAGATGAAGCTCTATGGACAAAACAGAATCGCCGAGGGTAAAGTGCCTGCGTGTGCAGCGATGTGCTCGACTAAAGCATTGCTTGCTGGTGGTAGCAATGATGTGAGCGCGATTATCAGAGAGAGGGCGCTACATAAAGGCGAGGGCGCGCCAAAGATTCCATATACATGGAAAAAAGCCTATGGCGACTCATAAGGAGACGCAATGAAAGCGATATTACAATTAGGGCTTATCTTGGCTCTAGGCTGTAGTGTGAATCTCTTTGCTTCCTATGATATAGAGCAAAAAGGCAATCTTGATATGTCCTATAATAAGCATATCTATGGCACACCACAGATTGAGGCTATCAAGAATTGGGGGCTTGACACACAGAGCGCAGGCGTAATCAGCGGAAGTGTCATAGAGGCTAAAGGCGGTAGTATCGAGCCGCTCACTATGTGGGAGCCGATTGAGGGGATTCGTGGTTGGAATGGCTTAGGCGAGCTTTTTACGATATTGCAAGAGAAATATTTTGCTATTATATTCTTGTGTGTGCTTTTGTTTGTGCCATTAGCATTTTTTGGACATTACAAAATCATCGGTGCGCGCAAATACAACCATCACAGCAAGCTACAAGTGTTTAGCAAATACAACATCATCGTGCATTGGTTTGCCGCGGTGCCTTTTGTGCTTATTTGTATCACGGGGCTTATGATGGTCTTTGGCGATAAGCTTGGTGGCGGTGCGCTCATTAGATTCGCGCGGGACTTGCATGGACTTAGCACGATTGTGTTTGTGGTGTTTGGGTTTTTGATGTTTTTGATGTGGGTAAAAGACTGCCTACCTCGTAGTTATGACATCAAATGGCTTATGATAATGGGTGGTTACCTCGATAAACAAAATCGCATTATCCCTGCACACAAATTTAACGCTGGACAAAAGATGTGGTTTTGGCTAGCAACACTTGGCGGTGGTGTGATGGCATTTAGCGGTGCGGTGATGTATTTCCAATGCACCGACATCAATACCCTACGCCTTGTGGCTATCGTGCATAATGTCTTGGGTTTTGGAGTGTTGGCACTTCTCATCACGCATATTTATATGGCTGCTTTTGCTATTGAAGGTGCAATGGAGGCTATCATAAATGGGCGTATGGGCGAGGAGGAACTCTCTATGCTCCATAGCTTTTATTATCAAGAGCTAAAAGAAAAAGGCAAGCTAGATTCTATGCGCGTGGCATAATAATAGAGGATTGAGACAAAGGCTTTAGATTCTAAAATAATTATAGAATCTAAAGCAATCTTTTTGGCATTTTAAGATTTACGATGATTGTAGAAACAAAGCGATACCAATTTGGCAATTACAGAGATTTTTTGGAGCAAAAGGTGAGTGAGTTTTTGAAACAAATTCCTATCATAAGTCTTTATAAAGACGACAGAGTGGAGCAAAGAGAGGATTATGTCATACAAGAAAAACGCATAGCCTTGTATCTCAATGGACATAAGCTCATTTCCACGATGTCTTTGCCACAGGAGCAAGATGCGTATGCCGTGGGGTTTTTAATGAGTGAGGGTGTCATAGAAACTCTAGGGGATATTCAAAGCATTGAGGTTTCAGATGATGGGCTCAATGTCTATGTGCAATCTCGTATCAATCAAGACAATCTTGATAATCTTTTTAATGAAAAAACGCTCACCTCTGGGTGTTGTGTGGGTGTAAGTGCAAACTTTGAGGGTAAGATTGTAGAGAAATTCATCTCCACACCACTTAGCCTCCCACCACAAAGACTATGGGCGCTTGTGGAGAAGTTTTCATCTAGCACAGATTTATTTGACAAAACAGGGTGTGTGCATAAGGCGACTTTGGTTTTTGAAAACGACTATGAACTCACAAGCGAAGATGTGGGGAGACATAATGCAGTCGATAAGGTTATGGGCAAAGCAAGGCTTCAGAATCTTGATACGACCTATGCTATTTTGCTTGTGAGCGGACGACTCTCTATGGAAATGGTCATCAAAGCAGCAATGCACGATATTGCGATTGTTATCTCCAAATCCGCCACCACCGAACTTGGTATCAAATCCGCCCAACTCTTAGGCATCACACTTGTGGGCTTTGCACGCGACAAGCGATGCAATATCTACACCCACCCACAGAGGATTAGAGATTCTAAACTTACCAGTGATATTACAAAAATCTAAGCAATCTTAGAATCTAAAATCCCTTGTATATACGTGAAGCGGAGGTAATGCGGGCTTTGGCTCGCATTGATAATTGCAAACTTGCAACAAAACAACAGAATCTAAGCGTGTGAAATCTTGGGTAGATTCCATACAGATTTCAACGCGCAAATGCTATAATGCCGTCAAAATTTCGCTTCTAGGATACACAATGGGCAAAACACACGATAGCAAAACCTACATACAGATTCAAGGTGCGCGCGAAAACAATCTCAAAAATATTCATCTCAATGTCCCCAAAAATCAACTTGTGGTTTTCACAGGCTTAAGCGGCAGTGGCAAATCCACACTCGCCTTTGACACGCTTTATGCCGAGGGGCAAAGACGTTATATAGAATCGCTCTCAAGCTATGCACGGCAGTTTCTTGACAAAGTGGGCAAACCAAATGTCGATAAGATAGAGGGGCTCACACCCGCCATCGCCATAGACCAAAAAACCACTTCTAAAAATCCGCGCTCCACCGTGGGGACAATCACAGAGATTTATGACTACCTGCGCCTTTTGTATGCGCGCGTGGGCAAACAGCACTGCCACCTCTGTGGCGAACCAATCTCGCATATGAGTCAAACAGACATCATCGCGCAAATCCTCACCCTAGGTAAAGATTCACAACTCACAATTCTCGCACCTATCATCAAAGAAAAAAAGGGAAGTTTTGCCGACAAGATAGAATCTCTGCGTCAAAAAGGCTATGTCCGCGCACAAATTGATGGTGTAATGGTGCGATTAGATGAAGAAATTGAGCTTGCTAAGCACAAAAAACACACAATTAAAGTAGTCATCGACCGCGCAAGACTAGAAGAAAAAAACCACACGCGCATCGCCCAAGCCATAGAGCGCGCGCTCAAAGAATCTTATGGCGAAGTGGAGGTTGAACAACACATTGATGAGAAGCTTACGCATATCCATTATAGCGAGCATTTCGCGTGCTTTAAATGCAAGGTAAGCTTTGAAGAGCTCGAACCCCTAAGCTTTAGCTTCAACTCTCCCAAGGGTGCGTGTCCAGAATGCCTAGGACTAGGCGTAAAATACACCATCGATCTTAAAAAAATTCTTGATAGATCCCAGCCACTCAAAAAAGGCGGTATCAAGGCAATTTTTGGCTACAATCGTAGCTATTATGCCGAGCTTTTTAGTGGATTTTGTCAAGCACACGACATTAATCCCAACAAAAGCTTTGAGGAGTTAGATTCACAAGCACAAAACTACATTCTCTATGGCTGTCCTATGCCTATCACATTCACTTGGAAAGGTAGTAAGTTAGAGCGCCCATGGAAAGGTATCGTGCAGATTGCCTATGATATGTTCAAAGATGAGCGTGAGCTAGCAGACTACACGACTGAAAAAACCTGCCCCACTTGCAAGGGACACCGCCTAAACCTCCCGTCTTTAAATGTGAAAGTCGCAGGGCTTGGACTAGGTGAGATTATCGATATGCCCATAGAGCAAAGCTATCGATTCTTTAACACACCCAAAAACTTCTCCTATTTCAACGCCCAGCAGCAGCTCATCGCCGCACCTATCCTCAAAGAAATCATTGAACGGCTGTATTTTCTCGATGATGTAGGGCTTGGGTATCTCTCTCTAGGGCGCGATGCACGCACCATAAGCGGTGGGGAATCCCAGCGCATACGCATAGCAAGCCAAATCGGAAGTGGGCTTACAGGCGTGATGTATGTGCTTGATGAGCCAAGTATCGGGCTACATGAGCGCGACACATTGCGTCTTATCAAAACCCTGCGCTCATTGCAAGAAAAGGGCAATAGCGTGATTGTAGTGGAGCACGATAAAGAGACGATTTTGAATGCAGATTTTGTCGTGGATATTGGACCAAGTGCTGGTGTGCAAGGTGGTGAAGTCGTATTTAGCGGCGATACACGCGCACTCCTCAAAGCCAAAAGCCTCACTGCGCGTTATCTCAATGGTGATATTCTCATCGACCACCGCCACGATAGAACCCAAGAAAAGTGGCTAGAGATTAAAAATGTCAATATCAACAACATTAAAAACCTAAACCTCAAAATCCCTCTTGCAAACTTTGTGTGTGTAACAGGCGTGAGCGGAAGTGGCAAAAGCTCACTTATCCTCCAAACCCTCCTGCCAACTGCCCAAGAGATTCTAAACAATGCCAAAAAGATTCACAAATGTGATGGCGTGGAAATACGCGGACTAGAGCAACTTGATAAAGTCATCTATCTGGATCAAACACCCATAGGACGCACCCCAAGGAGCAATCCCGCAACTTATACAGGCGTGATGGATCATATCCGCACTCTTTTTAGCGAGGTCAAAGAATCTAAGCTACGCGGGTATAGCGTGGGGCGATTTAGCTTTAATGTCAAAGGTGGGCGATGCGAGAAATGCCAAGGCGAGGGTGAAATCAAGATCGAAATGCACTTCCTACCCGATGTGATGGTCAAATGCGATGCGTGTAATGGCAAAAAATACAATCCCCAAACGCTTGAAATCACTTACAGGGGCAAAAATATCGCCGATGTGTTAGCGATGAATGTCGATGAGGCACTGGAGTTTTTTGCCAAAATGCCAAAAATCGCCTCCCAGCTCGCCACTCTGCAGGCTGTGGGGCTAGGCTATATCACGCTAGGACAAAACGCCCTAACTCTAAGTGGTGGGGAAGCCCAACGCGTCAAACTCGCCAAGGAGCTTAGTCGCAAAGACACAGGCAAAACACTCTATATTCTTGATGAGCCCACTACGGGCTTGCATTTTGCCGATGTGGATAGGCTGACAAAAGTCCTACATCATTTTGTCGAGCTAGGCAATAGCGTGATTGTGATTGAACACAATTTGGATTTAATCAAAAACGCGGATTATATCATCGACATAGGACCAGAAGGTGGTGATAAGGGCGGGAAAATCGTGGATTGTGGCACACCAAAAATGCTTGTGAAAAACCACAAAAAAACCGGTAGCTACACGGGCAAATTCTTAGAATCTGAATTACAAACCCTAGATACACACGCAAAAAACAAAAAGCCCTATGCGCGTAAGCCAATGTAACCCAAGGCTTATGCCAGCATAAGGGAGCTTGATTTGGACACAGATTCTTATCCACCACTTGTGTTAATGGTGTGCGTTTTTCAATGTCTCTAGAAAAATCGTGGCATAGCTCCCTTTTGGCAGGCTAAATGAGAGCTCCATTTGCGCAACCTCGGGCTTATAAGTGTATGCCACATCTTGCGCCCATACCCACGCATACCGCCTGCTCCCCACTTCGCGCAATCGTGAATCTACAAACACCCTCTCTATCTCTAATGCCACATCTTGCGCACCAAGGAGTTTTTTTCCACACAGCGCGCCACTTGGGGAGATTTGTCGCTGGATAAAACGCGTAGATTCTGCCCTCACATCATCAAGCACAAATGCCTTGCCATATGGATAATGCACCGCCACATCACCGCGTAGTAGCTTAAAGAACTGCTCCTGTGCTTTGAGCTCACGCACCACCCTCTCATCACATAATACAGAATCTAGCACACCATATCCCCCAGCACTGCTCACAAGCTCCTTTGGGCTACAAGATTCTATCATCTTGTTCAGACGCATACGTTCTAATAGCCAAAGGTTAAAGAGATGACTTTGGTATGCAGAGAGTAGGAAACGCGCGATTTTTTTATCACGAGTAATGCGGAGATTTTCGAGGATTTTTTCACCCTCTTGATAGTTTTGCCCATCTTTGCCAAAGCGCTGACTCCCAAAGTAGTTTGCAAACCCGCTAACCTTAAGGATTTCAAGGGCATTTATGGCTTTTTGTGCCTCAATGGGTGTGAGTTTTTTTAACCGCATAAAAAAGCTATTACCCTTTAGATGTCCTACGCGTAATTTATTGGTATGCGCCCTGCACTCTAATACCTTAATCCCTCGCTCATTAAGTATCGTGCTACACGCACTTAGCCTAGATTCAAAAGTGCGTGGGATTGAGAGATACTGATAGGTTGTAGCGTGCTTGTCCTTAAGCCCTGCATAGCCAATTTGTGCGGATTTTATCCCTAGGACATTGCTTAGAATCTCCACCATCTCAAAGGTGCTAAGCTCTTTTTTGCGCACAAAAATCATCAAATGCTCCCCTGCCCCGCTTGCCTCATACAGCGGTATCTCCCTCACGACAAAATCCCGCACACTCGGATGGAAATAACACTCAATGGGCGAATGGGTGAGATGAAAGAGCTTGTGCATACAATAACCTTAGAGAAATTAAAGTTTTTTGAGATTATAATACACAAGCTTTTGTAAAATCTGTGTAAAATCCTAAGGAAATCTATGCAAACACTCAAAAAACTTTGGCTCCCTGTGGTGTGTGCCATTGCTATTTATTTTATGAGCATTGATCCCTCTTTGACCGAGATTTTTGCGGGGATTGGGGTGTTTTTGTTTGGTATGATTTTTTTAGAAAATGGCTTTAAGGGCTTTAGCGGCGGAATTTTAGAGAGAATCCTGACTAAATGGACTGATAGCAAACTCAAAGCCCTCCTGTTTGGTATCACTACTACAATCCTTATGCAAAGCTCCACACTCGTTACTATTATTTCGATTTCCTTCCTCTCTGCAGGGCTTATTAGCCTCGCTCAAGCCATTGGTATTGTCTTTGGAGCAAATCTAGGCACGACCACGGGAGGCTGGATCATCGCTGGCGTGGGTATGAAAATGGACATTGCTTCCATTGCTATGCCTCTAATTGTCCTTGCGATTTTGCTTGTGTTTCAAAAAGACAAAAACATCAAATCTCTAGGGCATATCTTTGCGGGGATTGGGTTTTTTTTCTTAGGGATTGCGTATATCAAAAGTGGCTTTGAGGGCTACAAAGATGCGCTAGATTTAAGCGCGTATGGGAGTGGAAGCCCAAAAGATCTTTTTATCTTTGTCATGGCTGGGATCCTCATCACTTCTATCGTGCAATCAAGCTTTGCCACACTCACAATCATCATCTCCGCCCTAAGCACAGGCACTATCACTTATGACAATGCACTAGGGCTTGTGATAGGCACCAATGTCGGAGGTGTGGTAACTGCACTTGTTGCGTCCTTTGGCTCAAACCTTGAGGGCAAAAAACTCGCTATCACCAACACGATTTTTAACCTCATCATTGCTATCATTGCGCTTGTGTTTTTATCGTATTTTAAGGGCATTGTGAATCTTATCAGTGAGCTTAGTGGTATAGGCGAGCAAGACTACGCGCTCAAAATCGCGGTATTTCATACCTTTTATAATGCCCTTGCAGTCGTGATTATGACACCTTATATCCAAGTGTTTGTGAAGTTTGCCAATACCTTTATCAAAAGCAAAAAACCTGCCGATATGGACGCGCCTATCTATCTCAATCCAAATATCATCGCCTACCCTATGACAGCGACCCAAGCCCTCATCAACGAACTCAAGCATCTCTATGACAATGTCTTTAGTGTCATCGCACATTCGCTAGGATTTTCACGTTCTGACATTTGTGCCAATCTCCCCAAGGACGCACTACTAGCCAAAAAATGGTATAGCGACCAAGGCAATGTCAATGATCTCTATCACCACAGGGTAAAAGTCCTCTTTGATGCGATTATCGACTTTAGCACCAAGGCTCAAACACACATCAACCAAGAAGATTTTATCAAAATCAGCAATGAAGCCAATGTGAGCGCGCGCAACCTCGCTGAAGCCACCAAAAATATGATGCTCCTTGAAAAAAATCTCAAAAAAAATGCCACTAGCCCAAACCCCCAAATCGCCCAAGAATACAACCTCATCAGAATCCAAGTCGCCCAGCTCCTCGCCAAAATAAACTCGCTCAAATTCTTAGAATCTACAAATTATCAAGAAATCGCTGGGATTCTCAAACAAGAGCGCAAAGCTCTCAAGCAGTTTGATAAACGCGCACTCGTGCGAGTAGAAAAAATCATTATTGAGAGCAAAATCTCGGCAAATTACGCCACCTCACTCCTCAATGACATCGCCTTTGCTAGCAATATGGGCAAAGAAATCATCAAGGCAGTGGGCAAAATCTATAAAATCTCGTTTATTATGCAGGACAAAGAGCAGCATATCAGCGATAGCGATTTGGACGAAGAGCTACAAACCCAAATCTAAGGAGAGTGTATGAATCCCACCCAAACCCCCAACCTGCCCACACAGCACAATAAACAAAGCGTAGGTTATATGTATTATGTCTGCGACTTCACTTCACCCTTTAACACACAAGAATCTTGGGATAACTCTGGGCTCAATCTAGGCTCACTCACACAGGAGTTTGATAAGATTTACATCACTCTTGAAGTTACCCACGACCTTGCACATTCTGTATCCCCAAATAGCCTTATCATCGCACATCACCCACTTTTTTTTAAAAGTATCAAAACCTTTGATACCGCTGCTTATCCGTGCAATATTGCACACAAGCTTATCGCTAAAAACTGCGCGATTATCGCAATGCACACGAACTTCGACAAAAGCCACCTCAATGAATATTTCACACACGAGATTTTGGGGTTTTCACATTTTTTACAAGATTCTCTGTATTGCCATGGCGCGATAGAAAAGACATCATTTGCCCAGCTTGCCAACACCCTAAAATCAAAGCTTAGGCTAGATACCCTGCGTGTGTGCCAAGCTAGTGAATCTATTGAGCATATTTTTGTGATTTGTGGGAGTGGCTTTAGCGAGATTACCCACATCGCTGCACAAAATCTCCCAAATAGCCTGCTTATTAGTGGTGATCTCAAATACCACGATGCAATGATTGCCAAATCCCTAGGTTTGAGCCTTATAGACATTCCACACTATGAAAGTGAAAAATATTTCACACAAATTGTCGATTCTCTTTTGAAAAATGCAGGATATCAAGCTATAATTACGGATTGTAAAAATCCCATTACGCACATTTAAATTAAAGGAGTCCTATGAACAAGCATTTGCAATCACTTATCCAAATCGCAAACCTCGACAAACAAATTGATGATTTGGAGCCTAAAATCGCTCAAGCACGCAAAGAGTTAGATTCTAAAATAGCACAAAAAACCTCTACACTCCGTGCCATAGGAGCACTACAAGACCAAAATAAAAATCTTCAACACGAAATAAACGAAAACGATCGACTCATACACGAAACCTCCGCACGCCTAGAAAGCATTGCTAAAAAACAGCAAGAAGTCCGCAACGAAAAAGAATTGCGTGCTCTTAGTGTCGAAGAGGATATCGCCAAAGAGAATCTCACTCTTGCTAATGAGCAGATTCAAAAACTCCAAACAATCCAAAAAGCAAGAAATGACGAGATCGCCCAACTTCAAGGAAGTATCAGTGAGCTAGATTCTCAAATCAGTGAGCTAGAGCAATCCACACAAAGCGCAGTAGCAGTAATCAAACAAGAGCAGCAAGAGATTTTCAAACAAAAACAAGAAATCATAGCCAAATCTGACATCAAAAGTATCACATTTTATGAGAAAATCCGCCGTTGGGCAAAAAACACTAGCGTAGTGCCGGTGTTTAAACAAGCGTGTGGCGGGTGCTTCATACGACTAAACGACCGCACCTATGCCGAGGTGCTTTCAGACGAAAATTCTATCGTTACCTGCCCACATTGCGGACGAATCCTCTATCCCTCAAACAAACAAAGCTATAAAGAGTGCGTGCAATAGCTCTATGCGCATAAGGGGATAAATTGCGATTGACACATAACCTCCTTGTTGCCATAAGTCTTATATGTCTTTATATGCTTAGCTTTCTAGCTATGCGTGTGGTAATGCAGGGTGTGTTTGTGCCAGAGGCGAGCGCGCAAGATTTGTGGATTGCTTATGAAATGGGCAGTAGGCTCGATCTGCGTGTGGTGTGTATGGGTATGGCGGCTATCCTGCTCTTTGGCTATATCATCGCTCTCCTCACACCCCTTAGCAAGAGATTACACCAAATCCCCGCAAATACACAAGCGACTACTAAGGGGGGGGGAATAGCACACAAAATCTTGCTTGCCTACATTGCCATCATAAGTTTCCTTGTATGTTTTAGCGCGATTGGGAATTTTTATTATTTCAAAACCTACCACACTCGCATTGATGCCTTTATCTTTGGGATTAAAGATGATGACACATTAGCGGTTTTGCAAGTGATATGGCAGGATTATCCTGTGCTACTTATCTTTATCGCCTGCGTGCTGTATGCTTATATCTGCGTGCGTATTACCCAAAAGATTCTAAGTCTCAAACTCCCCGATTTGCGCACTACATCTGCCATAGCCTTGCATATCATTGCCATTGCCTTACTTTTCCTTGGTATTCGTGGCTCGATAGACACACAACCACTCAAAGAGGATACAATCTCTACCACCCAAGACCAAAATCTCAATCACCTTATTTTTAACCCTATACTAGCCCTGCATTACGCGCACACACATTATAAAAACGCCATAAAATTTCAACCCACAAAACTCACAGAGGGTATCGCGCTCCAAAATGAGATTTTTCCAATCTTTTTTAGACATACACAAGGCGTTACCAAGCCTTTTCTCCCCACCCAAAATACTTTAGAATCCCCAGAGACTCCCACGCTAGATTCACATACCCCACCACAATCCACCAACTCTCCACACATCGTTGCTGTGCTAATGGAGAGCTTTGCCTCCAATATGCTTGCACTTGATGATGCCAAAGATTTTGATTTACTAGGGAGCTTCCGCCCATATTTTGAATCTGGCAGGCACAAAAAAGCAGGACAAAACGACTTTGTTTTTACGCACTTCTTATCAGGGGGCAATCACACTGCCGCTTCGTTTGCGCTACTTTTACCTATCGCACCACACCCCACAATCTCACTTAGCTCCGCCAAAACCACCAAGCTCCCACTCACACCTCTTGATGTCTATAAAAATGCTGGATACGAAGTCATTTTCATCACTTCGGGTAATCAAAATTGGTATAACCTCGGGGATTATCTCAAAATCTTGGGGGTGGATGCGGTGTATGATAGCAGCTATATCGCCCAGCACTATCCGCAAAGCAAGACAAATGCGTGGGCGTTTGGCAATGCTGATGAATACGCGTTTTCTCTCGCTACCGAGATTCTACTAGAGGCACAAAAGCCTACTTTTATCATCATTCTCACCATCTCAAACCACCAACCATTTGCCACGCCAAAGAGCTTTAACCCACCAACATACACGTTAGATTCTAAAGTAGATTTTTTTAGCTATGATAATCTAGCGCGCATAAGGCTTTTGCTCGAAGCTTTTACCTATGCCAGTGATGCGTTTGGGAAATTTGTGAGTGAGATTCGCAACTCCCCTACTCTCAAGGACAATGTCATCATCGGGGCGAGCGGCGATCACCTCTGTCGTGATATGAAGCAGGGCGCAAACATCGCGCTAGATCATTCCGTGCCATTTTATCTCTATATCCCCACACACATCGCTAAAGGCTTGGAGTTTGACCCAGAGACTCTTGGCTCGCACAAAGACATCTTCCCCACACTCTATGCGCTAAGCCTCAAAGACTACGAGTTTCTCTCACTTGGCGGACGCAATCTCTTTGAAGCGCACAAAAAGAGCAATGAAAGCTATGATTTTGCGTATAACGATGCGGTGTGGATTGATAAAGAAGGTATTTATCCTATCGGCACAGACACAGGCTTTCACTATATTATCAAAGATGGCTTGATAATCCCACAAGAAAACTTCCAAATCCCAGAATCCAAAAAGCGATTTATCAATAATTACAATAAACTCTCTTGGTGGCAGATTAATTATAGAATCTACAACACTAGCGATATTACAGAATCTAAGTAATCTAAAGCTCTAGATTCTGATAGTGTATGCTCGCGTAAGCGGAGTGAGGCTGGATTCACTCCAGCCGAGCGATAACAATTTGCCACAAGCAAATTGCAATGAAATAGTAGAATCTACAACGCTAGCGATATTACAGAATCTAAGTAATCTAAAGCTCTAGATTCTATAATGCAAAAGTCGCGAAGCGGAGCGTAAGCACAGCTTACAGCAGTGCCTTTGGATCGCGTTTTGACTTGGCAAACTCCACGATTTTGGCGTGAAATCGCGCATACACATACGCGAGATTCACTTCCTCGCCATAGAGGGCATATACACGTGCTAGATTCTCCTCTACTCCACGCACAAAAAACCCCTGCAATTCGTCATAGTCCTCGATTTCTACTCCCAATGCACACAGGATCTTGTAAGTGTAGCGATCCACCACCATCACTTCGCGTCCGCACATATAGTTAAGCACACAATCCGCACTCTCGCGTCCTAAGCCTTTTTGGGCTAATAGCCATTCACGATTAAGGCTTTGTGTCATAGATTTGTAGCTGCTAAAATCCTCTAAAAGATTGCGTGCTAGGAGGATAAGTCGCTGTGCTTTTTGGTTTTGCAAGCCCAAAATATGTGAGGCTAAGACATCTTGGGAGAGTGCGGCAATATTACAAATCGCCCAGAAATTGCGCTCTTCATCTTGATAATCTTGCTTAAAATCTCCGCTAAAAGTGGGCAAGATTCCCGCTTTGCGTAGTGAATCTAGCGTTTTTTGCACATTTTCCCATTTGCTATTTTGCACCAGCACGCAGCCTAGCATAACTTCAAAACTCCCAGCATTGACCCACCACCACTTTGGCGCGTCTTTGAGGAGATTTAGCGCATACAATCGCTCCAAAATCCTAATAGGCAAATCACTCATACACTATACTCACTATACACGCTTTTAAGGTAGCTTTGGAGGTTGTGGAGCACATTTTCCCATTTGCCCATATCGCTTTGCACAAAACCTAAGATATTTTCATACCACACGCTATCTACGCCTTTGTCATAGCGCCAATCAAAGCGTTTGTGAAGCAATACAAATGTGCTTTTGCCAAGACTTGCCGATAGGTGCGCGAGGGCTGTGTCGATACTAATCACCACATCAAGTCGCTCCAAAACCTTGCGTGTTTGCAAAAAATCAGACATCTCTTCTTTGCAGTCATACACACCAAACTCCCCACACAGCTCGCTTGCAATCCCACTATAATTAACCGAATGGATTTCTACTTTGGCATGGTTTGGGAATACCTCGCGCAGCATTGCTAAAAGTGGTTTAGGTTCGATATTTTTTAGTTCTGTCTCGGCGAAGTCTGAATCTGTGTGGAAGCAGATTCCGATTTTTAAAATGCTAGGCTTTATCCCATACACTTCTTCAATATCGCCTCGTGCAAGCGCGCGTTTTAGGATATTTTGATACATAAGATAATGTTGAGAGTGCTGCACTTGCTCTGCGGTGTGTATGCCAAGTGCCAATGGTAGCGAAAGCAAAGAAATACTCACATCGATAGAATCTAGCTCTAGGGTTTGTGAGCAGACTTTGAGATTTTGTATATTCTCAAATGCATCGTTAAAAAGATTTTTCAGAGGTTCTTGCACATACAAAATCACTTTTTTGGCAATTTGAGCAAGCAGCGGCACAAATCGTCCAAACATAATGCAATCCCCAAACCCCTGCTCATAATACACAAATACAATCTTATCTTTAAGATTCTCTGTATCTTGACATTCTTTATTCCAAAGGTTTGGAAGAGTAATAGGGAGCATATTTTCAAACTTTTTTCGCATTTCATAGGCACTAAAACCCTCTGTAAAATGATGGTTTTTGAGCAAAAAATGCGCATAGTTGATATAATACTCCACTCTTTGAGAATCTAGCTCAATAGCGCGCATATAGTAGTGCTTGGTTTTTTCAAAATCTGCATTGAGATAATTGAGTGCATTGGCGTAGTTAAACAAAAATACATTGTCATTTTCAAACACAGGCTCAATTTCCTTAAAAATCTCAAGTGCTTGTGTGAAAAAGCCTAGTTTGATGTAGGTGTTTGCTAGATTCACGCCAGCTTGGAGAAATCCCCTTTTATACGCCATTTCATAGAGTTCTATTGCTTCAGGAAATCGTGATAATGTAACCTGGGCATTTGCGAGGTTAAACATCGCCCCTAAATCGTTAGGGTCTAAACGCAATGCAATCGTATAATGATCCACTGAACTTAGTGAATCTCCGGCATCGACATAGGCTTTTGCGAGATTAAAGTGTAAGGTGGCATTTTCGTTTAAAATGGGTATAGCCTCTAGGGCTTGGTGCAAGATAGAAATAGCCTCTTGGGGATTGTTATCGCGGCGATATGCCTCGGCTAGATTGAGCCATAGTCCCTCACACAGACGCAATGTCTCGCGCAATGTTGTATGCAAAGGATCGTCTAAATCTTGTGTGCTTGAGGCAGTGTCGCTAGAATCTCTGGGTTGTGTTTTGTCATTTTTGTGCAAAACCTGCACCTGCAAGCTTTTTAGCCTTTCACGCGCGAGATGTAGCCCCTCTGCGAGATACTCTATGGCTCGTGCATATTCTTTGATTTCTATCATTGTGATACCTGCGAGATTCCAAGTGTCTATATCAAAGTGATCAAGAGCGAGAATCTCCACGCACAGCCCCACACATTCGCTATAGTTTTTATTAGCAAATGCCCTTGCACAAAGCTGCCTTTTGGTTGCTATGTTTGTTGTGTCATTGTATTCTTGCATAGTCCTTGCCTATCGAATCTAGCAAGAGTATTCTAGATTCTAAAATATCCTTTAAAGTCTATGCAAAAGCAAAATCCGCTCCAAACTTGTTCAATTGTGGTTAGTTAAAACACAAATTTTATGCCCACGCTACCATTGAGAGCGTAAAAACCACTTTTATAACCCTGTGCCATCACACTTGCTGTGATATTGAAATGTTCGTGCAGGATAAAATCCGCCCCCATAAAGAAATTGCCAAAAACTTCATTTGGATTTTTGTAAGCAAAGCTTTGGTTGCCCATTGTGATTTGGTATTCTTGTCCTAAGATTGGCATTCCCCCCGCTCCTTCTATGGAGGCAAAAAACTCCCCTTTTTCAAAGATTTTGCGATATTCTAATCCAAGCACACCATAGAGATTCAAAAAACTATTTGTGGCTCTGCTAAGACTTACAGAGCCAGATTCATCGTATGAGGGACTTAAAAACCAACTACCCAAAATCCCTAGATATGGCTTGATACTCTGCCCATTGTGTAAATTTTTTCGAGGTCCAAGACGCATTTGAACACCGAGATTATGCACACCATATGAACCACTTTGTGCGATGTATTGGGTGTTGAGAGCAAAGCCTCTTGTGTAATCGCTCCTTGTGTTGCCATAATACCCCACCATATCTAGCTCTAGGGATTTTTTGAGATAGATTCTACTATAACCACCCACCTGCCAATACAGGCTATCAAACTGCATATTGCTGCCACCAAGATTGCGTTTTTTAATCAGGGCATACACACCACCAAAGATTGCATTTCTGTGTTCATCATAGCCAAAACTTACACCATAATCAGCACCGCTTGTGCCTTTGAATCCGCTGTATCCAGCTAAGGCATTGATATAGAAATTGTGAGTTTTGCGCGCATCAAACAAAGGAATTTTATAATCACTTTTTGCTGTGCCATAGTATATAGAGCGATTTTGCGCAAGATAGAGCTTTTGTTTAGCAAGAGCCATTTTGGCATTGGATACACGTCCGAGCATTGTGTGCTGTATGGTTGCACCTTCCATAAGTTTGTATTGCTCTTGCAGACTATCAAGCTGTGTTTTAATAGAGTTAGTGGCATCATAGAGAACATTGTCTGTAAGTATTATGTATTCGCTATCAAGTGCTTTGGCAATCGCCCCATTGATACCTGTGTCATATACCTGTGCATTTTTATGTAGGGTAATAGCCCATTGTTCCCTGCCACCACTTTGGGTTTGAGAGAGGCTTGCACTATATCGGTTTGCTACTGCTCCGTTTGCGTCTGTGAGATTCACAGCACCTTGGGTCAATCCGCTCACCGATGCAGAATCCACAAAGGTGTATTGCGCGTTGTTATTTGCTTTGAGAACTCCTCCTACACTAAACCTCACATCACCGCCAAAGCTCACACTATTGGCATAAATAAGCCCAAAGCTATTGCCAGAACCTACAAAATGTGTCGTGCTACCTTGCTTGGATTCAAAACTGCTACTAGATTCTATGCGTCCAGAACCTACCAAATACATATCGCTATTGACATCATTTATCACACTTCCAGCTTGCAATGTGGTATTTTCGAGTCGCACACTTGAGCGATAGCCATTTTGTGCAGTGCTGCTAAATCTCCCGCCTACCTCTATCACACCTCCTGTGGCTTGCACAATCCCTATGCCATAGCAAGTTCCGTATGCAGAAGTGCATTGATCCCCATTGACAAAGTTCCCCCCAACCTTGAAAGTGCCACCTTCTACTTGCAAGAGGCTTGTTTGTCTTGAACCCGCCACAGCATTATAATATCCAGCATTATAGAAGTTTTGTGTGATTGTTGTGTTTCCACCTATTTGTTGTATATATCCCCCATCAGTGTTGCTACCATATGTTTGTTTTGGATAATTATAGACATCAGCCTTTATGGTAAGTGTGCCATTGTTGTTTAGAATACTTGGGGCATTGCCCTGTGTGTCGATGATAAAACGCGTAACACCGCTAATTTCCACCTCGCCTCCATTTTGCACGATGAGCTGTCCGCCATCGGTAAAACTCAAGGTATTGATATTATTAATCTCTATGCGCCCACCATTGGCATTAATCACACCACCATTAAGGATAAATCCTCCATCGCTCCCAGTGCTATTGAGATTCATAATGAGATTACTTCCGCTATAAACATTGATGGCATTACCACGATGATGGTAATACTGCATATCTGAACCTACGGAAGTGGAGTTGGTATTAGGATCTTTTTGCAAGATAATAGTCGAACTCCCACTGCTTGTGTGATAATCAAAACTTGTTGAACCCTGGTATCCGAAGTTATTGCCCCTATTTGTGCCAAAGCTAGGGTCGCGTTTTAGGGTTATGGTGTGGCTTTGCCCATTGCTTAGTGTCGCACTAGAATCCTGCATATGCCCTATCCATTCATTAGAAAGAGCATAGAGAGGTTGCGTGTATGCAATGATGGCAAGGATTATGATACCAAGTATCCTCATCTTGTATTGTCTCCAAAAAAATTTGTGAATCATAGCAAAATATACGACAAAAATCGTATTTTATGAAGTTTTTATACAAGTTTTGGTGTAATACGCGCGCAAAGAGCCATCAAAGGAATTGGCGAGTTTATTATGATAGGCAAAAAATGGAAAATACTTTTGATGTTATTGTCGTAGGTGGTGGGCATGCCGGATTAGAGGCAGCGATTGCAAGCGCAAAAATGGGTGTAAAAACACATCTCTTTACGATTTTAATCCAAAATATCGCACTCGCGAGCTGTAATCCCGCAGTGGGAGGACTAGGCAAGGGTCATTTGGTCAAAGAAATTGACGCACTTGGGGGCGTGATGGGAGAGATTACGGATTTGTGCGGGCTACAATTCCGCACACTCAATGCCTCTAAGGGTCCTGCTGTGCGAGGCACACGCGCTCAAATTGATATGGATATGTATCCTATCATCGCCAAAAGATTTGCGCTAAATACTCCAAACCTCACGCTCTCTCAAGAGCTTATTACGGATTTGCTCCTAGAGCAAAATGCGCAAGGAGGCTTTGAAGTCATAGGAGTAAAAAGCAATCTAGGCAAGCAATACAGGGCAAAATGCGTGGTGCTCACCACCGGCACATTTCTCAATGGACTAATTCATGTGGGCGAGACCAAGCTCGAAAATGGACGTTTTGGCGAACTTAGCGCGCGCACCTTGAGCGAGTCGTTTCACCAGATTGGGCTAGAAGTAGGGCGACTAAAGACAGGGACTTGTGCGCGCATTGATGGACGCAGTATCGATTTTAGCAATCTTGAAGCGCACAATGGCGATGTGAATCCACCACATTTTAGCGCGCGCACTAAGGACTTTAATCCCATACAGATTCCGTGTTTTGTAACCTATACCAACCAAAAAACCCACGAGATTATTCGCCAAAATTTCTATCGTGCGCCGCTTTTTACGGGGCAGATTCAGGGAGTGGGACCGCGATATTGTCCCAGCATCGAGGATAAAGTCAATCGCTTCGCGCACAAAGAACGACATCAGCTTTTTTTAGAACCACAAACGTGTGATTGTGTGGAGTATTATATCAATGGGCTTACAACCTCGCTACCTGTGGAAGTGCAAGAGGCGATGATTCACTCTATTGAGGGCTTAGAAAATGCCAAAATCACGCGTTATGGCTATGCCATAGAATATGATTATGTCCAGCCCACCGAGCTTTATCATACATTAGAGTGCAAAAAATGCGCAAATCTCTACCTAGCAGGGCAGATCAATGGCACGACGGGCTACGAAGAGGCTGCAGCACAAGGGATTGTGGCGGGTATCAATGCGGCGTTGAAGATTCAGAGCAAGGAGCCATTTATCCTGCAGCGCAATCAAGCCTATATCGGCGTGATGATTGATGATCTTGTAACCAAGGGGACTAATGAGCCTTATAGGGTTTTTACTTCAAGAGCAGAGTATCGATTACTTCTACGTGAGGATAATGCGTATTTGCGATTAGGAGAGTATGGGTATAGGTTTGGGCTACTCACACACGAGAGCTATGAGCAGATTCTAAAAGATAAGCAAGATATTGCTAAGACATTAGAGTTTCTTACACACAACTTCATCACGCCCAGCAAGGCAAACAAGGAATTTTTGGATTCGCTAGGTCTAAGGGCGATTGGCGATAAAGCCTCACTTCTGCAGCTCCTTAGTATCAATGACCTAAATCCTCAAGCCCTTCAAGAGCTTTGTGCTCACTTTGGGTTAGACATCACGCACCTAAACCCCCAAGCCAAAGAGCAGATATGTATAGAATCTAAATACGCAAATTATATTACTAAGCAACAAGATTCTATCAACAATATGGAGCAAATGCTAAAGGTAGAAATCCCTAAGGGCTTTGAGTTTGATGGCATTCCCGGGCTTAGTCTTGAGGTGATTGAAAAGCTTAAGAAGTTCAATCCAAAGTCGCTTTTTGAAGCTAGTGAGATTAGCGGTATCACACCTGCTAGCCTTGATGTTTTGCATTTATATATCCACCTACACACTAAGGGTGCTAAAACGCGAAAAGAGAATCTCTAAGTGTGCTAGCTGTGCGCACATACATTATTTTTTTAGAATCTCAAGATTACTTAGATTCTATAATGTCGCTGGTTGCCTTGGATTCTAAAAACCCTAAAAATTTGTGCTTGGCTCAAAGCACACGCCCAAATGCCTATGAAGCGATTTTGAGCGTATTTCGTATTTTCTCATAAGCTTCCTGTATGGTTCTAAAACGTTCGTTATAACTCTCAATAATTTCAGAATCTTGCCCAAAAACATTGTCAGGGTGGTATTCCTTAGCAAGCTGTAAGTAACGCTTTTTTACCACTTCAAAATCATCTTGGTAATGGGATTCTAAAATCATATAGCTATGGCGCAGCTCTCGCTCTTGGTCTGTCAAGAAGCTATCATTAAAACCACCCATACCACCACGATTTCTAAAACTTTCATAATCAAAATCCAAAATCACATTATGAATCACCTTAAAGCTCACGAGATTAATGATATTATCCCAAAAATATGGCTTGGTGCTATCCAAATAAATCTCATCACGATCACAACCCATATAATATTCATCAAAGAGATTGGCAATATAACGTCTCGCGGTGGCATTGGATTTGCTCATCTTGAGCATCACGCGCTTGCCATTAAGAATCCGAAGTGAGATTTTCACACGTTCTACAAGGGAATTTTTGCCAACGATTTTAATGCGAATGGGCAAATAAGTAAAATCAAGCAAATACTCTAAATCCTGCATTTCTTGATTGGTGGCTTGAGCGTTTTGGTCATTTTGCAAGCACGAATGATACGCCCAGTTGATGAGATAATCCTTTTTAAACCTCTCGCCATCATCTAGAATAAGCACCGTGCGAGAGAGTCGATAGCTTTTAGAAAAATACTTTTCTGCATACGCAATGGCTTTGTGCAAAAAAGCATTGTCGTCTTCGACCGTGATTTGGATATATTTCTCATTTAATGCTACATTCATCTCCGCAACTCTCTAAGATTCAGATTGTCTTCACTCAAGCAAACAAAATTCCACCTTTGCCTTGGCTCAAGTATAACATAAATCGACTTACAACAAAGATTTTTAATCCACAAGCTCTTTCTCTGTAAAAATAAGACTGCTACAAACTTAAGCATTTGTGTGTTAATATCGCTACTACGCATTAAATTAGCTTTGCCATTAAGGAGATTGTGTGATACAAGAGAGTGCCTTTGCTATCATTGGTTTTATTAGCGGTATTGCCGCTGGGTTTTTTGGTATCGGTGGAGGTGTGATTATCGTGCCTTGCTTGTTATTTTTTGGTATCAGTATGGAATATGCCATAGGGATTTCGATTGTGCAGATGATTTTTTCCTCAATCTTTGGAAGCGTGCTTAATATTTGGCGCAAAAAGCTTGATTTGCGTGCAGGATTTTATGTCGGTATGGGAGGGCTTATAGGTGCAAGCTTTAGTGGGCTTATAGTCGCAAATGTCCATAGCACGATTTTACTTGTGCTTTTTATCCTCCTTACCTTTGTGAGCTTTAAAAAATATGTGTTTAACACCAAAACCACTGCCAATCCTAACCCACCCATCAAAGACCCTAGAGAGCAAAAGCTTGTAATGATTGGTGTGGGAGCAATCACTGGTATCTTTGCAATCTCACTAGGTATCGGTGGAGGACTTATCATTGGTCCTCTTCTTGCATATTTTCTAGGCTTAGATTCTAAAAAAGTCGTGCCTATTTCACTTTTTTTTATCATCTTTGCCTCCGTGTCTGGATCACTCTCGCTCTACTCTCAAGATCTCATCGACTTGCACAAAGGGCTTATTGTAGGGATTTGTGCAATGATTGGCGTAGCCATTGGCACGAAACTTATTGATAGTATAAGCCTCACAAATCATCGATATGCACTCATTGGAATCTATGCCTTTTCGCTTTGTGCAAGTGTCTATAAACTTTTTTTTATTCTATTTGAGTAAAATTCTAGGCGTTTGTGTCTCTTTTTTACTTTTTACAAATTCTTTGCATAAAATTTAGGTTTTATTAACCTAAATAAACAATTTTTGATATAAATTATTAACAAACTAACAAGTAGGGAGTTAGCAATGAATGAACAAACGCAAATAGCACTTATTGGTGGTGGTATTATGAGTTTTACTCTCGCCACAATGCTCAAGGAACTGCAGCCATCTTTACAAATACATATCTATGAAATGCTTGATGATGTGGGATTAGAAAGTAGTGCGGCTTGGAACAATGCCGGGACAGGACATCAAGCTCTCTGTGAGCTTAACTATACACCGCGTCAAAAAGATGGCTCCATCAATATCTCAAAAGCCCTCAAAATCAACCAACAATTCGAGTTTAGCAAGGAGTTTTGGGCATATTGTGTCAAAAACAACCTTCTTGATACACCAAGGAGTTTTATTAATCCCCTACCACACCTAAGTTTTGTTGCAGATTCAAATGTTGCGTTTCTCAAGGACAGATTTGAAGCATTGCGCCAATCGCCGCTTTATAAAAATATGCTTTTCTCTCAAGACAGAGACCAAATCGCACAATGGGCGCCACTCCTCATTGAAGGACGCGATGCTAATCAACCTGTGGCTGCGACTTTTATGGACGGCGGAAGTGATGTGAATTTTGGCGCAATCGTAACCCAACTCAAAACCAACCTAGCTAAAAAAGAAGGGGTGGAGATTTTCCTCTCACACAAAGTCGCAGATATTAATCGAGATTCTCAAGGTTGGGAGCTCAAAGTCATTGATACCAAAAACGACACGCGCAAGAAGATTCAAGCACAATTTGTGTTTTTGGGTGCTGGCGGCGGAGCATTCCCGCTTCTCCAAAAGAGTGGGATACCCGAGGGACACGGCTATGCGGGGTTTCCTGTCAGCGGATTGTGGCTAGCGTGCAACAATAAAGAACTTATAGACAAACATGCAACAAAAGTCTATGGTAAAGCCTCCGTGGGCGATCCACCTATGTCTGTGCCACATTTAGATTTGCGTATTATTGATGGCAAAAAGGAGCTGATGTTTGGACCCTATGCGAGTTTTAATACAAAATTTCTTAAAAATGGTAGTTTGCTAGACTTTCCATTTTCTATGCGGCTTAATAACTTTTTGCCAATGCTACAAGCTGGGATTGATAATATCCCACTTACCGCGTATCTCGTGCGCCAAATCTTTTTGGGCAAAAGTGGGCGTATGGATAAGCTGGAGTTTTATGTGCCTAGCGCAAAACAAGAGGATTGGGAGCTCAAAATCGCAGGACAAAGAGTGCAGATTATCAAGAAAAATGCTCAAGGCAGAGGCTTCCTAGAATTTGGCACAGAAGTTGTTGTCTCGGCTGACAAATCTCTCGCAGCCGTGCTTGGAGCATCACCGGGGGCTTCTATTTCGGTAGATGTGATCCTTGAAGTGCTAGAAAAATGTTTCGCACAAGAAATCAAAGAGCATTACGACAAGCTCAAGGAGATGATCCCCTCATACCAAAACACCCTTGAGCAAAATATTGCAACATTTAACTACCAACGCGCCAAAACCGCCCAAACCTTGCAGATACCTTTTGCAGAGATTTAGCATCTCTGCGGTTTTTTATAAAAAGGGTATTCGCCCAAATTGCGTTAATGATGTTTTGACACCAAAAGATTCTAGAATCTCTCCAAAGATTGCGTGTATGTTCGCGTAAGCGGAGTGAGCGAGGATTTATTCCTCGCGAGCGATAACAAGAGCATAGCTCTTGCAGTAAAATTATAGAATCTAAAACTCATACCCCACGGACAAACCCAATGCTTGTGTTGTGTTGCGTGGTTCGTGATACAAAGCTATGAGCGTGCCATTTCTATATGCTCCATCTAGGCTAGAATCTGCTATATGCCAATACTGCATATAAACCCCTACTGCCACTGCCCCATGGTAGCCATATTCGTGCAAATCGCGTTTCAACCCTATCTCTATACACACTCCATAACCCCTATATTGCGTGAATGAAAGATTATTATCAAATCCCAAATCACGAAAATGACTCGTGTTATAGCCTCGCAATAAGTGCTGATAGGCAAAAACCCCATAAAGCGACATATCGTGTGATATAGCGTATTGCGCATAGAGGAATAGGGGCAAATACACATAGCTTTGCTCCCTATCATAGCCACTACTTGCACTAATAGAGTTATGCAAATCCCAAAATCCAAGCCCAAGCCCAGTATAGATAAACATATCTGTATCCTCATACATAAGCACACCAAAGCGATATTCTAAAGTGTAGTATGAATCCTGTGAGCCACTTCGCAATGGCGTGCAGACAAGGGGGTTTGCGACGCTGCACTCGCTGCCATCATAGCGCGTGATACCGCTAAAATAGCTCGCACTCAAACGATGCCTAAACCTATGATGTGTCGCACTCACATAGCCACTCACACCATACATCGCACCGCTAATGCTCATCACTTGTGGCTCCTCATAGCCATAATACCCACCGCTAAGATTCACCCCAAATCCAAACCACTGCTCTTTTCCCTGTGCATAGCCCGCCACACAGACAAGCACAACACAGCAGATTCTAAACCCACCAGTGATGTTATAGAATCTAAACAATCTAAGCACAAAAATCAAAGCAGTGTATGTGCGCACAGCAAAGGACAAGAGGGATTTGCCCTTCACGAAGTGATAAAGCAAGAACAATGCTCTTGCAAGAAAATAGTAGGATCTAACCCACAAAAAGCTCTGAATGCGCATCAAATACCCCACTTGCAAAGAGCGCGAGGAATAGCATACCTATACAGATTCTATAAATCCCAAAAGGCACATAGCTAAAACGCGAGACAAACGCTAAGAAAAACTTAATAGCCACAATCGCACACACAAATGCCACAACCCCACCCACAAGGAGAATATGGACATTTGTCATATCAAGAATATGGAGATTTTTATACACATCATAACCCGTGGCAGCAAACATCGTAGGCAGTGCTAAAAGAAATGAAAACTCCGCTGCCACGCGACGATTAAGCCCTAGCAATAGCCCACCTATGATAGTCGCGCCACTACGCGAAGTGCCCGGTATCATCGCAAGGCATTGCATAAGTCCGATGAAAAACGCCTGCTTGTAGCTCACTTGGGCGATGTCATTAGTCGGATAGGCTTTGTCTTTATGCCAAGATTCAATGAGCAAAAACACAATCCCACCCACAATGAGCATTATCGCCACGACATAACCATCAAAAAGCTGTTTGATGTATTTATAGAGTAGTAACCCACAAATCCCTGTAGGCACGAAACCTATGCAGAGCTTTATCCAAATATCCACGCCCTGCAACAAACGGCGATAAAACAAAAAAAGCACCGCCAAAATCGAGCCAAGCTGGATAGCAATCTCAAAGGTTTTCAAAAACTCATCTTGAGATAATCCAAGCACACTAGAAGCCAAAATCATATGCCCCGTGGAAGAAATAGGAAAAAACTCCGTAAGTCCCTCAATAATACCTAGCACCACCGCATCAAATACACTCATCTCTAACCTCTTTTATCTTTTGGAATTTTCATCATAGCAAATTTCTCCTTAGCAAATCTACACCCTTGTTTGCTCCAACTTTGGCTTAAGTTTTAGATTCACAATCTCGCTTGGGGCTAAAAAGCGCATCGCTGGTCCCCAAAACCCCACACCAGAGCTCACATACAGCTGTGTTTTAGAATCTAGCCTATAAAGCCCATGGATATAATGCTGGTCTAGCCACACAAAAATCGAGAGGGGGAACACCTGCCCAGCGTGTGTATGCCCACATAGCACGAGATCAAACGCACTCACATCATTTTGGCGCACAAACTTTGGCTGATGCGCAAGCAAAATACTAGGCTTCTGCGGATTTATCCCACTTTGTGCGCGTTTGAGATCCGGGGGCAAAACCCCAAATCTCTGCCCAGCTAAATCACTCACACCCGCGAGATTGAAGCTCTCTAGCTCGATATTTTCATTTTCTAGCACTTTGAGATTGAGCGTTTTGAGAAACGCACTGATAGATTCTATGCCATGATAATATTCGTGATTGCCACTGACATAATACACTCCCTCCTTGCTTTGCAAATCATTCAGCGGGAGTAAAAATTCTTTGACAAACTCAATATGTTCATCGACCAAATCCCCCACAATCACGACAATATCGGCATTAAGTGCATTGATAGCCTCCACAATCCCACGCACAAAATCCCCTTGTAGCATTTTGCCAATATGCACATCACTAATCATTGCGATACTTTTGGACGTGTCTAAGCCCTCTAGCTCTACCTCTACTTCGCGCACTTTGGGGATAGAGAGAGCATTTTTGATACTCTTGGTGCTAAGAAAAACAAAAAGTGCCAAAATCCCTAAATCCAACACGATTTTTAAAAATCTCCGCCGCCCTGAATCAAGCACCTCCGTTGCATTTGCATTTTTGGCGCGAGTAGAGATCGCCCTGCCCATACTGCGTGATATATCGCCAATCACACACGCCAAAAACAAACCATAGCTCACAATCACACACGACCCAAGCGCGATGTAAGTGTGATGATCAAAGCCACGATCTTTTGCCAAAAAGAAAAACGCAAGCTCCCCCACATACAACGCACTAAGCAAAAGTATAAGCAAAATCTTATGGTGCTTAAACACAAAAGTATGGCGCAAAAATCGACGATACGCATAAAGCTTCATCAACGCTAGCACGACAAAAATAACACCAACAACAAGCCAAAGTTTCATCACACCTACCTTTAATTTTATGCAAGTTTTTGCTAAAGCAAAAACTTGTTATCACTCGCAGAGAGTAAATCTCCGCTCACTCCGCTTCGCGAGCAGACATTACCTGAATCTATCTGCTTAGATTCTGTAGATTCTGTAATGTCGCTTGGTGATTTAGATTCTATGAAACAAAAAACAAGGGCGGTATTATAGCACAGCTTATACCAAAGAATTTGCCTTACTAAAATCTAGGATTTTAGTAAATTTTTATACAAGTTTTGGTGTAATATGTGGTCTGTATCAATTTAGCAAGGAGTTAGCAATGGCATTACAAGTGTATTACGACAAAGATTGTGATTTAGGACTTATCCAAAAGAAAAAGGTCGCCATCATCGGCTTTGGAAGCCAAGGGCACGCACACGCGGAAAACTTGCGGGATTCTGGTGTGGAAGTTGTCATCGGACTCTATAAAGGTGGCAAAAGCTGGGCTAAAGCAGAGGCAAAAAACTTCAAAGTGCTAGAGGTAAGTGAGGCGACAAAATGGGCAGATGTCGTGATGATTCTAATCCCTGATGAGCTGCAAGCCGATGTGTTTGAGCAAGACATCAAGGCGCATTTGAGTGAGGATAAAATCATTGCTTTTGGGCATGGGTTTAATATCCACTTTGGACAGATTAAAGCCCCAAAAGGCGTGGGTGTGATTATGGTCGCCCCAAAAGCCCCCGGACACACGGTGCGAAGCGAGTTTGTCAAAGGTGGTGGGATACCGGATTTAATCGCAGTGGAGCAAGATACAAGCAGGGGTGATGCCAAGGCGATTGCTTTGAGTTATGCTGCAGCCATTGGTGGTGGGCGCAGCGGGATTATCGAGACGACTTTTAAAGACGAAACCGAGACGGATTTATTTGGCGAGCAAGCGGTGCTTTGCGGGGGTGTGAGTAGCCTTGTGAAAGCAGGATTTGAGACATTAGTCGAGGCGGGCTATCCTGAAGAGATGGCGTATTTTGAGTGCTTGCATGAGTTAAAACTCATTGTGGATTTGATGTATGAGGGTGGGCTAGCCACGATGCGCTATTCTATCTCTAACACCGCGGAGTATGGCGATATGATAAGCGGTCCGCGTGTGATAAATGCAGAATCTAAAAAGGCAATGAAAGAGATTTTAGCTGATATTCAAGAGGGACGCTTTGCAAAAGACTTTATTTTGGAGCGAAAAGCAGGATATGCACGAATGAATGCGGAGCGAAAGAATCTAGCAAACCACAAAATCGAGCAAGTGGGTGAGAGACTAAGAGCGATGATGCCTTGGATTGGCGCTGGGAAACTGGTGGATAAGGATAAAAACTAAATCTAGCGGGGGCGGATATGAAAATACCAGTTATTGCGCTCACACTTGCTGTGTGCGCATATGCCAAGGAGACACCATGCCTCACGCAAGCACAGATAGATTCTAAAGCATACGCGGTAAGAATTTCTAAAGATTATGTGCCACAAGGGGAGGTTTCAAGCGCGCAAAGTTTTGGGGGTAGAATCCACACATTAAAAGTCAAAGAAGGAAGAGACTTTGATGTCATCTCCTTTGGCACACAAGGTGCAAGGGATTTCAAACTCTATGAAGCCAAATACGATAAAAACGGCGATCCCATATACGCCTATAACAAGGAGGGTTTGCCCATACTCCAAAAAGGCAAACTTATCGCAAGAATCGCGTATCTGGATAGGTTTGATGATGTGGTGGAGATAGAGACTTCCACGCCCGGATCTAGCTCCGTGGGCGGGATTGTGAGTTTTGTGCTAGATAATGGCACCACAATCGAATACACTATCCAAGAAGACGTTGTGGGTAGTGATAGATTCTATGATGACAAAGGAAAACTGCACTTTGAATGCGAGGCACTAGAGAACAATTAGCAAAGCGATACTTAAAAGCTATACAGATATTGCAGTGTAATGGTGTGCGTTTTGTTTCTAGGCTCATAGAGATACCCGCTTGATCCTGTTACACTTGAGGTGGCAAATGCACTTGATGGCGAGGCAGCAATGCTCCAAAACTCATACACAAGCCTTATGGTGTTGATATTTTCGCCTTTGGTCTTAAAGCTCAAGCCCACAAAAGATTTCAATCCAAATCCAGAATCTTGCTTGACTATCAAATCCTCACTAAAATGCCACTGACTAGCCAAACTCTTGTGGTCTCCAAACACAAGATAGTTATAACCCAGCATATACTGCAAGCCAAGGTTTTGCTTTAGGCGCACTTCGCCCTCAATCTCAAACGGCACATACAAATAGCCCTGATGACGCACCATAGACAAAAATCCATCACGATAAAAGCGATACCCAACTCCTGCTTGCGCATAAAGTGTGGCATTAGATACATTCAAAAATTCTAAGAGATTATAACCCGCTTTGAGTTCCCCATGATAGATTGTTGCACTTGTTGGCTGCTTGAGTGGTTTGCCTATCAAATCTGGATCACTTGAATCTAGCACACCTCCTGTATAGAGTCCCACTACAAAGTTCGCATCTGCAAGCACCTCTGCCTTAAAGCCATTTTTGGTATAGCCGACATTACCCACAATCCCAAACAATGCTTCATCTGTGTGCATAAAAGGCGCACCTGCCTGGTCCCACTCACCATAGTAGTAATACCCTAGCCCAAAGCCTAGTGATTTATAAAAGCCCTCTTTTATCACATCTGCTGCCATTAGAGGCAAGACACACAGAAAGCCACATAAAAACTTTTTCATTTTACCTCCTAAAATCCAAATCCAAACTGCACACCCACATAATATGTGCTATTTTTGGGATAATAGACATTTGCATCTGTGGTGAGCTTGCTATCTCCTGCAGCAGGGACAAACACCGACTTAGATTCTCCGAGATTGTAATAACGCGCGTGCAGACGTGTGAAAAAATACACATCATCTCGAATATCGTATGCCACCCCAAAATGCCCACCTAGATACAATCCACCATTTTTGAAGTTTGTTCTATAGATTTCTTCACCACTTATATGCAAAAGATCAGCATAGCCCATCGTGTATCCTGCACCCACGCTATATTCTAGATGTGTCTTTGTGGCGACACGCGTCCTTGCCTCAAGCTCGAAATAAAAATTCTGTGGATAAAGTATCGTGCCAAACACACCTTCGCCTTGTGCAGCCACTAGTTGGTCAGAACGCCATACGATATTGAGATACAAGGGAAAATCCCATCTTTGTGCTTTTGCATGGAGATTGTAACCAACCTTGAAAGTGCTATTGAGTGCTACGAGGGCAGAACCTTTGCGTGCAGGCTCTGTATTGGGAGTAGAAATAATAGGGATATTTTCTCCGCTATACTTTAGGGCTCCACCACCCCCAAGCACAAAATCCCCACCGATTTTCCAAATATCGTGATAAATATACTCTCCACTGACATACAAGCCGCTAATTACAGAATCTATCTTGGCACTTCCAGCACTATGCCCAAAACCCGAGGCTTCTAAACCCACAAGCCACAAAAACCCATGTCGCTCCCTAACCTCATCGCCCAAGACACACGAAAGACACCAAAGCCCAAAGCCAAAAAATATTTTACACAAACCCTGTCTTTGCATTTATGACTACCTTTATACCTAGATAACACTCTCTATTCTCTTAATATTATTGCATAATATTTTAGTATCCTTGTGATAAGATGAGGAGAAACTTGTTTTTTTTTTTTTTGATAATTACCAAAAGAAACACAATCTTATGTGTGCTTTAAGATACTTTGTCCTATAATCGCGGGATTTTATGAAGTTTGCACAGCTAAGGAGAAAGCGATGAAAGCACTTTTGCGTCCCATAGTCGATAAGATACGCACACACCTTATGTATTCAACGCACCAAAGACTTGACAAGCTCTCTATGCTTCTTGGCAGACAACTCTCCTTGCACAACTCCCATTTAGCTTCTAAGGCTACTTTGGGGGGGCAGGAGCCAATACCTAGTAGAATCTAAAACCACCGGCAACGTTACAGAATCTAAAAAATCTAAGTCAATAGATTCGGGTAGTGTATGTGCGCGAAGCGGAGGCAATGGGGGCTTAGCTCCCATTGACGATAGCAATTTGTCAGAAACAAATTGCTATATAACAATAGAATCTAGCGAATTTAGTGTGTATAGTCAAAATGGCGAAGATGGGATTATTGATTTTTTGCTTCATATCTTGGATTTGAGTGAGTATCCACACGCCTTTGTGGAGTTTGGCGTAGAAAACTACACAGAATCTAACACGAGATTTTTGCTCAAACTAAGAAATTTTCAGGGACTTGTGATTGATGGCTCACAAAAAAATATTGATTACATTAAACGCGATGAAGTGTATTGGAAGCACGATTTGCACGCACAATGCGAATTTATCACCAAAGACAACATCAATGCTATTATTCAAAAGTGGTTAGATTCTAGGGGTTTAGATAATGTCGCGCTCCTTAGTATTGATATTGATGGCAATGACTATTATGTATGGGAGAGCCTTACCTGTATCTCCCCAGCTATCGTCATCATAGAATACAACGCCCTTTTTGGCGCAACACAAAGCGTGAGTATCCCATACAAAGAGGATTTTTCACGATTTGAAGCTCACCATAGTGGGTTGTATTTTGGGGCGAGTATTAGAGCACTTATAGATTTGGGCAAACATAAAGGCTATACCTTTGTGGGAGCAGATTCTAGTGGGACAAATCTCTTTTTTATCAAGCAAGAACTTTTCAAAAACATACAGCCTTTTAGAATCTATCCCTTGGAAGAATATTGCAAACGCCATCACGCACGACAAAGCCGCGACAAAAATGGAAAACTAAACTTTGTAAGCCACACACAACGCAACGATCTTATCGCCACTCTTCCGCTTTACAACCTACAAACACAGCATTAAGCACAATTTGAGAAAAATCTGCTATAATTGCGAATCTCACGGAGTATAGCGCAGTCTGGCTAGCGCACACCCTTGGGGTGGGTGAGGTCGTGGGTTCAAATCCCGCTACTCCGACCATTGCAAAAACTTCCTAGAATCTTAAATCCCGCTTCACAATGCTTCCATAGCTATCAAAGAGATTTTAAATCCCTATTTTGTGGAAATAGACAAAGATTAAGCATCAAAGGAAACCCAAACTTTCACTCAAAAATACCATTAATGCTTGTCTTTTTCACCACTTTCTATGGATATTGTTTTCTGGGGTAACACCTTTTGTGTCAAATTGAGATTAAATCCACTAAGCGTGCTAAAGATATGCTTCACGCCCGCACTCTCTGAACTCGAATTAAGCAGTCTAAACTCCTCTATACCCAACTCTCGCAGAATCTGCGCACCAATCCCCAACATTTTTAGATCATGTTGTGGTTTGGTGTCAAGGCAGATGAGATAACCGCCCTCTTCTTGCATCATCTCTACACCCTGCACAAACACTTCATGCGCTTGGAGAGAATCTTCAAAATATTCATAGTCTTTTTGAATTGTATGAAATTTTACCAATGGATTGCGAGGAGGAATACTTTGCACAAAAGCATATACGATATGTTGGTGATTGATATGGTCTGCAAAGGTGTATTTGAGACATGGTTTATCGAGGAAACGCGCCTCTGTTTTGGCTTGCAAGGTGATAAGCTTCTCGTATTGGAGGCGATATTGAATAAGGTCTGAAACATAGAGAATCTTAAGATTATGCTCCTTGGCAAACGCCATAATGTCTGTATCACGCGCCATTGTGCCATCGTTTTTCATAATCTCACAAATAACACTAATAGGCTTCACTCCAGCAAGGCGACAAATATCCACACTCGCTTCTGTGTGTCCAGTGCGCACAAGCACACCGCCTTCTTTCGCAATAAGTGGAAATATATGCCCAGGTCGCACAAAATCCTTTGGAGTGCTATAATCCTGACACATCAGCTGTATTGTCAAATCTCGCTCGTGCGCTGAAATCCCTGTCTTTGCACTTGCTGCATCAATAGAAATTGTGAAAGCTGTCTCGTGGTTGGAGCTATTTGTCTCTACCATGGGAGCGAGATCTAAACGAGTGGCAATGTCTTGGGTAAGTGAGACACAGATTAATCCCCGTGCTTCTTTTGCCATAAAGTTGATTTTTTCCGGTGTGCTAAAAATCCCCGCCATCACCAAATCACCCTCGTTTTCCCTGTCTTCATCGTCCATAATAATGATCATCTCGCCTCTTTTAATGGCTTGCAAAGCCTCCAAAACGCGTTGTTTATACATAGAATCTAACCTTAAAGTGATTTTTGGGTATTATAACTTGTCAATCCTTAAGACTCTTTACCTTGATGCTTACTTTTCTTAAAGCTTGGCGTTGTATAATGTCGCCCTTGGATTGAGATTCTAAGCTATATTTTTGCTTTCTAAGGAGACAATGATGAAACTAAGCCGCGTTGCGCTCTCTTTTATCACACTCTGTGTGCTAGTATTTGGCATAAGTGGTTGCTCACACAAAGGGACAATACAAAAATTTAATGACAAATACTATAGCGGGGATTTGGAGGGTGCTTACAAGTTTGCTAAATCCAAATACAAAGACAAAGATGATATGGTGTTATGGGGCTTTGAATCTGGTATCGTGGCTTCACAACTAAACAATCAAGAAAGCTTCGCGCTTCTTGATGAAAGCGAAAGAATTTTTAGTCATTACGAGCAAGAAGGTTTATTTTCTGGAATCTTTAGCGGTGCAGCAGCAGTGATTGTCAATGAAAATGTCAAAACCTATCGTGGCAATATCTATGAGGGTGTGCTGATGAATTATTACAAAGCACTTGTGCTGATGAAAGAAGGCAAAAACGCATCTGCAAGAGTAGAATTTAATCGTGCCAATGATCGCCAAAGACGCGCCAAAGATTATTTTCACAAAGATATACAAAAAGCACTTGCTGACCAAGAAAAACAAAATAGCAAAGATAGCAATTTGCAACAAGTAGATCGGAGACATACCTCTAGCGCAGCAAACTCTCTCCTTGCACAACAATACTCTAATCTTGAGGCATACAGAGCATACAATAACTTCATCAATCCTGCAGTGAGCTATGTCTCTGCGCTTTTTTTTATGCTGGAATCTGATTGGGCAAAATCACTTGATCTCTATAAAGAGGCTTATGGTATGAGCAAAGCAAAAGTGATTGATGAAGATATACAGGTGTTAGAATCCCGGCGCAGACGCGATAATAGCACCTATACATGGCTTATCATCGAAGATGGTATAAGCCCGATAAAAGAAGAGATAGCTATCAATCTCCCCACATATCTTGTCAGTAGCAATGTCTTGCATGTAGGTGTCGCAATCCCAAAACTCACAGAAGGCAAAGAATTTTATACTAACCTACATATCAAAGGAGATACCAAAGTTTTCAATGCCTCTACAATCGTGGATCTTGAGGGTGTCATCGCAAATGAGTTTCAAGCACAATTTGATTTTATCCTCACAAGAGCCATAAGTTCGGCAATACTCAAAGCAGTTACACAATCTGTGCTAAGCGATCAGGCAGGTGTCTATGGTAGCTTAGCTGGTATGATTTATTCTGTGAGCACAACTTCGGCAGATGTGAGAATCTCAAGCGTATTACCCAAAAAAATTCACGCGGTGCAGATTCCAAATGTCGTGGGCAAATATCAACTCATGGGTAATCAACGACCACTTCTTAATCTTGAAATCTCTGAATCCTGTCAGCCCCAAGACCCTAAAAGCTTAGGTGCGGGAACATTGACCTTATGTCAAAAAAATGATAACATTCTATACATCAGGTTGCGCCCCACAACCTTAAGTATCCAAAAATTGCGTGGGCAGTAACTTTAAGATTATCCCAAAGGAGATTAATGATGAAAACACTATATATGGCATTTTTAGGGTTGATAAGCATACTTGCCTTTAGTGCGTGCAACAACGGACCAGAGTATGTCGATGCGGGAGATTCTCGTGCGTATGCGAGTATGGGACTGGATTACCACGATATAGAGAGCGTAGTAGAAAAATCTGTCGCTTCTTTGCTTTCAAGTGGCTATGTCAAAAGCATTAAACAACCAAAGGTGCTTGTAATTTCAGACATTATCAATGATACGATGCAAAATGTCGATGTTGAGCAACTTAGCAGAAAGGTTACACGGGATATGCGAAATAGTGGGAAATTCAAGCTCTCTCTAGCTCTCTCTGGCACCGGCACAAGTGGCGATAGAATGATAGATTCTGTGAGAGCAAAAACGCGTGGTAATGAGGAGTTTGATCAATATAGTGTCATCGAAAAAGGGCAACTCAAAGGCGCGCAACTCTCGCTTTCTGGCAAAATTTGGCAAAAAAATGTCAAGGTTAATGGCAAGCAACGCACGGATTATTTTTTCCTACTCACACTTGTTGATCTAGCTACAGGTGAGGTTGTATGGGACGATGAAGCAAACATCATCAAAGTGGGTTCAAACAAATCTGTAAGCTGGTAAGATGAGGGCAAGGAATGCGGATATTGTTCTTAGTGGTTGGGACTTTGCTTTTGCTAGGTTGCCAAGATACCCCCAAACCACCAAGCTGGTATTACCAAAGTCAAAGTGATAAGCACAATCTCTATGGCGTAGGAAGTGATAGAAATCTTCAAATTGCTAAAGACAATGCAATCACAGATATGCTCTCACATCTTCAGGTTAATATAAGTTCAAGCACAAACCTAGTGCAAAAGTATAGTGATGGGATAGAATCTAGCGATATGTCTCAAATGATTGAAAAAAGCATCGCCCAAACAACACTAAGTAATGTCTCCTACCAAACAGAACGCGTCAATAACGCATATTTTGTGCGTGCAATGGTCAAAAAACAAGATTTCATTGCCCAACTCCAAAAAGAACAAAAACAAGCACTCAAGGTGTTGCAATCCCTCAATCTCAAGTGTCAAGACATCACGCTCAAGGAATACAACACACTTCTCCAAGAACTTACTAAGGCATTAGGAGCACAAAATTATCTTGATGCACTAGGTGTCTCTAGCAATACTTCTACCCTCCTCTATGCTGATGTCTTAGAATCTAACTCGCCAAAGCCTCGCATTGCTCTTATGTTTGATAAACCAGCACAAGAGGGTGTGTCTGCACTCACAACCCATCTCCAAAAGGAATTGGTAAAGTTTTATCGTCTTGACCCACAATCCTCGCAGAAGTTTCTCGTATCATTCCAGATGCCTAGTGCTGCAAGTATCAAGGTAAATATTGCAATCATAGATTGCAAGGGCAATCCCACCTTTGCCACACAAATTTCAGAATCCCTTCCTAACAATACCGATGTAGATAAACTCGCCAATCGTGCAGGAGTGCTCGTGTATAAAAAACTTTTGGAATACGCACAATAAACACTATGGCACAGATGAATAAGCGCACATTCATTCTCTCTGCAGTATGCTTTGTTGCCATCATCGTGCTAGCAAATTTTAGTGTGCAATACCCCGTCTTTGGCACACATTTAACCTATGGTGCGCTGTGCTATCCACTAAGCTTTTTGCTTATGAATATCTTAAGCGAAAAATACAGCAAAGCACAGGTGCTAAAAACCTTGCGTCTAGGCTTAGTGCTAGCTTTTGTCCCTAGTATTTTTGCTGCGGAATTCCGCATTGCGTGTGCGAGTGTATGTGCGTTTTGCTGCTCACAAGTGCTTGATGTCTATGTATTTTTTTATCTCAAACAAAAATTCCCAAAAATCTGGTATCTACGAAATAATGGTGCGACCTTGCTCTCCCAACTTGTTGATACGATGATTTTTTTTCATATCGCCTTTTTGTTTGTCCAGCCTCACGAAGATGTGCTATTAATGGCATTATCAGACTACACAATTAAAGTCCTTCTATGCGTGTGCAACACACCGCTTTTTTGGAACTTCGCCATACGCGGCAAAAACCTCTACAAAACCACTTTTAGCAAAAAGGATTCTCTATGACTAACCTCATCTCACGTCTCTTTGGTGCTTTTGCTTCCATAGCCTTTCCTCAAGCGATTCAATCTTTTATCAATCGTGTGTATGTCGCAATTTTTCACATCGACCTTAGTGAGTTTGAAGACAGCGCAAACTTCACTACACTCAATAAGCTTTTTACACGCAAACTTAAGCACCCACGCACTTTTGATAGCACACCAAATGTGCTTATCTCTCCTACAGATTCACTCATCACAGAATCTGCTCAAACCTCCCAACACAAAGCCCTGCAGATTAAGGGTATGAGTTATGATATAAGTGAGCTTTTGGGTGAAAAAATCGCAGGAGATACGGAATTTGCTTATATCAACCTCTACCTTTCCCCCCGTGATTACCACCGCTATCATGCACCTTGCGATATGCAGATTGAAGAGATTAGGTATTTTGGTGGGGAACTACTCCCGGTGCATATCCCAGCGCTCAAAAAATTCGCTAACCTCTTTGTCCGTAACGAACGCGTAGTACTCAAAGCTAGTATGCACAATGGCAAAAGGCTGTATTTTGTCGCGGTGGGTGCGCTCAATGTAGGCTCGATTGTCTTTCATTGTGAGCCAAAGATACAAACCAACGCTAAAAGAGGCAATGAAACTTATACCTACGCCACACCCGTTACTATCAAAAAAGGCGAAGAACTTGGAATGTTTAATATGGGATCCACCATTGTGCTTTTTATTGAGGATTTTACGCCTCACATTCATAGCGGCACTAAAGTACAATACGCACAAACACTTGGGATTCTAGCATAAGGAGGGATTATGTCAGCCACACCAGAAACACTCACTTTAGAGATTAAGGATTTGCTCCACAAGCTTGATGCGCTTTTGGTGGCGCATTTCTACCAACGCGATGAGATTGTGGCTCTCGCGCATTTGTGTGGCGATAGCCTCGAGCTCTCGCGCAAGGCTTCCCAAAGCCCCAAAAACCTCATCGTGTTTTGTGGCGTGGCTTTTATGGGGCAAAGTGTCAAAGTCCTCGCTCCGCAAAAACGCGTGATTATGCCCAAAATGGCGTGTTGCTCTATGGCGAGAATGATAGATTCAGAGTATTTTGACAAAAGCATCGCCACGCTGCAAGGCTATGGCATAGCAAAGGAGGAGATTTTCCCCATTACCTACATCAACTCCAATGCCGATGTGAAAGCCAAAGTCGCCAAAATGGGCGGACTTGTCTGCACCAGTGCTAATGCTAAAAAAATCTTTGATTATGCCAAATCTCAAGGCAAGAAAATCTTTTTTCTCCCTGATAAATGCCTAGGACAGAATCTCGCCATAGCAGACAACAAAAAATCTTGTGTGCTAGGAAGTGCAAGCAAAGAGGAGATTCTAGCAAGTGATGTGATTTGCTATGATGGATTTTGCTCGGTTCATCAGCTCTTTAGTATCAATGATGTGGAGTTTTATCGACAAAAATATCCAGGCATCAAGGTTGTCGTGCATCCAGAATGCGATCCTAGTGTGGTAGGTGTCGCAGACTTTGTAGGCTCGACAAGTCAAATTATCGCATATGTGCAAAGCTTGCCCTTAGAGCAAAAGGTGGTAGTTGGCACAGAATTTAATCTCGTCAATCGCCTACGTCCCAAGCTTAATGGGGTAAGCACAACCTTTGTACTTTCAGCTACCAAGCCCGAATGCCCCACTATGAATGAAACAGCCCTGCAAGATGTGCTAGATTGTCTAAGAGCATATGAGGACAATATGCCAATCAATGAAGTGCTTTTAGATTCTGACACACAGCATTGGGCAAAAATCGCCCTTGATAGAATGCTAGAGCTTTCATAAAGGATTGCGATGTTAGCTCCTATCGTGTTATTTGTGTATAACCGCCTTGCTCATACCCAAAAAGTTATTCAAAGCCTTGCACAAAATACCCTAAGCCCGCAGAGTGATCTTATCATCTACTCTGATGCACCCAAAAATGCAGAATCTACCGAGCAAGTCCTTGCTGTGCGTGCATACATAGCATCACTTAGAGAATGTATAATCACACAAGGGGGGGGGGCAATTCAAAAGTATTGCCATTATTGAACGTCCTCACAATTTTGGCTTGGCAGATTCTATCATTGATGGTGTCAGCGCTACGATGAAGCAGTATGGCAAGGCTATTGTTTTAGAAGATGACATAGTAGTCTCACCCGTGTTTTTAGACTATATGAATGATGCCCTCAATCACTACGAGCAGGAAAAGCGAGTTTGGAGTATAGCAGCATGGTCTTATCCCATAGATTCTCACAACCTAGGTGATAGCTATTTTTCACTCATACCACATTGCTGGGGTTGGGCTAGCTGGAGTGATAGATGGCAATATTTTAAACGCGATATTGAATGGGTGGAGCGCAACTTTAGCAGAGCAGACATTAAAGCTGTTAATCTTAATGGTTCAGCGCGTTACTTTGAACAATTCATTCTCAACAAAAAAGGTAAAATCAAAACCTGGGCAATCTTTAACTACCTCATAGCCTACAAACACAATGCCCTAAGTCTTGCCCCTAGCACCTCCTATATCTATCAAATCGGCTTTGATGGAAGTGGCGTGCATTGCGGAGAGGGAGATAATGTCATGAACACCTCCACAATCAACACAAAGTTCCCAATTACCTACCCCGATGAGATCAAGCTCTCCCAGCTCGCCTTTGAGCGAATCTGTGCCTTTGAGCAATCCCTCAAGAAATCACTGCCAGTAAGGATAAAAAACAAGCTCATACGAATTGTCAAAAAAATCCTTACGACTTAGGTTTTTGCTTACTTTGTGAATCTTGTGTGGCAGTATTTGAGCTAGGAGAGTTTTTCTCTTGCTCTTTAGATTCAGGTAGGACATCAACTAAAAGCAATTTGCGATTTTGTTTATCAATGACGACATGACTTTGTTTGGTATTTTGCATCGTTAGCATATCACGTCCCTTTTTAGGAAAGAGATATTCATAAAATACCTCATTATGATTATTCCACGGGCTACGACAGATGATTTTTGCCTCCTTGAGTGTCTCATCAATGTATTGTAAGTCATTATTTTTCCTCTTTGCGTCAGCTTGAAGCGACAAAATACGCTCTTTGATAAACTGCGCACGTTTAAGTGTTACGATGTATTCCGCCACCGCTTTGGTGATTTTAGGATCTATTGGCTCTTTGAGACGTTTTTTCTCTTCTATGATTGCCTTTAATTGCGCGATGATAGGCTTACTCTGCTTTATGAGGACATTATCTTTGTTAAGTAAATGCAGTAGGGTATTAATTTTCTTAATACAATGCTCTATATGAGCATTATTATGTTCTATAGTATCGCGTAGCTCATAATATCCTGCCGTGAGATATATCTCATTTTCACTACCCACAAGTGATTGCAACTCTAACGTATTAGAAACATAAAGCTTCGCGTGGGAATGCAATTTATTAACCTTGAGATTCTTTGCTCTCACATTTCCACCACTCACCTCATCAATCTCGACATTGCACCCATCAATATTGCCCATTTCTGAATGTTTAATCTTAATATCCTGTGCTCGCACACTGCCTTTTAAAAAATCAATCTCACAACTTTTAGCCTCAATACTTGAACTTTGGTGTGTCTGTCCGTGAATCTTTACATCTATTCCTATTATTTGTGCCTTTTCTCCCACAGATCCCACAATATCTATCTGCGCTGCCTCTAGCATCGTCCCCTGCCCCAATGCGTCATCTTGAGGGTTTGGACAAGTGATAGTAATCATCATATCCTTTTCTATCCCACCCACAAGACTTCCGGTTGAGCGCATATTAACCTCTCGAAATTCCTGCAAATCAAGAAGTTTGAGTGTATTATCGCTCAAAGAAACATAGCCTTTTGCGAGTGCAGTATAGATGATACGATCTTCGTGTTCTGTTTTGCTAAAAAACTTTTCATCATACTTGATTGCTAATGGCTTATCGTTTTGAGAATCCGCATCTTTTGCCCCAGAATCTTGTGAATCTTTAAGCACTTCCACATAATGCCCTCGCAAATCTCTCCCACTCACACCATCTTGAGGCACACTTACGCACAGAACCTCCTCTTGAGAATCCACCGCATACGAGGCGACCTCCAAACTCACAGCATTTTTATGCTCCCAAGCTACCTTTGGCAACAACACTGCGCATGACTTAATCTGTGGCTTATACACACTCGTGCGTAGTATTTCTACCCGCATATCACGACTAAGCTTGCCCGTAATATCTCCACATTGTTTTTTGAGATGTGCAATCACACCGGGTTTAAGCGCATTTTGTATCGGCTCAATAATAATGCCACAAAGAGCCTTTTGCCGCTCTATCTCTTGATAAAGCTCCTCCCAAAACTTCTCTTTGGTAACCTCTAACCCCTGCTTTAAAACAAGTGTGAGCGTGTGGCAATAAGAATCTATTTCTAAAGCCACAAAATGCACCAAATCACTTTCCTTAGCCTCACGCACACTCACATCAAAGCTCTGGATAATCTCAAATCCCGCCGCATTATACGCACCCTCATCTTCTGTAAGTTCAATAAACTCCTCTGAACTAAGCGCAATTCTCTCTTGCTGATTACTAAATTGCTTAAAAGTATGAATACGCAAAATCTCGTATGCAGTCCCCTCAAGTGCGTATGTAGCACAAATATTCTCCAAGCATTCCCTGATGTCTTGGACATCACGCACTACCACAGAGTGAAAATCTTGCATTCATACTCCCTTTAAAGCTTTTGGTGTTATAATTAGACATTGTAGCCTTTTTACACTTAAATTTATTTTTGCACAAAAGAGGATTTGTGATACGTAAAGCATTTTTGACAAACAGCATCGGCACCTTGTGTTCTCGAATCTTTGGTTTAGTGCGAGATTTGTGTATGGCATCGTTTTTGGGGGCTGGGATATTGAGTGATATTTTTTTTGTGGCGTTTAAATTCCCCAATCTCTGTCGCCGAATCTTTGCCGAGGGAGCATTTGTGCAAAGCTTTCTACCAAACTTTATCCAAGCACGCAAAAAGGGTGCATTTAGTGTCTTGGTGTTTGGAATATTTTTTAGCATTATCTTACTTCTTAGTCTCTTTGTATGGCACTTTAGCGGATTAGTTACCAAAGCTCTAGCCAATGGATTCTCTCAAGAAAACATTGATCTAGCAAAGCCTATTGTCGCCATTAATTTTTGGTATTTAGAGCTTATTTTTGTCGCGACTTTTCTAAGCTCACTACTCCAATACAAAAATTGCTTTTGGGTAAGCGCGTATAATACCGCCCTGCTTAATGTCTGTATGATTATCGCGCTCTTTTTTGTGCGTGATATTGAGGATATGCGTGCGGTGTATATCCTTAGCTATGGCGTGCTTTGTGGGGGACTTGCACAGATTGCATTGCACTTTTATCCACTTTTTAAGCTTGGTTATTGCAGATTATTTAGTGTTGGGGTTGCTGAAATTTGGTATATATGCAGACAAAAAGGTAGCAAACAAGCATTAAGACTCCAGCAAATCCTCCAAGACATTAGAGCGTTTTTCACACGATTTCTGCCAGCCGTGCTTGGTAGCTCTACTGCACAAATTGCCTCGTTTCTTGACACGGTAATCGCCTCATATCTTAGTGCTGGAGCCATTAGTTATTTGTATTATGCCAACCGAATCTTCCAACTCCCTCTTGCGCTCTTTGCTATTGCTATCTCTACCGCACTTTTTCCCACGATAGCCAAAGCTGTCAAAAACGCCCAATACACACAAGCTCTAAATCTTATGAAAAATGCTTTTTGGTTTTTGCTACTTGTGTTGTGGGTATGTGTGATTGGGGGCGTAATGCTCAAAGACGAAATCACTTGGCTACTCTTTGAACGCAATAAATTTTTGCGTGAGGATACTTTGGCGGTAGGTATGGCATTTGGTATGTATATGCTAGGACTACTTCCCTATGGATTGGCACGGATTTTTTCTCTTTGGCTCTATGCACACAATATGCAGGGTAAAGCCGCCAAAATCTCTGCTATTTCATTGCTTTGTGGCGTTGGATTCTCACTTATGCTTATGTATCCTCTAGGCGCAAGTGGTTTGGCTTTAGCATCTTCGCTTGGTGGTGTGCTGTATTTTACCCTCACAATCAGAATCTTTGGGGTGAAAAACTTTATTCCTATGTTAAAAAACACAAAAGGCTGGATTTTACTTGCTATAATTACGGGTTTAGAAATTCTTATCTTGTATGTTTTCAAGCTCTATGAGCATTATCTTGGCATACTCGTATAAAGGAACACAATGCAAATCAAGCTCTATGATAGTGTCAAAAAACAAAAATGCGATTTTGTCAGCCTCAAAGAAAAAGAGGTGCGATTTTATGTTTGTGGTCCAACCGTCTATGATCACGCGCATTTAGGACACGCGCGTAGCTCAATTGTCTTTGATTTATGGCGACGTTTGTTTATCGCAAATGACTACAAAGTGTGCTTTGCCAAAAATTTCACCGACATTGATGACAAGATCATTAAAAAAATTCAAGATTCACAAAACACACATCGGGGCGATGTCTATGCACATTTGCACTCTCTCACTGCACATTACATAGATTCTTACCTCCACGATATGAATGCGCTTGGAGTCTTGCGCCCAGATTTGGAACCCAAAGCCACCCAAAGCCTCCAATCTATCGTCTCTATGATAGAATCTCTACTCCACAAAGGCTACGCCTACAAGGGAGAAAATAACGATGTATATCTTAGTATCGCTAAAGATTCTCGCTATGGCTCCCTCTCTAAACACAACCAAGACCACACAAAAAGTCGTATAGAATCTGCGAGTGATAAACTAGAGAGCAAGGATTTTGCCCTATGGAAAGGCTACAAAGGTAAGGGAGACATCGGTTATGAAAGTTCTCTTGGCAAAGGCAGACCGGGCTGGCATATTGAATGCTCGGCGATGATTGAGCAACACCTTGCGTATGAGGATTGTGAGTATAGGATTGATATCCACGCAGGAGGCGCAGACCTGCTATTCCCCCATCACGAAAACGAAGCCTCACAAACGCGTTGTGCCACTGACAAAGAGCTCGCCAAATACTGGCTACACAATGGTTTTGTCAATATCAATGGTGAGAAAATGAGCAAGAGTCTAGGCAATAGTTTTTTTGTCAAAGACGCGCTTAGAATCTATCACGGCGAGATTTTACGCAACTATCTACTTGGCACACATTATCGGCTTGTGCTGGATTTTAACGAACAAGATTTACTTGTCTCCAAAAAGCGACTAGACAAACTCTATCGCTTAAAAAAGCGCATCAAGCCCTCGCTGTTGTGTGCATTAGAGATACGAAATGCAGATGAGATTCACACGCATTGGAGACAATACGCGCCTAAGGCAAATGCAGAGTTTCTAACCCAATGCCTGCAAGCTCTAAGTGATGACCTCAATATTTCTAAAACCCTAAGCGTGATTGAGGAGATGATAAGCAGCGCAAATGAGCATTTGGACAAAAACCCAAAAGATAACACTTTTATGCAAGAGACTGCTTACAATCTCGTCGTTATTGAGCTTTTGCTAGGAATTGGTGCGCTGGATTCGACTGCCTATTTTCAGCTTGGTGTAGATGAGGCGATGAAAGCGCGTATAGAATCTCTCATCGCCCAAAGACTCGAGGCTAAGAAACAAAAAGATTTTGCACTTGCAGATTCTATCCGTGAGGATTTGCGCGCAATGGGCATTGAGATTATGGACACGCCACAAGGCACGATGTGGGAAAAACAAGCGCACTAAAAGGAATACTATGCCAGACACACACCCAAATGCGCGCAATATAGAAATTGACACTCTGCGTGGAATCTGTGCTATAAGTATCATTATGATTCACACAACATTTTGGAGTGGTGGAGCATATGTCCCATGGGTGGTGCAATCCCTCTCGCTCCTCCTTGATGTCCCAGCATTCTTTTTCATCGCTGGAGCAAGTGTAGCCTACACACAAAAAATCCAACCCACAAAAGTTATCTACAAAATGCTCTTGTATTTTGGGGTAACACTCCTTGTGTATGACATTATCCAAAGTCTCATTACCCACACCCTTGACTTCCATACCACATTCAATGCGCTTGGGCTACATGGATTCTCAACGCCGCTTTTGCCGATATTAGGGGGTTCGTATTGGTTTGTGCCAGTCTTTTGTGCGGTAAGTATCATCGCAGCTATCATCGTGCAATACCTCCCAAAAGCTATTATGGGATTTATCATCGGTGGCTTGGGATCGTATGTCATGGGCTATTTTATGGGATTTGCTGTGGGCGGCAAGTTTTTGCACACTTCGTTTAATTATTGTATCTTTTACACGAGCTTGTATCTCTTAGGATATATCTTTGTGCAAAGGCGATATTTTCAAAGCCACAAATTCGCTATGAGCCTCATTGGTATAGGCTTACTTGGATTTGTCCTCGTGTGGCTTCTTAAACCCCATGCACAATTTTTCGTGCTACAATCCTCTAAATTCCCCGTATCCTTGCCCTATGTGCTAGCATCGCTTTTTGGCATTGGCTTGCTCCTTAGCACTTGGAATCTCTGGAGTAGGATTTGGACAAATAAGGGGGGGGGATATGCACGAAACTTTTTGTCTTTGCCGGACAAAATGCGATATGTTTTTATATAGCACAAGGCATCTCTTCAAGCTTCCTGCTCAAAATTGCTCCAAAGATTCAGATTTTTTGGCTGCCAAAACTTATCTTGTGCTTTTGCATTAATCTTTTTTTGTGTATTTTGTGCGTGTATGCCCTAAAAATACTTTTTGCCTATATAGAATCTACATTGCAAAAACTGCGATGATCATAGCTCAACTCTTCCGCTGTGAAAAATTGAAGAAAGACAAATAAAAATTTACTAAATATCTTGTGTAATTAACAAAAACATTCTACAATTAACAATATTTGCAATCTTTAACTTCTTTAAGGAAATGACTATGGCAGACGCACGCATACAAAATATTCCAAAGATTCTAATCCTTGGTGGTGGTTATGGCGCACTAAAAACTGCACTTGGCTTGCAGCGACAATTGCCACAGGGCAAAGCACAAATCACGATGATTAGCAAGCACGACTATCACTACCAAACCACACTTTTACACAAAGTCGCAGTAGGCACACTAAGCGCGAGAAAAGCAAGGATTTATTATCGCAAGATCCTCGACCCACACAAAATCACTTTTATCAAAGACAAAGTGCTAGAAATCCACCCCGAGAGCAAAGATGTGGTGTGTCGCCGCACGGGACATTATAGCTATGATTATCTTGTCATCGGACTTGGATTTAAGCCCGAGACTTTTGGAATAAAAGGCGTGGATACATACGCCTACAAGCTCTCCTCACTCAACGCAGCCCTCAAACTCACCGATAATATCGAAAACAAGTTCAAAGACTTTGTGCTTACTCAAAATACCAATGATCTCCGCGTGATTGTGTGTGGCACGGGATTTACAAGTATAGAATTTGCTGGAGAACTTGCTACACAACTTGATGATCTTTGCCAAATCTGTGGTATAGATCGCTCAATCCCGCGTGTGATTTGTATCGGACGCTCTGAAGAGATATTGCCTATTTTTAAAAAACCTCTTGCTGATGTGGCAAAAAGAAAACTACTTGATTTAGGTGTAGAAATCATCACGGGCGCGGAAGTCAAAGAGTGCAAAAGTGATGGAGTGATAATCCAGCGGTGCGATACAGGTGCTCAAGAAGAAATTAAGGGCAACACGATACTTTGGGGCGCAGGTGTGCGCGGAAGTGATGTCATCGAGCATTCGAGTTTTGCCAACAAACGCGGAAGAATCCCTGTGGATTCACATCTACGTTGCTTTGAATATCCAGAAGTCTTTGTAGTAGGCGATAGCGCGCTTGCTACGACTAAAGATGTAATCCACGCGCCCACCGCACAACTCTCTGCACAAATGGGTGATTTTGTCGGTGTATATCTTAGCAACCTAATCCTTGGCAAACCCAATAAAAAGGATTTTCGATTTGTTCATCGCGGAACTATGTGCAGTATCGGTCATACTGATGGCGTGGGTGTAGTGTTTGGGAGAAATGTCAAAGGCGAATTGGCAGCATTTATGAAAAATACGATTGAAAACAAATGGCTTTTAAGCATTGGGGGATTGCATATGGTTTTTCGCAAAGGGCAGTTCCGCTATCGCACAAGCAACTAGATTCTGTAGTATTTCACAGATATGTATATCCTCTTTAGCCCCAGTGAAGGCAAGCAAACCCCTGCCAAATCACGATGTAAGCGTGCGCTAGAATTTCTCTTTCACACTACACCCTACAAGCAAAACGCACTAAATGCCTATCTAGCAACTTTACGCAGTGGCGATGAGTCTCTCATATGCAGGATTTTTGGCACAAAGACACTGGAGCTTGATACACTTGCACTTGCCCAAAATCTCCTCCATACCCCACGTCTCCCAGCCATAGAACTCTATAATGGCGTAGCATACAAAGCACTTGATTTTGGCAATCTCCCTCAAGATTCACAGGCATTTTTGTTGCGATCTGTGCTTATTTGTAGCAATCTCTTTGGCTTTGTGCGCGCTAGCGATGAACTACCATTTTATAAACTCCACCAAGGCAAAGGTATGAAAGACTTTGCACTCCAAACCCTCTATACTGCACAAAAACACGATATGGACACGCTGCTAGCTAACCACGAAGTGCTTGATTTACGAGCCGAAATTTATGCCAAAGTCTATCCGCTAGATATGCCCCACACACAAATCTCTTTTCTCAAAAATGGCAAAAAACTAAGCCATGCTTCAAAACTTTATAGAGGGCTTTATCTGCGTCAGCTCTCGCTTAGTGCTTCTGGAGCGAAAAAACAAAAACATAATTTTTGCAGCGAAACGATACAATCCAAAGTCGCCAGCGACATCACAGAATCCAAGCACTCTCAAGGCATAGATTCAGGCTTTGTAGATACGCGTAGCAAAAACAATGGAGGCTTAACTCTCATTGCTGATACACAAGTTTGCCTCGCAAATTTGCATAAAATACATATAGAGGGATTAAAGCTCCAAGACATAATCCATAACATCCACAAACAAACCTTAGTTTATGAAATCGTGGATTGAGACTTAAATTTTCCCAAAGCTTAACTAAAATTCAAAAGAACTAAGATATAATTAAGGAATAAAAGATATTTTAGGAGTGTGTATGCTAATAACCCCTCGGACATTGAGTGGATTCAAAGACTGCCTGCCAAAAGAGGCAATGGCAAAAAAAATCTTGCTCCAAAAGGTAAGTGAAGTATTTTTGAAATTTGGTTTTGTGCCTATTGAGACACCGCATTTAGAATACGCGGAAGTGCTTATCAAACAGGGGAGTGATGAGATTCAAAAGGAGCTTTATCGCTTCAAAGACAGGGGTGAGCGCGATGTCGCATTGCGTTTTGACCTCACCGTTCCATTGGCACGTTTTATCTCCCAATACCAAAACCAGCTCCAACTTCCCTTTAAACGTTTTGCTATCGGCAATGTATTTCGTGGTGAGAGAGCACAAAAGGGGCGATATAGGGAATTTACACAATGCGACTTTGACTTTATCGGAAGTGATTCACTCTCATGCGATGCGGAAATCGTGCAGGTCATCTACGCTTCGCTTGTGAATCTTGGGATTGATGAGTTTAGCATACGCATAAACCACCGCAAGATTCTAAATGGTATTTGCAAACATTTTGGTATCACACAACCCCAAGATATTAACGATACTTTACGCATCATTGATAAACTTGAAAAAATCGGAGAAAGCGGTGTGCTAGATGAGCTACATAGCGAACTGGGCATACAAGAGCAAAGAGCAAGAGAAATATTACAATATGTCTCAATCAAGCAAAATGGTGCGGGCAAGGAATTTTTTGAAAATATCGCATTCTTGAAAAAGTGGAATGACGAACTCAAAGAAGGGATTGAGGACATTGAACGACTTTATGAGATTCTAAGTCTCTTACAGATGGATAAAGACTGCTATCGTGTGCATTTCTCTATCGCTAGAGGACTTGGATACTACACAGGAATCGTGTATGAGACGATCCTCACACAACTCCCAAGTATCGGTAGTGTATGCTCTGGGGGACGTTATGATAATCTCACCAAAACATTTTCCAAACAAAATATGAGCGGTGTGGGTGCGTCTATCGGGGTGGATAGACTCCTTGCAGCGATGAAAGAGCTGCAGATTCTAGAGGGCAAATCCACCTCCGCGCGCGCACTTATTGTGTGTATGAGTGAGGAATATCTACCTTATGTGCATGCCCTAGCAGAATCTTTTAGACGCTCTGGCATTGATATTGAGGTGTATCCAGACATCGTGAAGCTCAAAAAACCCTTTAGTTATGCTAATACACTTGGACACGAGTTTGTGCTTGTAGTAGGCGAAAGCGAGTTCAAGGCACAAAGCGTAACGCTCAAAAATATGACAAGCGGTATGCAGATGGAGGATATATCATTTTTGAAGGCATTGGAGATTCTCAAAGGGGATTAGCCAACACAGCAAGGAGAAAAGATGCAAACACAGACTAGAACACCAAAAACAGCAAGCAAACCCACTACCACAAGGACTACAAGAATGCGCTTTCCTAAAGATTCACAATGGAATCTCAAAGCGCTCTTTAGCTCACCAAAACAAGCCCAAAACGCCTGCACCAAAGCATACAGCCTCTGCAAAAACTTCGCAAAAAGCTATGAAGGTAAGCTGGATTCTCTCACGCCTAGCGATTTTGAAGCGGTGATTAGAGAATACGAAAGCCTCTGTGAGAATCTTGGTAGGATTATGACTTATGCGTTTTTGCTTTTCGCACAGGATACGACAAATGGCGCGATATATGCGGACTTTGAGCAAAAGGTCAATAAAGCCCAAAACGATATTTTGTTTTTTGAGCTTGAGCTTGCACGACTAGATTCACAAAAACTACAGAGATTTATCCAGCACACACCACATTACAAATTTTACCTCCAAAATATCGCCACACAAGCCAAATACAATCTTAGTCTTAAGGAAGAGCAAATTCTCCTCAAGGTCTCGCCACTTGGGAGTGATGCGTTTGCACGGCTCTTTGATGAGCATCTTGCGCAAATGAAATTTGATATGGGCGAGAAAAAGCCTCTAAGTGAGGAGGAGATTCTCTCACGCCTACACCACCCACAGCAAAAAATGCGTAAAATTGCCCAAAAGGTCTTTACCAAAAAGCTTGCTAAATCTCGTCATTTGCTGACCTATATTCTCAATATCGTGCGTAAAGATGTCGCGCTCAATAAGCAATTGCGTGGCTACCCAAAAAGCGAGAGCTTCCGTCATATTGCTAATTGTATCTCACAAAAAAGCGTTGATACACTTATAGAATCTGTCAATGCCAACTTTGACCTCGTGCAGCAATACTACAAAATAAAAGCCAAACTCCTAGGGTTAAAAACGCTCAAAGACTACGACAGATACGCACCATTAGCGACAAAAGCTCGTGAAAATGTGAGCTATGAAAATGCCCTAAAATTAGTCTTGCAATCATTTGAATCTTTTTCACCACATTTTAGTGCTATCGCCAAAGAAGCCATCAAGAATGGTTGGGTAGATTCACACCCCAAGCCAAACAAACGCGGTGGGGCGTTTAGCCATAGTGCCGTGCCTAGTGCGCACCCCTATGTCTTGCTTAACTACACAGATTCAAGGCGCGATATTTTTACCATAGCACACGAGTTTGGGCATATGATTCACCAAGAGCTTAGCAAAAAAATGGGGTATCTCAATATGGATACGCCACTCACCACTGCCGAAACAGCCTCGGTATTTGGGGAAATGCTCCTCTTTGACACACTCAAATCCCAGCTTAGCAAAGAGGAGCTTGTGCCGCTCTATGCCGGGAAGCTAGAGGATATTTTCTCCACGCTTTTTAGACAAATCGTGATGACAAACTTCGAGCGCGCCATACATAGTGTAGATGGCGAACTGCAAGCCCAAGACTTTGATAGAATCTGGCTAGAGGAAAACGCCAAGATGTTTGGAGATTCGCTCAAGCTTACCAAAAACTACGCCTCGTGGTGGTGCTATATCCCGCACTTTATCCACTCGCCGTTTTATTGCTACGCATACAGCTATGGGCAGCTACTTGTCCTTGCGCTCTTTGGACTCTACAAACGCACACACACACCCAAAGATAGGCAGAAATTCATCAAAACCTATATCGAATTTTTATCACTTGGTGGTAGTCAAAGCCCACGAAAACTTGTCAAAAAATTTGGCTTTGATATTGAGGATAGCGCATTTTGGGATATTGGGATTGCTGAAGTGCGAAAGCTCTTTAGCGAATTTGAGGGCTTACTCTCATGATTTGCCAAAACCTCAAGCTAAAAGCCCTGCTCACCAAACACGCCAAGGAGATTTTGCACCTGCTCATAGAGCAAAACATCTCTTTTAGCATTTTGTGTGATATCTCTAAAACAGACTTTGACCCACCACTGCCCCCAGACATCGCTAAAAATCTCGATGCACTCACACTCTTTGTGCTTGCTGGCTATACATTTGAGAGTATTGAGCTTGGGGCGCATAACATCAGCTTTGAAGCGGGGTTTGGTGCGCAAAATTTTGGGAGTTTAGTAACTATCGAGTATGATGGTATTGTGCAGATTCTACTCCAAGATTCTACATTGGTGCAAGAAATCTCACTTTTTCTCAATGTCAGCAATCCCCATCTCTACAATGGACTTGAAATTGCTAATGAGGATATGGAGGGATTAGAGCATTCGTTTTTTGCTCTCTCATCAAATCCCAAAAATGCCTATCTCTTTGAGCACAAAGACGACAAGCACTAAGGGCAATTATGAAGCTTTTTTTAAAATTCTTTATAGCCGCGCTTGTGGGGGCGCTGTGGTTTCACTTCGGGGGGCATGATTCTGCGATGGCACTTGTGCTCTTTATGGTAGTGCTTGGTATGATGTTTATGAAACCCATTCAGTATCAAGACCCTAAGCGACGCGAACAATATATGCAAAAAATCCGTGAAAGCAGAGAGCGCAAAGTAATGCTTGAAAAAGAGCGACTCGAGGAGAAAAAACGCACCAAACAAGCCCTAAGAGAGCAAGAAGAAAAGCTCAAAAAAGACTTCGAAAACAAAATAAGAAATAACCGCTAGATTCCACGCATATCAAGTCCGCGATTGAGTGTTTTGGTCAGCTCGTGTTCCAACTCGGGATTTAATTTACGCAAAGAAGTATCGGCATTGAGAATTAAATCGTGTGTCGCGTGCTTATGCACCACGATTGCAAACAAGAAAGCTTTTTTCTTATAATCGCTCAACTCCATTTCGTCATAATGCTCAAAGAACTCATCAGAGGCTTTTTGCAATGCCTTAGCATCACTTTTGGGATTGTCCAAAATATCCATTATCATTTTTATCCTCTCTTGGGGTGGAGCCTCCTCTGTATCCGTCTCTACAACCCTTTTGGGCGTGGGACCAAAAAGATAAAGCAAGACAATCACTCCAAATAAAAATGTAAAAAAGAAGCTCACGAGGATAAAAAATGCTTGAGGGGAAAGGGTATCCATTGTGTTGTATCCTTAAACAAGTTTTGGGGAATTATACAAAAAAGCACTTAAATGTTTGCAAATGCAGGAGATTTTTTGCAAACCCCTCAAATATAAGCTTACAATGATACAATACAACGATTATTAAGATTAAGGAGTGTGTATGAAAAAAATACTAAGTCTAGTGCTTGTGATATGCGGAAGCTTACTCATAGCTGATGAGCCTACACCAGAGCAGCTAGAAAATGCCGCACAAATTTGTGAATCTGGAAATGTGGAAACCTGTAGAAATCTTGCTGGCTATTGCTTTAGCGAGTTAAAAAATTATGACAAAGTCGTGAGGTTTGGCGCATTGGGTTGCAAGAAAGGGGATTTATACTCCTGTAGCCTTACTGGAGAGGGATACTATATGCTAGAGAACTTCACAAAAAGCAAAGAATACCACACTAAAGTTTGTGGGACAAAAAAGACACCAAATGACTTAGACAAGTTAGCAAAATCAGGGAGTTGCTATCGTCTTGGAGTAATGTATGGCAATGGACAAGGAGTGCGACAGGATTTTTTTAAGGCACGAGAATATCTTACAAAAGCCTGCAACGACAAAGGTGCAGAAGCTTGTCATAATCTAGGGGTGCTATACCACAAAGGCAAGGGGGTGCGCCAAAACCTCACTACTGCTAAGGAATATTTTGGTAAAGCTTGTGATTTGGGAGAACAAGAGGGCTGTGATGCCTACAAAGACCTTAATCAAGCAGGGCACTAGCTCACAGACAGAAACGACGGACCTAGATTCTGCGGTATTTTTAACATCTTTACAAAATTACAGAATCTAAGGCTTTAATCCGCGTGTTGAGTGATAAAAGTGATTTGTCGGTCCGTTGCCCTTGCCCAGATTCAAAGCATACAAGATCGCGTTAAACACATACTCCTTCGCTGCTTTGATAGAATCCAGCGGGCTTTTGCCAAGTGCGAGGTTTGCCGCAATAGCCGAGCTAAGTGTGCAACCCGTGCCATGGGTGTTTTTGGTCTCAATTCTAGGGGCTGGAAGCGTGTGAAACTCCACACCATCATAAAACACATCGCTGCAGTCCTCCTCCCTATGCCCACCTTTAAGTAGCACCATTTTTGCCCCAAGCGCGTGCAAGCTCCTAGCAGCTTCTTGCATATCCTCTAGCGTGTGAATCTCAAAGCCACACAGCTCCTGCGCCTCCGGGATATTGGGCGTAAGCACATCGGCAAAATGCAAGATCTTTTCTTTAAACAGCGTGCGTATAGATTCTGGCATAAGCGCAAAGCCATTTTTGGCAAACATCACGGGGTCAATGACGAGATTGCGCGGCTTATATGTCTCAAGGTTGCGCGCGACACACTCGATGATTTCGCACGAGCCAAGCATTCCGATTTTGCTAGCTATTGGTGGAATATCCTCAAACACTGCCACAAACTGCTCATCAATGATATGTGTAGGCACATCAAAACTCGAAATCACGCGCGCCGTGTTTTCTGCCACCACGCTTAGCACAATACTCATACCAAAGACATTATGCGCTCCAAAAGTCTTGAGATCCGCCTGTATCCCTGCCCCGCCGCTACAATCACTCCCAGCGATAGTGAGCACCGGGAGTGAATCTTGATTTTGTGCTTGCATACCATACTCCTCTAAGAAAAATATAAGTTTTTTGATTTTTGATAATGTTTGGGTGTGCAGTGATAGCGGGTTTTAAATCTCTCAATAAACCACGATGGCGAGCCAAACCCACACTCTGCACAAATTTCATTGATGTTTTTGTTAGAAAATTCTAGCAAAAACTTAGCTTTTTCAAACCGCCGCTCATCAAGCCAATGCTTGGGAGAAAGTCCAAAGGCTTGTTTAAATTTCTTGCTAAATGTTGCCTGGTCGGTTTTGGCACATTCTGCCATTTGTGCGACATTGGCAAACTCCTCCTCACAATACAAAAACGCCAAACGTGAATCTAACGCCAATCCCCGCATAATCTGCTGGAGAAAACCTGCAAAAACTCCTGCATACTGCAAACTAAGATACAAAAACAACTCCTCAAATTTGTGTGAGACAAAAGGCAAAAGTTCTTCTCTAAACTCTTGTATATACAGCTCAAAACTCCGTGCGATTGTGGAGAGCATATCAGAATCTCGGAGGTGAAAAACCTGCAAATCTTGCCCCTTGGATTGGACTTTGAAACGTTCTTTATGTTTAGCAACAAACTCAAGCAAACTCACATTATCAAAAAACAACAAAAGCGCCTCGTAGGCGCCCCCATCGCACTTGGTATGTGAATTTTCTTTACACACACTAGATAAACCTAAATCAAGTGCAGTAACATTGCTAAGGCAATAATTATCTGCCTGCAAAAACAACCCTTCGTTCGCCTTGATGACAAAATCACCATCTTTGGTGTGCATTACCTTTTCACCACACAATACGATTACAAGGCAGTGCATATCGGTATAAACTCTCTGTTTGACACCGCTTTGTGTCTGGATATATTTGGCAAATGCAAAGTGCGGAGTGCTAAAAAACCTCGTATCAGGTAACTTTTGCAAGTCCCTAGGGAGATGGGTAATACTATCCATAAATAATCCTTTTGTAGTGTTATGTGCAATGGGATTTTATAATTATACAAGTTTTTTGTTAAAGTCGCCCTTTCATTCTATCATAAATTTGTTTTGCAAACTTGTGATTGTTCGTGGAGAGATGTCTCATATTTTTTTGCAACTATAACCTTTTTTAGAATCCAAATCCACATCACACAATCCAAACAATCTCTAAAATCTAAAAGGTTGTATGATTGCGAAGCATATGAAGTATTCATTCAGTAGTAGCCAATGATAATCACACCAAACTAGAATAAAATTAAGTAAAAAATCTAAGAGTCAAACTAAAAACACTAACATCTGAAAGAATTATTCCAAAGAAGTAAAAAGCAGTAAAAGTAAAAAAAGAGAGTAAAAAGTAG
>DXIN01000041.1 GCA_019112865.1 Candidatus Helicobacter avicola
TTCATAAAAACTCCTTAATTTGTGTTTTTGTAGTTTTACTTACTCACGATAAAGAATCTTGTGTGAGATTCTCTAAGGCATAAATAAAACGCTTCATTCTATCCCCCCCCCTTATAAGAAGCTTAAAAAGATAAAATTTGTGATAATTTTTCTGAAATTTGTGAAAAATGAATAATGTAAAAAATGTATCAGAGTTATGATGCTTTAGATTCTGTAATTAATCACATATTAAGGGGCTTTTGGATTTACTTGCGGGGCAAAAGGTGGATTTTGCGAGTTTAGGATTGTTAGGAGTCGGACGTGTTTGAGAAATTTCCGATTATGTTTTTTGCCGTTATTATGGGGTTGTGTGGGTTTGTCTTAGCGACTTTGGAGTTGGGTATAGTCATAGAGAGTGGTGTCGCTCTAGTGGTGTCTGAAGTCTCGCGATGGATTTGTCTAGGGCTGTTTGTAGTCTTTGTGTTTTGCTATGGGCTTAAAATCCTAAGCGCACCAGAATCTGTGCGTAGTGAGATACACCACCCTATTAAGATTAATTTCTTTGCGACTTTTTCTATTTCACTTTTGCTTCTTGCCAAGCTTTATGAGGAATACGCGCTTGTGTATGATGTGTTTTTTGGGTTGGGACTCGTGTTGCAGACATTTCTTACCTTTTATGTGATTGCGTTTTGGATTCGCAATAATATGGAGATTAAGCATTCTAATCCAGCGTGGTTTATCCCCATAGTGGGTAACATCATCGTGGTGGCAGCGGGCAAAAAAGAATTTGGATTCTTGTGGTATTACTTTGATGTTGCAATGTTTTTTTATGTCGTGCTTTTTATTATTATATTTTATAGAATCCTCTTCCACGATCAGCTTGCGCAGAAATTTATCCCCACACTTTTTATTATGCTCGCACCACCAAGTATGGGGTTTAGCACTTATATAAAGCTTGAGGGCTATGATTTTTTTGCACAATTTCTCTTTAGCGTGATGCTCTTTTTTGTGTTTTTGTTTTTCTTTTTGTATAAAAGTTTTTTAAAACTCAAGTTTTTTCTCTCGTGGTGGGCTTTCACATTTCCAAGTGCCGCAGTGGTAATGGCAGTGCTCAAAATGTATGAACTTATGCCAGAGCATAGAGTATGGCTCTATTTAGGTGTATTTTTATATGTATGTTTGTGTGTGATAATGTGTATTGTGAGTTTTTTGACAATCAAAGGCATTGTGGATAGAAGTATTTTTGAGGAATGAGTGTGTGGGAGAGTTGTATTTGTGCTATCATTAGGTATTAAAAACTTCGCAAAGAGGGGGGCGTCAGATGATAAAAAATATTTTTACTTTTTATCGTGATGGATTCAGAAATATGCGATTGGGCAAAACCCTGTGGCTTGTGATTGCTGTGAAGATTATAGTGATTTTTGCATTTCTTAAAGTCTTTATCTATGGAGAGAGTTTGCACGACTTGGGTAGCACAGAGGCAAAAAGCGCGTTTGTGCTGCAAAATCTCACGCAGGATAACAAAAACAAATAGGAGAAACAAATGGATCTTAGTGTTGATTGGAGTAGGGCGCAGTTCGGGCTCACAGCAATTTATCATTTTTTGTTTGTGCCGCTGACTTTGGGACTTTCGTTTATCGTGGCGATTATGGAGAGTATCTATGTCAAGACTGGGCGTGAGGAATGGCGCACTATCACGAAATTTTGGCTCACGCTTTTTGGGATAAATTTCGCCATTGGTGTCGCCACAGGTATCATTATGGAGTTTGAGTTTGGCACGAATTGGGCGAATTACTCGTGGTTTGTGGGCGATATTTTTGGTGCGCCCTTGGCGATTGAGGGGATTGTGGCATTTTTTTTGGAAGCGACATTTTTTGCTGTGATGTTTTTTGGCTGGGATAGGGTTTCTAAGCGATTTCATCTTCTCTCTACTTGGCTTGTAGCGATTGGGAGTAATTTGAGTGCATTTTGGATTCTCGTGGCAAATGGTTGGATGCAATACCCCGTAGGCACGATTTTCAATCCCGATACTGCCCGTAATGAAATGGCAAGTTTTCTTGATGTCGTCCTCTCACCTGTGGCAGTTTCGAAGTTTTTGCACACGGTGGCGAGTGGCTATGTGATTTCAGCACTCTTTGTGATGGGTGTGAGCGCGTGGTATTTGCTCAAAGGCAGACACACTATCGCGGCAAAAAAGAGCCTTATCATCGGTGCAAGCTTTGGATTTATCACATCAATGTTTTTGTTTTTTAGTGGTGATGAGAGTGCGTATCAGGTAACCCAAAAGCAGCCTATGAAGCTTGCGGCTATGGAGGGAATCTATGAAGGCGAGCATAGAGCTTCGCTTGTAGCATTTGGGATACTAAATCCAGACAAAAAGCCCGGAGATTCACAATTCACCTTTCTCTTTGATGTGAGTATCCCCTATGCACTCTCAATCCTTGGCAAGCGAGACACACAGGGCTTTGTCGCGGGGATAAACGATCTGCTCTATGGCAACGAGGAGCGCGGTATCGTGCCGCTAGATACGCGTATAGCAAATGGTAAGCGCGCACTCGAGGCACTCAAAAACTACAAAATCGCTAAAGAAAATGGCGACACGCTCGCTATGAGCGAACATAAGAGTATTTTAGAGACCAATATGCAGGACTTTGGCTATGGGTATTTAGAATCTAAAGAGCAGGCTGTGCCACCCGTAGCAATAACATTTTATAGTTTTCATCTAATGGTGGCGTTAGGTAGCTTGTTTTTTGTGCTTTTTATCGTGGTGCTTTATCTCTCAATGGCAAATGATATTGTGCGATTTAAAAAGATTCTGTGGCTTTGTGTCATCGCTGTGCCATTTGGGTATATTGCAGCGGAAGCTGGGTGGATAGTCGCCGAGGTAGGTCGGCAACCCTGGGCGATACAGGATCTTATGCCCGTGCATATCGCCGCGACTAATCTCTCACATACCAATGTGCAGGTTTCGTTTTTTATATTTCTTGCGCTTTTTAGCACATTGCTTATTGCTGAACTTGGTATTATGGCTAGACAGATTAAAAAGGGCTTTAGCATAGAATCTAGTGCGCAACCAACAAGTATAAAACCAACAAAGGAGCAATGATGTTTTTTGGCTTAGAACATAGTGATTTGCAAGTGTATTGGTGGGTGATACAAAGTCTTTTGGGCGGTTTGTTGGTGTTTATGTTTTTTGTGCAAGGCGGGCAGGGGCTTATCGATCGACTCTCAAGCAATGAAGACGAAAAAAGCCTGCTTATCACTTGTCTAGGGCGCAAGTGGGAGCTTGGATTCACGACTTTGGTGCTATTTGGGGGTGCAGCGTTTGCAGCATTTCCGTTGTTTTACAGCACGAGCTTTGGCGGGGCGTATTGGGTGTGGCTGGCGATTTTGTTTTGCTTTATCATTCAGGCAGTGAGTTATGAATATCGCAAAAAACAGGGCAATCTCTTGGGTGCGAAAACCTATGAGGTGTTTTTGAAAATCAATGGAATCCTTGGTGTGTTTCTCATAGGTGTGGCGGTGAGCACATTTTTTTCAGGCTCGGCGTTTAGGTTGGATTCACAAAATTTCGTCGTGTGGGAAGGGGAATGGCGAGGTTTGGAGCAGCTTAAGAATCCCTTTAATTACCTACTTGGGTTTGCACTGGTGTTTGTGAGCAGAATTTTAGCAGATAGCTATTTTATCAATGCCATTGAGGTGGATTCTATACGGCGCAAGGCGCGTAGAGATATCGTTATCAATACGATTTTTTTCTTGCCGTTTTTCTTGGGATTTTTGGCGTGGATCTGTTTGAAGAGTGGCTTTGGTGTGGGTGAAGATGGTGCAGTAGAGATGGTAGCATATCTCTATCTACAGACTTTTATACGATATCCGCTTATCCTCGTGCTACTACTACTTGGCGTGTGTGGTGTGCTAGTGGGGATCTATCAGAGTATTAAGGGCACGCGGGGGATTTTCGCACTTGGTGCGGGTGTGGTGTTAGCGGTGATGGCGGTGTTTTTGAATGTGGGGCTTGGAGAGAGTGCGTTTTATCCCTCTAGCTCGCATTTGCAAAGCTCGCTTACTATCGCTAATGCGAGTTCGAGTTATTATACGCTTAGCGTGATGGCGTATGTGAGTTTGGTGATACCATTTGTGCTAGCGTATATCGTGTATGTGTGGCGTGCTATGGATTCTCAAAAGCTCACAACCAAAGATTTGGGCGAGCATTCGTATTAGGTATTGTGAATCTAGGATTCTGATAGGATATGAAAGGAGGTAGATATGCTTTATACATTGTTTTTAATTGCGTTGTGGCCCATCACAATTTTTGTGTGTTATAAGTTTATAGAGCTCAATATCAAAGAAACGGAGCGTCGCGACAAAGAATTATAAAATATTGCGAAAATTTCTTAGATATGTAACTTTTTTTTGTATAATCCAAGCGTTAAATATCAAACAAGAAGGAGCAATCAATGGGAAAGTATTTTGATTTAACAGAAGCTAATTTCGAAGAAAAGACAGCAAAGGGTGTCGCGCTTGTGGATTTTTGGGCACCATGGTGTGGTCCATGTAAAATGTTTGCACCAGTTGTGGAGAAGCTTGCCGAAGCTTTTGAGGGTAAGGCAACAATTTGCAAGGTCAATACGGACGAAGAGAGCAATCTTGCGGCAAAATTTGGTATCCGCAGTATCCCCACTCTCGTATTTATGAAAGATGGAAAGGTTGTAGATACCATAGTTGGAGCGGTAAGCGAAGCTGTGGTTTCAGATAAACTCAATTCTATGCTTTAAATTCTCGCTTTTGAGAATACTTCGCCCTTTTTAGGGCAACTTCAAACTTGTGCTTGTTTGGGCTACAAAGAATATTAAGGAGAGGTGATGCTACAAAACCAGCACACAGCCAATCGTCATTATTCGTATGTCAAGGATAAACTCCAAAATGGCTTACAACGTTTTATCACTCACGAGTCTTTTGGTGGTATTTTATTGGTGTTTTGTGTGGTTTTGGCTATGGTGGTGGCAAATTCTCCGTATGCAAATCTGTATTTTTGGATTCAAAAATTTGAGTTTGGCTTTTTTTTAGGAAGTTTTGAACTCAAGGTTGAATTACTGCATTTTGTTAATGATGTGTTGATGTCGTTTTTTTTCTTGCTTGTAGGGCTAGAAATGAAGCGTGAGATTCTCTATGGGGAGTTAGCGGGATTTAAAAAAGTTAGCTTTTCGATTATGGCGGCTATTGGTGGGATTATCCTGCCTATTGTATTGTATTTATACTTCACTGCTGGCACACCCTATGAGAAAGGTTTTGGGGTGGCGATGAGTACTGATACTGCTTTTGCGCTTGGGGTGATTTTGCTCCTTGGAGATAGAGTGCCAAAAATCGTCAAAGTTTTTCTCGTAACTTTGGCTGTTGCTGATGACCTGGGGGCAATCAGCGTTATTGCGATTTTTTATTCTGAACAAATCAATATGTTTTGGATTGGCGTTTCTGTGCTTGTTACTGGAGTATTGGGATATTGCAATTATAAAGACACTAAATACCTTAGTTTGTATTTCTTTTTTGGGATTTTGCTTTGGATTAGTATTTACCTTAGTGGTATTCATGTAACCATTGCTGCAGTGATTTTGGCACTCACGATTCCGGGTAGGACGCAACGCGTCAATAGAAAATATTTTCATAATATGCTTTCAGAATTTGAACGCATCAAGATGATTACTAATGATGGGGCAGATATTTTGCATACGCAAGATAGCGAGAAATTGGGGTTTTGGAAATCCACTTGGCGCAATATCAAAAACTTTATGACTTCTTCACCCGGTGCGCGTAGCATCAATATGGCAAAGGCAAGCGAGCTTGTGTATATTTTAGATAGTATAGGAATCTATGCGCGTTATGCGCAAAACCCGCTTTTACGCCTTGAGCACGCACTACAACCAGTGTGCGCGTATTTTATCGTGCCTTTGTTTGCTTTTATCAATGCTGGAGTGAGCTTAGATTCACACATTAGTTTTGAGATTAGTAGTGTAATGCTTGGCACGACCTTAGGATTGGTGGTGGGCAAACCTATTGGAATTTTTCTTTTTGCGTATCTTGGGGAGAAGTGCAATCTCTCTGTGCGACCAGAGGGCTTGTGTAATTTTCATATACTCGCGGTGGGGGCTATCTCTGGCGTGGGATTCACAATGTCAATTTTTGTAGCAAACCTTGCCTATGGCGAAAATGTAGGGGCGATTGATTTGTCCAAAATCTCTATTCTTATTGCTTCAAGTATTGCAGTGGTGCTTGGTATTATCCTAATGAGTATAGCGACACGCACTCCGCGTCAAGATACAACAACACAAGATGTAGAAAGTTAGGGAAATTTTTTATAGTAATATTTACTTACAATAATATTTTTATGCTATAATCCCACTCTAATTTTAGAGCAAAAATTTTAAACATCAAATGAGGAGAAAATAATGCACTTTAGGATTGTCTCGGTATTAGCGAGTTTGGCATTTGTCTCACAAAACCTTGTATGTGCGCCAATCCAGCAAAATCCAGAATCTTTAGGAAAGACATTAAGTATTCTAAGTAATGTTAATAATAATGACGAGAGGGGCTACACACTTACAGAGCTTCTTGAAGCAGCCAAAAACAACTATAATCTTGAGGCAAAAGACATCGCTATCTTGCAAGCAAAGGCAAACCAAGCTGCCGCAAGGAGAGAGTTTTTGCCCACGCTTGATGGGAGTTATTCGTTTCAAGATACTGATAACACTTATCGGACAATGCAGACCCAAAATGCCCAGCTACAAGCCAAATGGGAGCTTTTTAGCGGACTTAAAACCTACAACAAAGTGCGAGAGAAAAGCTCACTCTATCGCTCAAGCATAGCCGATAGGGCAAACACCCAAGAGCAGATTTTTTTAAATGTCATTGAGCAGTATTACACATATTTTTCGAACAAATCCCAAAAAGTCGCGCTAGAGCAGCAACACAAACAGCTTGAAGAAAACATCAAGCGCACCGAGAAGCTCTATCGCTCGGGGCTTACGACTATCGATGATGTAGAATCTCTGCGCGCAGAGATTCTCTCTACCGAGCATGACATGGCAAATATCGTGCTTGAGATGGAGCGTAATAAACTAATGCTCTCTCTCCTTACCAATCTCGAGGTCAAAGAACTCTCGCGCGTTACAATCAAAATGCCTACTTTTACCCTGCAAAAACGTCAAGACCTCATCGCCCTTGAGGAGCAGGCAAATAGCGTGGTGTATCAAGCCAAGCAGATTACCTATCTCCCAACGATCGCGCTTAGCGATACCTTTGCGTGGAATTATTTTGATACTGGCTCATACAGATCAAAACCTGCTATGAATGATTTATTTGCAAGTATGGGTGGTGGCAGTACAAGTTCGTTTTATGGCTCTCCTGTGATGATGCAGATGAGCTACCCACGCACACAAAATGTCATTGGCGTGAGTGTCAATATGCGCCTCTTTGATTGGTTTAACCTCTCTAAGCAAAAAGAAGCGGTGCGCTACTTAGCTATGCAGCGACAAAAGGAGCTCGCGTATAAAAAATACGAGCAAGAAAAAGACGAGCGTCTCTATCGCAAAAGTATAGAAATCGCCGAAGCACGGATCAAGTCCGCAGAGGCAGCGCTCAAATCCGCCTCTGTGTCTTTTGACAATGTCGCGCGTCGCTATGAAGCACAGGTGCTAAACTTCTCGGACTATCTGCAGTCGCTTAGCAGGAGATTCAGCGCAGAATCCACCTACACCCAAAGTCTCAATGACTACGAGATAGAAAAGGCACGATATATCTATTATAGTGGGCAACAGATAGAGGATTATATCGAATGAGACAATAAGGAGCGGATATGAGAGCAAGAGTATGCGTAGCGGGTTTGTTGTTTGCTGCAGTGGCGTATGCGGAGGAGGTGTATGCGATCTTTAACGCTCAAGCGATTAGAGATGCCAACCTAAGCCTAGGAAGCAGTGGGATTGTTACCCAAATCTATGTTGATGTGGGAAGTGAGGTTAAAGAAGGCGATATCCTCCTTACACTTTTTAACAAAGACCAGAGCGCACAAGTAGATTCTATCCGTCAAACTTATCTTTTTAACAAAAAGCAATACGAGCGATATGAGCGTTCCGGCGGTGCAGTGGATAAAAACACACTCAACAAATACTATTCGGATTATAAACGATATGAGGCGGATTTGGCATATCAAGAAGCGTTGCTTAGTAAAACTATCTTGCGTGCGCCATTTGATGGGGTGATTGCGTCCAAAAATATCGAGCTTGGCGATGGCGTGGGGGCTAATAGCACAGAGCTTTTTCGGCTTATTAGCAAAGAAGTGAAAATCGTGCTGGAGTTTGATTTCAAATATATTAGTAAGGTTAAAGTGGGCGATACATTTGAGTTTAGTGTCGATGGGATAGAATCTAAACAAATAGCTGTGATTAATAAGATCTATCCTACCGCAAGTGAGAGCAATCGTAAGGTAAAAGCAGAGGCATTGGTGCAAAATATCGTGCCCGGGACATTCGGTGATGGTTATATCAAAACCAAAAACTAGCGCATATTAAGGATATATGATGTATAAATTTGCCATTACGCGTCCGGTTTCGACGCTGATGTTTGCGTTGGCTGTGATGTTTTTTGGATTTTTGGCAGTGGCAAAGCTCCCGGTGTCGCTTTTTCCAAACATTGACTTTCCTATCGTAACGGTTATCACGACTTATCAAGGTGCGAGTGCGCAGACGGTAGAGACAAAGGTAACAGATAAGATAGAAGAAGCGGTGATGGGGATTGATGGGCTTAAAAAGGTAACTTCCTCAAGCGTGCGCAACACAAGTATCGTGCTTATAGAGTTTCAGCTAGAAAAAGATCTCGATGTCGCTGTGGCAGATGTGCGTGATAAAATCGGCACAGTGCGCTTAGAAAGCGGGATAGATTCACCCTCTGTGCGCAAAGTCGATACAGGTTCGGCACCGGTGATTTCACTATTTTTGACAAGCACCAAAGTACCTCCTTCTGAAATGATGAAACATGCGGATAATGTCATCAAGCCAATGCTCCAAAAGATTAGTGGTGTGGGTGGCGTGGAGCTACGCGGGTATAGAAAAAGACAGATTAGAATCTACCCAGACCCAACGCTTATGAACAAATATGGGCTTACATTTTCGACTATCGGGAGACTTATAGGGCAGGAGAATGTCGAGATTGATGGCGGTAGGTTGGTTAGCACCAAATACGAATGGGCATTGACTACCGATGCAAATAGTTATAGCATAGAGGATATGGGCGAGTTGCGCGTGGCTGATGGTGTGAGGCTCAAAGACATCGCCAAAATAGAGGATTCTATTGAAGAGGACAGGACTTATGCGAGTTATGACAAAACGCCCGGTGTGATCTTTGAAGTCCAAAAGATTTCTGGACAAAACGACATCAAAATCGCCGATGCAGTCAAAAAAGTCTTTCCAGAGATTTTAGCGGTAAGTCAGGATTACGAAGTAGAGGTGTTTAAAGACACGACAGATTATATTAAAGCCTCTGTAAATGATGTGAAGTTTGACCTTTTGCTTGGAGCGATTTTGGCGGTGGTTATCGTCTTTATGTTTTTGCGTAGTGTGAGTATCACGATTGTGGCGGCACTAAGCTTACCTGTGTCTATCATCGGAACTTTTGCATTGATGAGTTATTTTGATCTCACGCTTAATATGCTCACACTTCTTGCTCTTACATTGGCGATTGGTATTATCATCGATGATGCGATTGTGGTGATTGAAAATATCCACAAAAAGCTCGAAGCCGGGTTTCCTAAGCGTGAGGCAGCGTATGAGGGTGTGCGTGAGATTGGGTTTGCTATCATCGCGATTTCTGCGATGCTGCTCTCGGTATTTATCCCAGTGGGGACGATGAGCGGCATTGTGGGGAGGTTTTTTCAGAGTTTTGGTATCACGGTGGCATTGGCGATTGGACTCTCATATATCGTGGTAATTACGGTGATTCCTATGTTGAGTTCTATTGTGGTAAATCCACAACACTCGAGATTCTACCACAGGAGTGAGCCATTTTTTAGGAAGCTTGATGAGAAATATGTAAGCACATTGCGTTTTGTGCTTTCGCACAAGCTTATTGTGCTGCTTGCAGTATTTGGTGTATTTTTGGGATCACTTTTTTTGGCAAGCAGGCTTGGCTTTGATTTTATGAAAAAAGAGGACAAGGGTGAATACAATACCTTTTTGGAGGTCGCACCGGGTATCAGTATGGAGGAGATGAAAAGGCGCACAAGCGCGTTGCAAGATATTATCCTAGCAGACCCAACCACGAAATTTGCGACTTTGCAGATTGGCTATAATTCGCAAAAAAATATCTTTAAAGCCCAGATTTATACAAAAATGATCGATCGCAAGGAGCGCACCAAGGAGCAGGGGCAGTTTGTGGTAATGGATAAAATGCGCAAGCTTCTTGCAGAGCAGCCCGCCGCAGAGGGTATGACGATTTCTATCGTGGAAGTTTCAGATATGGGTGGTGGGGATAACTCACCATTTCAAATCGCGCTTTTAGCCCCAAATGATGAGCTTTTAAAGCAATCTCAAGAAAATCTCTACAAGCTTTTTGAAGAGAAACTCGCAGGCAAAGTTGTGGGTGTGCATCTCAACAAAGCCGATGACCAACCCGAGTATAGATTCCATATCGTGCGTGCCAATGCCAATAAATATGGCGTGAGTTCCGAAGAGATAGGCAACACGATCCGCGCGGCTTTTTCTGGAGAATATCCCGTGGGGTATTATAAAGAGCGGGGCAAGGAATACGACATTACCGTGCGTGTGCCTGATGGGGATAGACGCGTACTGGAGGACATTAAACGTCTGCAGGTTAAGAACGCCAAGGGCGAGTTGATGTTTTTAGAGGGGTTGGTTAAGATTGAGCAGACGATGACACCATCGACTATTACGAGATTCAATAGACAGCGCAGTATGACGGTGTATGCTTCACCAAATAAAAATGCGGGCGTGAGTTTGGGCGATATTTTTAAAGTCGTGTTGGATCCTAACAACAAATGGTTAGCCGAGGGTGCGAGCTACAAGCTGCAAGGAGAAGCCGAAAATATGCAAGAAACCATAGAGGCATTTGTCGTGGCGATTTTGACGGCGATTGTGCTTATTTATCTTATCCTAGCGGCGTTGTATGAGAGTTTTTTGCAACCACTTATTATTATGATTACCTTGCCGCTTAGTTTTTCTGGAGCGTTTATCGCACTTTTTATTACTAATGAAACCTTTAGTATGTTTTCAATGCTAGGGCTTATGTTGCTTATGGGTATGGTGGGCAAAAACGCGACTTTACTCATCGATGTGGCAAATGAAAAACGCAAAGAGGGTATGGATACCATAGAGGCTCTTATCACCGCTGGCGAACTGCGTCTGCGTCCGATTTTGATGACGACAATTGCTATGGTATTTGGTATGTTACCTCTAGCGATTGCAAGTGGTGCAGGAGAGGCGATGAAAAATCCCATAGGTATTGCGATGATTGGCGGACTTATTATCTCTATGTTGCTTTCATTGCTAATTGTGCCGGTGTTTTATAGATTTTTAGCCCCACTTGATGATAAGATTCAAAGATTCTATAAGCCAAAGGAGGGAGATAGATTCTAAATCTCCCAAAGGAGTGTGCGATGATTATTATCCCAGCGCGTTTAGAATCTACGCGTTTGCCAAAAAAAGTCTTGTGTGATTTGGGTGGTATGCCTATGATTGTGAGAACCGCCAAAAATGCTCAAAGGGTCGATGAGGTAGTGGTAGCATGTGATGATGAGGAGATTATGCAAGTGTGCAAATCATACAATATCACAAGTGTGCTAACTGCCAAAAGTCATTCTAGTGGCACGGATAGATGTGCAGAGGCGGCAAATATTTTAGGTCTTAGGAGTGATGATATTGTTATCAATCTCCAAGCCGATGAGCCATTTATCGAAACTTATATACTTGAGGTGCTAGCGCAACTCACAAAAACAAGCAATGCGTTTTTGAATACTCTTGCTAGGGTTATTTCCTCTGACAATATTGCTGATAGTAATCTTGTCAAAGTCGTAGTAGATGCTCACAAGCACGCGTTGTATTTTTCACGATTAGGTGTGCCATATGCGCGTGATGGTGTGGATATGGAGATTGTAGAGACTTATCCGTATTTAGGGCATTTGGGTTTGTATGGATTCAAAAAACAATGTCTTGATGAGTTTTGCGCTCTGCCTCAAAGTCCCTTGGAACAAATTGAGAAGCTTGAGCAGCTCCGTGCGCTCTATCATGGCAAAACAATCGCATTAGAAATCGTAGAAACTAAGAGTATGGGGATTGATACTCCAGAGGATTTGTGTGAGGCACAAAAATATCTTACAACCTAACATCTAAAAGACTTTAGGTGTTATCGTGGTTGAGGGTATGGGGCTATGGCTCTAATGCCCTGCTATATTCGCTCACGCGTCTTAGCACGCGCTTATACTCTTCGCTCCCATTTGGGTAGATTCTAGGGCTATAATCATTATAGGCATTTTGACTAGAGATATTTGCAGGGATAATGCGGTGGAGGACAAGGACATTTTGCCTCTCCCATTTGTCAAGTGGCTTGAGGTTTGAGACATAGTGTGCTTTGAGGATAGAATCTTGTGTGAGTGTTTCAAAGTCTGTCTTAGATTCTGCACTATCATTGTAGAATCTAAACTCCACTTGGTATATCATCGTATCCTTGTCTTTGGGGTTTTTTGCCCCACCATAGATGAAATTCCCTAGGCTATACACAATCTTTTTGCCCTTATACTCCTCGATACCTTGTAGCACGTGCGGGTGATGCCCGATGATTAAGTCTGCGCCGCTATCAATCACAAAATGTGCAATCTCTCTTTGAATCTTATTGGCAATATGCTCACGTTCCTCACCCCAATGAAACACAAAGATGACGACTTCTGCTCCTTTAGCACGCAAAGATTGTATTTCTTTTTTTGCTGTGTGTTTTATGGCAGGATTCCACCCGCGATGCCCTGCAAAGCCAAATTTTCTACCCTTTATCTCACGCACATCAAGTATCCCCTCGCCAAAATGCGCAATATTTGCTTGTGTGAGGATAGCCACTGTGTCTTTGAATCCTTGCGTGCCATAATCGCGTGTGTGGTTATTAGCGATATTGACACTTTCGATACTCGCACTTTTTAGGATATTGGTATAGCGGCTAGGACCTTTGAAACTAAAGGGTTTAACAAAGGCATTGTTGAGATTGCTGTCTGTTAGCACACCTTCTAAATTCCCCACGCTCAAATCATCGTTGCCTAGCACCTCGCGCACCCCTTTGCTAAAATAGCTATAATCCCCACCTACTTCCTTAAACTTCGCATTAAAAGTCGCACCACTCGCACCCTTGTAATCCCCCAGCACACAATCCCCCACAAAGCTTATGGTGATGGTGTCTCCACGAGAGTGTGAGAGGGCATGCTGTGAATCTGTGGCTGATGAGCTTGGAGTCGATGGACCTACACAGGCACTAAAGATAAGCATAATACTCGCAATGAGAGAGAAACTATAGAGGTTTTTAAAAGAGAATAATGTGTTCATAGAGGATCTTAGAAATGGAAATTGCGATGGAAGTTGCGCGTAGCATCGGATCTGCCATCAAAATAGCCCCGTTGGTAGTCATACCCCTTGCTACCATAGCCTCTGTAATACCCTCTCCCACGGCTTGGTGTGAGTAACCCCGAGATCACTTCAACCAATGGAAAGACTACATTAAGTCCAGCGACGGATTGGGAAAATGATGGTAAGCCTGTGATGTGGGTTTGGTAGAGGCTGTATTTGTAATACAAATCAAGGTATAATCCCTGATAGCCTATCCTTATGCCAGCATTTACATACCCACCTTGTGGTGTGGTATGAAGGTCGAGTGAATCTGCATAACGCGATTGTTCGTAGCCACCACCTGCATAGATTCCGAGGTATTTGAAGGGTTGCCATACACCATCAAGCCCACCACCATAGTTGAGCATATCAAGGTCAGCTTGTTTGATACTTGAGGAGGAAATAAAGCCCTTGAGTTCCAAGCCTAGAGTATTTTTGGCGTTAAAAAATGCGAGCCTTGCTCCAAAATTTAATCCTGTATCAAAAGTTATATCAGAGTTAGATTGCCACGGAGCCTGATACCATGGGTTGCTTGCAGTTGCTGCACCATTTTTGAGCGCACCCAATGAGATAAAAAATCCCGTGCCATCGCTAAAAGGATTTTCTTGTGTGTTTTTTGTATCATCAGCATTGATTATGGATTGACACAAGAGTATGCAAAGTAGTATTATGCTACGCATTTTTTCCTTTCACAAAGTCTGGATTTAAGTAAATTCATTGATTGTATCTATAAAAATTTAATGTTACAATTAAGATTTAGAATCTGTTTGGTTGTATGAAAAAATAATAAGGATTGGGTAAGTGGTAGTAGTAAGGCTAACTGGTGGGCTTGGAAACCAAATGTTTAATTACGCATTTGCAAAGTTTTTACAAAAATATGATTGTGAAGTGGTTATCGATGCTTCTTGGGTTGTAAAAAATGCTAGAAAGAGCATCGGGGGGGGGGGCAATTAGAAAATTTGAGCTTAAAAGTTTTTCACTCACGCTTCCTGTGCTCTTAGATTATAGTATTGCACAGCTTCGAGATTGTGGTTACCCAATGCGTTACATTGTGTATAAAAAGCTCTATCATATTACACCCAAGCCATTGCGCAAGATTCTCTTTTCATGGTGGGAAGGGTGTGTTTTTGAGACTATTGTGGGGCAAAACTTTGATGATGTATCACTCATACATCGCATTCTTGCATCTAAAAATAAAAACAAAATTTCTATCTATGAAGGATATTTTTTTGCCTATCACTTTGTGCATAATGTGCAGACTGAAGTTACCCAAGATTTTAGGCTTGCACACGCATTAAGTAAGCCAAATGATGAGATTTATACGCATATTGTCCATACTCCAGATTCGGTATTTTTACATGTGCGCCGCGGAGATTATCTACTAGACAAAAATGCGTATTTTATACGGCTAGATAGTGCTTATTATGAGCGAGCACTGCGTATCATTCAAGAAAGTATGCCCAATGCCCATATTTTTATATTTAGTAATGATATACCTTGGTGCAAGGCGTATTTTTTGGATTCACTAAGTGCGGAGGTAAGAGAAGGGTTGGCATTTAGTTTTGTGGAAGGCAATGATGAGAGCAATGCCATAGAGGAAATGGAGTTAATGAGTGCGTGTAAGCACGCTATTATTGCAAATTCTACATTTAGTTGGTGGGCAGCATATCGCATTGCCAATCCGACAAAGATTGTGATTGCGCCAGATAGGATAACTACATATTGGGACAAAGAGCGAGCTAGGGTGTTTTATCCACCACAATGGGTGTTGCTTGAGGTTTAGAGAGTTAGGAGGTCTCAAAACTCTCTAGATTCTAAGTGTGTGGAAGGTTTGATTACATTATAGAATCTAAACAATTTCAAGGACTAGATTCTGTATATGGTCGCGAAGCGGAGTGAGCGAGGATTTATTCCTCGCGAGCGATAACAAGAGCGTAGCTCTTGCAATAAAAAATTTATGAATAGATGGCTTGGATATACTCGTGGTTGTCGCTATCTCTTTCTAGGGTAAATTGCACACTTGAGCCTTCTTTAATCTCATCTCCTAGGATAAGTTCGGCGAGTTTGTCTTCTACTTCCTCATATAGAGCGCGTTTGAGCGGACGCGCCCCATAAATAGGGTCAAATCCCGCTTTAGCGATAAATTCCTTTGCCTCATCGCTTAGGGTAATTTTGATACCCTTTTGCTCCACCACTTGTGCAATTTGTGCAAACATAATATCCACAATCCCTATAATATCCTTAAGCTCAAGTGGATTAAATATCACCACATCATCAAGCCTGTTTAAAAACTCCGGCTTGAAGTAGCCTTTGAGCAGCTCACGCACTGCATTTTCTCGCTCACTCTTATCGTCTAGCTCTAAGATTCTATCACTTCCAATATTGCTTGTGAGGATAATGATTGTATTCGAAAAATCCACCACCACGCCCTTATTATCCGTCAATCGCCCATCATCAAGCACTTGCAAGAGGATATTGAACACATCGGGGTGCGCCTTTTCGATCTCATCAAAGAGCACCACACTATAGGGCTTGCGTCTAATCGCCTCGGTGAGCTGACCACCCTCCTCATAGCCCACATAACCCGGTGCTGCGCCCACGAGGCGACTTACCGAGTGCTTTTCCATATATTCGCTCATATCCAGCCGCACAAGGTTTTTGGAGCTATCAAAGAGGAAGTTTGCTAAGCTCTTAGCACTTTGGGTCTTGCCCACACCTGTGGGACCTAAAAACAAAAAGCTCCCTATGGGGCGATTTGGCGCACTTAGTCCCGCTTTATTGCGTTTGATAGCGCGTGCAATGGCGTGGATTGCCTCATTTTGTCCGACCACGCTTTTTGCAAGCTCATCTTCTATGCCTAGGATTCGCTCTTTTTGGCTTTGAAGCATTTTTTTGATAGGGATTTGCGTCCATCGGCTGACAATCCCCGCGATGATTTCCTCTGTTACAGCATTTTTAAGTAATGTGCCATTTTGCACCATCTTATCCCATTTGGCTTGGAGTTTTTGCTCCTCTTCTCTGGCTTGAGGGATCTTGCCATAGTCGATTTCAGCAGCTTTGTTATAGTCGCCATTGCGCTTAGCGATTTCGGATTGACTTTGGAGTGAATCTAGCTGGGTCTTTAGCTCCGCGATTTGGCGAAATACCTCTTTTTCACTCTCAAACTGCCCCTCTAGCCTGCGCTTCTCCTCGTTGTAGTTTGCCAAATCCTGCTCAATCTCTTGCAGGCGCGCGGCATTGTTTTTATCCTTTTCCATATTGAGTGCTTGTTTTTCGACTTCAAGGCTTTGAATCTGTCGCTTAATCTTGCTAAGTTCATAAGGTTCGGATTCTATTTGCATTTTGAGTTCGGCTGCACCCTCATCGATTAAGTCGATTGCCTTATCGGGCAAAAACCTATCTGGAATATAACGCTGTGAGAGTTTGACTGCTGCTACGAGGGCTGAATCTGTAATGCTCACATTATGGTGTGCTTCAAGCTTTTGTTTGATACCACGCAAAATTTGCAAAGCTTCATTGGTGTTTGGCTCATTAAGTGTGATAGGCTGGAATCTCCTTGTGAGTGCGGCGTCTTTTTCGAAGTATTTGCGGTATTCTTTGAGTGTGGTAGCACCTATGGTGTGAAGTTCTCCGCGCGCAAGAGCTGGCTTTAGGATATTTGCCGCATCCATACTGCCCTCACTCGCTCCCGCTCCGACAATCGTGTGAATCTCATCGATAAAAAGTATGATATTTCCCGCTTTTTTGACTTCGTTTATCACTGCTTTTAGTCGCTCCTCGAACTCTCCGCGATATTTTGCCCCCGCGATAAGCGCACTCATATCAAGAGCAATCACGCGTTTGTTTTGGAGTGAGAGAGGCACGGCTTTTGCCACAATTTTTTGTGCCAATCCCTCAACTGCTGCGGTTTTACCCACACCAGGTTCGCCAAGCAAGATAGGATTGTTTTTGGTCTTGCGGATAAGAATCTGCATCATTGCTGTGATCTCCTCATCACGCCCTATCACGGGATCTATGGTGTTTTCTAGGGCTTTTTTTGTTATATCAATGCCGTACTTTTCTAGCGATTCGAGATTGGAGTCGTCGTTTTGGTCGTTGATCTTCGTCCCTGCTCGGATAGATTCTAGGGTTTTTTTGAGTTCATTGCTATCAAGGTATTTGCCAAAAATATCCTTGAAAGCTTGATGTGAAAGGTTGGCGATGATAAAGCTATCTAACGCAATATAGCTATCACCATTTCTTGTAGCCTCGCCTTGGGCTTTTGCTAGGGCATCACCAAGACTTTTGCCTATACTTAGATTCTCCTTTGCCACGCTGGAGGATTTGGGGAGCTTATCCACCACGCTGCGCGCTTCTAGCTCTATGGCGGCTTTGTCGATATTGAGTTTATTTAGGGCTTGGTTGAGGATAGATTGGGTATTGGTAAGCAGTGCCCAAAAGATATGTGCCACATCAATTTCTTGATTTTGACTATGAAGAGCTAGAGCCGCTGCACTATCGAGAGTTTCTTTGAATTGGTTTGTGAGTTTTTCAAAAATATTCATAACTTTCTCCTTATAATCTTAAGTTAAATGGCATTATATAAGTTTAGTCGTTTAATGTCAAGTTTATTTATAAA
>DXIN01000042.1 GCA_019112865.1 Candidatus Helicobacter avicola
TTGTATAATCACCCCTATCACAACAAAAAGGATTTGTATGCAATCTAGCGCACAAGGCATAAAGCAGGTGTTTTACCGCAAAAAACGTTATTTCGTCTATCTTATCGCTGCAATAGTGCTTCTTGGTTTCCCATTTATCACTATTAATGGCACGCATATCTTTTTGCTTTCCTTCGATCATGGTGAGCTACATTTACTGGGCACACGTTTTAATATGCAAGAATTGTATTTGATGCCGTTTTTGCTTATTTTGCTTTTTGTGGGGATATTTTTTCTCACAACATTAGCTGGGCGTATGTGGTGTGGTTGGGCGTGTCCGCAGACAATTTTTCGCGTGATTTATCGGGATTTGCTCCAAACTATCATTTTTGGTTTGCGTAAAAAAATCTCCAACAAGCAACAACCTATGAATCTTGAGAGTTTTGCTAATAAACTTAAGGCTGTGCTTGCGTTTGTGATTATCGCGTTTTTGTGCTTGATTGCTGCTGCTAACCTTATGTGGTTTTTTGTGCCACCAGAGGACTTTTTTACCTACATTACTAATCCTTCAGAGCACCCAGTGCTTATGGTATTTTGGCTAGGATTTGGGATATTTTTTATCCTTGATATTGCCTTTATCCAAGAGAATTTTTGTATCTATATCTGCCCATATTGCCGTGTGCAGTCCGTGCTTTATGACAATGACACGCTTATGCCGACTTACAACTACAATCGTGGGGGCTTTGTGTATGACAAACATGGCACAAAAATCGATCAAAAACTCAAATTCATTGATCCAAATGCCGAGTGTATAGAATGCGAACAATGCGTGAAGGTCTGTCCAACACATATAGATATACGCAAGGGTATGCAGCTAGAGTGTATCAACTGCCTTGAATGTGTCGATGCCTGCACCAGCGTGATGGGCAAGCTCAATAAGTCTTCGCTTGTTTCATGGACTTCGCCCACAGCGATGGAGCAAAACCAAAAAGTGCGATACTTTAGATTCCGCACTATCGCATATATTGTCGTGCTTAGTGTGGTGTTTATCACACTCCTAGTGGTGAGTGGCAAAAAAGAGGGTATGCTTCTTAATGTTAATACAACTTCTGAATTGTATAAGATTCACACCCAAGAAGTGGTAGATAATACCTTTAGGGTGGTATTTCACAACACTGATAGTGTCGATCATGAGTTTTGTGTGGAGATTTTGAATCCAAATATAGATTCTGATATTGCTTCTAGGCTGGAAATTATTAAGCCCAAAGATCCTTTCTTGGTCAAGGCTGGACAAAAACGCACAGAAATGGTTACCATAAGGGCTAAAGAGAATCTCTCCAAAAATGATAAGAGTGATAGTATCTATCCGATTGTTTTGCGCTCCTTTGCGCTGGATAACAAAGAGCAAATTTTTGCTAAGCGCAAGACAAACTTTACTTATCCAAGCCAAGAAACAATACACACATATCTACAAAAGCGCGAAGAGGCAAGGAGGTAGGGGTCTTTTGTTAGAATCTTGATAGATTCTAAAGCCACCAACGACACCACAGAATCTAAGTAATCTCAAGCCTTAGATTCTGACAATATATGCTCGCGAAGCGGAGCGATAACAATTTGCCAAATTGCAATGAAATAATAGAATCTAGCTTGATTTATAGAAAAGGTGTTAGCCCAAGTGGCGTTAATGATGTTTTGACACCAAAAGATTCTAGAATCTCGCCAAAGATTGCGTGTATGGTCGCGAAGCGGAGCGAGTGGAGATTTACTCTCCACGAGCGAGAAAACAAGAGCGAAGCTCTTGCAATAAAATAATAGAATCCATAGAGTGCATAGACGTGGTGTCTAGCTATCGCCAAGCTCCTTGGCACGTTTCACAGATTCAATCCCTGCTTCGATAAATGCCCCTCGCACACCATTTTTTTCTAATACCGCCAAACCTCTTGCTGTCGTGCCTGCTGGAGAGGTGATGGCGATTTTTATCTCATCGGGAGATTTGTGCTCTAGGAGTGCGGCAAACCCGCTAAAAGTCTGTGCGACCAACTCCCTACTTTGTGCGTAGCTTAGCCCATGGTAGATACCGCTGTCTATAAGGCTTTGTGCCACTACCGCCAAAAATGCCGGCGCACTTCCGCTCGTGGCGATTGAAGCATCTATAAGAGATTCATTATCCACTATCACGCAATTCCCAAAGCTCTCTACTAGCCTATGCACAGCAGATTCTATATCCTTGGTATCAGATTGCATGCTACGCATATACACACAACTTGCAGATTTGGCATAAAGCGCGCCGACATTTGGCATAATCCGCACAAAACTCCGTGCTTGCAACACTCTTGCAAGCGTATCTACACGCACTCCAGCCATTACACTATACACGATACGCGCCTCTCCGATATACGCAAACACTCCAAATGCGTGGGGCTTCACACATAGCAACACTTCGCAATCCTGTATATTTAAAGACGTGTGTGAATCTACGCAGAGTGCTTTAAGGTGTGGGCGCGTAGAGCTATCTTTTCTAGGATTATCACTCATAAGACTATCACAGAGGCTTTGGGCTTTTTGCAAATCCCGCCCAGCAACGAAAATCTCATAATCCCCAAAAAGCCCAGATTCTATAATACCCCTTAGCATAGCACATGCCATATTGCCATAACCCACACACACAAGCTTAGATTGTGAGGAACAGCTTGGCTGTGTATGGTGCATCATAGGGCTATTTCGCAGCAGATTCAGAGGAGTTAGTCGAGGTAGTCGCCTCGTCCTTATCACAATACACTCTAATAGGCTCGGCGATGGAGTATTGTGGATAGTTGATACTATCAAGCACGACTTGCGCCATCGTGTGGTTGTCAAAGTTAAAGACCAGTGGAGCAAGGAAGTTTATCGTAGAATCTTCTATGGGGTTTTGGAGCACCATTATATTGGCAACAAGAAGATTTTGGCAGTTGTCAAGATCAAGCAAGAGTTTGAGGGCAGTGGGTATCTCAAATTCATAATTACGCAACAAAAAGGGATTAACAAGCGTAAATGTCGGCACATTTTCCTCACCATCTGGGTTACTCACTCGCATAAATAGCTCATCAATTTTTTCAAATTCCATACGCGTAACCCGCTCAAAACCCAAAATAGGCGACTTGACCTCAAAAATCATGGCAAACTCCACTTGCTAAAATTCTAAAACTTGCTCAATTTAAAGCTTATTCTATCATAAAATACTTATGATTTTATTATAAGCTTTCAAGATAAAGTGGTAATTAAAAGTATAAAATTTAGTGCTACAATAGGATTGTTATTTCTATCACGCGACAAGGCGTGGAACATTTTAGAGATGAGGTGTGCAATGAAATATAAGCATTACAAATATATTGTGCAGACACTTGGACTTGGTGTGGTTATGCTGGTGGGCTTAGCTGGTTGTGGTAACGATAAGAGTTTTGCTTGTGATAATACACAAGTGCAAGAGAATATCAAGCAAATGCTTAGCACAGAAGTCAAAGTGCGTGAATCCACACAACATAGCGCAATCAGTCTTTCTGAATTTAAAACCTTGCACACAAGCGAGGATTTGCTCCAATGTCAAGCGAGAGTAGATTCTGCCCTCACGCAACTTTCTCTGTTTAATCCCCTGCAGTATGAGGTTACTAAGGATTTGCATGTAACACTCATACTCCCCATATCGTCTTTAGATACCTCTGCCCAATCCTCGCAACAATAAGCTATCTTATGGGTAGTATGAGCGGCGCATACGTTCATACAAGATAGATGGCTTAGAGATGTGATCTGTGAAATCAGACATTTGTTCGTATTTTTTGTGCTCCCCTGCTAAGCCTAATGTATCCTCCTCTCTCTGTGAGGCATTAAAGCTCTTGAGGTGTCGATGTAGCTCTTCATCATAATGTGGCTGTGATGTCGTAGTATCTTCTGCTTGCTGTAGTGTAGAATAGTCCGCTATGATATGCTCACGAATCTCCTCATCTTTAGAATCTAGCCCATACAAATTGGCAAAAAACATCATCATCACCCATAACAAACAAAATTCCCTACACATCTTATTTCCTTGCTTAGTCTCATTTAGTCATTATAGCAAACCTAACTATAAAGTCCTTAAAATACCACTAGGATTTTATCATTTTCAACCGAGTTTGTGGCAATTTACGCCGAAACGACTTGTATTTTTTATGACTTTATTGCTATAATGCGCGCTCTTACAATATTTTCTTTCAAGGAGGGGTCTTATGGACTTTTTAACCAATCTTAGCGAAGGCACGCAGTTCGCCATACAGATTGCTGTGGTGCTTGTGTGCTTGTTTTATGGTGCGCGCAAAGGCGGCGTGGCATTAGGATTACTTGGAGGCATTGGTATCCTTATGCTTATTTTCCTTTTCCATGTCAAGCCGGGTAAGCCAGCGATTGATGTGATGCTCACAATCCTTGCGGTGGTGGTGGCGTCAGCGACACTGCAAGCAAGCGGAGGCTTAGATGTGATGCTCCAAATCGCCGAGCGAATCTTGCGCAGGAATCCAAAATTCCTCACAATCCTTGCACCTTTTGTAACCTGCTTTTTGACTATCCTTTGTGGCACGGGGCATGTGGTTTATACGATTATGCCTATTATCTATGACATTGCGATTAAAAACAATATCCGCCCCGAGCGACCTATGGCAGCGGCTTCTGTATCCTCACAGATGGGGATTATCGCCTCGCCCGTGTCGGTGGCAGTGGTGAGCCTAACCGCACTCTTACTTAGTGCCAAACACCCGTTAGCAGGCTTTGATGGCTATATCAATCTCTTGCAGATTACCATTCCTAGCACACTTTTTGGCGTGCTTTGTATTGGGATTTTCTCGTGGTTTAGGGGCAAAGACCTTGATAAAGATGAGGAGTTTCAAGCGCACCTAAAAGACCCCGAGTTTAAAAAATATGTCTATGGCGAGAGCAAAACTCTGCTCAATGTCAAGCTTCCGAAAAAAGATTGGGTGGCGATGTGGATTTTCCTTGGTGCTATTGCGCTTGTGGCGACTATCGGTGTGTTTGATAGTCTCAAGCCAAATTGGGGACAAAAGATGAGCTATACCTACACGATAAACGAGGGTGGGCAAATCTCTTGGACTCCAAGCGGGGAGAACAAAGGCAGCATCGACCTCAAAAAGCTAGGACTTGACCAAACAACCAAAACTACTGAATCTGGAGAAAAAACAAGCGCATTCAAAGAGGCATTAGATTCTGGTGCGCTTGTGGCGACACCACAAAAGGACAAGCTAGGCAACCCAAGCTATGACTACATCTCAATGGTGAATGTGATTCAAGCCTTTATGTTGCTTGCGGGCGCGCTCATCATTATCTTTACCAATACCGATGTGAAAAAAATCGGCTCCAATGAGATTTTCCGCTCGGGTATGATTGCACTTGTGGCGGTGTTTGGGATTTCTTGGATGGCAGATACGATGTTTGAGGTGCATACACCGATGATGAAAGCCGCACTTGGCGATATTGTCAAGGAGCACCCTTGGACTTACGCGCTTATGCTACTACTTATCTCAAAGTTTGTAAATTCTCAAGCGGCGGCTATCGCGGCATTTGTGCCTTTAGCACTCAATATCGGTGTGGAGCCGGGCGTCATCGTAGCTTTTGCGGCAGCGTGCTATGGGTATTATATCCTGCCTACTTACCCAAGCGACCTTGCGACTATCCAATTTGACCGCTCGGGCACGACAAAGATTGGGCGATTTGTGATAAATCATAGCTTTATCCTACCCGGACTTATCGGTGTGTTTAGCTCATGTTGTGCGGGATATGTGCTTGCTATGGTTGCAGGGTATCTGTGATTTGTCAAATCCAAATTGTTGTAGATAGGACTTTAGCCTCCCGCATTTACTGCGGGAGCAAGGCGATGGACTTTCTCAAACAATCCCCTATCTTGCTTAAAATCTATTATCGCCTCCTCAAACATTCTTAGCATTTTATCCACACTTAGAGAGAGGGCGTATTGTCGCACAGACTGCCTATATGCCTCACGCATAGAATCTAGCGCGTGTGGATTTTCAATCCAATAGGTGATTTTCTCACTCAAATCCTCTATATCATTAGTCCTAAAGAGACTGCGTGAATCTAGCGCAAATTGATTAGTCGCTGAAACCTTAGAATCCGCAATCAGCGGCACGACACCAAGCGATATAGCCTCAAGACACGAAATCGCCTCGCTCTCCACTTGTGCGGGATGGCAGTAGAGATTCACCGCTTTTAGCTTTTGTAGCAATAGGGCATTCTCAATAAACCCAAACTCATAGCCCCCACGCAAATATTTCTCACACAACCTCTTGAGATAAGATTCTCTAGGTCCTAAGCCATGGAGGTGGAGCTTGATTTTATGGGCGTATTTGTTCCTTGCGATAGCCTTTATCAAAATATCTTGTCGCTTCTCTTTTGAAAATCTCCCAACCGATGCGATGTGAAAAACCCCCTCCTCAAGCCCAAAATCCACGCCCCTTGGTGCTTGCAGTGTGCCTCCATCAAAACCATTGCTTATCACATATTTTTTGCCCCCATAACCTATGCGCTCTAGCTCTTCACGCATAAGCTTGCTAGGGCAGTGGATATGGTGCGTATAGCGATAAAATCCGCGAAACAGACGCCTGTATAGATAGTCATTAAACCACGCAAAATTCATAGATAGCGCGTAGCTGATATGCTGGGGCTGCATATGAAAGGCAGTGGTATAGGGGATTTGTAGCTCCTTGCAGAGAGCAATCCCCATAATCTCAAGCCTAAAGGGCAAAAAGAAATGCACGACATCACAACCCTTTAGCACCTCACGCATAAGATTCTCATCTGGCGCGCCAAAAACCATATGTTGCTTACGAGAAACTTCCGTAACGATAGGGATATACCGCTCTTTGACAAAGTAGATCTTCTCGCCATCATCACCGATTTCAAAGGAAGTTTCTTTAGGAAGCTTGGGAGATGTAAGTGCCTTAGTAGGCTTTGTGGCGATGATACGCACCTCATGCCCTCTCCTAAGAAGCTCTCTAGCGCACCGAAAGGCACTCATTGATGTGCCATTGCTCCTGTCTTTGTAAATATCCACAACAAAAGCTATGGTCATATTTTCTCCTCTATATGTCTTATCCCACCCAATGTAGTGCGCTAAAATGCTCCTTGATTGCAGAATCCACCAGCACATCGCTCACAAAGGTGTATTGACTATCATTGTTTTTGATGAGGATACGCAGCTCCCTAGCCCCCTTGTGCGTGCGTGAAAACTCCTTGATCTCTGCAAAAGTGCGCTCAATCACATTTGCCTGCACATCATTAGAATCCACCACCAACGTGAGCGGCGTGCAAGTATCGATCACTTGGGGACGCAAATCTAATGGAATAGGCTGTGGGCTGGATTCTAAATCTTGTCCATCTTTACGCTTTTTGAGACGCACTTTTTGGTCCATAGCATCTTCAAGTGTGAGAATCTCTAGCACACGCACTTCTTTTTTCTCGTCCATTTCCTCAATTTTACATTTAAAGACAAATGGCTTATCAGGATCACGACTTAGATTTCGTAGTTCCTCAATCTTGAGCAGGTGCTTTTCAAAAATAGTAAAACTCGAACTTCCGCCAAAGTCCAGCAGCTCCACATTCCCATAAGGCTTACCCTTTTTGCTTATCTTTCGCTTTACCCCAAGGATTTTGCCCACAAGCATACATCGACTCCCGACTTCAAGCTCACCAATATCTGCCATCATACTCACGCCTTTAAGTGCATCTATTTGGGACTTGAATCTATCGAGTGGATGCCCACCGATGTAGATTCCAAGGCATTCAAATTCATATTGTAAAAGCTCATTTTGCTCATATTCGGACGTATTTCTAATAGTGAGATTCACACTCGTAGTATCAAAATCCTCTTGAGTAAAAAGCGAGTGGGTATTGAGTTGAGCATTTCCTTTGTCTTTTTGTCGTCCCGCTTCACAAATAGTATCGATATTTTCAAGCATACTTTTGCGTGAGAATCCAAGTCCATCAAGGCTACCGCTTTTGATAAGTGGCTCTAAGGAACGTTTGGTAAGCTTAGAGAAATCCACGCGTCCGATGAAATCTGCCAAATCCTTGTAGTTGCCATTTTTTTCACGCTCATTGATAATATCCTCAATAGGTGCTTCGCCCAAACCTTTGATCGCACTAAGCCCAAAGACGATTTTTTTCACACCCTCGATCTCACTCACACCGAAGTCGTTTTCAGAATAATTCACATGCGGCGGGAGCACATCAAGGTTTAGTGATTTGACTTCATTGATGTATTTTGCCACAGATTCTACCTTGCTTGTCTCGCTGGTGAGCATGGCTGCCATAAACTCGTGCTGATAGTAAGTCTTGAGATAGGCGGTTTGGTAGGTTATCATCGCATAGGCTGCCGAATGCGATTTATTGAATCCATAGCCGGCAAATTTGACGATAAGCTCCCACAAATCCTCGGCTTTTTGTCTATCTAAGCCCTTTTTTTGCGCTCCATCGGCAAACTCCTTTTTTAGACGCAACATTTCATCGACTTTCTTTTTTCCCATAGCGCGCCGCACCAAATCCGCCCCACCAAGCGAGAATCCACCCACAGATTGCACGATTTGCATTACCTGCTCTTGATAGACAATAATCCCATAGGTGGGTTGCAAAATCGGCTCAAGTATGTCAAAGGCATAGGTGATAGGCTCTTGCCCGTGCTTGCGCTTGATAAAATCATCAAGCATACCAGATTCCTTAGGACCGGGGCGATAGAGCGCAAGCATCGCAATGATGTCCTCAAAAGTGCTAGGTTTTAGCTTTTTGCTTAGATCTTGCATACCTTCAGATTCTATCTGGAATAACCCAAGTGTGCTACCGCTTTGTATCGTCTGAAATACTTTAGGATCTTCCATAGGCATAGTCGTAAAATCAATATCCACATCATAACGTTTTTTGATGAGTTTGAGTGCATCATCAATCATCGTGAGTGTCTTCAAACCCAAAAAGTCAAACTTGATGAGATCCACAGGCTCAAGCCAATCCATAGAATACTGCGTAACCACACCTTTTGTTTTATCATTCGCATACAGCGGGACTTTGTGCCAAAGCTCCTGGGCTGAATCTATCACGATAGCCGCGGCGTGGATACCGGCATTGCGCTTTAGCCCCTCAAGCGCTAGGGCGCGATCCCACACTTCTTTTGCTTTAGGGTTACTTTGCACAAGTTCGCGGATTTTGGGTTCTTTTTCCCACGCGCCATCTTTTTCTTTGCCATCTTTGCCCACTTGTTTGGTAAGCGTGATACCTAGCTCGTTTGGGATAAGTTTAGCAAACGCATCGGCTTCGGCATAGGGCATCTCTAGCACGCGCCCCACATCGCGTATCACACCTTTTGCCAAAAGCGAACCAAAGGTAATGACCTGTGCGACATTGTATTTGCCATACACTTGTGTAACATACTCAATCATCTCACCCCGCCGCCGCTGGCAAAAATCCATATCAATATCGGGCATACTCACGCGTTCAGGGTTTAGAAATCGCTCAAAAAGCAGATTATATTTGATAGGATCGATATTAGTGATAGCGAGGCTATATGCTACAAGACTTCCCGCTGCCGAGCCTCTACCCGGACCCACAGGGATACCATTGGTTTTAGCAAAATTCACAAAATCCCACACAATAAGCATATAGCCGGGGAATTTCATATCGGTAATAATCTTGATTTCTTGCTCTAGTCGCTCTTTATAGCGCGTATGCTCACTCTCTGGCACATTTTGGAGACGTTTGGCTAGCCCTTCGCGGCATTTGTAGGCAAAATACACAGAATCTGTGATGGATTCTAGCTCCATTCCTAGTGTAGAATCCAAGCCCTCTTTTTTGGCGTATTCTTGTGTGTTTTTGAAAGTCGGTGGTGTGGCTGGGGTGTTGTGCAGGATAATCTCACCGGTATGTTTATTTTTGATTTCTTTATTTTTGAGACTGATATTGAGCTGGCACTTTTGGGCGATTTCTTGGGTGTTTTCCAGCACTTCAGGGATATCCAAAAAGAGTTTTTGCATTTGCTCGGGGGATTTGATATAAAATTCCTTGACGATATGCTTTAATCCCTTAGAATCTCCCATAAGCACGCGAAATGCGATATTTTGTGCATCGGCATCATCTTGGAGTGTGTAATGCGTGTCATTGGTAGCGATGACTTTAATCCCCAGCTCCCTGCCAAGCCGCAGAATCTGCTCATCGATAAAAAACTGATCGCCAATCCCATGACGCATAATCTCTAGGTAAAAATCCTCACCAAAAATGTCTTTATACTCAAGCGCGATGTCTTTTGCCACCTCATAGCCCTTAGCCCCAAAGCGCACATTGCGCTCGTTTTTGGTATTAAGATGCCAGTTTATCTCGCCCTGCAAACACGCCGAGCTACACACGAGCCCCTCACTCCTCTCACGCAAAAGTTTTTTGTTGATTCTAGGATAATAATAAAAGCCATTGATAAAAGACTGGGAGCTAAGATACATAAGATTTTTATAGCCTATCTCGTTTTTGGCAAACAAACAAAGGTGAAATCGCTGCTTGATACTTTTGTCATTGAGTTCATCACCATTGTGGATATAGGCTTCTAAGCCGATGATAGGATTTATCCCCTCTTCTTTCATCGCGACATAAAATTCTAGTGCGCCAAACATATTGCCATGATCAGTGATTGCCACAGAATCCATACCAAGTGCGCGGATTTGCTTAGCAAGATTTTTGATTTTATTCAATCCATCTAGGAGAGAAAATTCGGTGTGTAAATGTAAGTGTGTAAAGCTCATAATCGCTCCTTGTGAGGCTCACAGGCTGTTTTTAGTATTGTGATTATAATGGGATATTTATTTAAAGCCGATAAAATCCTCGCTACAATTTTATGCAATTTTTACGATTATGCACTCATACTCTAGTTTAAGGACTTTTTGTTGAAAACAATCTCGGGATTTTTGCGATATAGCGTGCAATGCGCTATCTTGGTGTGCGTGTGTATAGGACTATATAGCTGCTCACCACAAACAAGCTCACTTGACACAAACACACAAGCTAGCTCCACTACTTCCGCTCACTCTCACTTGGATTCACAAGCTACAAAGGGTTCTAAAAACTCACAAACCCAAGCAAAACCCAAGGAACAAAATAAAGATTCTCAAAAAAATCCCAAGCTAGCACAAATAAGAGATTCACAAGGTCTGCCACAGAGTAACTCTCAAACACAAACCTCCAATAATCTATCCCAAGAGAGCAACCCCAAGGGATCGCAAGGTTTGAAATTTGCCTACAAAGATCTTGTAACGCAATCTCTTGATGGGGCGGATTATAATTACACAGGCGTAGTGCGGCTGTATCATAACAATGGCACACTTGCGTGGGAAATTAGCTTCAAAGACGGCAAACAAGACGGCTGGACGAAGTGGTATTATGACAATGGACAGATTCGCACACAGATGTTTTTTGTCGATGGCAATGCTAATGGCGAGTCGCTGTGGTATTATCGACACGGCGTGGTGCGTGAAGAGGGTAGATACACAAACGACTTAGCCGATGGAGAATCTAAGCTCTACACCCCAAGTGGCGTGCTCAAATACACGATTGTGTATCGTAATGGCAGGGAAGTCTCGCGTCAAGAATACGACCAAAAAGGCAGAACATTACCATGACGCGTCATATGATGTATCATTCTCGCATTAGTCTTGGAATCATCAATATGTTTGTGTCCGCACTCTTTTTTGCGATGATGAATGCGTGCGTGAAAATCCTCGCACCCACAATGAGTGCAGTGGAGAGTATATTTTTTCGCTCTATTATTATGGTGGTGTTGCTTTTGCTATGGTTTGCGTATAAGCCACCTAAAAAGAAACAAAAACAAGGTGGTTGGTGGTTGCTCTTTTTGCGATCGCTTTTTGGTGGGCTTAGTATGCTCGCACTTTTTTATAACATCACACATATCTCACTGGGTGTGGCTTCGACCTTTTCACAGACAATGCCCATTTATGTCGTATTGCTCTCTATGCTCTTTCTTAAAGAACGCGTAGGGTTTGTCGTGCTATCTGCGACATTGCTCGGCTTTGGTGGGATTGTGCTTATCTGCGATCCACATTTTAATTCGATCCCTGTTTTGAATATTGTTGTAGGGATTTTTGGTGGGTTGATGATGGCACTTGCGTTTATCAGTCTGCGCAATCTCAAAGGCTATTTTGATGATAATATCGTGGTGCTGGTGTTTGGTATCACAATGAGTGTGGTGAGCTTGGGAATTTTGCTCGTGCAAGCGTTTTTGGAACAATCTTGGAGTGCAGTGTGGAGCAATCCTAGCCCAAGTGAGTGGATTGTGGTAATTGTGATGGGGATTTTTGGGACTTTTGGACAATACTTTTTGACCAAAGCCTATATGCTCGCACCTGCTGGTATTGTTGCACCCATTGATTACACGCGTGTGGTGTTTGGGCTTATTTTTGGCATTATGCTTGGCGATGCACTGCCACATTTTAGTGTGGGACTTGGTATGGTGCTTGTGATACTCTCTGGTATTATTATTGGATTGCCAAATCTCTTAAAAGATCTTAGAAGCATCAAAAGGAGATAAGATGTCTAAGTCTGATAAAACCATAGCCCTCCTGCTTCAGAATGCCAAAACTATCGCTATTTGTGGGCTTAGCCCTAATCCACAAAAAGATAGTTTTCAAGTTGCACAATATCTCCAAGAGCATAATTTTACTATCACGCCCATTTATCCCAAAGAGGAAATGATACTGGGCGAGAGAGTGTATCGTAGCTTGAGTGAAGCAGTGGCGGATAAGGGGCATTTTGATATTGTCGTGGCATTTCGCAATGCTAAGGCTTGTGAGGCACTTGCAGAAGAGATAGTCTCACTGCCTAGTGGCAGTGTGGGAGCATTTTGGATGCAGCTAGGCATACGCAGTGATGAGGTGGCTAGACGCCTTGGGGAGCATAATATCCCTAATGTGCAAGATAAATGTATAAAAATTGAGTATGCTCGGCTTAATTAGTCATAAATAGTAAAAAATAAAGTATAATACGCGCTTATATTGTTTTTTGATTTTTTCTAAGGAGGTTTTATGAAAAATTTGTCGGTTCGCGCACAATTAAGTATTGGTTTTATTACGCTTGTTGTGCTTATTTTGATTATCGTTGTTGTTGGGTATATGAAGGTTAATTTTATTTCTAAAACCCTAGAGGAGATAAACCAGGTTAATTCTGTTAAACAAAGGCATGCTATCAACTTTCGAGGTAGCGTGCATGACAGGTCTATTGGCATTCGTGATATTATTTTGTTGGTAGATTCTAAAGAAATGCAACAAACCTACGCCCTCATCAAAAAACTTGAGGAAAACTACGCTACCAACGCCGTGCAGCTTGATGAAATCTTTAAAAATGCTCAAATGGTCGATGACAAGGAGCGTGCGATTCTTAGCGATATCAAGGCAGTAGAGGCAAAGACTATGCCCGTAGCAAAGCAACTTATTGATTTTGCGCTTGTCAATAATAACGCCAAAGCTACCGAACTCTTAGATTCTAAAGTGCGGCAGTATTTTGTGGAGTGGCTCGCGGTAATAAATCAATTTATCGACTACCAAGAAGACAAAAACAAAGCAGCCAATGACATCGCTCAAGCGGAAGTTTCTTCATATCTCACGACTGCTATTTGGCTTACCATCATCGCAATTGTCATTGCTATCATTGTTTCGGTATTAATCATCAAAAATCTTATGTCCTCACTCGGCGGTGAGCCTAGAGTGGTGGCAGAGATTATGCGTAATATCGCACAGGGCAATCTCCAGCAAAATATTAGCACCAAGATTCCAAATAGCCTACTTGATGCCACTGCAAAAATGCAGGATCAACTAAAAACTATCGTGCAAGAACTTACCAACAATGCTCAAGAACTCAATCTCAAAGCCCAAAGTGTGGCAGAGTCTTCGGATAAAGCGAGCAAGGCATCGACACAACAGGTGCAGTCTTCATCAGATTCAGCCAAAAAGATTCAAGAAATTGCACAAAGCACAGATAATATCGCACAAGTAGCCAATCAGACAGAGGAAAACTCCTCACGCACTACCGAGCTTTCACAAAAAGGACGCGATGCCCTTATGCAGACCGTGAGTGAGGTGGAGAGGATTACCCAAACCATTAATAGCTCCAATGAACATATTAAATCACTCGAAAAACACGCTCAAGATATTAGCTCAAGCACACAGCTCATCAAAGACATCGCCGATCAAACCAACCTCCTCGCGCTCAATGCCGCGATTGAAGCAGCAAGAGCAGGAGAGCATGGTAGAGGCTTTGCAGTGGTGGCAGATTCTGTGCGGCAGCTTGCCGAACGGACACAAGATGCCACTTCAGAGATTGCAGCGATGATTCAGATTATCCAGAGTGAAACACAAACAAGTGTAGAAGCTATGGAAGCAGCAGTGCCACAAGCCGAGAAGGGCTTGCAACTCGCACATGAGGCGACAAGTATCCTCAATGAGATTCACCAACAAGCCCAAGATTCACTCACGAAAGCAAAAGATGTCGCTAGAGCCTCAAACGAGCAAGTGGAGGTGATTGGGCAAGTGAATACAACAATCTCTAATATGGCAGAGATTTCTAAGCAAACTGCCGAACTTATGGAACAAAATACTAGCGCGAGTGAGAGCTTAGAGCAGATTTCTGCTAAACTCAAAGCACATATCGCACATTTTAAAATTTAGGGTGGGCTATGCTACAAACAATCAACCTTTCGATGCGCTACCCGACCAAAAAGCTCTTTGAAAATGTGAATCTCACACTAGATTCTGGCAAACGTTATGGACTTATCGGAGCAAATGGTGCGGGCAAATCGACATTTCTAAAAATCCTAAGCGGTGCCTATGAGGCTAGCAGTGGCGAGATAGTCATCGCACCAAATACACGGCTTGGAGTGCTAGGGCAAGATCAGTATGCTTTTGAATCTTTAAGCCTCAAGGACGCGGTGCTTATTGGCAACAAGCGACTTTATGACGCCATAAAACGCAAGGAATACCTCTATGAAAACGCGGATTTGAGCAATGAGGCGACTAATGAGGAATTAGGCGAGCTTGAGATGGTTTGCGCCGAGGAAGATCCGATATATGAATACGATGTGGTAATAGAAAAGATTTTAGAAGACTTAGGATTCCCTGCTGACAAACACAATGAGCTTATGAGCACGCTTACAGGAGGCGATAAGTTTAAGATTCTCTTGGCGCAAGTGCTTTTTCCCAAGCCTGATATTTTGCTCCTTGATGAGCCCACCAGCAACCTTGATTTGCCCTCTATCTCGTGGCTAGAGGAAAATCTCAAACGGCATGAGGGCACAATGGTAGTCATCTCACACGATAGACATTTTCTAAACAGCGTCTGCACGCATATCTTGGATATGGATTTTGGCAGTGTGCGGGAATTTAGTGGGAATTATGACGACTGGTATATCGCCTCTACACTCATTGCCAAGCAACAAGAAGCTGAACGCAACAAAAAAACTCAAAGAAAAAGAGGAGCTGGAGAGCTTTATCCGTCGCTTTTCTGCCAATGCTTCCAAAGCCAAGCAAGCCACGAGTCGCCAAAAACAGCTTGAAAAGCTTGATATTCAAAATCTCGCAGTAAGCTCACGGCGCGACCCGAGCATTGTGTTTAAGCCCAACCGCACCATAGGTAACGAAGCACTAGAGTGTGAAAATATCTCTAAAAGCTATGGGGAGAAAAAGGTATTAGAGAATCTAAGCCTAAAGATTTTGCCCGGCGATAAAATCGCACTTATTGGGGCAAATGGTGTGGGCAAAAGCACATTGGTGCAGATTCTCGTGGAGGAGCTACAAGCAGATTCTGGGTTAGTCAAATGGGGTGCGACCATAGAACGTAGCTATTTCCCCCAAAATGTGAGTGAGGAGATAAAGGGCGAGGAAAGTCTCTATGATTGGCTTAGGGGGTTTGATAAGAAAAAGGAGAGCGGTGAGATACGCAATGCACTAGGGCGAATGCTCTTTAGCGGAGAGGAGCAGGAGAAGTCTATAAACGCGCTTAGTGGGGGTGAGAAGCACAGAATGGTGCTTAGCAAGATTATGCTTGAGGGCGGGAATTTTTTGGTGCTTGATGAGCCAACTAACCACCTTGACTTAGAATCTATCATCGCGCTGGGCGAAGCACTCTATCGCTTTAGCGGGAATGTGCTATGCGTGAGTCACGATAGGGAGCTTATCGATGCGTATGCTAATCGTATCATTGAGCTTGTGCCTGTTGAAAATGGTGCAGCAAAAGTCATAGATTTTCGCGGAAGTTACGAGGAGTATTTGGAATCCAAAAACGCGTAAGAGCCTATTATGTTATTTACTGCGAGAGCTTCGCTCTTGTTTCTCCGCTAGGGTGTGGGTGAGCCAATCTCTGCTTTGAGGGCGATTTCTTGCACAAAACGATGTGTGGGGATATGGATATTGTGCAAAAGCAGGGCTTGACGAGCAGCTAATCCTCTATGCGGAAAAAGCCAATTTTTAAGCAATGTTTTGAGATTGCTTAATAGTGAAAGTCGCCTAGAAGGCGCAAGCAGTGCAAGATCATAGTAGAATCTATAATCCTCAAAATGCTTTTTTACAATCGCTAAAATTGCTTGCTGATAGCTCTGTGCATCTAGTAACGGCGCATTGAGTGTTTCTAGGCTAAACCCAACTTCCTTTTCTTGACACATCGTTACTTTGCAAGATTCTGACATCGCTACAAGTTTATGAAAACACAGCCTGAAGTCTCTAAGCGCGCCATCAGCAAACTCTAGCAACACACCAAAGCTCTCCTGCTCTCTTTGATTTGGGATATGATGAGGCATACAAAAAGCAAAATTCCCAAGACTATAAAAAATCAAACACTCTTTGCCTCGCGTGTGGTAGCGTTCATAGCCCTGCGCCCAATGTGGGTGATGCCCCACGATAATATCCACACCCATATCGCACAAAAACTTGTAGAATTTGCGAAATTGTGGCAAGGGTAAATCGACATTTTCTAGCCCAGCATGGACGATAGCAATCAGCACATCGACCTTGGGGCGCAACCCCACGATATTTTGGACAAACGCCTCGTCAAACAAATCCACATACCCACTCTGCGCACCCAAAAACGCATTTACAGAATCCAGCGCACCAAACTGACTTTCGCCAGCATTAATGATACCAATACGTGTGTTATCTATCTGTGTAAGGTAATTTGGGGGGGGGGTGAGTGCGCTATATGCGCCTATGTGGGATTTATCATACTTTGTGATAGTATCCATCGTGCTTTGCAGGGCGATTGCACCATAGTCAAAAATATGATTATTTGCCAAGCAAAACACATCAAAGCCCAAGTTAGCGAGATTTGCAATGATTGTAGAATCTTGACATATATGCGGTCCTGCCTTTGTGATAGGTGTCCCAACTCCGCTAATGGGTGCTTCAAGATTACAAAAGCTTAGATTCTCACTAATGAGCCGTGCTAATTCTGGACACACTTCAATGCGTTTATTACTCACGACATCGCCACAGATAAAAATTCCCATTGTTTTCCCCTTTCATTATGTTAATGCAAGTTTTGCAAGCAAAACTTGTGTATCGCTCGCAAGGAGTAAATCCTCACTCGCTCCGCTTCGCGCACATACAAGAGATTTTTTAGAATCTAAGTATTGTTTGGTGCCACCACCTCATACACACGATTTGGTAATGGAGCAGATTCTATAAATCCACCTAGCAAAACTTGTGTATCGCTCGCAAGGAGTAAATCCTCACTCGCTCGCGCACATATGCTCTGAATCTGCCCGCCTAGATTCGCCAGATTCTGTAGTGTCGTTGGTTGTAGATTCTATAAATCTAGCCTATATCTGCGCGGTGGTGTGAATCTCTCTAAATGTCTCAAACACATCGCCTACACGCACATCGTTGTAGTTTTCAAGCATTATCCCACACTCATAGCCCTTGCCCACTTCCTTCACATCGTCTTTAAACCGCTTGAGTGAAGCAATTTGCCCAGTATGCACCACTACACCATCGCGTATGAGGCGCACCTTGATACCACGCGTGATTGTGCCATCTACCACCATACAGCCTGCGACCACACCGACTTTGGGGATCGTGAAAGTCTCACGCACTTGTGCTTGTCCGGTATCCTCTTCTTGTATCACTGGATTCATCATTCCAGATACAAGTCCTTTGATCTCATCAAGCAAGGCATAAATCACTGAATAGGTTTTAATCTCGATACTAAGCTCTTTCGCCTTGGCTTTTACATTACCTGTGGGACGGACATTAAATCCAAGTATGAAACTATTTTCGCTCGCGCTTGCTAGCGACACATCGCCCTCGGTGATCCCACCCACGCTTGCACTCACGATATTTACACGCACCTCATCATTACTAAGCCCCTCCAAACTCGCTTTAATAGCCTCAAGGCTACCCTGCGTATCGGCTTTGACAATCACAGGTAGCACTGCCAAATTTCCTTGTGCCACCATATCACCCAATTCCTCGAAAGTAACCTTCGTGCTTTTACTAAGTTCTTTTTGGCGTAAATACAAAGCGCGTTTTTGGGCATATTCGCGTGCTTGTGCCTCACTATCTAACGCTACAAGCGTGCTACCTGCTTCTGGCACCTCGGATAATCCCACGATTTGCGCGACACTTGAGGGTGTGAGGGATTTTACTGCGCGTCCCAAATCATCATTCATAGCGCGTATGCGTCCAAAAGCTGTCCCCGCCACGACAGAATCTCCCACTTGCAAAGTCCCGCTCTGCACGATGATAGTAGCCACCGGTCCCCTACCTTTTTCCAAACTCCCCTCTAGCACCACTGCCTTTGCCTTGCCTTCACTAGCAGCTTTGAGCTCTAGGAGTTGAGCTTGTATGAGGATTGTCTCTAATAGCGTATCCACACCCAAGCCGGTTTTAGCAGAAATAGGGATAAATTCGTATTCCCCACCCCAGTCATTTGGGGTAAATCCTAGCTCGGCACACTCGGCTTTGAGCTTATCGGGATTGACATTTTCTTTGTCCATTTTATTCATCGCGATGATGATTTGCACACCTGCTGCTTTGGCGTGATTGAGTGCCTCTATGGTTTGGGGCTTCACGCCATCATCTGCCGCAATCACGATGATAGCGATATCTGTCACTTGCGCGCCACGGCTGCGCATACTGCTAAACGCCTCATGCCCGGGCGTATCGATAAAACTAATAGTCTTGTCGTCTTTTTGCACCATGTACGCACCGATGTGTTGTGTGATCCCGCCAGCTTCTTTGTGTGCTATGCGAGAATTGCGGATATAATCAAGCAGAGAGGTTTTGCCATGATCGACATGCCCCATAATCGTTACCACTGGCGGACGCTCTTTGAGTGAGCTTGTATTTTCCTCATACACGACTTCAAAGCTACTTTTTTGATCGATGATAGAAACCTCTATCTTAAATTCCTCTGCCAAAATCTCAATAGAATCTTTGTCCAAAAAGTCATTTTTAGTCGCCATCACCCCAAGATCAAAAAGGGTTTTAATCACATCTTTTAGCTCCCTGCCAGAGAGTTCAGCAAACTCATACACACGCACTTCCTCTGGGATTGTGATGACGCTTTTGAGCTCTTTTGGTGGTTCTTTTTGCTGGTATTTTTTGTTTTTTCTACTACCGCGGCGGATAGAGCCCTCATTCATCCACGGACTTTTTTTATGCACCTGCACACGATCAGTGATAGCTTGTTTTAGACGATTTTCCTCCTCCTCATCACGCACTTCGCGTTCATTGAGGTCAAAAAGCATAATCTCATCTTGCTCATCATCATAATCACGTTCAAAAGTAATCTCCCTATCCTCTAAAATATCGATCTTATGTTCATTGCTGTGCTTATTTGCAGGACGAGCTTTGGGCGATTTTTTGGGCTTGGCTTTGTATTCCTCATCTTGAGTTTGGGCTAAAAGCTCCTTGTAGCTGATTGATGAAGTTTGTTTGCTTTGGGGTTGCTCTGGCTTGGGTTGGTCGTTTTTGCGCACGATGCGAAATCCCTTTTCTTTTTTCGGACTCTCTTTGCTCTGTGCTGTGTCTGATGCGGTGGGTTGCGGCAGAGAATCTCCGTGAGGCTGTGTCTCTAGTGGCTCTGCTTTGGGCGATTTTTTTGCTGGTTTTTCTTTAGAATCTTGTTTGTCTGCCTTGGGAGACTTGGAGGTTTTAGTGCTTGTTGTTTTTGGTTTGGTAGTTGTTTTTTTGGTAGAAGATTTTTCTTTACTAGAAGCCTTTGGTTTGGGTGGAGTGGGATTAATCCCTGTGGATAAAAACTCATATAGTGCGCCCGCCTCCTCCTCTGTGATACTCGAAGAAGTCGTCTTGACATTTAAACCCATTTCCAAGGCTTTTTCAAATACCTCTTTGGTCGTTTTTGCGCACTCCTCCGCCACCTTAGTCAATCTCACTTTTGCCATATTTGCTATACTCCTTTAGTTTCTGTATTTTGCTGTATTTTATAACGTTTCATCACTCCACGCAATGCTTTTTGATCTCCATAGCACTGCGTGCAAAGATAAAGACTTCTACCCACACCGCTAAATGCACACAAGGTGTTTTGCACGACCTGAAACCTCTGCAGTTCATCTTGCAAAAATCTCCCTCTGCAAGCCACACACATTCTCGTTTGTTTGGGATTCCTCATCATTATACCAACATTCTAATTAAAATTCTCTAACACCCAGATTGTCAAACTCTAGCGTGAGTATGCGACATTTTGGGAAATTTTGCTCCAATACACGCGCGAGATTCTCACTATCGTCTTTGTAGCAGATATTAAGAAACGATGAGCCACTTCCGCTAAGTGTGCTTAATAGCGCACCATGCTCAAGAGCAGTGCGTTGCAGTGCAAAAAGCAGGGGCAAGGCTTTCATACGCGTGTTTTGATGGATTCTATCCCGACTTGCTAGGCGCAGTTTCTCCCAATCACGTTGCAAAAATGCCGCGGTTAAAAGCGAAGAGTGTGAGAGATTAAACACACAATCTTTCAAATTAAAAAATTTTGGCAAAGCCCTCCGTGAATGCTTAGTCGATACACTTCGCATAGGGATTGCCACCACAGCACGCACACTATCGGGAATATCGGTGTGGATATGCACGACATTTTGGGCTTGTGTCTTTTTGCCATAATGCTCCAAAATCGCTACATTAAACCCCCCAAAAACTGCTGGAGTAATATTATCTGGGTGGTTTTCGTATTCTATAGCAAGATTTAGTATCTTTTGTTTATCAAGAGGTTCGCCCACATATTTTAATGCCGCATAAATCGCACTCACAATCACCGCCGAGCTCGAGCCAAGCCCGCGAGACACAGGGATAGCATTTTCAAACAAAAACTTGCAATGCGCCTGCCTATCGTAACGCTCTAGAATCTGTGAAAAAATTTTGACAAAGACATTATCGACTTTGAGCTTTAGGTATTGCTCTCCTTCACCCATAATCTGCACGCTCGTAATATGCGCTGGAGTGATTTGGATTTTATTATACAAACCTAGGGCTAGCCCTAGAGAATCAAAGCCCGGACCGAGATTTGCGCTTGTCGCAGGGACGATAATATTCATTTTTGCTCCAATCATACTGCTGGCAAGACATACAATGGCGTATTTTCACACGAAAAATCTTGCGGATACAGAATCTGTGGGAGCGTAAATTCCACAGATTCGCACTCTGTCTCTAAGGCAATTTCGCCATTGCGTAGCACAAAATATTTATTAGCAAAGGCGTGGATAGGCTTGCTGTCATTAAAGGCAAAGCTTGAAGTGCTAAAGAGTTCATATCCTCGTGTCTGGGCAAGTGTATGGAGATAAATATGCGTAGCTTTGAGTGCGCTAAATCGCCCCGGACCCCTTGCGTAGTAGATATTCTCTATGACTACACCCTCATCAAAAAGTGTGCTAAAAAGCTCATTAAATGCGTGCGTAGTATGCCCATAGAATCTATACACTCTGTGTAGCCACATACCACCACACGATTCCCTCCTCCCTTCTGCATACGATTGCTCATACAATCCCGCCAAAAGCGGTTCATTGACGCTAATAAGTCCCAAACAATACCTTGCCATTATCCCTCTCCACTCTGTCTATTCACCTGGGCTTTGGCTTTGGGGTGGCTGTGAATCTTGCTCTAATGGAGTTTCTTGTGTAGATTCTGTCTCTAGCGAGTCCATAAACTCCTGCTGGGCTTTGGGAGGTTGTGGTGCTGGAGGGAGGTTTGTCGCTTCTTCACCCTGTGGCTGACGCATTTTTTGTGTTATTGCCGCGGCTTTTTGGGCGTCCATCTTAGCGAGAATCTTGCTCACATCTTTAGGATTCATACTTGAGAGAATATCCACGACTTCTTGTTCTGGCATTTGCTCAAAAATCGCCGCAGACTTGCCTTCTTTCATTTGCTGATAGCTCTGTGTGATTTTATCATCACTGCCCTTTTTCATCTTGCGTAGCACTTCTTCGTTTTTGGCTATGAGGTCTTGGACATATTCCTCACGCGCTTTCATATCAAGCTCGGCTTGTTCTTGGAGTTTTTGAAACTCTGCCTTTGCTTGTTCTTTTGCTTTTTGAAACTCTAGGATTTTTTCATTGACTTGAGATTCTTGCTCGCTTAATCTGCGACTTTTTTCTTCCAAAATCACTTGTGTAGCATTCTGCAGCACTTGAAGTGCCTGCTGACGCTCATCTATGGCTTGGAGTTCTTGGCGAATCTCATCTTTGCGTTGATCAAAGATGATATTGCAATCAAGTAGTTGCGTGTTTTGCGTAGATGGGGTGTTTTGGTTGGGTGCTGATAGTAGCACTCCACAAAGCGCACAAAAGACTCGTATCCCTTTCATAATACCTCCCTACGATGAAGCAAGATAGAAATCTCATCAAGTTCCTTATCTTGAGCAAGCTTGAGAGCCTTTAGCCTCGCCTCCTGTTCTTTGGTATCGAGATATTTTATTTTTTCATACTCAATATGGAGTGTTTTGTATTCCTCACGCAAGGCTTTTGCTTGGGCTTTGAGATGGGAGAGCTCACTATGGAGCGTGTCGATATGCCCCAAAAGCCTATCCCTAGTATTTGCGAGTGCAAGATACGCACCAAAATGCCCACTTTTAGGGAAATGCACTTGCCCCACATCATACATAAATGCGTCAATCTCGGCTTGTTTTTGTGTAATGAGGAGGTTGTGCTGCATCATTTTACGCTCGTGGCTTTGGAGTGCCTTATGACGCACATTAAGGATTGCACTAAATTTTGTTTTCAAACTCCCTCCTTAGCGCATAATCACATCTTCACGTTCTGGGCTTGTGGATACTAGAGAGATTCTCACACCGACAAATTTTTCTAAAAAGTCTATATAGGCTTTTGCGTTTGGTGGGAGAGCGGATTCATCGCGTATGCCTGCCACACTATCCCAGCCCGAAAACTCGGTGTATATGGGTTTGGCATTTTCGTAGTCTGTGGGGATATAAGTGATGCTCTCTCCATTATACTCATACGCTGTGCAGACTTTAACACATTCTAACCCATCAAGCACGTCCATTTTCATAATCGCCAAACTCGTGCAACCATTGAGACGACAAGCATATTTGACTGCCACCGCATCAAACCACCCACACCGCCGAGCTCGTCCGGTAGTCGTCCCAAACTCCGCACCTCTTTGGCGGATATACTCACCACTTTGTCCAAAATCCTCCGTGGGAAATACACCATTACCCACTCTCGTGCAATACGCTTTAGCAATCCCTATCACATCACTAATATCTCGTGGGGCTAGTCCCGTGCCACTGCACGCGCCTGAAGCAGTGGTATTGGAGCTCGTTACAAATGGATAAGTGCCATGATCAATATCTAGCATACTTCCCTGCGCACCCTCACACAGAATCTTTTTGCCACTCTCTTGGGCATTCCACAAAAGCTGTGTCGTATCACACACAAAGGGTAGTAGCACTTTTGCGCTAGATTCTAACCCACTCATTACAGAATCTAAGCTCGGTAGCACGAAATCGTATTTATCTTGCAAAACCTGCATCTCCTTCAAAGCATTAGCAACCTTTTGCTCCAAAGCCCCAAAATCCCGCAAATCTGCCATACGAATCCCACTGCGTGCGATTTTGTCCGTATAAGCAGGTCCTATGCCCTTGCCTGTCGTGCCAATAGCCTTATCTTTTTTGTGCGCTTCCTTTGCTTTATCAAGCATACTATGGTATGGCAGGATAATATGTGCCTTATCGCTGATAAAAAGTCGCCCCTGCAAACTCTCAAATGGTTCTAATTCTTGCAAGAGCGCACTAGGATCGATCACTACGCCATTACCGATGACATTTTTGCAATGCGGATACAAAATCCCTGATGGAATAAGGTGCAAGGCAATCTTTTGCCCATTGACTACGATTGTGTGCCCAGCATTATGCCCTCCTTGATAGCGCACAACATAGTCATAGGTTTTTGCAAGTGCATCGACGACCTTGCCCTTCCCCTCATCACCCCACTGAATCCCAACGACCAAATCTGCCATTTCCTCACTCCCTTATGTTTTTGATGATTGTTTGAGCAAAATATCTACGATATTATCCGTATAGATTGCAAAACCACACGATGGCGTTTGTGAAATCGTGTATTTACCCCCAATAACAAGAATTGTGTTTGCACAAATCATACGATAAAACAAGTCCTCATAATAATGCCCCGGTGCATAAAAAAGTGGTGAGAAAATGCTCTCTTTATACTCACAGAAGCTTGCGCACTCTAGCATTGCTTCTAATTCTTTGGTTAGGAAATGTGGCATATTTTTGATACATCGCTCCAAATCCTCTCGTGTATTGACCTCAATGAGATCTTTTAAAAAATGTTCTTTACTCGCGATAGATTCCATATCGGGGTTGTTAAATTCTTGAATATCAAGATTGAGGTGTTGCGCACATAAAAGTGGAATCTTTTGGTTACAAATCTGCAGGATAGGGCGCAATCCCAACTCACTCATAATCATTGCTGATAGCCCCATAACCGGTGTGAGTGAGACACTATCGAGAAATTCCGCGCCTATTTGGTGTAGCTCGGTAGTGGGATAGTCATACACTGGCTGGATATAAAACCACTTTTTATGACTTGTGCTACGTGCGATACGCTTAGTAATGATACGCATCACATCAATCGTGCTATCATAGCGCAAAACAATCTGATGATTGCCCTCGCCACTGAAACAAATCATATCACGATTTGAAAAATCATCTTGGTGGCTAAGGAAGCTAAAAATAGGCGTGGCAATCTCTTTGTAGTCGTTATCATAGAGAATCCTAATAGCCTTAGATTCTATATCACGCTTTAGTCTTGCGGATTTGCCAAAGTAGAGCTTGCTTCCTTGTGGTAATTCGTGGTCTAAAATCAATCCTAATCCTTTCTCAAATAAAAGGCGAGATTATAGCATACACACACTTTAAACATCATTAACAATTTACTTTAACACTCTACAATACGACCCTAAAACACAGCAGTAAAAGGAATATGATGTCGCAAAAAGTAGCACTCCTTATGAGTGGTGGTGTAGATAGTTCGTATTGTGCCTATCTGCTCAAATCCCAAGGCTATGAAGTGGTGGGAATCTATCTCAAGCTCCATGACAAAGAGGCTAAACACGAGGTTTTTATCGCTAACTGCCAAAAGGTAAGCGCGGAACTAGGCATAGAATTTCATGTATTGCAAGCCCAAGCAGAGTTTAGGGCAATCGTGTATGATGAGTTTGTCAATGCCTATAAACGCGGTGAGACACCCAATCCCTGCACACTTTGCAATCCACTTATCAAATTTGGCTTAGCCCTGCAGGAGGCAAAAAAGCTAGGCTGTGCGTATATCGCCACAGGGCATTATGCCAAAATCGCAGAGTATCAAGGTATCAAGCGAATCCAAAAAGCGCGCGATGAGACAAAAGACCAGAGTTATTTTCTCTACGCGCTGCCCCAAGAGGCGATAGATTCTATCATTTTCCCACTAGGCGATAGTCTCAAAGCAGAGATTAAACCCACTGCACTACAAATCCTGCCATTTTTAGGGACATTAGAGACCTATAAAGATTCTCAAGAGATTTGTTTTGTAGAGACGAACTATATCGATGTGCTCAAAAAACACGAGCAAGTCGAGCAAAAGGGTGTGGTGCGCAACGCACAAGGCGAAGCAGTGGGTGAACATGATGGCTATATGCAATACACTATCGGCAAACGCAAGGGCTTTAGAGTCTTTGGTGCGCACGAGCCACACTATGTGATGAGGATAAATCCTGACAAAAACGAGCTTATCGTAGGTAGCAAAGAGGAGCTACAAACCAACATCGTGTATGCGAATAATAAATCTCTCAATATCCCGCTTACAAAGGAGTTTTATGAAGTCAAAATCCGCTATCGCTCTAGCCCTATCAAAGCACGTGTGAGTGTGGCAAATGGCATCATCACTGCAGAACTAGAGGAGAGTGCCTATGGCGTGGCAAAGGGACAGGCTCTCGTAGTGTATGATGGCGAAGTCGTGCTTGGCGGTGGTGTGATAGTATAAATCCACAACTACCAGCAACACTACAGAATCTAAACAACCTCAAGGAATAGATTAAACTTTATAAGCACGCGTATCATAAACCGGGGATAATTCTCCACGAGCAACGCTAATTTATCAAAGTAACTTGCAATAAAACAATAAATTGCCCTAACTTAGACTTGTTTTTGGATATGGACTTTGAGTTTTTCATCGTCCCAAACCTCATCAAAGACAAACTTTGTCAAACCTCTCTCAAATATAGATTCTAAGAAACTTTCAAAATCCTTATTCTTGTCTGCCAACTCATCTATCATAAATGGATCAAGATTTTGTGTTTTTGCAGAGATGACAACCTCAAAGCTCTCAATATCTCTACCAACCTTGATAAGCCCTATCCCAAAGCGACTATTGAGCTTTCTTAGCGTCTCAATAATCTCCTCCTCAATCTCGCTAAACACGACCAGATACCCCTCATTTGCCCAGCTAGAGTTCGATACCGCTTGAAAATAGCTCTGTTTAAAATCACTAAAACCAATGCTCTTTTTTAACTCAAATGAATACAGCTTGATATGCGGAACTTCGGATTTTTCCAAAAACCTAAAAGCCTTGTCCGATCGTAGATTATAAGGATTTCTATCAACACCAACAATATCAGGGTATAGCCATTTGTGTTTGCCAGCCTTGTCTTTTTGGCTTTTTTCATGAAGAATTGTCTTGCATGATATGCCTAGATTCTCACACGCAAACTTCACAAACAAAGGGTGTAAATCCCGCTCACCAAAACTCTTATCATCGCTTTGATTTTCTTGATAATCTTGTGTGTCCTCGTCTGTGATTTCTTGGCTATGCTTGCCTTTGATTCCAAAAAGCGTGGGGTTTTTGGACTTGGCAAAAAATGCTGTGTTTGGTCGCTTAAGCTCGGTGCGCAAGACAGACGATAGAACTTGTTTCGTAGGATTAGTAGAATCTAGCTTTTTCTCCAAGCCCTTTTCGCACGCTTGCTTCCAAATCGCCCCAAGCTGCAACGTTCTAGGTGAGCTCTCCAAAACCTCTCTAGCTAATTGTAAGTAAGTGTAACTCATTTATTGATCCTTAGTAATTTATTTCATATTGCCCATTATTGTTTCTCTCTTCTTGGCTAGCTCTTGTAGTGCCTGCACTAAAGTCAAACAAGATAGATTCCCAAACCTTGAACTTTTAGAATCTAAAATGGTATTGCCCCCTTGTATATCTACATAGAGACCGCCATCGGAGTAAATCTTAATAGAGCAAATATGTGAGCTACCAATTTTTATATCACCAATCGTATAATCATTAGGGAGGACATCAATAATACTATCAAGAGACTCTGCCACACAGATATTCCAAATCAAAAACACCAACAATAAAACCTTTTTCATAGTTAGCACTCCAAAGTTGCAAATTTATCCCATAGGATATTTTATTTCACATTCTATCCTTGTAAAGCTTAGGATTTCATTAATCCCATAGGATAAACGCGGGGGAGGAGCGGTGCGAGAGATCCACGATACAGACAACTTTGGCAATGCCACACAAGAGGAGATTATCGCCTTTCACAAGCGCGTTTCGGGCAAAATCCGGAGCTTGCGTGAGGAACGCGGTATCTCACAGCTTGACCTTGCCCTAGAGATAGGGATTAAGTCTGTGGCATTTTATTCCAACTGCGAAAACAACCGCTATGGTAAGCACTTCAACCTCGAGCATTGCTACAAAATCGCCAAAGCCCTGCAAGTGGATATAAGAGAGTTTTTTAGCTTTTAGAATCTGGATTTAGCGCATTGAGATTCTCCAAATGCCTAAGCGCGCATTGATAATCCTGCTGTGTATTGAGATTGTAGTCCAAATCCCCATCACACACCGCATAAGTGATAAACCCAAGCTCCTTGACAAGATTTCGCACACGAAAATTCTGTGTCCTTATGGCGTGTGTGAGAGAATCTAGGGTATTTTTATGCCATACCGAGAGCAAAAAATGCTCGCGCACAGCGACACCCACCTCATCAATTTGCACGATGTAGCCACCATTTGTGTGTGAATCTCGCACCTTTTCATAGAGTGCATAGAGGCTTTTTGGCTCCACAAATGGTGTATCCACACTTACAAAAGCAATATATGCACTCTCAATCTCTTTAAACGCACACACAATCCCATAAAGTGGCGAAAACAAAGCCTTATCTTGTGCGTGCGTAGGATTAATACCTTGAGATTCACTAATTGTGGGAATACCTATATGCGGTTGTGCATTTTTAAAACACAAAAAAGTTTGGGCAAACACCCCCTTGCACCGCTCATACACAAAATGCACCAAATCCCCATCGCCAAAGGGCAAAAACGCTTTATCGCGCCCCATACGGCTACTCCTACCACCGCACAACACCACACACGCTATTTCACACATACACGACCTTTTGGTATGGATTAAACTTTTAGTTATACTTGTAATTGTATAATTTTTGAATCTAAAACAAAAGAGAAAGAATGCTAATTGATACTTTCAAAAGAAAAATCGACTATCTACGCGTGTCTTTGACCAAACAATGCAATTTTCGCTGCCAGTATTGTATGCCCGATACACCTGATGATTTTTTTGACAACACCGCCATTAGTCTCCCAAAACTCCTAGAGTTTATCAAAATCGCCATTGACAATGGAATCACAAAAATCCGCATTACCGGTGGAGAACCTCTTTTGCGTGCAGACATCGCAGAGTTTATCGCTGGGATCTACACACACAAAAACGATGTTGAGATTGCACTCACTACCAATGGTTTTTTGCTTGAGAAGTTTGCCAAAAGTCTCAAAGACGCAGGGCTAAGACGCATCAATATCTCATTAGATTCACTCAAAGCCGAACGTATCAAGACAATCTCCAAACGCGATGCACTACCTCAAATCCTGCGCGGGATAGAATCTGCGCAAAATGTCGGACTTGGTGTCAAACTCAATATGGTGGCACTCGCTCAAACTCGTGATGAGATTTGCGATATGCTCAAGTTTGGACGAGAGCGCGGGATTTTAGTGCGTTTTATAGAGTTTATGGAAAACACTCACGCAAACTCCCAGCTCATCGCGCTAAAATCTAGTGAGATTTTAGAGACTATCGCCTCACGATACAAAATCACACCATTGTTTAAAGAACACTTCGGACCAGCAAGACTCTTTACTATCAATGCCAAAGCCAAAGATGGCAGAGCCTATGCTTTTGGGATTATCGCACCGCATGAGGACGATTTTTGTGCAAGCTGCAACAGAATCCGCCTCACAAGCGAGGGCGTGCTGTGTCCGTGCTTGTTTTATCAAGATTCTGTCAATGCGCGTGAGGCGATTTTATCAGGCGACAAAGAGGCGATGAGCGCACTACTCAAACAAGCTGTGTTTAACAAACCAGAAAAAAACCAATGGAGCGGAGAAGAGCTCAAAGTCTCTGAACGCGCGTTTTATCACACAGGGGGCTGACAAAGGCAAACCTTACGCTACCAAACAACATCACAGAATCTATTATTTCACTGCAATTTGCTCGTGGCAAATTGGTATCGGGGCTTAAAGCAAAGCTTCTCACCCCTCCGCTTACGCGTGCATACACTTCCTGAATCTAAGGCTTTAGATTATTTAGATTCTGCAATGTCGCTGGTTGCTTTAGATTCTATTATTTCACTGCAATTTGGCAAATTGTTGCGCTTAGCTGGAGTGAATCTAGCCTCGCTCCAATTAGGGCGATGCACCAGAAATGGCACAAACAATCTATCTTAGCCTACCAGCTTAGACTTCCACCCACGCGGAGGCTAAAGTATTGTGGTATCGGATAGCCCTGTATTTCAGTAAATTTGGTGCTTGATTGCAAAGCAATATCAAGAAACCCTAGCACATTAACCCCGCCCGTGAGAATCACCCCATTGTCTTGGAGTAAGTCTTTCATCGCACCCACACGCAAATCAAAGCCCTTCCAGATAAATCCCGCGCCACCACCTATCATTTGGCTTTTTTGGTCTTTGGTGCTAAAGGCGATGATGTCATTTTGGGTCAAATCCACATCAAAGGCGAGATTAAACCCTGATTGTGTGTAATACGCCACGCCAGCGCGCGCTTGGGGTTTAATCACGATATGTTCTAGTGTGGATTTGAAAGTAGGGGAGTTGAGGTTTTTGCCCACAAGTCCTATCGTGAGATAGCGAAATTTGGGCAAATCAATCTCATACACCGCACCCACATCTACACCTATGGCTTTATCCATAGTCGTGTTTTTGAAATCCTGCACAATGTTGTTTAGCTCTGCGCCAAAGTCCGTGTTTGTAGTGATTGCCACTTTGTTTTGCATACTCACACTATTCATAAGCTTACCCGCGACACCGATGTTGAGATTGCCATTTTTGAGGTAAAAGGTGCGTGCATACCCCACGGGAATCTCACTCAATACAAACGAAGTCATATAAATACTATGAGCATCTTGCGTGCTTGCACCTTGCAAAGAGGCAATCAGTGAATGTTGGTCATAGGTATTTTTATCCGAAAGTCCATAAGTATAGCCATCATCGGTGATTTTTAGCTCGTAATATTGACCACCTGCCTCAATGATAAGACGCATTTTATCCGGATTGGCATTGAGTGAGATATTAGAATACAACGATCCAAAGAGTCCTACGGCAAAGGTGCCTATCATATTATTAAGAGGACGCGAACCTAGCTGAAACACTAGCCCATTTTGACTCACGAGATTCATATGATTGTCTTGGAGGGCGTTTTGCACCATTGCAATATCACTCATTGATTTATCAAGTCCTTTGTCCGAGCCCTTGCTAATAGTGATAGAAGAAATGACATTGGTGATATTACCGCCACTGCCATTACCAAACTGGAGATTATCAAAGTCTATGCCACCCACGACACTCGTGATAAGATCCTTTTGGATAGAATCCAGACTAGAGCTGCTTTGGATATTTTCTTTGATTTTATCTATAAGATCATTGTAATTCCCACCCTTGTTGTTTTGGAGGTAGGCTTCTAGTTTTTGCTGCGTGGTTTGCCCACTCGTCCCTCCACTATTGTTTAATACAGAATCTAGCGCACTATCAATTGCGCTTACCACACCATTTACCGCTCCTGTGCCACCAGCACCGCTAAAGCTACTAGCAAGCCTTGTCGCAGTATCTTGCATATTAGCAATATCAATCGTGGCAAGCTGGGCGATATTTTTTTCCTGGATATTCACACCAAAGCTATAGCCAAATTTCACCTTTGGAGAGGCAGAGAGCAATGCGGGATTATAATACAAGCCAAATGCCGAGTTTTTGAGCGCGACACCCGCACCACCCATACTCGCCGAAACATTCCCCATAGTCCCAAACTCTATGGCACCAAGACCCGTGCTACAAGCGACCAAAGCCACGAGGAATTTTCTCATAACCTATCTCCCAATGCCTCAACTAAAAGATAAATCCGCCACCTATTTGTAACGCTATGTATTGTGGGAGAGTCTTGCCATCAAGCTGCCCCTTTTGTGTCGAAAATGCAAATCCCACATCAATAAATCCAAATCCAAGTCCTGCCGAGAGAATTGCACCGTTGTCCTGACGCAAGTCCTTTGCCACACCTGCACGCACATCAAAAAATGTAAAATCCACATCAATCCCCACGCCCATTTTTTGTGATTGGAGTTTTGTATTGGTCAAACTCCACACATCATTGTTTGTCAAATCCGCATCTGCAGCAATTGTGATATATTGACCAATTTCATATCCTATGCCAAGTCTTGCTTGGGGACGCACCTTGATTTGTGAATCCGCAAAAGAAAAGGTGGGGGTATTGAGATTTTTGCCCACAAGTCCTATCGTGAGGTTTTTTATCGGCGCGTAGGTGATACCCAAATCAACACCAAAAGTGTTGCGTTTGTTATCGCCCATTTTCAAAACATCTTGGATAGCATTTTCAATCTGACCTGAATCAAAGCTCGCACCAAATTTCACACTAGAATGAACAAATGAAGCACTCATAAGCTTTATAGCCAATCCTGCACTAATATCGCCAATGGGTGTCTGGAAAGAGTAAGCATATCCTAGAGGGATCTCTGTAATCCCAAGACCCCTCACATCAAATGTCAAATTCGCGTTATCTAGGTTGCTCTGACTTGTAGGCAAAAACCCACCAAATGATGTAGAAGCATATAGGCTCTGCATATAACCAATCGCAAAATTACCAAACGAAAACTCTGGAAGCTGTAGCACTAAAGCACCTTGGAGCTTAGCACTTAGATTATTGTCCTCTAGGAGATTGTTGAAAGCATTAATGTCGGATACCGAACTTAGATTGTAGTCTAGGATCTCAAACATATTTTTGTGGCTAATTGCCCCCCCAAGACTATATCCTAGCTTGACACCGGGTTTGGCACCCAACAAGCTTGGGTTAAAAAACAGCCCAAAGGGATTGTTTTTGAGCGCGACACCCACGCCACCCATACCAAGTGCTTTGTTGCCCACTTCGTTAAATTCCAACGCACTCAAACTCGTGCTTCCTAGCAATGCCATACTTACAAGAGAGCAAAACCCAAACGATCGCAGTTTCATAGCTACTTCCTCCCAAAAATGTAAAATTCTCTTTTCATTACTTTGTATCTTAACACACTCGCATAAATCGACATTTTACCCCAAAATATTCACTTTTGTTTCTTGTAGGCAAGATTTTCTTGCACTACAAGAGCGTGAGGCTTATAGTGGCTTTGCAAAATTTCAAGATACAAGGACACTTTGAGTGTGTGTGAGGCACGATCCTCTCTCACCTCAAGTGGCGCGCTTAACTCAATGACATAAGGCAGGGTGCTTACCTTTTGCATAAATTCCTGAAGCTGGAGATTGTTATTGACATACCCTACAAGCTGATAACGCGTCCTAGAAATCTCACTCTCCATACTTTGTGCTATCTGTTTGAGTGAAACACTCGCAAAATACTCTCGCAATAATTCTAAAAGTTCAAAATCATCGGGAGTTTGGGCATAGAGTTTGTCAAAAGATTCACGATTGTCATTGATAAACCCCCGCACTTGCGTGCTAAGCGCAATAAAATCAGCATTTGTTTGATTATAGATAAGCTCTGCGCGTCTATTTTCGGTAAGTTGGGCTTTGTAAGCGTAGATTTTGGGCAGAATCACCTTCGTAATACCTATGATAGCAAGCACAACAAACAAGAGAAAAAACAATGTATTCTTGACGACAAACTCTATCTTGTAATCGCTCACTCACTCCTCCTCTGTCCGTAGATTCTGTGAATTTTTGGCTTTGGTGTATTTTTTGCTCACAGAAATGAAATTAAACCACCCATTTACAAGCGGGAAAAATTCTGCTTTGCTCTCATCAAAGCTCGCTTTTAATGGTGCTTCAAGCAAAAATACATACACTTCCCTTGAAGGCGTGATACCACGAAGTTCAAGATTGTGGTTGTCGATTTTGAGACTATGGAGCGTGATTTGGGCTGGGACAATATCCAAAAGCCGTTTGAAACCATCTCTAAATCGCTCATTGCTTGACTTTACTTGAGAATCTACTCCCTCAAGCACCGCTGCTACACGACTTTGCTCGAAATGCAAACGATGAAAATAATCTTTGGTTGCGATGATATTGAGATCAAGTTGCTGTGTGCGCATTTCAAATTCTTTAAGCTCGTTTTGCTTGAAATGAATCTGCCAACCCAAAATTGTGCTAAAAAATGCTATACACGCTATCATAAGCACAATGTATAAAAACCATATTTTTGTAAGGCGGCGAAAGATTGATTTGGGTTTGGGTTGGATAAAACTATAAGTGCTCATTTAAGGATTCTCCCTCTGCATAAGCTCAATGAGAATCTTACCAAGATTGACACGTTTTTGCTCAATGTCCAACAACAGGGTGCTTTTAATATGCGCAAGAGCTTGGGGCGAGATACCATAGGTATCAAATATCACAATCTTTTCTAAAAAATCGCTTCGATAGAGATCGTTGCTATAAAATTCATTGATACAATTCACAATGGTTTCAGCAGCATTGTGCGCACGCGCAATGTCTCTAAACTCCTCAATGCGCGAATGCTCTTCTTGCTTTTGTTTGCGTGTCTCGATTTCTTGAGGCAAAAACTCCTCCTGCAACACTTCTTTGTCAATGTCCTCTAATTCGCCTATTTCTTTGAGCTCATCTATGGAGGATCCTATCGCGCCCTCAAGATTTTTCATATCTAGCAAAGAATTTACCTCTTCTATCTCCTCTTGTGCGTCTTCCCCAACCTCTAGCGCATTGCCCAAAGAAAAATATCCTCCAAAAGACACCCCTTGTGTGTCTGCCACCATTATGCTTATACTGCTACGCGATTGGAGGATATACATACAATTGCGTTTGCGCAGATTGCGTTTGGTCAGTAAGTCAAGTGCGACAAATGGCGAAAAAAGATAATCCAATCCCAATGCTTTGAGATAGCGCACGCGATTCTCATCAATAGCGCGTTTTTGGATATAACACATCCAGTCATCAAAAACAATAAAAGTATTATCACTGGCTTTGATACCAAACTGGCTAACTTTTGATTTTTGTGTGGTGCTTACCAAACCTTGATTGTAGGTTTTAGAAAACGCACCCAAAAAACTAAAAGGGTATTTGCGTTTGTAATTTCTGATAATCTTTGCTGCTTCTATGGGGAGTTCATTATTGATACATTTAAATTCTTTTTGGACTTCTTCTCTCACACGACCATTTTTTTTTACCACGATAGAAACATTGCAATTTTTCCCATCAATATCCACGCCTATGAGGGTGGTGCAAAAAAATGGTCGCAAAAAACTTGATAAATGTAACAAACCCAATCCTTAATGAAAATCTTACCTATTGTATCTAAAAAACTTTTAAACTTCTTTATGTGTGCTATCCACACTATCCATATACGCTAAAAGCTTGTCTTTTGCCTCTTGCAAGGACATCGTAGAATCCACACTAAATCCTTCAATCGCATAAAAATCCATCGTCCCAAAAGGCTTTGGGATTTTGAATCTATCCCAAGTTTTTAGCTCCCAATATTTGCTAAATTTCACACGCAAAGGCACAATAGGCACGCCGGTTTTTTGGCTCATTGCTATCACGCCATCAGCGATAGAATGATAAGGTCCCTTGGGTCCATCAGGGGTGATCCCCATATCATAGCCCTGCTTTAAGAGCTGAATAGATTCTATAAGCACTTTCAAACCACCCTTAGAGCTAGATCCACGCAGAGTATCAAGCCCAAAGTATCTATAAAGCTTGACCATAATTTCCCCATCAAAATGTTGAGAAGAAATGATATAAAACCCCTTGGCTCGCTCTTTGTCCATTTGTTTTTTGGCATACAGATACAAAAATGGTAGCATCAAAAACTCCCCATGCCAAAAGGCTGCTACGAAATTTTTGTGCATCATCGCCTCGTGGAGGTGGAATCTACGTCTTGAGGTGAGATAAAACACCCAAAGCACTGCCCACACAATGCGTGGCAAAAAAAACAAAATAAGTTTGCGTTTGGTTTGCTTGGACAGCATACAACCCCTTAGAATCTAAAATCGCATTATTGTAACGCATCTTTGCTTACTTGTCTATTTACAAAGCCATTAACTAATGCTTTAGCGTATCTTTGGCATAATTGTATGAGTTAGATTCTTTAAGGAGCATATTATGCGAGATATACTAGATCAAGCACTTGAGGGAGAGAATCTCACCCAAAGTGCGCTTGTAAAACTTTATGATTTAGACATCTTTACGCTAGGCAAGGCTGCAGATTCTATCCGCACACAAAAATACCAAAAAAAGGCATTTTTTAATCTCAATCGTCATATAAATCCTAGCAATATTTGTGCTGATGTGTGTAAATTCTGTGCCTTTTCGGCACATCGAAAAAACCCAAATCCCTATGAGATGAATCTTGATGAGATTCTCGCTCAAGCTAGTGCTTCATACCACAATGGTGCAAAGGAAGTGCATATCGTCTCTAGTCATAACCCAAACTACACATACGAGTGGTATATGAATGTTTTTAAAGAAATCAAAAAAGCTCTGCCACACATTCATATCAAAGCCTTAACCGCGGCGGAAGTGGATTTTTTGGATAGAAAATTTGGCAAAGGCTACAAGCGGGTGTTGGAGGATATGCTAGAGGCTGGGGTGGATTCTATGCCCGGTGGTGGTGCGGAAATCTTTGATGAGGGAGTGCGTGAATACATCTGTAAGGGCAAAGTAAGCTCCACGCGTTGGCTTGAGATTCACAAATATTGGCATTCTTTGGGCAAGATGAGCAATGCTACTATGCTCTTTGGACACATAGAATCCCGAGCGCATCGCATCGATCATATGCTTCGCTTGAGAGACGCTCAAAGCCCACAAGAGCAAGTAGATTCTAAACAAGGTGGGTTTAATGCCTTTATCCCTCTACTCTACCAAAAACACAACAATTATCTGAATGTCAAGGACTTTCCAAGTGGGCAGGAGATTCTAAAAACTATCGCCATAGCGCGGATTTTGCTTTTCAATATCCCACATATCAAAGCATATTGGGCGACTTTGGGGATTAATCTCGCTGTGGTGGCGCAGGAGTTTGGCGCAGATGATTTGGACGGCACAATCGAGGTAGAGAGCATACAATCTGCAGGTGGTGCGAAAAGCAAAAATGGCTTTAACAAAGACGAGTTAATCTTTCAGATAAAAAATGCTGGATTTACTCCGGTGGAGAGAGATTCGCTCTATAATGAGATTGAGGTGTATGCGTGAAAGTAACACACAAAAGCCGATGTTAAAGTATAAATTCTAACAGAGTATTAGAGGAGGACAAATATTATGAAACAAAAAACTATCCAAAAAAAAGTAGAACTTGTAGGTATAGGGCTACACAAAGGCGTGCCTGTCAAAATGGTTTTGGAGCCATTGGCAGAAAATAGTGGGATTGTGTTTTATCGTGAGGATTTGGGCGTGAGCATCGAGCTAAAGCCACAAAATGTGATTGATACGACTATGGCAACCGTGCTTGGCAAAGATGGAGCGAAAGTCTCGACAATAGAACATCTCCTCTCGGCTATCCACGCACATGGGATTGATAATCTCAAAATATCACTTGATAACGAGGAGGTGCCGATAATGGACGGCAGTGCGATAGGGTATTGTATGCTTCTTGAGGAAGCAGGGATTATCAAACAAGATGCACCCAAAAAGGCATTGGGGATTAAAAAACCCATAGAAGTCAAAGATGGCGATAAGTTTGTGCGCCTAGAGCCGAGCGAAAAGACGATTTTTGATTTTTCTATCCAATTTCCCCACCAAGCAATCAAAAGTCAATCGTATAAATTCACCTTTAGCACCAAAGCCTACATCGATGAAATCGCGCGTGCGCGAACCTTTGGGTTTTTAAATGAAGTGAATTATCTCCGCTCCATAGGTTTGGCAAAAGGTGGAGATTTGAGTAATTGTATCGTGCTCGATGATCATGGCGTGATGAACAAAGAAGGGTTGCGCTATAAAGATGAGTTTGTGCGACACAAAATCCTTGATGCAATCGGCGATATGGCACTCATCGGTATGCCATTACTTGGCACATATATCGCTTTTGCTGGAAGCCACAAGCTCAATCACCTGCTGACAGAAAAGATATTGAGTGATGAAAGTGCGTATGAGGTCATCACATTTGAGGATACCGCCGAAGACGAAGCAATGGATTACGCGATTGTGCCACAAAAGGCATAAAGCTCTTTAAACCTCCACACAATCCACACAGGAGTGAGTCTAGGCTATTTTTTTGTGGTAAATGCAATGCCGCTTAGCTCCTTTATCCATTGCTTGGTTATCTTAGTCTTGGGATCATACCTTGATACAATACTCACATAGCCCTTTGGCACAAGCGTAAGCCCAAAAGTTCGTTTTTTGTTCGTAAAAAAACCCAAAAGTTGGTTTTTGGCATCGTGAGCCTCAATAATTTTTTGACTAAAGTGTGCTATCTCAAGGAGTAGCACATATTTTGTCTCACCATTGATTACAAGCACATCATACACCCTTAGCGTATCCTCACAGATTCTAAAGGCATAGTTATCATAGTAGGAATATCCCTCATTGCCATATGTATCTTGATAATCGCTCCAGCACACCTCTCCCAAATCCCTGATATTAAGCACTTCATCAACATAAGAATACAGACCAAAGGATTGCGAAGAGAAGTAATAATCTTTCTTTGTTTGTCGTGGCATATCAGAATCTGTTTTAGATTCTAAGGATTTGGGTGCCAAATCTAGCACCTCTGATGCATTCAAATGCTTCCTCTCACCTCCCTGCCCAAATTCCTCTAAGAAATCCAGTGCGCTATTGTAACGATTCACAATCTCATGCACCTCATCAAGAGTTGTGGTATCTTTCAAACTACTCTGCAAAGATTCTAGTTGCTTAAGCTGGGAGTGGATACTTACACTTGGTGTGGCAAATCCCCCAACCCCAAAGCACAGCGCAAACGCCACTGCAATCGTGCGCATAAGGTTTTGGCTTCTGTATTTAGATTCTATAATATCACTGCAAGAGCGTTGCTCTTGTTTATCGGGGCTTAGAGTAAAACTCCTCACCCCTCCGCTTCGCGACCATACACTTTCTGAATCTTTTTGCTTAGATTCTACAGATTCTGTAATGTCGCTGGTAGGCTTAGATTCTATAAATCTAGATTCTAACACACCAGATTCTAAGACGATATGCACCAGTGCCACAAAGGCAAAAAACACTCCCGCAAGCAGCACAAAGATTCTATTAGGGGTGAATCCATGCTCGCTAATGCGCACGCCAATCGCCCAAACTGCTATAGATTCTAAGATAATGGCGATGAGCAAAAAGCCAAGACAGATTTTAGACTTGCCAGAGACAGCATTGCTCCACGCAAGCAATATGAGAAAAATCCCAAACCACAGCACCAAATGCACCACGCCATCAAAGTATTTTTGAGGGGAAAATGCGTAGATGATAAGTAGTGCTACATATGCAAACGCAAAGATATTAAAAATCCACAACACTATCCTAGCAAGAGGATGCGAAGAAACAACAGAGCTAGATTCACTCTGCAAACTCCTCAAAAATCCTAAAAGCCTCACAGATAGCCCATACGCATACAAAAGCAAAATAATCGGCGCGGGAGTCTCCCAAAACTTACTAAACAATATCATTTTGTCCAAGTCAAGCATAGAGGCAGTTGCATAGATTAGCCCCACAAGCCCCCAGCCTAAGCCCCAGAGGATCACACTCACACACACTTGCTCCACAAAATGCATAAATCTCTCTAAATCCTGCAGTGCCACATACACAAACGCTCCCAACACCACGGCATTAAGCCCCAAATAATAATATATGTGTCTTTTAGAATATGTGTGTGCATAACTACCCTCTAAAGATCGCATGGGAAATCCATACTTAAAAATCGTATGATACACCACGAGGCTCACTAGCACCACCGCTATCGCGCCAAGACCCACACGCGTAATCCTATCTCCTGTATGAATCTTGTGCGTGAGCGCATCTACCACAAGAGTGAGCAAGCAGACAAAGACATAAAAATTATTCCAATAGACAAAAGATGTAGCTGGAGCGTGCGTCAATATCGCCCATAGCGTATATGCAAAATACACACTAAGCGTGATAAGCCCAAGAGGATATGCACTCATCACGCGCAAAAGGTAGGATTTGAAGCGTGGGAGAGCAGACATAGCGCTTAATCCTTCAATCGCACGATGTCTGTAAGAAAAAGCTGTAAAAATGGATAAATCTCGTGAAGCTCCAAGCCATGCGATGTGCCAGTGAGCAATATTCTAAGAGGCTTAAAGAAGTTTTTTCCCTTTAGTCCGGTGCGCTCCAAAAGCTCGGCTTTGAGCGATTCGTACTCGCGCAGGGCTAGAGAATGCTCTGCCATTAGTGCCACAAATGCCTCATAGAGAATCTTGCACGGCTCACTAAAATCCTGCTCCTCATAGAGCGCGTAAATATCCTTGGGTGCAAATATAGAATCTATCTTATCTCGGATTTCATTGAGCGTGCTAGCCTCTTGCAGATAGAGCTTTGCCAAGCCACCCACACTCACATCTTTGGTATTAAGTAATAGGGCTAGCTCACTTTCATTAAGCATTTTGAGATGTTCGCGATTAATAAAGCGCAATTTTTTGATGTCAAACTTCACGGGCGATTTCGCAATGTGCTTGATGTCAAACCACTCTATGGCGTCTTGGAGTCTAAAAATCTCGGTAGGCGTTTTGTTACCCATAGCAATGAGGTAGTTGATAATGGCTTGGGGCAAAAACCCCTGCTCTAGTAGCCAGCTGACACTTGAGGCATTATCGCGTTTGCTCATTTTAGAGCCACTCTCACCTAGTATAATAGGCAAATGCGCATAGCCAATGTCTTTGGTATAGTCTAAATACTTACGCACAAGGATTTGACGCGGGGTGTTGCTCACATGATCTTCCCCACGCACGATAAAGCTAATATCATAGAGCATATCATCAATCGCACACGCGAAATTATAAGTGGGGATTCCATCGTCTTTTAAAATCACAAAGCTATCGATCTCATTGGGATTAAAGCTAATCTCACCCTTAATCTCATCGACAAACCCTATTTCTTCACGCGCCCCGCGCAGTCGCACCACCGGCTTGGGATTAGAATCTTTGTGAATCTGCGCCCAGCTCTCATCGTAGCGAAACGCCCTCTTTTGCGCCTTAGCCTCCTCGCGTTTTTGGTCTAAAAACTCCTTGGTGCAGTAGCAATAAAACGCCTTGTCTTTGGCGATGAGATACTCCGCGATTTTTTGGTGGTGGCTGAAATTGTGGCTTTGATACACAAGCTTATCCCACAAAAGCCCAAAGAGATTGAGCAGGCTTAGTATCTCCTTGTCCTTACCCTCGATATTACGCGCGAGGTCGGTGTCCTCTATGCGGATTAAAAAGGGTTGATTGGTCTGCTTGGCGATGATGTAGTTGAAAATCGCGGCACGGAGATTGCCGATGTGCATATCGCCTGTGGGCGATGGAGCAAAGCGTAGCATAGAATCTAACTCTTGAACATATTAGCAAGTTTAGCGCTGTCTATGGATTCAAAGTGCGTGTCTGTGGGGGCTAGGAGTGCCTCACTAAGAGCTAGGAGCAGGTCGTTAGATTCAGCGCGCTTGTCCTCTAGGAAGCCTTTCATCGCGCTAAAATCGTGCGATAATGCCAAGGGGTTTTCAAAAGTAATGCCCTTCATACTACCGCCGACCTTCGCACTTAGAGGTGTGTCAAAAAGCGGTGTGCCCATAAACTTGGTATTTTGGATAATCTCATCAATGCGTATGCACGCGCTTTTTTGCAAAACCTCTAACTCCTCTTTGCTCACACAATCCTCTAATTCACAAGATTCTATCTCTTTGAGGATTTTGGTAAGAGCGATATTTGTGATTTGCAACGCCCCAATAAACTCATTAAGCCCCTTAGAATCTTCACCAAAATTTTTATGCGGATTGCTCGTAGTGTTTATGTGTTGCTGTGATGTGAATGAAGCCAAGTCTATCATACTATACCCTTGTATTTGAAGTGAATCTTGCTAGTATCAAGCATATTGCATTCCATAAATCCACATTCTTTTTTATGCTATAATGCCACCATTTTTGAATCAAAGGAAGAGAAATATGCGGTTAGGATTATGGCGTGTGGGATTATGGATCATAGCACTTTGTGGAGCAATGTGGGCGGCAAAAATCGCACCCATTGATTTCAAAGTCTATGATATGCCAACCAAAGATTCACAAGGACCCAGTGTGTTGATTATGTCAGGCATACAGGGCGATGAGCCCGGTGCCTACAACGCCACTAACCTCTTGCTCCAATACTACACGATAAAAAAAGGTAATGTCCGTGTGATACCCGTCCTTAGTCCGCATTCAATGTTTTATAATAATCGTGGTATTTATGGCGACCTCAACCGCAAATTCGCGACTTTAAGTGAGCAAGATCCAGAATACCACACAATCCAAAAGATTAAAGAGCAGATTTTGCGTCCCGATGTGCAAGCAATCTTTCATATGCACGATGGTAGCGGATTTTATCGCGACACATATATTAGTGATATGCTAAATCCTAGGCGGTGGGGAAACTGCTCTATCATCGACCAAGATTCTATCAATGTCTCGCCCTATGGGAATCTCAAAGAAATTATCGCCAAAGTGGTTACGCATACAAACACTGGACTTTTGCAGCCATTGCACACTTATCATATCCGCAATACCCAAACAGCCGCTAAAGACAAGGAAATGCAAAAAAGCCTCACATTTTTTGCTATCACGCACAACAAACCAGCATTTGCTCACGAAGCCTCTAAGACTTTGCCTCTAAAGGAGAAGGCGTATTATCATTTGCTAGGGATTGAAGGGTTTTTTCAAGCAGTGGGGATTGAATATGAACGAAACTTCACGCTCACACCCCAAACACTTGCCAAACTCATAAACGACCCAGAGCTTACATTCACTATAGATTCACTCATCACTTTGCCCGTGCTCAATCTCAAATCACCACTCAATTTTTTCCCTATGCCAAAGAACACACCGCTCCAAGAGGTGCGCTTAGATTCAAAAAACTACATTATGGGACTTATGCAACGAGAAGATTCTACCATAGGTATCAAATATGGCGGACGCACGATGGGCATACTCAAGCCCTTGTATTTGGCATTTGACCACACATTACCAAGCGTGCGAGTGCGCCTAGATGGCAAAGAAGCCATAGAAGCCAAAATGGGTGCAATACTCAAAACCAAACAATCGTTTTTCATAGAATCTGCAGAGGGCTATCGCGCTAATGTGATAGGATTTGTCAAGCCCGGCGACACAAGCCCCAAACCACAAGAGTTTGACACACTTATACAAAAACACAATATGTATAAGAAGTTTGCTATCGACAAAAATGAGCGAATGTATCGCGTGGAGTTTTACAAAGACGAAGCATTCGCGGGTATGATTATCATAGAGTTTATACCATAATGCCACGCACAAGCCAAATCCGCCCTATATCCAAACCCAAGGATCTCCAAATGTTTTTAGATGTGCAGTATGATCTTTGCAATACCACACAGAGCCTCAACACACCCGATCCGCTTGTTGTCGTGCGCCAGCACACACACCACCCACATTTCGCCGAAGTCGCTCTTTTGTGTGCGCTCCTCTCCTATGGTAATGCTAAACAAATTGTGGCATTTTTGAGTGCGCTAGACTTTGCATTGCTAGAGACCCCAAACACACACAAAAATCAAACAATGCCATACTACCGCCTCCAAAACGCACAGGACATAGAAGCGTTATTTGCAATTTTGCGAGAATGTATAAGACGCGGCGGAATTAAAGAAATTTTTATGTATGGATTGCAAAACACCACTTATGCACCCCACAGAATCCTCAACGCCATATACCACAGCATAGCAACCTTACACGAGATAGCCAAAGACCTTGGCGTGCAAAGCAGGGGCTTGGTTTTTGCACTTGGTGCAGGGCTAGCTCAAAAACCTAAGGCAAGCCCAGATTCACACGCGCATTCTGTCTCCATACGTTTCAGCCCCAAAGGCAAAAGCCCACTCAAGCGATGGAATCTCTTTATGCGTTGGATGGTGCGTGATGATGCGCTTGATTTTGGAATCTGGCAGGATATGATCGACCCAAGCGAGCTTATTATACCGCTTGACACCCATACATTTCGGATAGGACACAGACTAGGCTTGCTCAAACGCAAAACCTATGACCTCGCCGCAGCCATAGAGCTTACAGATTCACTCAAAACATATTGTCCTAGCGACCCGGTGCGCTATGATTTTGCGCTCTATAGAATCGGACAGGCGGAGCAAGGCTAGATTCACAGAGAGATGATATGCCAGCACGATACCCACAAATACCCTAACATTTAAAGAAAACGCCTAATGCCGAAATTAGAATTTTCACGTTATAATACGCTCTTTTAAGGAGATACAATGCCAAAACGTTTCTCAATCCTTGTCCTATTATGTAACCTTTGGGCTATGCCTATGATGGCACTTGATGCGACTCTTGAGATTATCACAAGCTCCACCAAACTACCCTTTATCATTGTGGAGCATATCGCAGACAATAACGAATATGGACAAAAACTCCTCTCACAGCTTAGCGGGGATTTGCGTGTAAGCAATCATTTCCAAGTAGAAAAAGGTGAGAGTGTCAAAGACAAAGATCCGGATTTTCAAACCTACAAGGACAAAAAAATCGATCTCATCGCACGTGTGAGCGCAAGTAAAAAAAGTGGTGCTATCACTGGACGACTGGTGCTCTATGATGTGCGCAGTGGCAAAAAGATATTTGACCAAGAATACACACAGCCCACACTCAACCGCTATCCATTCATTGCGCATGAAATGTGTATCAGCATCAATACCTATATCCAAGCACCGCGTATAGATTGGATGCGTGAGCCTGTGGTGCTCTCCAAATACACAAACTCTGGTAATAGCGTGATTGCTCTAGCAGACTATACACTCACCTTTCAGCAAGACATCATACAAGGTGGGCTCAATATATTCCCAAAATGGGGTAACAAAGAAAAAAGTATTATCTATTTTACGCGTTATATCAATGATAAGCCCACGATTTTACGCTACCATTTACACACCAATACGACCGAAACCATAGTGCAAAGCGATGGTATGGCAGTAGTGTCAGATGTAAATAGCAATGGCACAAAGTTACTTCTTAGTTTAACACCTAACAAAAGTGCAGCCGATGTGTATCTTTATGAAACACAAACAAAAAATCTAAAAAGACTCACAAGCTTTTCTGGAATCGATGTAGGTGGGAAATTCATCAACAATGAGAGAGAAGTGGCATTCATCTCTGATAGATTGGGATACCCTAATGTCTTTGCTACCAATCTTGAAGGAGGTAATGTCGAGCAGCTTGTCTTTCATGGACGCAATAATAGCGCAGTGGCAAGCCACGATAAATACATTGTCTATACAAGCCGTGAGAGCAACAATGAGTTTGGACTAAACACTTTTAATATCTACCTTATCGCCACTAATAGCGATTTTATACGTCGCTTGACTGAAAAAGGCTCTAACCAAATGCCCACATTTTCAAAAGATGGCAAAAACATTATGTATATCAAACATACCGACACACAAAGCGCGCTAGGCATAATTCGTCTAGACTACAATAGTAGCTATTTTTTCTCACTTCCTAAAGTCAAGATTCAATCCTATGATTGGTAAAAAGTTTTTCATAAAATACGATTTGACTTTAAGATGTTTAAAAGCTATAATTAACTTACAAAGGACTAAATAGGAGGTAGTATGAAGAAAATCCATATAATCGGAGCTTTTGGGGCTATTTTGTTATTTATAAGTGGCTGTGGAGATGATGCGAAGGTCTCTACCGGTGGTAGTGGTGCAGTAGCCGTGCAGGGAGAAGATGCTTCTATGGCATCAAGTGGGGGAAATAGGGCAAGTGATAATTTTGTGCAGCTTGATAGCAATAGTTTGCAGACTATTCTCTTTGGGTTTGATAAATACACAATCCAAGAAAGTATGCTCACAAATATAGAAAATGCTGCCAATGCACTCAAACAATCCAATGCCAAGGTGGTGCTAGAGGGCAATACCGACTCATTTGGTTCAGATGAATACAACTTCGCGCTTGGTAAAAAACGTGCGGATTCTGTAAGAAATGCTCTTGAAATACGTGGTGTAAATCCCAATAATATCTCCACGGTAACTTATGGTGAGAGCAAGCCTGTATGCACACAAGCTACAAAAGAGTGCTATCAAGCCAATAGACGTGTTGATTTCAAACTTGCGCAATAATCCCCAAGGCGCAAACAAAAGCAGTATAAGTAGTTAATAGAAGCATGATGAAGTATTACATATCCATCTTGCTTCTTTGTTTTGTTTGCTACGGAGCCAAGGAACCATCGGCTTTTGAAAAGCAAAGCGGTGCAACCAAGAGGGATCTCTCTTCTCTCCAAGGCACAGCGCAAAACCTCCTCAATCTTACCACACAGATTCAAGAACAACAAGAAGCTCTCAAACAATCTCAAGAAGGGCTTATGAGTTTGTATGAATCCCAACACCAAAAGCTCCAAAACACAACAAAACAAAGTGCGACAAATACCCAAGAAATCGAAAATCTCAAAACCGAGATAGCGGCACTCAAGACCCTCTTGCAACAACAAAAAGAACAGATACATACGCTAGATTCTAAAATGAAAGAGATTCATACACTCACAATAAAAACACAAGAGAGTATCCTCCAAGAACTTGAAAAACTTAGCAACCCGCATTTAAACAACGCAAATAAAGGGACACAAAAACAAGACGATACACAATCACAAAAGCCCACATCTAAGCCTAAGTTTGATAAAAACAAAAGTGCTGAACTTTTTACACAAGCCAAAGAATTTATCAAAAAGAAACAATACAAATCCGCCAAGGACATTATGCTATGGCTTAAAGACAATAACTACAATGCTCCAGAAGCAACTTTTTATCTCGGTGAAATTGCGTATTTGCAAAAAGATTACCATTTAGCGATTAAATACTACAAGGCAAGTGTGGCACTAAGCGATCGTGGCGCGTATATGCCCACGCTTTTGCTGCATACTGCTCTTTGTTTCAAGGGGATTAAAGATATGCCAAACTATAATTCCTTTTTGGAAGTCTTGATTGCGACTTATCCACAAAGCAAAGAAGCGGCACAAGCCAAAGAACTTAGAAAATAAAGGAAACACAAATGATTGCACACAACAAAGTTGTTACCATCGAATACGAAGTATCAGATACCCAAAGCAAAGAGATTATAGATTCTAACAAGAGTGGTGCGCCATTGGAATTTCTCGTGGGCGCGAACCAAATCATTAGTGGGCTAGAAAATGCCCTTATGGGTGCAAAAGCTGGAGACAAACTCTCTGTGGAAGTAAAGCCTGAAGATGCGTATGGGGTGTATCAACCAGATTGGATTCAAGAGGTTGCGCGCGATCAGTTTGAGGGCATTGATCTCAAGGTTGGTATGACGCTTTTTGGACAAAACGATGATGGACAAACTGCACAAGTGATTGTCAAGGATTTTAACGACAATGCCGTTATCATTGATTACAATCACCCCTTAGCAGGCAAAACGCTTAACTTCAATATCAATGTGCTTGATGTCCGTGATGCAACAGAAACAGAGATATTACAGGGCAATGTAGGCGGAGGCTGTGGCTGCGGAAGTGGTGGCGGTCATCATCATCACGATGGTGGAGGTTGCTGTGGTGGCGGTGGTGGAGGCTGTGGCTGCGGACACTAATCTACATAGTTTGCCTTTGGCAAGCTGTGTCAATACACCGCTTATCGCCTCTGACACAGACTTACTTCCGATACTTTCTACACCAAACTTCTTGCACAAAAACTTACAAAACCGCTAAAACCCTAACAACTCCATCACAATATGTCTAATTTTTGTGATATTGCACTCCATACTAAAAGTGTGAGCAAGCTCGTGTGCGCGATGCTTATGGGCTAAAATATCCTCGCGTGAGAGTGAAGTAAGCGCTCTTAGCAGTGAATCTACGCTAAATTCTCTCGCACACACACCACAATGCTGTTGGGATACAAACTGCCCAATCTCGCTAAGTGGCGTTGAGAGGATACACAGCCGTGCCTGGAGGTATTCAAAAAATTTATTTGGCAAGCAATGCGCGAGATTAAAAGTCGTGGGAAAAAATGGAATAAGCCCTATATCAAAGGCATTGGAAAATGGCACAATCTCCTCTAATGACACCGGTGGTAAAAATACAAGATTGCCAGGGGCATTTTCACGCAGAGAGCGAAAAAACTCGGGCTGATTGCTTAGCACCATTGCATAGAGGGTGTAATCACTAGGGAGTTTTTGTGCAAACTCAATAAGATTTGTGCTACTCCTATCAGGGCTCACAAATCCGTGGTAGAGGATTTTTATCGGACTACTTAGCGGTGTGGGAGTGAGGTCAAAAAAGGGCGGTAGTGATAAAAACACGAGTGATTGCACCCCAAACCTCTCATAATACTTACGCGATATACCCTCGCTCACACAAAGTGCGCCATCTACTTGGGGTAGATACACCTCACATAAATGCTGGAAAAACAACCCAAAGCTTGCCAACCACTCTTTGTTATCCTCATATTCTAGCGGATAATACTCACGCAAATCAATAAGGACTTTTGTCTCCTTGTATCGTGCGCGATATTCTAGCGCAAAGGGCAAAAGCGTGATGTCTTCTACGATAAGCAACTGCTGTGGTGGCAAGCTAGAGAGGTGCTCTCTGATACACAGGCGATTAGGCGTAAAGATGAGATTCTCAAATGCACCATTTTGGCAGTGAGCTTTGATGATTTGCTCTTGTGCGGGGGTGCGATCTTTGGCAGTGAGCAACGCAGGGAAACTAAAGCTCCGCACTCCTGCGATGGGCGTGCATTCTTTGGCAATCACACTAAGCGTGTGAATCTCCTTTAGCATAGCAATTAGCCGTGCCGGACGAGGACGCTTACTCGCGTCAAAATCGCACAAAATCGTGATATTAGCAACCATTGCTTTTGCCCAAAATCTTGCCTTGTGGTAAGACACACACGGATTTGCTCACACCTTTTTTGCTAAGTCGCACTTCATAGGAGTTTTGCAAAGGTAATGGGATTTTGGCACAATACGCAAATCCCAAAAAATCAAAATACACCCTTCCACTTTCGCGTTCCCCACACACACTAGGGGAAAAAATCTCCATATTCTCTATACCTAGATTCTCGCCCAAACGCGCATTTATAGAAAGATTGTTTTTGCAATCAAACGATGTATTAGTGTTGTTATAGCCACTAATACACTGCCGTGTGCTGTCCATAGCGATAATATCCCCTGCCATAGGACGCGAATCAAAATCCGTGCTGATAGCATCTCTTGGCGTGTCAATATAGAGCGAAAAACTTGAGGTTGCATAGACCTTGCCTATGTGGAGTTGCACCTGCCACAAGGCACTTTTAGAATACGCCATAAGCTTACGCACATTAATCGAAGGATAGCGCGCATAGAGTGAATCTAGCTGTGTAGTATGTGTGAAATGTCTCTGGTCTGTGAGCGCGAGAATCTGGGCATTTTGCAACTGGTGCAAAAGAGTGCGTTGCGCGATAAAGAGGCTTTGGTTTTGGCTTGGGAGACTAAAAGCAAAGGCAATACTAACAAGCACAAAGACAAGGAGGAGTTCAAGGAGATTCACTATTGCTACCTAATGTGGGGATTGTGGATTTTGTCTCACACTTTGGGGAGCTTGGATAATCTCATAACACGCAATTATCTTGCCTAGATACTCTATGCTTACATCATAATGCACACAATTGGTTGTAGGTCGCAACATCTTAGAGGCATTATTGCTAATTCCATAAAAACGCAATTGCAGCTCAAGACGTTTATCTTGAGTTTGTATTGCCCTAATCCCCATAGCTTTGAGTTTGTGTGCTAAGTCCTTGCCATAATAATACGACTTTGCAAAATGGCTTTTGACATCAAGCAAATACACGAGTTTGTTAGCATATAACACCCCTGTTTGCATACATGCAAATGCTATAATACACACTAATCGCACGACATAGCCCCTGCGAAATTGTGGCAAACGCACGCGTATATCACTCAAAAACCGCTTGATAAGCACCGGTAGTCCCACTACACTCATAGGAATAAGTGTCTCAATATCAACCTTTTGGCGCAACGACAGAATAAGCACAAACACAATCGCACTCACACTCACATAGCTCATAAAGTCATCATAACGTTTGAGAGAATAAATAAGCGAGTAGATATAGTATGCTAGCAATAGTGGCGAGAACAAAAAGATAAGCCCACCTAATGTATCGACAAAATAGCTTTGTGGGTGTCCGCTGACATTAATCCCAAAGAGATTCATATTAATCGCAAAGCACACCAGTGCAAACACCATATATTGCGTATTTTTATGACGCAACGCATAAAAAAACATTCCCAAAAACAGCACACTACACCCAGCATCTAAAAACACGCTAATAGCTGGGAGAAGATAGGCATTGCGCTTGAATCTAAGCTGCCAATACACGCAAATGAGCGCGATACTCATAATAATCGTGGCTTTAGAAATTAGCACAGAGCTAAAAACCACACCGGGTAGCATCATAAAGGTAAAAACACATAGCAAACTATCAATGGGCTTTTTGAGGTAGATTCTAGAAATCGCATACAGCAAGCAGACATTGAGTGTGTGCAACGCCAAAAATGGCGCACGAAGTGCAAAGTCATTGTAACCAAAAGTCTCATAACTCCATCTCGCCACATCAAAAAGCAGACTTTTGTCATAAAAAAATCCAAAAGCCTCTGTGTGATGGATACTCATCTCGCTGATATTAAAGAGCAAGCTCGCAATATGCACGATGAGCAAGAGGACAAAGAGAAATGTTGTGCCTAGAGTTTGCATAAAAGCCTTTGTGATATTTTTGTGTTGATTATAGCATAGGTTGAGAATCTCGTATTACAAATCCACAAAATCCTTCGTAGGTAGGCTTTTTGTCGTCTTGGCACCGAGCTTTTTGAGAGATTCAAACCTTGAGGCGAGGCTACCTCGTCCGCTTGTAAGCTTAGAATCTATCTCATCGCTCTGCTTGCCTAGCCGCTCAATAAGCCTCTTTAAGCCTTCAAAATCCTCTGTGATACCCACAAATTTATCATAAAACTTCCCAATCTCCTCAAATGCCACGCGCACATTCTCATCACTCTGTATATGCCACCAGCTTACCTCAATAGTTTTAAGTGCCATAAAGAGTGTGTGGGGCGTGGTGAGATAGACTTTTTTAGTATAGGCGTATTGGTAGATTCCGCTATCCACGCTCAAAGCTAAATCAAGGATATTTTGGTAGGGGATAAAGAGTAGCACAAACTCATAAGTGCCAGATTCAAAGTTCGCATAGGGCTTTTTGGCAAGCTCATCGATACGATTTTTGAGGTTGTGTGCGATTTCTTGGCACACACTCACATCAAGAGATTCAAAGCTAAAGTTACTTGGTAGCGGGAATTTAGAATCTATAATAATGCTTTTTTGTTTGTCCAGATACACCACCGCATCGGGACGATACCCACTACCCTCGTGCTTGAAATGTGCCTCTAGCCTATACTGCTCGCCCTCCTTTAGCCCGCTATGCTCTAGCACATTTTTGAGCTGAATCTCGGCAAAATTCCCACGAATTTTCTTATCACCTTTTAGAATCTGCGCGAGCTTGTCGGCGTTTTGCCCGATTTCTTGGCTATAAGCAAACATATTTTTGATATTTGTCTCCAGCTTTGCCTCATTAACCACAAGCCGCTCTTTGTATTCTTTCATACCCTCTTTGTAGGCTTCTATACTCTCACGCACAGGGGCAAAGAGTGAATCTAGCATTTTTTTAGAATCCTCTAAAAGATGAAGCTTGTTTTGCTGGAGCATACTTTGGGATTGTGTTTGCAGAGATTTCTCAAACTCCACCTTAAGCGTGGCGAGATTTTGGGCGTATTTTTGCTCAAGTGAATCTAAGAGTGTGGCTTGGGATTGTATCTGTGCCTGCGCCCTAGCGTTATCTTGTAGTGCAAGATTGTATCGCTCGCTAGATTCTGTGAGTTGCACTCTTAGGGCTTGCTCGGATTTTTGGAGTGAATCCACCTGCGCAATGAGGGTTTGTGTGTCTTTGTGCAAAGCGGTGTTTTGGAGCAGGGCGCGCACGAGCATAAATACTAGCGTGATTGCTACTCCTAGCAGTCCGATAATGATGTAGAGCATTTGCGATCCTTATTTTAAGCTTTCTTTGAGGTTGTTGTAATACACACACGCGTTTTCCAACCCCATATCACAGGATTTTTTGTAGGTCTCTAGTGCTTTTTTGATGTCTTGTTTGAGGTTGATACCACCATGCTCATAGAGTGCGCCCAGCGAAAAACACGCATTAGATTTGTAATTTTCAAAATGTTTTTGGCATTGGGCTTGGTGAGTGGTGTTAGCACAGGCAAATTTAAGTGTGTAGAGATTGCAGGGTTTGTCCATATATCCTGCAGCAATACCCCAGTCTTTGATTGCGCCACCAAGCCCAGATACATGCCACAATCCTATCTGATAGCAGCTATTGACATCGCCCAATTCACAGCCCTTTTGGAACAAATGCGCGGCTTTTGTGGGGTTGCGATTTGCTCCGCCAAAACCATGGTAATAATAAAACGCCAAATCCCCACAAGCTACGCTATCATTTGCCTCGCATTGTTGCGTGAGCATCTGCCCCCTCTCATCAAGCGAATCTTCTTGTGCGAGAGCGGTGAGCTTTTGGTGTAGCCCACACCCTGCTTCAAAATCCAGTGTGCAAGCCCTATGCGCGTATGTATCGGCTTCTTTGAGATTCTGTGCTACGCCTTGGGCATTTTGATACATCAGAGCCATATTGTAGCACGCGTTACCATCGCTTTTTTGGCAGGCTTTTTGATAAAACTTCATCGCCTTAACAAAGTCCTGCTTTTCCCCCACGCCATAGCGATACGCCGCTGCATACGCTCTGCACCCAAATGCAGAATCTAGCTCGCAAGCCTTCTTAGCATAGCGCACGATAGAATCTCGCTTATTTGGCGCGATGTCTTGGAAACTTCCCTCCCAAATCTCGGCAATAGCCAATTCGCAAGCTTCCTTAAGCGATATGTCGGCATTGGCACTACCAGAGCAGATAAGCCCATAGCGCGTTTGTGTGAAAAAACCTTCGGGTATCTTGCCTTCATAGGTTTTTTTGATAGAATCCACATAATCCCATTCTACAAGCCCATTTTCTAGGTTTGTGATACTAAGGATAATGTTGTATTGCACGATGGTTTTGCCACCTAGCTCTTTGATGTCATTAGAGATTCTGCCACTTAGGGAGTATTTGGGGGCGAGCAGTGCGCCTTTGGGGATTACATTGCCAAACTCTAGATTGTTGCGCATAGCACGGATAGAATCTAGCATAGGATCGGTGTTTGAGGCATTGCCAGCAATAGCGTTAGTGAGGCTAAAAACTTGAGAATCTTTAATCTGCTGCAAAAACACCCGTGCTATCAAGGCTGAATCTAGTGCAAAATCTGTGAGGTTATAAAAGTCTGAAATCGCAATAATCTTTTTGCCCTTGTCTCCTTGAGCAAAATCCGAGTGTAGCAAATCATACCCTGCCAACTCACTAAATTGTGTGATTTCTTCAAGGCTTGGGGAGAGTGATAAATTATCAGAAGGTTGGGCTTTAACGACCTGCAAGACACACAAAAACGACAATGCGACATAAAAAATATATTTCATTCTTTACTCCAAATCTTTTGTCTGTATTATACTTAAATTTTTTTGTATAATGGTTGCTTTAATACACTTTGGAGGCTATTATGGGGGTTTTGCTTAGATATTGCAATATTGTGCTTTTTATCATTGCTGCGGTTTTGGGGAAATTTGTCTTTCCTTTTGATAAAATCACACAAGAAGTGCTTGAATTATTCCCACAGAGTGAGGATAGGGAGATTATCGAGGTGTATCGTGAGTTTGCAAGCTCCCGATATGTGCTTGTAGCAAGCAAGGGCTTTGGCGAGGATTCAAAGCATAATCTCAAAGCATTTTTAGAACGCGTGCAAGCTCTACCTAATGTCGCTACGACTTTTACGCACACGCAAACCCCGCAAGGCTTGCAGGATTTTATTGCTAAGCATTATGTCGCCTTTGCCTATCCTCACGACAACAAAACACCCCAAACAATAGCACATCACACACCCACACAAATCACACAAGACATCTCACAAGGTGTGCAAGCACTGCTACAAGCTAGGGTTTCTACAAGCTCCCAAGATTCTCAAGATGAAGATTCTCACTCACACACAAATCCATCAAAACCCTCGTTTAACCCCCACGATCCACTTGGACTCTTTAGCTTTCCCACACAAGATTCACAGGAATTGATTGCCAAAGATTATGGATTTTTGGGTGTGGTGGAGCTAAAAAGCATAGAGAGTGAGGCGCTCAAATCCACGATTACAGGTTTTGAATCTATTGCTAAAGACTTCCCAAGCATACGCTATTTTTCACAAAATTTTATGGATTCACTCAATCTGACTTTGACTTTAGAGGAGGTGGGGTTTTTGCTCACTTTTTCCTCAATCGTCTTTGTGGTGCTGTATTTTGTGATTATCCGTATCCCTATGCTGACACTTCATACCATCGCCACATTAGTGCTTGCTAATATCATAGCGATGTTTGTGGTAGCAGGTGTCTATCCCAAAGTAACGATTATGGCACTAACCTTTGGTATGGGGATTAGCAATATTGCGATTGATTATATGATGCACCATAACTTTTTTGGGCTTTATGCCTCCAAACATAGAAGCTTTAATCGTCCGGTATTTTATGGATATATGACCACAATTGTAGGTTTTGCAACTTGTCTTTTTATCCCTTTCCCACTTTTGGCACAGCTTAGCCTGTATGCGATTATCTCACTTAGCGTGAGTTATTGCTTTTTTGCATTTGTGTATCCACACATCGGCTTTAGGGCACCGAGATTTTTTCCTATTATGGCTAAATGGCGCACCCAAAAAGTCTCTAAATGGTGGTTTTTCGCACTCTGTGTGGCAAGTATGGGGTTTGTAGTTACACATTTGCATTTTGATTTTGACCTCTCAAAACTTGGGTATTACAACAAAGAGCAAGTAGCAGAACGTGAGTTTTTTGCTAATGCTTATGAATACGACAAAAGCCAAATCCTCCTTTCTCACAAAAATCTCCAAGGACTTATCACATTTGCCAATACTCTGCAGCGCAAGCTAGATACGCGAGATTCAGAGCATAAGAGCTTCATACCTCTTAGCCTCCTACCAGATACCACGCGCTTAGAATCTAGCAAGCAATTTTTGCAATCCCCCACTACACAGCACAATATCGCAATGCTAAAGCACACCCTCCCACAGCTAAAAAACGCGATGCTAGCACAGATTAACCCTCAAGATGACAAAGCCAAAAACTCTCTTAATGAGCTTTTTGATACTATGGAAAACGCATACGATTCTACTAAATTGCAAGACTTAGAGCATCTCACGCTAAAAATGTTGGAGGATATGGGCTTTCGCGTGATAGAACACAGCGGAGTTTTATACTACCTTGCAAACATACGCACAGAGGATTTGCCTCTTATCCGCCAAATCGCACAAGATACACAAAACAACCTAGGCGATGTAGAGACACGATCGCTCCAAAACTTACTCAACCACATCACAGATTCACTCTATGTGCCTATGCTCGTTGTGCTAGGGATTGCGTTGTGTGCTATGCTCCTTACACTTGCATTGAGCGCAAGAGGAATGTTTTGGGAATGTGCGATATTTGTGCTTTTCCCTCTCTCAAGCGCGTTGTTTATCATCTCCACACATAGTGCATTAGATATTTTGCACCTCTTTGCCCTGCTTATTTTAGTGGTGGTAAGTGTGGATTATGGAATCTATGCAGCAAAAGAGGGGCTAAACTTGCGCACTACGCACGCGATATTTTTCTCTGCTATCACGACAGGAGTATCTTTTGGGATTTTAATGCTTGGCAACACTAAGGCAATTGTCTCGTTTGGTGAAGTGATGTTTGTGGGTATGGTGTGTATTTTGGTGCTACTCTTTTTGTTGCATATCAACAAGAGATAAAATTCTAAAATCTAAAACCACCAGCGACACTGCAGAATCTAAAATCTAAAGCCTTAGATTCTGAAAGTGTATGAACGCGTAAGTGGAGGGGTGAGAGGCTTATGCCTATCAAACCCCGATAAACAAGAATGCAGTTCTTGCGATGAAATGATAGGAATCTGCACAATTTATGGATAAATTTTATAGCCAAACTTGGTGTTTTTTGCTAGAATCTATGCTTTATTTTGAATTTTGTAAGGATTGGAGGGATTTGGGTGAGCAAGATTCGACATTTTTTGACACTTAGAGACTTTAGTAGAGATGAAATTTTAGACATCATCGACCTTGCACTACAAATCAAACAAGAATGGCGCAATCAGACACAACCTCTGTATTTGGAGCGCAAAACTTTGGGTATGGTGTTTGAAAAATCCTCTACACGCACACGCGTGAGCTTTGAGGCGGGGATTTACCAACTCGGTGGTATGGGGATTTTCCTCTCCAATAAAGACATACAGCTCGGACGCGGCGAGCCTATCAAAGACACCGCACGCGTGATAAGCTCTATGCTTGATATGATTATGATGCGCACAGGCGAGCATTCAAGAATAGAAGAATTTGCCCAATACTCTAGTGTGCCTGTGATCAATGGACTTAGCGATGATTATCACCCCGTGCAGCTTATGGCAGATTATATGACGATGGTAGAATGCGGCATATGCGTGCCACACAGATTCTATCCGCACACACAAAACCCACAAAAACCTATTGTGGCATATATCGGCGATGGCAACAACATAGCACATTCGTGGCTATGGCTCTGTGCAAAACTCGGTTTTGAGCTACGCATCGCCTCACCCAAAGGCTATGAACCAAAATCCCAAATCCTTGCTCAAGCTCTGCAAGAAGCCCAAAAAAGTGGTGCGCATATCCACATTGGTGATGATGTCAAAGCTGCAGTGCAAGATGCAAATGTCGTAACAACCGATACTTGGGCGTCTATGGGACAAGAGGAGCAAAAAAAGGAGCGTCAAGAGGCATTTAAAGATTATTGTGTCGATAGTGCTACAATGGCTCTAGCACACAAAGATGCGATATTTTTGCATTGCCTCCCAGCCTATCGCGGACAAGAAGTCAGTGATGAGGTGATAGAAGGCACGCAAAGTAGAGTATTTTTGGAAGCACAAAATCGCCTCCATGCCCAAAAAGGGATTATGGTCTGGCTACAAAGGCAAAACACACTATGAAACCCATAAAAAAAGAACTTTTATTACAAGATGATGTGCATCAGCAATTTGGTGTGGGGTATCTAAGCAAGATTGACAGCCAAAGCGCACTGCTCAAGCTCCAAGAAGGAAGCTTGGAAAACAACAAGGATATATGGTTTTTGCAAGATGGGGATAATCACGAGTTTGTGCTTATGCCCCAAAGTATGCTCAATAAACTTCTAGGGCGTATCAAAGAGGTGCAGGAGGAAAAGCTCTTTATGCGCTTAGAGCGCGAAGTAGCTACACAAATGCCTATTGACTTTGATGATGTGATGAGTGTGGCGACAATGTATCTAGAATCTTATCGCCAAAGTGATGGCACACTACCTATGGTCAATGTCGCCTCTGTGGTGCGTGAGGTCAAAAAACAACACCCCAATTTATTTTTTAACCTCGAAGAGTATATCCTCCGACAAAAGCAAGGCACAAGCGATGATTGATTTTGAAAAGTTTGCTACCTATTCCAAACCCGGTCCTCGATACACGAGCTACCCCACCGCGGTAGAGTTTCACAGCGATTTTGGTGCTAAGCAGTATGTAGAGAATCTCCAATCAAGCGATACACAATACGCCCATATACCACTTTCTGTGTATGTGCATTTGCCATTTTGTCGTTCTGCGTGCTATTTCTGCGGGTGCAATGTCGTCTATACGAGCAAAGAAGAAAAAAAAGCACGTTATATAGAATATTTCAAAAAAGAATTAGTCCTATTAGCCCAAAGTATGGATACAACAAGAGAAGTGGTGCAGTTTCATTTTGGTGGTGGCACACCGACATTTTTTAATGCCCAAGAACTCCAAGAGGTTATAGAATCTATCCGCGCTACATTTCCTCATTTCGCACCCAATGCCGAAGTGAGCTGCGAAGTAGATCCGCGGTATTTCACACAGGAGCAAATGCAGGTATTGCACGATGGGGGCTTTAATCGCCTAAGCTTTGGTGTGCAGGATTTTAACCCCAAAGTCCAAGACGCTGTGCATAGGCATCAAAGCCCCGAACTTGTGCGTAGGGCAGTAGAGCTTGCGCGCAAGTTTGGGATAGATTCTATAAACTTTGACCTCATCTACGGATTGCCATTTCAGAATCTCACAACCTTCAAACAAACACTAGATTCTGTCCTAGAGCTTTCTCCCGAGCGTTTGGCAATCTTTAACTATGCCCATGTTCCATGGATGAAAAAAACAATGCGCAAAATCGATGAAAGCACGATCCCACCGCCACAAGAAAAACTCCAAATCTTGCGACAAAGCATTGAAATGCTCGGTGCAGCGGGCTATGAGATGATTGGTATGGATCATTTTGCCAAAAAAACTGACGAGCTCTATCGCGCCAAGCAGCAAAAACAACTGCGTCGCAACTTCCAAGGCTACACGACTAGAGGCTTTTCGCAGACCATAGGCATTGGACTTACGAGCATTAGCGAGGGTGTGGAGTATTATGCGCAAAACCACAAAGATATGGTGACATACGAGACGGCACTTGATCGTGGGATTTTACCCACCGAGCGAGGCATTCAGCTCACACAAGAGGACAGATTACGCAAAAATGTGATTATGGAGCTTATGAACAACCTTAGTCTTGATTTTTCGCACACACAGCAGGAATTTGGCATAGATTTTAGGAGTCATTTTGCACGAGAGCTTGCCCTTTTGGCTCCATATGAGGAAGCAGGATTGCTTGAGATAGGTAAAGATGCGATTACGACTACACAAACGGGTGCGATGCTTATCCGAAATATCGCAATGTGCTTTGATGCGTATCTGCAAAATGCGAGTGAGCAAAAACGTTTTAGCAAAACAATCTAAGAGAGAACACAATGTCGCCATTTGATTTACAAAACACCGCGCTCTCTTGTGTGAAATGCGGTAAATGTATCCCTGATTGCACCATTTACCAAATCAATCGTGATGAGACCACCTCACCACGCGGATTCTTAGACCTTCTTGGTGCATACAAAGCAGGGCATTTGCCCCTAGATTCTACAAGCAAGAAAATCTTTGAATCTTGCTTTTTATGCACCACTTGTGTGAGCAACTGCCCTTCAAAATTACCCGTGGATACAGCCATAGAATCTGTGCGTATCGACATCGCGCGCAAGTTTGGCATAAGCTGGTATAAGCGTTTGTATTTTTTTCTACTGCGACACAGAAAGGTTGCTGATATTGTGTTTTCTTGCGTGGGCTTTCTCGCACCTTGCTTCTTTAAAGGCGATAAGACTAAGTTAAGGCTTCCTATCAAGCGCAGTGTTTTTCCCTTTGCCAAAAAGTCGTTTTTACAAAAATATGGCACTTCACTACCGCCACAAAAGCGCGATACAGAATCTAGTGCGCATATTATAGAATCTACCACTAAGCCTAAGCGCGTGGCGATTTTTATCGGGTGCTTGGCAAACTACAATTATATCAATGTGGGCGAGAGTTTGCTAAAGATTCTAAATGCCCTCAATATCGAAGCCTTTGTCCCAAAATCTCAAGAATGCTGCGGTGCGCCGGCATTTTTCACCGGCGACATACGCACCGTTACCACACTCATAAAGCGCAATATTGAGTATTTTGAGCAGTTTTGGGAGGATATAGAGGCGATGATAATCCCCGAGGCTACTTGCGCAGCGATGATAAAAGTCGATTGGAAACACGCGCTAGAGCTTGATGAGGAAGCACAAGAATCCAAAAAATGGGTGGAACGACTAGAGCGACTTTTGCCAAAAATTTTTATGACAAGTGAGTGGCTTGAAGCACACACCGATATTCTCACGCGACTTGATAATGGCGTGCGTGCGGATTATGCGATCACTTATCACGATCCTTGCCACGCACGCAAAGTGCTAGGTGTGTATAAGCAACCACGCGCCCTGCTTGCCAAAAACTTCACGATTAATGAAATGACTGATTGTGCGCGTTGTTGTGGCTTTGGGGGGATTAGTATGCAAAGCTCTCATTACGCCCTCACACTCAAAGCCGGGATACCAAAAGCCCAAAGTATCCATACAAGCGGAGCGCAAGTGGTGAGCGCGGAATGTGGGGCGTGTCGAATGCAGCTCACAAACGCGCTAGATTCTATCAACTCTCCTGTGCGCGTCCTCCACCCCCTAGAACTCCTTGCGGATAAGATTCAGTAGGATTGGTAAGTTTTAAAGCTTAGTGAGAAGCTTTTGCATAAGTTTTACTTCAGATTCTTGGTCGGCAATGATACCTTGGGCGATTTTACGAACTTGTGGATCTTTGGTATAAGCTAAGATAATTTTTGAGGTCTTGATAGCACCATTGTGGTGAGCAATCATCGCTTGCACAAAATCCTTTTGGATATTGTCCGTAGGCTTTACCGCATTCATTTGACGCATCATCGTGTCCATTGCTTTTTTATTAGCCTTGAGAAATTCCTGATAGTTTGATGCCAAAAGTTCCGTGTTTGAGAGTGTGCCACCGCTAAGCAGGGCTTTAAACTCTGCAATTTCTTTTGTCTGTGATTGGATAATGTTTTGTGCAAGTGTTTTTAACTCATCGTTTGTGATATGTGGCAAAAGCAATGTCGCAGAATCCACCGCACCTTGATGATGGGGAATCATATCGGTAAGATAATCAATCTCTGGACTTTTAGATTCACATGGGGCTTGAGCCATCATCGGTGCGTGCATAGAATCTAGTATCGCTTGACTTGGGGTAGATTCTCCGTGATTATGGTGAGCATGGTGCTCGTGGCTGTGTGCATTAGCAAATATCCAACCTGTGGCAAAAAATCCTAATACAAAAGCAAAACGCAAGAGTGTCATTTGAATCCTTTATTGAGAAAATTTGCAGTCGGTATTATAAAGGAACAATCTTAATTGATACATTTTTAGGAGAAATTTTTGTATAATTTAGTCTTTGTAGCATTTTTATACTTATCTCGACCCCTTCATCTAGTGGCCAAGGATACCGCCCCTTCTAGGCGGTTACGCAAGTTCAAATCTTGCAGGGGTCGCCAATCTAGTCTTTAGTTTCCGTTGGCTTTTTTGCAGATTCTTTTTCTTTTGGCTTAACTTCCTTAGGCTTATCTTGCGCTTTGATTTCTTTTGGTGTTTGGGATTTTTCTAGTGTGGCATTAGGAGATTTTTCAGCTTGCTTTTTATCTTTTTTTCGATCGTTTTTTGCCTTTTCTTTCGCTGCTTTTGCCTTTTTGCGCTCCTTAAATTGCGTCAAAATCTCCTTAGTAGGATCATCGCTATAATGCTGATATTCTGAATACTGCCACACAATATGCGGATCTGGGAGCAAGCACACGCGCGTTTGGTCTTTGTCCTCGTAATCAATCTTGCTTAGCAAATCGCGTGCGACATTAAGTCTAGCGCGTTTTTTGTCATTAGTATTGACAACTACCCATGGGCAAAAATGTGTGTGAGTGCGCGCAAACATCTTTTCAAATGCTTCGGTGTATTCATTCCAAAGCCCTAGAGATTTGTCATCAACAGGGCTTAGTTTCCACATACGCAATGGATCGGTCTTGCGGCGCAAGATTCTACGTTTTTGCTCCTCTTTACCCACATCAAGAAAGTATTTGAAAATCATTGTGCCACTAGCGATAATCATATGCTCAAGATTAGCCACTTGCGTGATAAATTCCTTATACTGCTCTTGGGTGCAAAAACCCATCACTTTCTCCACACCTGCGCGATTATACCAGCTTCTGTCATAAAAAACGATTTCTCCTCCACTTGGCAATGTGGAAATGTAACGTTTGAAATACCATTCCGTGCTTTCTGTGTCTGTAGGCTTTGAGAGTGCCACGGTGCGACAACCCCTAGGATTTAGGTGCTGGGTTAGAGCTTTTATCGTGCCACCCTTCCCTGCTGCATCTCGCCCTTCAAAGATAATCATTATCTTTTTTTTATATTTTTTCACCCAATTTTGTAACTTACAAAGCTCTATGTGAAGCTTTTGTAGCTCTTCTTCATAAAAAGATTCCTTCATTCTGCCGGATTTCTTTTTATACACTTCCTTAATATCCATACTATTCTCTGGACGAATCACAAGCTGTTGCTTTGTTTTTGACATCGGCACCCTCCTAAAATTTAGATTATCCTTTGAGCATAGTAGATTTTATATTAATAAATGCTAAAATGCCAAAAACTACAAATAAAAATACCCAAAAGGTGCTGTTATGAAACATACCATTTCCTTTTTGCTCATCGGCATAGATTCAGTGAGTGCCATCACACTTCTCCAATCATTTACGCAAAAAAGCGGTATAAGCTTAGAATCTCAAGGCTTTTTTGTCAAAGCCACACATTCGCATAAAGCCACCTTGGAAGCATTTGTGCGTGAAGTAAATGCATTTTTTGGGGCTAAATTCGTCCTAAGCAAATCTCTCGCCCAAACCGCTATCACACTTCTCAAATCCACGCACCAAAAACTAAGCACCGCAGAAAGCTGCACGGGTGGATTGTTGGGCTATGAATTTACACAAATTAGCGGTGCGTCTGAAGTGTTTTTGGGTGGTGTGATAAGCTATGATAATAGTATCAAAGAATCTTGGCTAGGCGTAGATTCACAAGATTTACAAAGCTTTGGTGCGGTAAGTGAGGTAGTCGTCTCACAAATGTGCAAGGGGATTTTGCACCTAAGTGGCGCGGACTTTGCCCTTGCTACAAGCGGTATAGCTGGACCTAGTGGTGGAAGTGCGCAAAAACCTGTGGGGCTTGTGTATATCGGTGTGCAACATCGAGGCGAGGTGGCGAAGGTGGAGCGACATATATTTAGTGGCAATCGCAAAAGTGTGCAAAAACAAGCCGCCCAAACCGCGATATTGATGCTGATACGAGAGATTCTAGAATCCTAGTATCTTGCGCGAGAGACGGATTTCTAGATTTATAAAAACACAAGCTAAAGCTACTGCTCCTCCACAAAACTGATACTAAGCTCCAAAATCTCTGGGTGCTTGGCGATGAAGTCATTGATTTCTTTGAGTGAGAGATGAGAGATTTTGGCAATATCTTTTTTGTGATTATTAAGTGGCAGATTGCGCATATAGTTCATAAGCTTGGCATCTAGTCGCTGCGAGAGTGTCTCTTCACCAAGTGGCTCGCTACCAAGTATGAAAGCCTTAGCAGCATCTAACTCCTCTTGAGTGATACCATGCTGGATAAATTCCCTCATCACTTCTTGCACAACCTTAAGTGCCTTGTCTTTAGAATCTAGCCCTGTTTGTAAATACCCCACGCCATAATTGACCACATCACTCCCACCTATGATACTAAAATATGCGCTGTATGCAAGCCCACGCTTGACGCGCACCTCCTCCATTATACGAGAACCAAACCCCGATGATCCTAGCACGAAGCTCATCACTTTTGTTTTGTAATTTTCTTTAATCTTTGCGTCAAATGGTGAGGCAAAGTGTATGTAAGCTTGTTGAGTTTGTTTGTGAGCAACGATTTCTTTTGGGGTGGTGCGAGGCTTGATTTGAGGCTTGGTGGGCTTAGTGCCTAGAGGCAAAAAACTTAGCTCTCTTGCTAATTGCTCTTTGAGCTCTTGAATCTCCATATCTCCACCTGCCACAATGATAAGGCGATTGAGTGCAAGATTTTGGCTTAAATACTGCTCAATATCTCCCAAGGTTATAGAATCTATGCTCTCTTCATTCCCCATACTGGGATATTCCATAGGGGTATTTTCAAAAAATATGGCATTGAGGTTGGTGCGTGCGACATAATCAAAATCATTTTCTTTGCGCAAAATCGTGGCTTTTGTGATTTCTTTAACCTTTGTGAGGCTCTCTTGTGTCGTATTAGGACTTTTAAGTAAATCCACCAAACACGCAAGTGCAAAATCCTGATGCTCACGCAAAAACGAAATATCAAGGCTTAGGGTTTGCGCACCTGTGCCTACATCAAGCGTGATGGCTTTAGATTCTAATTTATCAGCAAAGGCGATATTGCCCAATGTGCGCGTGCCTTCATTGAGTATTGCCGAAGCGAGATTGGCAAGCCCTGCCTTTGCTTCCTTAGCATTTTTGGGATTTGGCAGAGAATCTTTGGCGTTGATTGCATCATAAATACTTCCACCTCCTTCAAACACAAGCTCGATTTTACCCACTGGGATCAAATCACTTTGCTCAAAGATAAGCGGCACATTCACACCATTAATCTGCACATATTCCACAGCAGAATCTTCATATTCTATGTAATTATTGCTTTTTAACACCATATACAAACCTCCAATAAAAATCAAAAACCCCAAAATGCCGATGTAAAGCTTCTTTGACATCATAGCTCCTTAGTAATGTTGTAAAATCTCATATGCCGTGTTGCGCTTGGCAGGGTGGTAACCTAAGTCTTTGATAAGCGCAATCATCTCTTGTTCATTCATAGAATGGCTCGCTCCTGCAGAGGAGACGACATTTTCTTCCATCATCGTGCTACCTAGGTCGTTTGCCCCAAATAATAGAGCTAACTGCCCGATATACGATCCTTGCGTTACCCAAGAGCTTTGGATATTGGTAAAATTATCAAGATAGATTCTGCTGCACGCCAAAAGACGCAAATATCGATGTGAGCTTGCACAGCGAATGTCTGGAAACTCCTCTTTAAGCGGAGTGTTGTTTGGCTGAAAGCTCCAGAGGATAAACGCCCTAAAGCCGTGGTATTTGTCTTGGAGATTGCGCAGTGCCTCCCAATGTGCCACGATGTCTTCATCAGATTCTACGCTGCCAAACATCATTGTCGCCGTGCCCTTCATACCGATTTTGTGCGCTTCCTCATGCACTTCTAGCCACTCGCGTGTATCAAGTTTTTTGGGGGCGATAATATCACGCACCCTATCGCTTAAAATCTCTGCGCCAGCACCCGGTATCGAGCTAAGTCCTGCAGCCTGCAATCGCCTCAATACTTCGGGGATTGTGAGCTTTGAAACCTTGGCAATATAGTTTATCTCAATGGCTGAAAAGCCGTGGATAGTGATTTGTGGGTATTTTTGGTGGATATGACGCACGAGATCCTCATACCATTCTATCGTGAGCTTGGGGTGCACACCACCTTGGAAGAGAATCTGCGTGCCACCAATGGCGATAAGCTCCTCAATCTTAGCATCAATTTCATCAAAGCTTAGTATATACACACCCTCCTCGTTTATGCGCCGCTTAAACGCACAAAATTTACAATCCACCCAGCAAATGTTGGTGTAGTTGATATTTCTATCCACCACAAAAGTGATGGTTTTGGTTGGGTGGAGTGTATCACGAATTTGTGTAGCGCGTATGCCCAAATCCTTTAGCGAAGCGTTTTTCATCAAATCCAAAATCTCTGCATTGCTCACACGCTTTTGTGTGAGTATTGGTGTGTTGCTCATACTACCTCCTTATTTAGCAGAATCTAAAATCTCGTTCCCATAGTAAATTCAAACGATGAAGTGTAGTCGTTTGGTCCGGGATTAATCGCTTGCGGGAAGACAAGCACCAGCGGTCCGATAGGGCTTACCCACTCTATGGCTAATCCCCATGATTGACGCATTGTCTCATTGATAGAATCTATGCCTATCATACCATAATCATAAAAAACAGCTACACGCATTTGGGCTTTTTCTAGGATTCCATAGCTTAGCTCCACGGAGTTTGTCATCATATAGTTACCACCCACGCGGATACCTTGCGGATAGCTACTTGTGTAATAACGCGGTGTGAGGGAGCTAATCTGATAGCCCCGCACGCTCGTGATACCACCCATATAAAATTTGCTTGTAATAGGTGTGTAGCCCTGGTCGATGATCATACCTGCCTGCATTTTGTAGCGCGCGATCAAATCCAGTCCTATGAGGCTTTTTAGGTGCTTATAGCCTGCAAATTTTCCATAGATTTTGGTGTATCTTTCCTCACCACCGAGCCCAGCGTATTCGACATATGCCGAGGCGATAATACCATTTTTGGGGAAGTAGTAATCATCGGTATTGTCAAAATAAATACTTGGGCTAAGCGCGCTTTTTAGCGGTGCATCAAGCGGAGTTACGCCATTTTTGTAAGTTTCTTGAAAATACTGCTCATAAGCATTCCCTGTGGCTTCTTGATAGAATCCTAAGATTCTCGTGGTGCTAAGTGTGTAGCCCAAAGAGACTCTAAAAGTATCGGTGATGAGGCGTCCGAAATTTACACTTCCACCGATAGTCTGCTCACGATAATCCCAGTTCCAATATGTCGAGACAAAGGCACTTACAGATTCACTATATTCAGAATCCAAAATGCGTGGGTTGGTAAGCGTGAGGTTAAAGAGCTGCCTACGATATGACCAATCCACATATAGCTGTCCGCTATGTCCCGTCCCAAAGAGATTGCGCTCCCTAATGGAGGCATTGACCATCAGCCTATCATAGCTCCCATACCCAAACCCAAACATCAACTCACCAGTGCGCGCCTCCTCGACATTGACAAGCAAATCCATAGAATCTTCGCTTACCCTTCTCTCCTCAATCTCGACTTTATTAAAATACCCCAAACGTTTGAGGGCATTCTCGGATCGACGAAGCTGGGAGAGCGAGTATTCATCGCCGGGTGCTAGGAGAACCTCACGGCGGATAATTTTGTCTGCTGTGCGAGTATTACCCGTGATAATAACATCATTAATCCTTACCTTTTGCCCTATTTGCACATAATAGATGACCTTGACTTCAGAATCTGCAGTGTTTTTGTCCAAGTCCGGCGATACACGCGTAAAGGCATAGCCCAAATCCGCGACTTCTTGCTTGATAATCTCCATATCCGCGCGCAAATTTTCGATATTAAAATACTCTTTTTTCTGAATCTTGAGCTTTTTTAGGATCTTTTCTTCAGGGATTACTGGGGTTTGTAGCACGACTTTGACATCGGCAATCTTATAACGATCGCCCTCCTCTATCTTGTAATACAACTGGGCACTATAATTGTTAAAATCTGCTTCCAAAAATGCCGGAGACACATTAGCATCTAAAAACCCCTTACGCATATAGGCGTCTTGGATTCTCGCACTATCAAATTCTAGGTCATTGAGCTTGAGTTTGCCGTCATTGCGTCCCCAAAGCCACCCGGCAAATTGCTTCTCTCTGTTGGCGGCAAGCTCTTGGACTTCACTCACGCTAAGCTTTTCTCGCCCCTCATAGTATGCTTTAGTAATCACGATATTTTCGCCTTGATTGACATTAAGCGTGATTGCATACGCACCATCACTGCCCACAGATGTAATTTCCTCTTGTATAACACTACCATAGTAGCCTTGGTATTCTAAAATCGTCTTGATGATAAGCTTTGCGCGCTCAAGCTTGACCTCATCGTAGCTATCACCCTTTTTGATACCAATCTGGCTGTATAAAGTCTCTTTTTCTTGCTCACTACCATAGCCTTTGATTTCGACACTTGCAATCTTAGGACGTTGCTTGAAGTGAAAAGTCAAAACTCCACCATCAAAAGTCGCATAAATATCCTCAAAATATCCTTGCTTAAAAAATGCGATAATTGCTTCATCAACCTTATCTACATTGAGCGTATCGCCGGGTTTTAGCCTTGAGATTTCAGCAGCGAGGGTATCGGATATAGAGGTGCTACCCTCATAATGTATCGTAGTAATCTGCGCAGTATGGACAATCCCAACACATAGCACAAATGACAAAAAAAGTAATTTTAGGTATCTCTTCATACGATTTTGTTTAGGTCTTTCTTATTTAAATTCTCTCAAGGTTTGCACAAATAAGGGGCAATTATACTTGAAAAATAGTAAAAAACAAATGTTTTGCGTAAATTGTTTCATAATGTGCCATACATTCCTGAAATTTCACTGAAATTTCGTGTGTCTTGACTTGACAACTAAAAAAATGCGATATAATCCAAGAGCTTGCTCTCCGACATAATACAATAATTAGGTTTTGGATTTCTACTTATCATATTATAGAGGTGGGACAAGCTGAATAACAACTAAGGAGAGCATTATGTCATATGCACAAGAAGTTTTGGCTACAGTAAAGGCGAACTATCCTTCACAGGTGTTGTTTCATCAAGCAGTAGAGGAAGTTTTAGAATCTCTCAAGCCCGAGCTTGAGAAAAACGCGAAGTACCAGCAAAATGCTATCCTAGAGCGTCTCGTGGTGCCAGATCGCGAGATTCATTTCCGTGTGAGCTGGGTCGATGACGCAGGCAAGGTGCGAGTCAATCGTGCATATAGAATCGAGTTTAGCTCGGCAATTGGTCCGTATAAGGGTGGTTTGCGATTTCACCCAAGTGTGAATGAAGGCGTGATCAAATTTTTGGGATTTGAGCAAATTTTCAAAAACTCTCTGACAACTCTTGCTATGGGGGGCGGCAAAGGTGGCAGTGATTTTGATCCCAAGGGCAAGAGCGATGGCGAGATTATGAGATTCTGTCAGGCGTTTATGAATGAGCTATACAGACATATCGGCGCTACCACAGATGTCCCTGCAGGCGATATAGGTGTCGGTGGGCGTGAGATCGGCTATCTCTTTGGTCAATACAGAAAACTCACCAACAGATTCGATGGTGTGCTTACTGGCAAGGCTCTTGCGTGGGGCGGAAGCTTGGTAAGAACAGAAGCGACTGGTTATGGCTGTGTGTATTTCGCACAAGAAATGCTCAAAGCACGTGGCGAAAGCTTAGAGGGCAAAGTCTGCACCGTATCAGGCAGTGGCAATGTCGCAATCTACACCGTCGAAAAACTCCAACAACTCGGCGCAAAACCCGTAACCGTGAGTGATTCTAAAGGTATGATTTATGACAAAGAGGGCATCGATCTCGCACTTCTTAAAGAGATCAAAGAAGTCAAGCGCGCTTCACTTGAAGAATACGCAGCCAAAAGGAGTAGCGCAGTCTATACCAAAGCTAGCGACTACAAACCCGGTACTAATGGCGTATGGGCAATTCCTTGCTTCGCGGCTTTCCCAAGTGCGACTCAAAATGAGCTTAGCCTAGAAGATGCAAAAATCCTGCTCCAAAATGGCTGTCAATGCGTGAGCGAAGGCGCAAATATGCCTTCTACTATCGAAGCGGTGCATCACTTTATCCAAGCAAAAATCTGCTATGGTCCGGGCAAAGCAGCAAATGCCGGCGGTGTGGCAGTGAGCGGACTAGAAATGGCACAAAATGCAAGTATGAATCCATGGAGCTTTGAGGTGGTCGATGAGAGACTTCAGGGTATTATGAGAAGCATTTTTACCAACGCAAGCCAGACTGCAGCGGAGTTCGGCGAACCCACAAACCTCGTGCTTGGTGCAAACATCGCGGGCTTTAGAAAAGTTGCTAATGCGATGATTGATCAAGGCGTATTTTAATCACCAAGTAGCAATCTGCCTTCTTTGGCAGGTTGCCTATCCCCCATCGCCCACTTTAGTATGGGCAAATCCATTTCTTTTAGCTCATTTATCAGCGCGTGGCTTGCATTTATAAACTCCTCACGCACCTTTTTTGTCTCGTATGCTTTGGTTTTTGGTATGGTAAATTCTTCTAAATGCGCAATTTGCACATTTGCATATTTCATAATAAACGTTTCGCTATCTTGTGCCTCACTATCACATCTCCCGCTCATTACTACTCCCAATATCTCTATATCACGGGATTTCAATGCCTCTATGCTTAAAAGCATATGATTTATTGCGCCCAAATAATGCCGCCCAACTAGCACTACTGGCAATCTATGGTAAGCTACCCAATCCAGCACACAATGCACAGAATCTATGGGTGTATAAAGCCCTCCTGCAGTCTCTATGAGGATCTTTGTGCATAATTGACAAATAGGCAATGGCAATGAAAATGCGTCATACTCGATAGATTCTAATCTCTTAGCTCTATGAGGAGATGTGGGCGTGCGCAAACTAATCACACTAGGAATAATAGGCGTGTGTGGTGTGAGTGAAGCAACAAAATCACTATCAGTAGGCGTGCCAGCCTGCACAAGTTTGTGGTAACCCAATCCCAACCCATAGCATAATGTTGCACTAACCACGCTTTTGCCCACATCGGTATGCGAACCCACCACCACCACATAACGCGTCTTATCAGAATCTAACTGCCTTGATTGCATACAAATCTCCCTATGGGGCTATCTCCCCATGCTCAATAAACGATAGCTCATCGCCATTTTTTCCACCCCCTCACGGATAATCCCCACTGCCCGCACATAAAAGTTCCCAATCTCATCACTGGGCAGATGTAGCGCACTCACCATAAGATTATGCAATATATGCCCCACACTGCCCTCAAAGAGCAAGCCCACAAAGGCGTTTTTTGCACTCATTTTGAGGCTAAAGTGATGAATACGATCAATAAGAGCGAAAAGCTCTCTTTTGCTACACGCCCGCACACCCAAAAGTGCCAAAAACTCCTCTTTATACGCAAGCACCTCGCCTAGCCCCACATCGCCATAAGCTTCAAACACCTGTGTATAATCCGTGCTACAATGGGCTTTGATAGATTCTATAGCCCTTTGTTTTTCGCCCTTGCCAAGCTCTCGCAGACTAAATGCACTCACATCACACGCCCTCGTACCCTGTATATACGCACCCTCGCCGAGATTTAGCACCAAACGCGGGGTAAATGCCTTGATACACCGCTCCATACTCCTCGCACTAAGGCTAAAGAGCGCGTCGGAATACACGCTGGATTCTCTATTGCCCTGCACTTTGAAGGCATTAGGAGGGATTTGGGGAGTCTCCTCGCCATAAAAGGAGTTTTTAGCATGCTTTGCCTTGCCCTCGATATAGCCACAATCAAGCCCACATATCAGCACTTCCTCGCCCAAAAGTGCTGCTAGCGCAAAGCCAGCATTGCCCACATAGGGCGCACTAAACTCCACCACGCTTCTTCCCCCAAACAAATACGCTCCTGCACTCCCACCGCGCATAAACACATACGCTTCTTTGGCAAGGGCTAGAGCCTCGGGCTGCACCACACTCCCACAAAGCAAAGTCGTATCACCCAATGGAGCTTCTTTTAACACATCTTTGAGATAAGAAATACGTTCAATCTCAATTTGAAAATCTGGCTCTATGCCATAGGCTTTGAGCGGTTTGATCGCTGTGCCACAAGAGAAAATTAGCATATTATTAGCATTTGCCTTAATAAAAGGCAAGAGTAAATCCAAGCTCACACCATTACCCACCACACAAATGGGAATATCTACGCGTTCTGGCAAATGCAACACCGGATAGTGCTTATCGAGATTATCTAGTGTATTTCGCACGCCTATCATCTCATCATCAAAGCTCCCCCAACCTCGCGAATTGACTCTATAAGCCTCATGGACGACTTCTCGTGCATTAGCAACCTTGGGGCTTTCGTATAAAAATAGCTCAAGGCGCAAAAAATTATTCGTAATCTTACGCGAAGCAAAATAAGTGTGGATAAACTCTTGATGGATTAAATCTTTGACAAAAATATAGCACGCACGCTCACTCACACGCTCAAAAAGCAGGGCAAAATCCACAAAATACAGCATAATGCGTAGCATATCGAGATATTCCTCAAAGAGTAGGAGAGAATGAAAATACACGCCCCGCTCTAAAAGCAGCTGCAAAAAAATCCCCCCAAGTGTGCCAAAAAATGTCGAACTTGGGAGAAAATCACTAGGAAGATGATAGGATTTGCTCCCACCGCTTTCTTGCATAAGTGTGATAATCTTATTGCAGATAGAGGCAGTCAGCGGGATTTTGTCCTCATCAAGCTTTTGGAGCGTGAGATGATTGGTATGCACGAGAAATTGGGGGTTGTTCATAGGGGATTGAGCGAGAGCTAAATGCGTGGCAATCATCGTGCTTTCACCACTTGTGGGATAGACAAGGGCATTATCCTGAAGATTTAGGATATTAAGACCAGTGGAGTCAAAGACAAGGTTGTGGGTTATAGGAGGCTTGCTAAGCTCGGCAAAAAGCGTGGGATTTAGGGATTTAAAAAACTCCATATTGCGCACAAAGCACGCGCTCATATATGAATCTAGCACCCCAAGATTGTTAGAGCGCAAAATCTGTGTAAGATTCATCGCCAAGCCTACATCACACACATTCTATATGTGCTAGAGATTCTATAAGACTTCTGCCCTGCCATTTTGCATCACAACCAAATCTTCGATACGCACACCAAACTCGCCACCTAGGTAGATTCCGGGTTCGATAGAAAACACCATACCATCTTGTATGATTTCCTCGCTTCGTGAGGAGATACGCGGTAACTCGTGTATATCTAAGCCCACGCCATGTCCTGTGCTATGCACAAAATACTTACCATAACCACTAGATTCTATCACTTCGCGTGCTAGAGCATCAATCTCTCGTGCGCGCATACCCGACCTAGCCTTAGAGATTGCCCTCTCTTGCGCCTTTAGCACAATATCATAGATTTTTTGCTGCTTGGGGGATTTGAATCTCTGATTTTTGCTAAAGTCCATATCAGAATGCACACTCGCAGTGCGTGTCCTATCCGAACAATAACGTTGGTATTTAATCCCCGCATCAAAGAGCAAAAGATCGTGTTTTTTGCACACAATCTTAGCACAAGGCAGGGCGTGAGGCTTGGCTCCTGTGGCATTAAGCCCCACGATTGGGTTAAAACTCAAGTCATACGCGCCCTTGTAGCTCAAAAACATCGTGGCATAAAAGTGCAAATCCCTCTCACTCAACGCCTTGCCTTTTTGCACCGCTTTGCGCACGAAGCGCGCAAACTCTTTAAAAGCCTGTTTGTTGAGTTTTTGGGATTTTTTAATCAATTCGATTTGAGAATCTGTCTTGATAATGCGCAAATTTTGGTGAAAATTTGGCACAGGGAGCAATTCGCATTTGAGCTTTTGGGCGTGGGTGGCGAGATTGTCATAAAACTCCACACAAATTTCACTAGGATTGAAAGTGAGTTTTGTAACTCCTTGTGTAGCAAGAAGTGTGGCAAAGGAGTTAAACAAATCACTAGATTCTATCACTTCGACATTTTTTCGCACACTTTGCTTGGCTTCTAGGCTGTAACGAGAATCTGTGATAAAAAAACATTGCTCCTGTATGCGTAGCACGATGGCATTATCACAGCTAAAGCCACATTCATAATACTGCGCGTTTTCATCACGCACAATGTAGGGCAAAGAGCTATCAAAGTGCATAATGCCTACCTGACTTGCTGGGGCTGTCCGGCTTGTTGGACTTTGATGGCGGCGATTTCACTTAGGATTTGCAAAAGTGCGATAAGCCCTAGATGATACCCAAATACGCCAAAGCCTGTGATTACACCCGCACACACTCTGCCAGTATAGCTTTTAGCGCGGAAATCCTCCCTAGCGTGGATATTGCTGATATGCACCTCAATCACTGGCACACCACAGCTCGCAATAGAATCTGCAATGGCAATAGAGGTATGGGAGTATGCAGCAGGATTGATGATGACACCATCGTATTCTCCACCTATGCACTCTTGGAGCTTATCGATGATTTCACCCTCAAAATTGCTTTGAAAAAACTCAATATCAGCACTGTGCTGTTTGGCTTGGGCTTGGAGATTAGTGTGAATCTGCTCAAGCGTTACATTCCCATAGATATGAGGCTCACGATGTCCTAAGATATTGAGATTTGGTCCTTGTATGACGAGGATTTTCATAACTGCTCCTTAGATTTATTGAGGGAATTTGGCAAATATGGTATAAAAAACTTGCTTAAACACCAATGGATTGTATCTAAAACAACAAAGGATTTTGCACAATCCGCTCAAGATTAGCCAATGCCAAATTGATGCGATGCTGGGATTGGTTGAATTGCAAACGCGCTTGGTTGAGTGCTACCTCGACATTGAGTAATTCACGCGAAGTCTCGATATTTTGCTGATAGCGATTTTGCACGATTCTATAATTTTCCTCTGCTAGCACTATCGCCTTTTGTGAGACGCTGTATTGCTCCTTAGCAATCGCTAAATCATCAAGGGCTTTATCAAGTGCTAGAGCCATTTCTTTTTTGAGATCACTAAGCCTACTTTGTGTCGCTAGTATCTCATAACGTTTAGATTCTATGGCATACATATCACTAAGTCCATTAAAAAAATTCCATGACACACTAAGACGTGCTTGGGATTGGAGATTAGTCCCAAAACGATTGAGCACGCTCACATCATTGCTATACCATCGCCGCGAAAAACTCGCATCAAGTATGGGCAAAAAATTTCCATACAATGCTTTTTTTTGGTTTTCTATTGAAGTGAGAATCTCTTGCATATAAAGATACTCGGAGCGATGAGAGAGCATAAGCCCCATAAGCTTTTCGCGCTCAAAGTATAGTTTTTCTAAATCATAAGTTTTAATCTCTTCGAGATTATGCGCATCGATTTCTTGCATAATAAGCTTTTGGAGTGCTAGGGTAGCATAATGTAGTGTGTTTTTGTCATTGCTTTGGGTTACTTTGGCGTTGGCGAGCATTACCTCCACGCTTAATAGATCGCTCTTTGCCTTCACACCTTGGAGATAAAACTGCTCGGCTTGGTTTTTTTGCAGCTCTAGGAGGCGGATAGATTCAGTAGAGATAGCGAGATTGTCTTTGGCTTGGAGAATCTGTATATAAAGACTTTTGGCAAGCAAGATAATATCCTGCTTGCTCGCTTCATACATATATTGTTGGGCTCGGTAGAGATTTTGAGAGGATTTTAGATTGTAGAGATCTCTTAAACCATTAAAGAGATTATAACTCACTTGAATATTACTAAGATTTATCGTATAAACACTATCATTGACGCGGGTATTTTGCGTGATGGTGTATTGCAATCCGATTTTTGGAGAAAATTTACCATATTGGGCAGATAAGGTCGCGCGAGATTGTTTGGTGCCAAACTCCTGCTCTTTTACCACATCACTATTTTGCAATGCTAGATGTATCACCTCATCAAGATTTAGTCCAAACGCCCACACAGGCAGTGCCAATGTCAAAACTACTTTCCAAATCGCTTCCATCGCTTCACCCATAACCACAATCTCTGCCCCAAAGTTTTGAGAATCTCTCTTAGTGTTTTTAGAGCTTTTAAGAAAGCATTATAGCATTTCTCCTGCAAGTATTCTCTGTGTTCTTTAGACCAAAAATACAGCAAAAGTGCGCTTGGGATTACTAGCAAACTTAGCACTCCTGAAAAAAGCAACCCACCTACTAACACCGCGCCAAGCCCTCTGTATATCTCACTCCCCGCACCGCCAAAGAGCACCATAGGCAGCAGCCCAAACACACTAGTAAAGATACTCATAAAAATCGGGCGCACGCGGGATTTGGTAGATTCTATAATGCTTGGCAGATACGCCATACCATAGCTTAGGTTAAACTGCGTCTGATACACGATTAAAATCGCATTATTCACTACGCTCCCCACAAGAATAATAAAGCCTAGCAAACTTAACATATCAAGATTTTGCGGATAGAGAAACGCATTGACAAAGCTAAGTCCAAAGAGTCCTCCGCTAATCGCAAATGGCACGGTAAGAATGATGATAAATGGATAGGAAAAATTCCCATACAGCGCGCACAAAATAAGATATGTGATAAATAATGCCAGCGCAAACCCCGCATACAGATCCTCTCTGCCACCCTGCATATCCTTCGCGCTTCCGCCAAAGATGAGATGATTATCCCGCATTTCGCCCTTAGATTCAATCTCTGGGATCACCTCGTCTTTGATATGTGAGAGGACTTCCTCTAGAGGCTTATCCGCTGGGGAGTTAAGCACAAGCAAGATCGTGCGCTCTCGCTCAAAATGCCGAATCTGCGCCATCGTGTATTCTTGCTCTATGCGCGTGAGTGAGCTTAGTGGGAGAAGCTTGCCGCTAGGGGTGTAGATCTGTGTGTGTGCAAAATCTTCAGGAGCTTGGGAATCTAAACTTTCCTTAGCACGCTCGATACTCTCTTCACTTAAATCCGGCAGGGCTTTGAGTACAAGATCGATAGTTTTGCCACTGGGGGTTTTGAACTCATCAATTTGCTTGCCATCAAGCACCACATCGACGATATCCCCAAAGCTCTTGGCGTTTAGGTCATTGAGTGCTAATGCCACATAATCCGGATAGAGCACGATCTCACGATTGGTATTCTCTAGCGCAGGCAATGGGCGCACCTGCATATAGGGCATCTTTTGCTTGATGGCATTGCTTAGGGCAGTCGCAGTACTGATAATCGAATCTAGCTCACTACCCACGACATTAATATAAATACTTTGCGTGCTGGAGCCTTTGTCAAATATCCCCTGCTGCACCACAGAGGCTTGCACTCCGGGGATATTTCTGATACTTTCTTGAATCTGTGGGATAAGTCGCCTAATCTCGGCAGGATTACTAGAAGTCACGCCCACTTGCATATAACTCTCACTCCCGGAAAAAAACAAATGCGCGATCGGCGGCAGATCGTTAGAATCTTTTTGCTTGTAGCCTAGAGATTCTATAAGGTGCTTGTTTTGAGCAAAAATACTCTCGCCGATTTCTTTTCTCTGCTCATAAGAAATACCGGGTGTGGCGTTGATATAGCCAATAAGGAAATTTTGGTTGCCCTTAGGGAGATAGTCAAGGCGCGGGAAAAGCACCCAGCTACTTATCACACAAAACACCATAAACCCAGCGATAAACCACGCACTGCGCTTAGGTGTGTGCAAAAGCGAATCTAATACCCGCATCAACCACTCACTAAAGGCGGTGCCAAGCTTTTGATAAAAACTTGGTGTGCTTTTGGATTCAAAGTTAAAATACTGCATACAGACATAAAGCATCGTAGGTATCACAAAAATCGAGGCAAAAAACGAAATCCCTAGCCCAAAGCACACACTAAGCGCAATGTCATAAAAGAGCTGTCCTAAGTCTTGTTGCATATCCATAATGGGGATAAAAATGGCAATAGTCGTAATCACCGAGGCAAAGATCGCACCAATAACTTCCCGCGTGCCATCAATGCAAGCGCGCAATAGTGGCTTTTGCATATGGAGATGACGCGTGATATTCTCCAATACCACGATAGCATTATCAATAAGCATACTCATCGCAAAGCTCACACCCGCTAATGAAATGACATTGAGCGTGCGTCCCATAAGATTCAAAAAGAAAAAAGCACTAATGATACATATCGGGATACAAACAAGCACCACCACCATAGAATACGCATTGCGCAAGAACAAATACAGCACCACGCACGCGAGGATAATCCCCACGATGATATTGTCTTTGACCAAATGCAGAGCATCAAGGATATAGCCTTCTTGATCCCTACTCCACACAAACTCTAAGCCATTGTCGTGCAAAATCCCTTTGTTGAGATTCTCTACGACCTTACGCGTTTTTTGTGTCAGCTCCAAGATATTAGCATTGGCGATAGGCACGATTTGCACACTCAATGCGCGAGTGTCATTGAGATACCCATAGCTCGCTTGCTTAGCAAAGCCTTCAATCACGACGGCGAGATCTTGAAGATAGATGATTTTGCTCCCGGATTTTTGGATAGGTGTGTGTAGGATTGAGGCGGCATTGCTGTATTCAGATTCTACCTTGATTTTATAGGAGCGCATACCATAGTCAAGGCTACCTGCGGTAGTGTTTTGATTGTGCTTAGTGATGGCGGTGATCACATCGGCAATGCTAATATTGTGGTGGGCAAGCTGTTTAGAATCTAGCAAGATCTGCATTTGTGTAGCACGTCCACCGGGATAAAACACCTCGCCCACACCCTCTATGCGCTCCAAATGCCCCAGCACATAGTCCTCAAAAAATGTCTTATAAGTATCCACTTCGCGCTCATTGCCCTCCAATGTGCGCAAAAATAGATAAATCGCTGGTGGGATACTCTCGCCACTTAGGGCTATGGTGGGCTTATCCACATCATCGGGATAGCCTTTTATCTCGTCCATTTTGGCACTGACTTTGAGCAGTGCGAAGTTTATATCCACCCCACTTTGGAATTCTAATCCCACCACAGCGCGTCCTTGTCGTGCAGTAGAACTCATAGATTCTAATCCCTCAATGCCTTTTAGATACTTTTCTTGGCGATTGATAATTTCTTTTTCCACCTCATAGGGCGTTGCACCATTCCAAGTCGTATAAATACTAATTGTTGGCTTAGTAACTTGAGGCATAAGCTGATAGGGCATAGACTTTAGCCCCAAGATTCCAAACATCACCGCAAAAATCACACACACAAGCACCACCATTGGATTGTGTAGGCAAAACTTGAGCGTGCGTATCATAATCACCTCTGCAAATTATTTCTTAGTGTTTTTGAGCTGAATTGTGGATTCTCGGACTTGCATACCATTTTGGAGGCGATCTTGTCCGCGATACACGACAGAATCTGTGCTTTTGAGATTGCCGCGCACGATAGCATTACTCCCCTGCACACTTAGCACCTCCACAGGCACGGCATATGCTTTAGAATCTCGCACCACAAACACGCTTTGTGTCCCTAAATACTCCACTATACAATCTCTGGGCACCATATTGCCCTCAATTCTTCCACCACTAGAGAGCAGGACCTGTGTCGCCATACCATCGACAAAGCTTCCGTCATTCTCTACATTCAAATACACGGGAAATGTCCTCGTATGCACATCAGCACGAGGTATGACAGCATAAATCTTACCTTTGTAATGCCTTTTGTCGATGATGACACCCACTTCTTGCCCGCTTTTTAGGTGCGTGAGCATATTTGAAGGCACATCGACAATAATCTCTGCACTCGTGGTATCCACAATCTCACAGATAGGATCGCCCACATTAATCCACTCACCTTTATTAATCATCTTATTCACAATAATACCGCTAATTGGGGCTTTGATATTTTTCTTGGCAAACTCCATTTTGGCAGATTCTAACTCGGAGGTAAGGGCTAGGATATTGCTGTATTGAGATTTTTGCTCGTATTCTATGCTCTCATACTGCTGGAGCGAGACAGATTCGGATTTAAGGAGATTTTTGTAACGCGCAAGTTCTTTTTGTTGGCGTTCGTGGATATATTGGGCTTGCTTGAGCTTGGCTTGCTTGCTTTGGATTTCTTTTTGGAGCAAATCGGCATTGACTTGCGCAAGAGAAGCATCAAGCTTGACAGAATCTCCGATTTGGAAGTAAATTTTTTCTACCACGCCACTTGTTTGGGAAGCAACCTTGGAGCTATTAACAAAGTGCAATGTTCCCAAAAATGGTGTTTGTGCCTGCAACGAACCCTTTTGGATAGGCTTGGAGATGATTGTCGCCTCTGCAACTTTTTCTTGGGCAAATACATTCACGATGTATGCACACATTAATAAAGCTAAAATTCTCATCTCACTATCCTTTGTTGTCTTTATATGCCCTTTGTGTCATTCTCGTGTGGTTACAAACCACCCCCTAAAAAGCTAAATCGTGTAAAATCCAAAATATTTCAATACCACTTTTTGCCACTTCTACCCACGGCTTACCAACAAATTTTCCTCTCAAAAACTCTAAGATTCTCTAAAATGTTTCATTTTGTGCATAGAGCATATAATTCCCTATTTATTGGGATTTTTACTAATTTTTATTGAGAGAATTACACAAAATATATTTTTTGTAATGGTAAAAATTTAACAAATTATTGTTTTTTTGTTACATTGATAGAGAATCTCAACAAAAGGAGTGCATTATGACAAGTAACAATAAACAAGCCGTGTTGCAACGTTTTAAACAATTTGTGAGCTTCCGCAATAGATTCGGACTTGCTCTAGCGATGGTTGTCCTCGTATGTTACTATGGCTTTATTGTGGGCGTGGGATTTTTCCCAGAAGTTTTGGGGTATAGGCTAGGACCTAGCTCAATCACACTTGGTATTATGTTTGGAATCTTTCTCATTGTGCTTTCTATCGCATTGACAGGCATTTATACGCTTTTTGCTAATAAATACTTTGACAAAGAACAAGAAGAGGTGATTGAAGAGTTACACCAAAGCGGGCTTATAGATGAGTTAAAAGAAGGGAGGTAACATTATGAAACATAAAATCTTTTTAGGGCTTTTGCTCGTAGGACTTGCACAAATCGCCTTAGGTGCCGGATTTGATGTGGGAGAAGTGAAAAAAAGCGATCTCAATCTCATCGCAATCGCGTTATTTGTGCTTTTTGTGCTAGCAACACTAGGTATCACTTACTTTTCTAGCAAAAAATCGCAATCCGCCGATGGATTCTATACCGCAGGAGGCAATATCACTGGTATGCAAAATGGCATCGCCATTGCTGGGGATTATATGAGTGCAGCGAGTTTCCTAGGAATTGTCGCGCTAGTTTTTACCAATGGTTTTGATGGATTGATTTACTCAATTGGCTTTTTGGTTGGCTGGCCTATCGTGCTTTTTCTCATTGCAGAAAAGTTCCGTAATCTCGGTAAATACACCTTTGCAGATATTGTTGCCTATCGCCTAAAGTCCAGACCTATCCGCACAATTTCGGCTATCAGCGGTTTAGCAGTTATTGTCTTTTATCTCATTGCGCAAATGGTGGGGGCAGGACAACTCATACAAGTACTTTTTGGACTACCCTACACCATAGCCGTGGTAGTCGTGGGAATCTTGATGATTTGTTATGTCGTTTTTGGAGGAATGCATGCCACCACTTGGGTGCAAATCATCAAGGCTTGTTTGCTTTTGGGTGGCTCAACTTTTATGGCACTTATGGTGTTGTATTATGCAGACTTTAATCTCGCTTCGTGGTTTGAAAAAGCAGTGGCTAACCACAAAAGTGGTGAGGCGATTATGAGTCCGGGGACATTCCTGCCCGATCCCGTTTCTGCTCTCTCTTTGGGATTAGCACTGATGTTTGGGACTGCGGGATTGCCCCATGTGCTTATGCGATTTTTCACCGTCAAAGACGCCAAAGAGGCGCGCAAATCCGTGTTTTATGCCACAGGGCTTATTGGGTATTTTTATATCCTTACCTTCATCATCGGATTTGGGGCTATTGCGTTTTTGCTAGGTAACCCGGACTTTACCGATAGTGAGGGGAATTTCACCGGTGCGAGCAATATGGTAGCCGTGCTTTTAGCGCAAGTGCTTGGCGGCGATGTGTTTTTGGGATTTATCTCGGCAGTAGCGTTTGCTACGATTTTGGCAGTGGTAGCTGGACTAGCAATCTCTGGGGCTGGTGCGATAAGCCATGATTTGTTTGTCAATGTCTGCAAAAACGGCGTGTGCGACCCGAAACTTGAAATGCGTGTTACTAAAGGTGCATCAATCGGACTTGGAATCCTAGCTATCGTTCTTGGCATAGGGTTTGAAAACCAAAATGTCGCCTTTATGGTAGGGCTTGCCTTTGCTATTGCAGCAAGTGTGAATTTCCCCATTATCTTGCTGTGCATTTATTGGAAAGACCTCACGACAAAAGGTGTATTTTGGGGCGGTCTTGTCGGCTTAGTAAGTGTTTTGGCACTTGTGCTACTTAGCAAAAGTGTGTGGGTAAAAGTGCTACATTTTCCCCAAGCAATTTTCCCGTATGAACACCCTGCAATTTTTACAATGCCGCTGACATTTATCCTCATCTTTATTATCTCTAAGCTTGATAATAGTGAGCGCGCAAAAATCGATAGAGCAGGATTCAAAGCCCAAGACTTCCGCGCTCAAACAGGAATTGGCGCAAGCGAAGCAGTGGCTCACTAATGCAATATGGAGTAAGTTTGCTTAGGCAGACTTACTTTTGTTTCTGCAATCCCCTATGTCGCGTGCCAACACCTATACAAGAGCGATCTTTAGCACCTCTTTTATCGTATTCACACCAATTATTTGCATTTGCTCTTTAACCTGTGGGCTAATCTCATCTAAATCCTGTTGGTAGTTTTTCATCGGAATAAGTGCCTTTTTGATCCCTGCTTTGTGCGCGGCGATAAGCTTTTCTTTAAGCCCACCTATGGGCAATACATTGCCACTTAGCGTAAGCTCACCTGTCATTGCCACACTGCTATCCACACACCGATTAGACAAAATGCTTGCAATTGTGCAAGCCATCGTGATACCCGCACTCGGTCCATCTTTGGGGGTAGCACCTTCGGGAATATGTAGATGTATATCATAACTATTATAAATCTGTGAATCTTGCTTCTGCCCTGCATTACGCAAAAACTTAGAATCAAAAAGCGTCTTTACCACAGAATGTGCGATTTTGGCAGATTCTTTCATCACATCGCCAAGACTACCAGTAAGTGTTAGCTCCCCCTTGCCCTTGATTTTGATTGCTTCAATCTTTAGCACATCGCCACCCACACTCGTCCAAGCCAAACCATTGGTAACACCTATCTGATTTTTTTTGTCCGCATTAGAGATTTCAAATACTTTTTTATGCAAATATGCGGGAAGGTCCTTTTGCGTGATAGTGATTTTGGTATTTGTCTCCTTGTCCAAAATCTCTTTAGCCACTTTGCGCATTATGGTAGCAATTTGGCGGCGGAGATTGCGCACGCCTGCTTCTCGTGTGTATTTTTCGATAATCTCTTTGAGCGCACCTGTGCTGATAGCCACTTCACCGGGCTTAAGCGCGTGTTTTTTAATCTCTTGAGGGATTAGATATTTGCGCGCAATTTCAAATTTCTCTTGTGGAGTGTAACTAGAGATTTCGATAAACTCCATTCTATCACGCAAAGGTGGGGGGATTGTGCCTATGTCATTGGCTGTGGCGATAAAAATCACTTGCGAGAGATCAAGATTAAAATTCGTATAATAATCCCTAAATGCCGTATTTTGCTCGGGATCTAAAATTTCTAACAACACACTAGAGGGATCACCACGATAGCTCTTGCCAACTTTGTCTATCTCATCTAGCACAATGACAGGATTAAACTCTTTTGCCTCAATCAAGCCCTGTGTGATGCGTCCGGGCATAGCTCCAATATAGGTGCGTCTATGTCCGCGTAGCTCATTGACATCTTCCATACCACCCAGCGCAATACGCACAAGCGCGCGTTTAGCGGCTGTGGCTATGGAATTTGCAAGGCTTGTTTTGCCCACACCCGGAGGTCCAAAAAAGCACAAAATCGTGCCTTTAGAATCTTTGCTCTCTTGCTTGCGCCTGCTTGCAAGCTCTCGCACTGCAAAATACTCTACAATCCGCTCTTTTGGTTTTTGTAGGGCATAATGATCAGAATCTAGTTGCTTAGCAAGGTTTTTTATCGTAATTTTAGTTTGTGCAAGCTTGCCAAAAGGAATCTCCAAGCACCACTCAACATAATTTTGCAAAAGATTAGCATCAGCACTATCTTGGTGCATACGCGAAAGGCGCGTGATTTGTTTTTTGATTTCCTTATATGCCTCCTCACTCATATGTGGGCGTAGAGATTCTAGTTTTTGGGTATAGCGATCTATTTCTTCATCTTTTGGATTTTCACCCAACTCCTTTTGGATAAGCTTTAATTGCTCTTTGAGGAAATACTCTTTGTTGATTTGCTCCATTTTATTATGGACTTTGGACTTTATTTCTTTTTGCATTTTTTGAGTCTGAATCTCTTCCACCACACATTCAATAATAAGCTCCAATCGCTCTAGCACATCGTCTTTGGCAAAGAGTGTATAAGCAACATCTTTTTTGAGCCTAATCCCAGAAGCCACAAGATCCACAATACGATTGGGATCATAGTTTTCATCAAGAGCTTTGAGCAAATCGGGCGGGAAATGCTGCGCCATATTTGCTAAAACCTTGACTTTTTCACGCAAAATCTCTAAAAGCGCGTTCGCAGTATTCTCCTCATAGGGCTTAGATTCTATGCGTTCGATACACACCTCTATTGGATCTTGTTGTGTTACACTAAGCACCTTGCACTTATACAAGCCCTGAAAAAGTATTTTTATGCGTCCATCGGGTATGGCGGTTTTGCGCATAATATGCCCCATTACCCCCACATCATAAAATCCCTCATCGTCCTTTGCTACCGAGACAAAAATACGCTTTTGCTCCATATCCTTACTCTCCATTGCCCTATCAATGGCGCGGATATTCTCCTCATCACTCACAAAAATAGGCAAAATCATAAATGGATAGATAAAAAGCTCATCTTGCACAAGCAGAGGCAAAGTCATCGGAAACTCTAAAGTATCATTATTATTCATTCTTTCAAACCTTTCTATAAATTGCACTACCAGTTAAAAATCCGCACATACCACGGAATATGTGAGGGTTTGACCTTGATGCCTTCAAGGACATCTTGGTTTCTTGAGAGATAATCCTCTCTTGCGCGTTCCTTGCCCTTGCGCTTATAGACATTGGCGATTGCAGTGTTTAGTTCGTTTTCACCGAGTTTAAATTTGATAAACACATATTCGACAAATGGTGCATATCGGCTATTTGGAAATGTCTCTAAATAATTTTCAATCTCACCAATAGAGCGATACATAAACTCCTGATCCTTAGCATAGTTTTTGAATCCATAGTAATTGGCGAGAATCTTGAGATACCCCAAATAGTCTTGGTCAGCAAGCGTGGAGTATCGTTTCTCGTATTCGTCAATATAAAAAGTCGCGAGCAAATATTCTTCTTTATCCATATGTGCCTGTGCTAAGATGAGCATAGCCTCGGGCAAAAGAGGCGAGTTGATATGCTCGGACTGCAAGGAAGAAAAGCTAGAATCCGCACCTTCGAGATTCCCAAAATTCACTTCTTTGAGTATGTTTTCATACCAATATGTGGCTGGTTTGTTGTATTCTGGCTCTTTTTGCGAACACGCACCAAAATACAGCACCCACACACCCAAAAATCCAATATATAGAATCTTACGCATACTCTCCTCTTTCTATGACTTGCGACACTAGCACTTGAGATGCTCTAGCGCAAAGGCTCTAGCACATTCCAAGGCTTTATTGATATTTGCCACATCTTTACCTCCGGCAGTAGCAAAGTCATCGCGTCCGCCACCATTGCCTCCTAGAATCTGCGCGACTTCTTTAACCCACGCACCAGCCTTGAGTGGTGCATTTTTAACCCCTGCGGCTATGAATACTTTGCCCTCATTTTCTGTAATAAGCAAAATCGCCACATTTTGGTATTTGTTTTTTGCCTCATCAATTGCTGCTTTTGCCTCCGCGCTCTGTATCCCCTCTAGCTTTGAGATAACAAGCTGATACACGCCTACCTGCTCGTAAGCAAGTCCTTTGAGATTGTTTGCCACACGCGATGAGGCTTGTTTGAACTCTTTTAGCTGAGACTGAATCTTAGCAATGCCCAAAGGCACATCTTGTGTTTTTAGCATATCTTTCGCATTTTTGAGTGTCTCTAGGGCTTTTTTGCCCCACTCGTAGGCAGCATACCCACACACTGCCTCTATACGCCGCACACCACTGCTCACACCACTTTCTTTGATGATATAAAAACTCCCGATTTGTGCGGTATTTGCCACATGTATGCCTCCGCATAACTCAATAGAATCCCCAAAGCTCACCACGCGCACATTTTGTGCATATTTCTCGCCAAAAAGTGCCATCGCGCCCTTGCTCTTTGCCACCTCTAGTGGCATAGTTTCGCATATCTGTGGATTTGCTGCACAAATTTGAGCATTGACATCAGATTCTATGCGCTCAATCTCCTCTTGGCTAAGGGGCTTATTGTGGCTAAAGTCAAAACGCAAACGATGAGCCTCTACCAAGCTACCAGCCTGTGCAATATGCTCACCCAAAATCTTACGCAAAGACAAATGCAACAAATGCGTAGCGGAATGGTGCTTAGCTATCTCGGCGCGCATATGATCCACTTGTGCCACCACTTCCTGGCTTTGCTTTAATTCTTTACATATACGCACTTGAGAAATATTAAGCCCAAAGTATTTTTTGGTATCACTCACAGATGCACACACCTGCCCTTGTGAATCTAGCAACACACCCCTATCACCTATGGGTCCGCCAGATTCTGGATAAAATGGTGTGGTATGCAAAAACACATAGCCCTCTGAAGCTGCCTCAAGAGAATGCACGCGCTTGAATGTAGAATCTAGCAATGCCAAAATCTTGGTATGCACACAATCGGTGTCATAACCCACGAACGAATTTTCTCCAAACTCACTCACAATTTCCTTGAAATCACCCTCTTGTGCGCTATCCCCGCTACCTTTCCAACTCGCTTTGGAACGTTGTTTCTGGGCGTCCATATGGGACTGAAAATCTTGCATATCCACCTCTATGCCTTTATCGCGCAACATATCCTGTGTGAGATCCAGCGGAAAGCCATAAGTATCATAGAGCCTAAACGCTACTTTACCACTAAAACGCGTTTTAGGCGCATTAGCGTGAAACTCACGCAAACTCTGTGTGTTGCTAAAGCCCATTGCGTATAACTCTTTGTTAAAAAGCTCCATACCCGCATCAATAGTCTCTAAAAACCGCTCTTCCTCACTCTTGCACTGCTTTATAATCGCGTCCTTACGTTCTAGGAGGTAGGGATATGCACCCTGCATAGACTGCGCTAGAGACTCGATAACCTTATACAAAAACGCTTCTTTCAATCCCAGCAAGTATCCGTGTCGCACTGCTCGGCGCAAGATTCTACGCAAGACATAGCCACGACCTTCTTTGTCAAAATGCACCCCTTGAGCGAGCAAAAATGCCACACTACGCGCATGATCTGCTATCACACGAAAGCTTGAGATACGCGCTTTAATGCGCTCATACTCTTCTTGTGTATAAGATCCCCTAAGCAACACATCATCACTAATATACGCCTCTTGTGTGAGATTCTCAATACAGCGCATAAGCGGTGCAAAAAGCGAAGTATCGAAGTTATTTATCTTGCCCTCTTTGAGCGCAACCACGCGCTCTAATCCCATACCCGTATCAATACTTGGGCTTGGCAGGGGTTTAAGAGAGCCGCTCTCATTGCGTTCGTATTGCATAAATACGAGATTCCATATTTCTAAGAATCTATCGCCCTCGCCGCCAAAATAATCCTCGTTTGAGTGAAAAAACTCACTACCCTGATCCACATAAATCTCACTGCAAGGACCACAAGCCCCCACATCGCCCATTTGCCAAAAATTATCCTTATCACCCATACGCACGATTTTGCTAGGATCTATGTATTCACTCCAGATTCTAAACGCCTCATCATCGCTCTCATGCACGCTCACATACAGCACTTTCTCATCAAAGCCCAAAACTTTAGTAACCAGCTCCCACGCATAGGCAATCGCCTCTTGTTTGAAATAATCCCCAAAGCTAAAATTCCCTAGCATTTCAAAAAGCGTGTGGTGGCGCGCGGTGTAGCCGACATTTTCTAAGTCATTGTGTTTGCCTCCTGCGCGCATACAAATCTGTGAGCTTGTAGCACGGGGGATCTCTGGACGCGGAAGCTTGCCTGTAAAAATATCTTTAAACTGCACCATACCCGCATTTGTAAAAAGCAGGCTCGCATCATTTGGCACAAGCGGCATAGAATCATACACCCTATGCCCCTTTTGTTTAAAAAAGTCTAAAAATGCAGCACGCACGTCCATTCCCGCTAGTCCTTTCTGAAAGCAATTTTTGGCATTGTATCTTAAAAACATAAAATTTTCTCTAAACCCTAACATTGCCTTAGAATCCAAGATTCACAAATCTTAAAGAAACCAAAACAGAGGATAAAGGCGTCAAATAACACAAAATTTGCTGCGAGATTAAGAAGTTAGGGAGATTGCCACACAAAATCTCTAAAATCCAATTTGTGTCAATCTCCTAAGGTAGTGAATCTAAAGGAGCGGATTACATCATACCGCCCATGCCTCCCATACCGCCCATGTCTGGCATAGCTGGCGCTGGTTTATCTTCTTTGATTTCATTAATCGTCGCTTCAGTAGTAAGCAACAAGCTAGAGACAGACACAGCGTTTTGCAATGCGATACGCGTTACTTTAAGCGGATCGATGATACCTGCTTTAAACATATCCACATACTCGCCTTTGCTAGCATTAAAGCCTATGGTTTCCTTGGCATTTTGCACTTCATTGACTACCACACCACTATCAAATCCAGCATTTGCCGCGATTTGCGCTAGAGGAGCTTTGATAGCGCGTTTGATAATATCATAGCCAATCGCCTCATCGCCCTCAAGCTTGAGTTTGACTTTTTGTGCTGCGTGGATAAGTGCTGCACCACCACCGATGACGATACCCTCATCAACCGCTGCTTTTGTCGCAGAAAGCGCGTCATCTACTCGGTCTTTTTTCTCTTTCATCTCTACTTCTGTAGCCGCACCCACTTTGATAACCGCTACACCACCGCTAAGCTTAGCCAAACGCTCTTGGAGCTTCTCTCTGTCGTAATCGCTTGTGGTGTTGGCAATCTCTGTCTTAATCTGCGCGATTCTGTCTTTGACCGCTTGAGCCTTGCCCTTGCCATCGACGATAGTCGTGTTGTCCTTATCAATCACAATGCGCGCTGCTTGCCCTAGATCCTGCAAACTCGCTGCTTCGAGGGTTTTGCCAAGCTCTTCACTGATGACTTGCCCACCTGTGAGGATAGCAATGTCTTGGAGCATTGCCTTACGGCGATCGCCAAAGCCGGGAGCTTTCACTGCTGATACATTGAGCACGCCGCGGAGTTTATTCACAACCAAAGTCGTGAGTGCCTCACCCTCGATGTCTTCAGCGATGATGAGCAATGGCTTGCCGCTTTGCATAGTCGCCTCAAGCAGTGGCAGAATCTCTTTCATATTAGAGATTTTCTTATCAGTCAAAAGCACATAGGCATTCTCAAGCTGTGCGACCATTTTGTCAGTATTGGTTACAAAATACGCAGAGAGGTAGCCTCTGTCAAATTGCATACCTTCAACCACACTTAGCTCATCATTGATACCTTTAGCTTCCTCGACAGTGATCACACCATCTTTGCCCACTTTTTCCATAGCTTCAGCAATAAGACTGCCAATTTTATCATCAGAATTTGCCGAAATGGTCGCTACCTGCGCAATCTCATCTTTACCACCAACCTTTTTACTTCCTTTTTTAAGCTCGGCGATGATAGCCTCGCTTGCCTTATCCATACCGCGTTTTACCTCTATGGGATTTGCACCTGCTGTGATATTACGCAATCCTTCTTTGAAAATACTATGTGCCAAAACCGTGGCAGTCGTCGTGCCATCTCCGGCAGCATCAGCAGTTTTGCTCGCTACTTCTTTGACAAGCTGTGCGCCCATATTAGCGATTGGGTCAGCAAGCTCTATTTCTTTTGCCACAGACACACCATCTTTGGTGATAGCTGGTGCGCCATAAGATTTTTGGATAAGGACATTGCGCCCTTTTGGTCCCATAGTTACCTTCACTGCGTCACTAAGTTGCTTGATACCTTCATAAAGCTTATTCCTTGCAGAATCTGCAAAATAAATTTCTTTGTTTGCCATAATAAACTCCTTTTATGTTGTAGTTGTAAAATTATTTCGCGATAATACCTAGAATGTCTTTGACTTCTAGCACGATAAATTCTTGATTGTCTAGCTTGATTTCGTTGCCTTTGTATTTTTCAAATACGACAACCTGATCTTTTTTGAGTGCTGGACATTCTTTAGTAACTTTTTCACTCAAGGCTTTAATTGTGCCCATAAGTGGCTTCTCTTTAGCATTATCTGGAATAATAATACCCGAGCTTGTCTTGGTGTCTTCCTCTAATCTCTGCACGAGAACTCTCTCTCCAAGTGGTGTGAATTTCATAGTTTCTCCTTGTGAGTAATTTAAAAATTAGCACTTAAAAAACTTAAGTGCGATAATTTTAATGGATTTTATTAAATAAGTCAATATCTTATAGTAAATGAATAAGAAAAATTTAGTCTTATATACTAAACTTATTTATATAAAATCACTAAGAGTTCTGGCATTACACGCATATGATAAAATCTGAATTCTATTTTGTGAATCTTTGCTTGTTTCTTTGGAGCAGATTCTATGTTTGAATCTAAGCCAAATCTAGATTCTCAATCTGTGCAAGATTCTGTGTTTTTTAAGATTCTACACCTGACCTGCCTCTTGGCATTCTAAGATTTTTGATGAAAAATGTGGGTTGCAAGTAAAAGACAAGGGGAGTTACCTAGGCGGTAATGACCCGCGGTCTTTTACGCCGCTCCCGCATTTATCGCGAAAAGCTGAATGCCCTACAGAATCTAGATTCTACTCCTCTATATAGTTCTTAAGCTTGCGTCCTACCTTTGGGTGCTTGAGCTTTTTAATCGCGCTAGATTCTATCTGTCGCACACGCTCACGCGTTACATTGAGCTCTTTGCCAATCTCCTCTAGTGTCCTATCACTTTCATCATCAAGCAGTCCAAAGCGCATTCTAATCACTGCCCTTTCGCGATCGTTAAGCTGATCTAGCACTTCATAGATCTGGGCTTTTAGATCTTCCTTGAGGATAAAATCCATCGGTCCCATTGAACTTTTATCCTCGACAAAATCCCCAAATTTCCCGTCATCATCATTCCCTATGGGCGCATCGAGGCTGATTGGCTCTTTGGTGATTTTAATCACATTCTTGACTTTATCCACCGGCAATCCCACTTCTTGGGCGATAAACTCCACATCTGGCTCTTTGCCATTTTCTTGCATATATTTGCGCATAATCTTATGGATTCTGTTAATCGTTTCTATCATATGGATAGGGATTCTGATTGTGCGGGCTTGGTCAGCAATCGCGCGAGAGATAGCCTGTCTGATCCACCAAGTCGCATAAGTTGAGAATTTAAAGCCCTTTTTGTATTCAAACTTATCCACCGCTTTCATAAGCCCTATATTGCCCTCCTGTATGAGATCCAAAAATGGCAAACCACGATTTGTATAGCGTTTGGCGATGCTTACCACAAGGCGCAGATTGGATCGTGCCATCTTTGCCTTTGCTTTATCAGAGATATTTTTGCCCCGTTTTATCTGCTCTAAGATCTCCTTTAACTTCTCTGGCTCGAGGTTAAATCCCCCCTCACTTGCTTCCTTTGTCTGGAAGAGTTTTTTTAGCTCGATATACACGCTTACCATCGTCGTTTCTGGCACTGCTGCAGCGATTTCCTCACGAGTCATATTGGTGATGTTTTCTAGAATCTTATTGTGATTATCTATAAGTGTTTGGTTAAACAATGGCAGCTTATACTCAAGGCGTTTGAGCTCTTTCTCAAACCCATCGCCACTCTTTAGCGTGTTTTCCATCGCTTTTACAAGCTCATTGATAAGCTTGCTTGTGGGTCCTAGGTTGAGCAATTTTTCTTTTAAAATCTGCTTTTTATGCGCCAAAAGCAAGATATAGACGAGCTCATCTTCATCTTTTTGGGTATTTTCAGTATTGAGCACTTTAAGCCAATCTTTTTTTGCCTTATCAAGTGCTTTAAAATTCTCAAGCACCTTTTCTATGCGTTTTTGATCTTTTTTATTGACAGGCTTTTTGCCACTAGATTCTTCCTCGCCTTCGACCTCATCAATCTCATCTTCAGAATCTTCCCCCTCTTCTTCCTCATCTTCAAAGCTTTTAAAGAGCTCTTTTACGCGTCTTTCACGATTAATAAGCGCGTCTTTGTAATCATAAATAAAATCAATCAAATACGGCACCGAACAGATTGCATCAAGTATCGTCCCTTCACCTAATTCAATTTTTTTAGAAAGATCGACCTCCTCCTCTTTTGTCAAAAGCGGAATCTGTCCCATTTCACGCAGATACATTCTCACTGGGCTATCGCTTCTACTCCATTCTAGCAACTCTCGCTCTTTGGTGAAATCAAACTCGTCTTCAAGCTCCTCATCAACAATCTTTTTGCGTTCTTCTTGAGATTTTATTTGATCTTCAATATTGAGTTTTTTGGCAGCTTCAGAAGAGCTTAGTAACTCCTTTTTATACTTTTTTGCCATTTCTCTAATTTTTCGCACTTGTGCAGCACTTGGGGCTTTAGCTAGAATCTGTGCGATTTTTTCATAAGTGATGTAACTGCTCTCCTCCTCTTTGAAAAACATCTCAAGGCTTTGCATCACTTCTTTGGCTTTTTTATTCTGCTTATCAGCAACTTGTGGTGTAGCAGTGGCACCCAAATCTATATCTATGTCTTTTTCGTCATCAAACATCTCTTTTGTCATAGCACTTCCTTTGCAAAAAGTTTTTAGTCCTAAAAATCGGCATTTTTGTAAATCTTTGTAGGATTTATTTCAAATCCGCCCAATTCTCCCCCACACTTACACTACATTTAAGTGGCACTAAAAGCGTATAGATGGAGTTCATAAGAGATTCTATATGGGGCAAAAATTCTTGGATTTGAGATTCTGGAGCTTGGAAAATCAGCTCATCATGAACTTGCAAAAGCATTTGTAGCTCACTATTTTGGTAGTGTTGGTAAATTTTATACATACAAAGTTTGATGAGGTCTGCCGCACTTCCTTGAAAAATACAATTTATCCCCTCGCGGATATAGTTTGCTTTCATAAATTCTGTGGCATCGCTAAAGTCAAAATACCGCCTGCGCCCTAAAAGTGTCTGTGTATAGCCATTTTCTAGTAAAAATTCTTTTTGATTATTGAGATAATCCTTAACCGTGGGAAAAAGTTTGAAATAACTATCAATATACGCCTTTGCCTCTTTAAAAGTAATTTTAAGTGTCTCACTAAGCTTACGCGCGCCCATACCATAGATAAGCCCAAAATTAATCGTTTTGGCGATGAAACGTTTATTGTGTGCTTCACTCTCGCCAAAAAGCCGCAAAGCTGTCTCGTAATGTATGTCTTTTTGCTGCTTAAAAGATTCTATTAAGTGTGAATCTTGGCTAAAATGCGCAAGGAGGCGCAACTCTATCTGCGAATAATCCACACTGATGAGCTTATAACCCTCTTTTGCGATAAATCCCTCACGGATCTTGCGCCCATACTCGCTGCGCACAGGGATATTTTGGAGATTTGGAGATTTGGAGCTTAGGCGTCCTGTTACCGTGCCTGTCTGCAAAAATGAAGTGTAAATTTTGTGCTGGGCATTTTTATTAGCGTATTTTAAAAGTGGCTCGATGTAGGTGTTTTTGAGTTTATTCATCTCACGATACTCTAACACAAGCGGAATGATAGGGTGAGAATCTGCAATATTGCTTAGTGTGCGCTCATCAGTGCTTAAGCCCCCTTTGACACTGCGCCCACTCTGCAAACCTAGTTTATTAAAGAGAATCTGGGAGAGTTGTTGGGGTGAATTGATATTAAAATTCTCCCCCGCATACTCATAAATCTGCTGTGTGAGGGAATTGAGAATCTTTGTAAGGTTTTTGTCGTATTCTTCAAACAAACACGTATCTATCTTAATCCCCTCCATTTCCATTTGCACCAAAACATTGACAAAGGGAAATTCCAGCTCTCTAGCAAGCTCTAAAATAGGCTCAAGATTGCGTTTTTCAAACTCTTGTTTTAAACGCTCATACAGACAAAATGTCGCTACGGCATCTTCGGCAGCATATCGTGTAGCAACAGCAATATCAACACTCGCAAAAGTCTGTTTTTTATCCACAATCTCATCAAAACCAATCATCTTGTGCCCAAACCATTGTAGCATTTGCTTATCAAGTCCCACTGGTTTAGCACTATCTAAAAGCCACGCTAAAACCATCGTATCAATAATCGCATTTTGGGGTTTGAGCCCAAAATTGTGATACACCAGTGCAATATCAAACTTGAGATTATGCCCTATAAGTGTGTGAGTAAAGAGCTTTTGGATAGCGATTTTAGCATCTTGCATACTTAGCTGGGTTTGCACACCTAGATAAGTATGCTGCAATGGGACATAATAGCCCTTCGTTTTATTAAAACTAAAGCTAAATCCCACGATATTTGCCTCTTTAGTATCAAGTCCATCACTTTCTGTATCAAAGGCTACAAGAGCATCTTTAGGGATAGAATCTATAAGCGCAAAAAGTATAGATTGAGAATCTATCATCTCATATTCATACACAAAGCTCGTAGATTCTGTATGGTGTTTTGGTGGATTAGTGGCATTTTTGAAATTTGGAGAAGTAGAGAGGGAATTGTATTTAGGTCCTTGAATCTTTGTCAAAATCCCATTAAACTCATACTTGTGCAGTGCATCGACAATTTGCAAAAGTGGGTTTTGCTCTGGCATTGCACATTGTGCAAAATCTATATTTAGGGGAATATCTTTCACTAGGGTAACGAGTGCTTTGGAGAGAAATGCCTCATCTTTAGAATCTACAATAACTTGTTGCAAGCGCGGAGTTAGCACTTGGGCAATCTCATCACTCCTAGCATACAGAGATTCTATATTTTTGAAATGTTTGATGAGCTTTTGCGCACTCTTAGCCCCCACACCTTTCACACCACAGACATTATCACTGCTATCACCCACAAGGCTTTGGTAGTCGATAAATTCGCAAGGCAACACACCAAACTTCTCTTGGCATTGCTCCTCGCGTATCTCGATTTTTTTGATAGGATCGTAGATGTAGGTATGAGAATCTATAAGCTGATAGAGATCTTTATCGTGGCTAATAATCCGTACATCTAAGTCCTTTTGCCTTGCTAAGACACTTGCTGATGCAATCACATCATCAGCTTCATAACCATCTACGCTAAGATTCACAAAGCCCATTTTGCTAATCCACTCAATGGCGATGGGAAGCTGCAAAAGCAAATCTTTTGGGACTTCTTGGCGATTTTGTTTGTAGCGCGGATCGAGAATCTTACGGCGATTCTTGCCCTGTCCTTCAAGTGCGAAGATGATATAATCACATTTTTTGTCTTTATAAAGAGAATTTAAAAGATTGCAAAATCCCAACAAAAGTCCGGTAGGGAAGCCTTCTTTATTTTTAAGTGGTGGGAGAGCATAAAAGGAGCGGAAAAAAAATCCAAAAGTATCTATGATTGTGAGAGTTTTCATCTACACCTTCTCACCTAGACATCTAGGTGTTTGACATTCTTTGCATTGTTTTGTATATACAATCTGCGAGGCTCGACCTCATCACCCATAAAAAGTGTAAAAACTTCATCAGCACTACTATCATCTTCTAAACTCACGCGAAGCAATGTCCTATTAGCCGGAGTCATTGTCGTCTCCCAAAGCTGCTCTGGATTCATCTCTCCTAGTCCCTTGTATCGTTGGATATAGGCATCTTTTTTCGCACTAGATTCTATCTCCTCTAGCAATGTAATAGGGTCTTTGTCCCTCAAAAATTCTAAACCACGATCTTGTATGGTTTCATAAATTGATAAGCCTTCTTTAAAGAAATTATCACTCCATAGATTCTCATCAATCAAAAGCTCCACAAGCCCTACGCGTGTTTGAACATAAAGTCGCAAGTAGGACTGGGTGATTTCTTTGCTCAAAATATTGCACTCTTGGGTTTGCAAAAACTTCTCAAGCTCACTAAAGAGTTGTTGATAATCACTAGTGTGAATCTGTGGGTTTTGGATAAGGAATTTCACCGCCTCAATCATTGGATATTGCTTCTCAAGCTCCTTTAAAACAAAGCGATAATGTGAAATAAACTTTAAAATCTCTAAAAGCTCGACATTCCCTATGCCCTCAAATTCAAAATTCCCAATCCCATTTTCGATGAGATACTCACTTAGTGCTTTTTCGTCCTTGAGATAGACTTCTTTTTTGCCTTTTTTGAATCTATAGAGTGGTGGCTGGGCGATGTAGAGATGACCATTTTGGATAAGTGGCTTGAGATAACGATAAAAAAAAGTCATCAAAAGCGTCTGTATGTGGCTACCATCGACATCCGCATCCGTCATAATGATGATTTTGTGATAACGCAATTTTTCGATATTAAACTCATCGCCAATCCCACACCCAAAAGCTGTGATCATATTTTTGATTTCATCGGATTTGAGAATCTTATCAAGGCGCGATTTTTCGACATTGAGTATCTTCCCACGCAATGGCAAAATCGCCTGATAACCTCTATCGCGCCCTTGCTTAGCACTACCACCTGCAGAATCCCCTTCTACAAGATAGATTTCAGATTCAGCTGGATCTTTACTCTGACAATCTGCAAGTTTCCCGGGCAATGTCCCTACCGAAAAACTCTCTTTTTTACGCGTTAAATCCCGTGCTTTTTTGGCTGCTTCGCGTCCTCGTGCTGCCATAATCGCCTTTTGCATAATTGCTTTGGCATCATTTGGATTTTCTTCAAAGAATTTATTGAGCTTTTCATAGGTGAGCTTTTGGACGATAGGCTTGACAAACGAACTTCCCAGCTTACCTTTGGTCTGTCCTTCAAATTGTGGCTCAATGACTTTTGTTGAGACAATCGCCACCAAGCCCTCCCGCACATCATCACCGGTAACTTTAGAATCTTTCTCGCGTGCATTGGCATTTGCCTCGATGTAATTCATAATCGCTCGTGAAAGTCCTGCACGAAATCCTGCCTCGTGTGTGCCACCCTCTGGTGTGCGGATATTATTCACAAAGCTTAAAACTTTTTCGTCATAGCCGTCATTATAGGCTAGCGCAATCTCTACCTCTACATCTTGATCAGTTGTTTCAAAAGTAATGATTTGGGAAACTAGAGGTTTATGATTGAGGTCTTGGACAAATTGTGAAAGCCCTCCCTCAAAATGATAAACTTCTTCCATTCCATTTCGTTCGTCAAAAAATGTGATGGTGATATTTTTGTTCAAATACGCAATTTCTTTGAATCTCCGTGCCAATGTCTCTCTACTAAACTCCAGCACTTCCATAATCTCGCCATCTGGAAAAAACTCTATAATCGTGCCTTGCTCATTTGTCTTTCCAATGATTTCAAGTTCGCTTTGTGGTATGCCTTTGGCAAATTCTTGACGATAGATATTGCCATTTTTTTTGATTGTCATAATGAGTTTTGAAGAGAGGGCATTGACCACTGACACTCCCACACCATGCAGACCACCAGAAACCTTATAAGAATCTTGATCAAACTTCCCACCAGCGTGTAGGATTGTCAAAACCACCGTAGCAGTTGGGATATTTTCTGTGGGGTGAATATCTACGGGGATTCCGCGTCCATTATCTTCGATGATAGCACTACCTTCGTTTGTGAGAGTGATTTTAATCGTATCACAAAATCCTGCCATTGCCTCATCAATAGAGTTATCCACGACTTCATACACCATATGGTGCAAACCACCGACATTAGTATCACCGATATACATTCCCGGACGTTTTCTGACGGCTTCAAGTCCTTTTAAAACTTTAATATTCTTTCCGCTATAATCTTGCATACTTCCTTTGGCTCCTTAGTGAATCTCAAAAAACTATAGAATAATAGGCATAATGATTGTGCTAAAGTTGTTATCCATAAATGTAAGAGGAGCGTTTTGCTCATTAAGTGCGATAGTAAATTCTGCCGAATCCACTTGTGCCAAAAAGTCTGTAACATACTTAGAATCCACACCAAAGACAAATTCCTCTTGGATATTTGTTTGGATATCAAGCTGTGTGCTTGCTTTGTGATTTCTATCGCTCATAGATTCAAAAAGAATTTCATTGGCATGAAGTGTGATTTTAATCTTATTAGAGAGTGAGCTCACGATTTTAATAGATTCTATAAACTTATCTTTTGGAAGCTTAATCGTGTTTTTAAATTCTTTTGGAATGATTTTTTCATAGTCTGGATATTTTCCATTGATAACTTTGCTAAAGAATAGGTAAGTTGGGGATTTTATGATGATGTATGTGGTATTAAAGAATATTTCTATGTTATCGACAAAAAGTTTTTGAATCTCATTCATAGCGCGTTTGGGGATAATAAGTGAAAGTGTGTTTATCCCTTGAGTGTCGTATTTGACGATAGCAAGACGTCTTGTGTCTGTGGCTACGAAATTAAAAGAATATTCTTTAATATCAAGCAGTGCTCCATTAAGTTCAAACTTTGCGTTGTTTGTCTCGGCAGTGGAATTGATTTTTTTGATAGAACTTAGGAATTTGTGGGATTCGATGTTGATTTGTTGGGATTGAGAAAACTCTGGTAAGCTTGGAAATTCATTGACATTAAACATTTGGAGACTAGATTTTGAACGCCCTTGTTTGATGAAAAGTAAGTCATCTTGCGTTTCTAGGGTGATGTCGCCTTCTTTGAGGTTTTTAATAAAATTTAGTATATCACGTCCATTTGCTGTTGCCTTGCCTTCTTCTTGCGTATGCACTTCGATTTGAGATTGGATAGCTATCTCATAGTCGGTAGCTCGCAGTGTTAGTGTATTATTCACACATTCGAAGTAAATATGTGA
>DXIN01000007.1 GCA_019112865.1 Candidatus Helicobacter avicola
AATATATACACTATAAAAATCACTTAATGGATAAAATTTATAATCTTTTATAGATAAATTTTCCTCTGCAAAATATTCGTATTGAAATATCTGCCCTATACCTCTAACATAGTCAGTTACATTAATCTTGCCACCTTTGCATTCTATAATAGCTCTGATTTTTCCATTTTGAAATAATACAAAATCAGATACAATACCATTTACAAACCTTACCTCTTTATCCAATACGCATTCATTATAATCAATATCCAAATTTGCACAAATATCCCTTTGTAACTCTTTATTTTTGTATATGGTATCTTGAAATTCTTTTTCGCCTAGAAATTGCATTTATGTAAAAACCCTCTCAATATTTTATCAGCATTTTAACATAAAAAACGCAATTTTTACATTATTGATAGGATTTTCGCTTTGTCTTTTTTTTATTTCTTTTCTTTATCGTATAAAGCTTTTTAGAATTTCTTTTTGCGCTCCTTGCCTTGCTGCTATGTTCTTTATTGCCTTATATTTATCCTATCTTGCATTTGTTACATACACTTCTTTAGAATCTTTTTTAATACTATTATCATTAAAGCTTATGTAATTACTCTGTATCTCATAGACTTGATAGTCTTGCATAAAGTCTTTTAAAAATGTATTTTCCCTGCCCTTGTGTTTTAAAAGATTACTAAGCCCCCATGTAATGTCTAAAGAATCAAGCTTTTTTAAAATTTGATAGAGTTCTTTTTCTGTGCTTTCACTCCAGTCTTTATTATACTCACTACCGCTAATGAGATAGGGCGGGTCAAGGTAAATAAAGGTATTTTTAGAATCTAGTCTAGATTCTATATCTTGCAAAAAATCTCTAAAATCTTGATTGTAAAAATGAATCTTTTTTTGTTTAACAAAGCTGAAATAATCCCGCAAAGCCTTAAGGACATTTTTATTAAAATCCACATTGCCAACAGGCAGATTGCATTCGCCTTTAGCATTAAATCTTAGCATGTGATTAAAGCCATAGATAAGCAAAAGATACAGCCTAGCCATATCGCTTTTATCTTTGTTAAAATCCTCTCTTAAGCTCATATAAGCTTCTTTATTAAATTTAGCAAAATAGGTCTTTTATACTCTTTGCGTAAGCTAAGTGGTGGGAGTTTATTTTGTAAAGAAAAAGAAAGTTTATAAGATTCTATAAGATTAAAGAGTATATGTAAAAAGTCCTCTTGTTTGCTAGTGTTTAAAAATCTATGTAAAGCGATGAGATAGGAGTTTTTATCGTTTAATACATACCTTTTAGCTTCTGTATTTAAAAAAGAGCTACCACCGCCTACAAATGCTTCGATATAAACATCGATATTTTTTGGAAAAAGCCTTTGTAGCTGGGGCATAAGCTTGTATTTGTCGCCTACATAAAAAAGCGGGGAGCGAATGGGCTTTGCTACGTGAGAATCTACATTTGTAGAGCTCTCACACAGGGCTAGATTTTGTGAATCTAGCAAAGCAGACACTTGCAAAGCTTTATCATAGAAAAGATTATGCGTCATTATTATTTAAATCCTTAAGATCTCGCTTAAAATAATAATTATAACATAATCTATATAATTTTACTTTCTACTAAATCCCCCACTCTTTTACCTACTATATCTAAGGTATTTAGAGCTTTTAGCTAAGCCCACCTAAAGCCGCCACAGAAGCTATAACCTTGCCTGTGTTTTGTAAAAAGATTCTGCGAGAATTAGCGTTTTGCTCTGTATTTTTATCTGTATCTTGCATTCTTGCTCCTTATAAAATTCTTAATTTAAGCCTTGCCGCTAAAAGCACTTTTTATTGAATCGCTAAAGTCTGCCGCTATCCCCGCATAGTCCCGCGTGCCTTGCATCTCTTTTTCTAGCCACGCAATCTTTTCTTTAGCGTTGCTATATGCGGCTTCGCCCACAAAGAGATGGAGGGGTGGGTTGGGCATTCTGGAAGTTTCATAGATGATTCTTGCAAAGGCTTTAGGGTCGCCTGCTTGTTTGCCATTGTAAGCTTTTGCATTATGCAAGAATGCTTCCCTGCGACTATCATACGCTGCTATCTCATTATCGCCTAGCTTCATATTGCCGCCTAAAAACTCTGTGCGAAATCCCGATGGCATTACATTAATAGTGTGGATTCCATATTCTCCCACATCAAGCATCAATCCCTCACTTAAGGCACTGATTGCAAATTTACTCATACAATAAGGTGTGGAATTATTAGAAACCCTAAATCCGCCAATGGAGCTAAGATTGTAGATTCTTGCCTTGATATTTTGGCTATTACCTCCCTCACTAATGCTTTGGGGACGCATAATCTTTAGGGCATTTTGGATAATGAGATAAGGGACAAAGACATTAATTTCAAACTGCTCTTTTAGCCTTTGCACGCCCACTTCCTCAACAAAACCTAAAAGACCATATCCAGCGTTATTCACCACATTATCAAGTCGCGAAAATTTCTGCTTTATCGTCTCTAAATTTGCCTGTATGTTTTCTTCTATATTTTCCTTAAAGTTAAGGCTTAAGGGCAAAAAACTCTCGCTTTCTTTGCTGATAAGAGATTCTAGCTTTGCGATATTTCTTGAAGTCGCTGCGACTTTATCGCCTTTTTCTAGCAAGTGTTTGACTAAGTCTAAGCCCAGCCCACTACTTGCCCCCGTGATATACCAAACTTGTACCATTCTTATTCCTTAATGTTTAGATTCTAAAAATCTTAAAAGGTAAGGCTTACTCCCCCTTAGCCTCACTCAATGCTTCTTTGTATTCCGTGTCGCTCACAAGCTCTAGCCACTCTGTGTTTTTGCCATTCTTTTCTTGTGTGATAGCAATATGCGCGCCTTTGCTCGTATCAGTCGCGCCGTGAAAATGCCTCACATTTGGCGGGCAAGAAATCACATCGCCTTTTTTAGCTATGACTGCCTTTTGTCCGGGAACTTTGGTAAGAATCTCGCCCTGCGTAACGATGAGAGTTTGTCCTGCTGGATGCGTATGCCACGCAGACCTAGCGTTTTTGCTAAATTCCACTAAAGCCCCGCCAAAGTCTCGCCAAGATTGGGACTTAAACATCATAGAAACCTTCACATCGCCACTAAAGATTTTAGAATCACCCTTAAAACCGCCAAGCTCACCGCTTTTTGTGATACTTTGTGAATCTGCCATTGCTAGTCCTCCTAAAACTGTTAAGATACATAAGTGCTTTTTCATTGCACACTCCTTAGAAAGTAGTTGTAGAATCTTACATTTGTTTTTTAGATTCTATGCAGGGATTATAAAGCATTAGAGCTAGTCTAAGTCAAGGAGATTTGCATAAAAATTTTAATTTTTTAGCCTCGCCTTTTTTGCTTCTCTAGCCTAGAGATTCTTATCCAAAAACATCTGCGGATTGAGTGCTTTGCCCGGGATAAATTTCAGCTCTTTTACCATATGTAAAGTGCCTTGCTTGTAGCGTTGAAAGTGTGGGCTTGCGATATGGGAATCATAACTTTGCTTATCCTTATACACCTCCATAATGCTAAACTTGCAAGGATTCTCCTCATGCTGCATAGCATAGAGAATCAAAACTCCGCTCTCACTCTTCACGCTTTGCTTGCTCTCCTCTTGCAAAATGCTTTTATATTCCTCGAGATATTGGCAGTCTATAAGGATTTCAGAGATTTTGACTAGAGGTTCTTTGTTTTCTTGTGCTAAAACCATACTCACTCCTATGATGAAAATTAATAAAATTTTTCGCATTTTTGCCTCTCTACTTTGTGATTTTCACCCTAAAATCGCCCTTAATATTTTTTAGAATCTCTACTCCATCGCTCTTTCCACTATCTACAATCTTGCCAAGATACACAAGCCCCTCAAAGGGCGGCTGTTTGTCATAGAAGATTCCCACATTGCCCCAAGGAGAGAAGTAGAAAAAATCGCCAATTTGTGGCTCATATCCCGGTGTATTCTTTACACTTAAAGCCTTAGGCAAATGTGCTATCTTTTCTTTGTTTGCATAGTCGCTAAATTCTAGCTCTAAAGGAAGCTGTGCTATAAAGTCCTTTGAAGCACTATTATCCTCTAGAGTGATATACAAAATCTGCTTATTTTGCTGCACACTTATAATCTGCATAGCAAGACTCATACTTCTTCCTTTTTGCAAATCCAAACTTAGTAAATCTGTAAAGAAAAAGCAAAGGCATAATGCCTTTAAAAGCATATTTGCCCTCACTTCAGATTCTCCTTAAAAAACTCCGTCATTTTTGCAAAAGGGATTTTTTCTACATTATCATACAAATCCACATGATTAGCGTCTTTAACTATCAAAAGCTCTTTGTTTTTGCCCCTTAGCTTTTTAAAGGCATCTTCGCTAAAATACCTGCTATGTGCCTTTTCGCCGTGGATAAGCAAAACTGCTGAATCTATCTCATCAGCATAAGCTAAGATAGGCATATTGATAAGCGATAGTGAGGAGGTGAGATTCCAGCCGCCTGTGGAATTTATCGAGCGAGTATGAAAGCCTCTGTCCTTGTTTTTATAGTAGTTAAAATAATCTTTGATAAACTGCGCTTCATCGCCCTTTAAGTTATTAGGCAGTCCTCCTGCTTTAGCAAAGCTACCGCTTTTAAAGTCCTTTGTCCTTTGTGCGTTCAAAATCTCTTTAAGCTTTTTTCTATCCTCCTTGCTATCTTGCGCATCGTTATAGCCATTAGCATTCACACGAGTCATATCATACATCGTAGAAATTACCGTCGCCTTTATACGCGTATCCATAGCCGCAGCATTGAGTGCAAAGCCTCCAAAGCCACAGATTCCTAAGATAGCTATCTTATTAGAATCTACCCTTGCGTGATTGGCTAAAAAATCCACCGCTGCGCTAAAATCCTCTGTGTTAATGTCGGGTGAGGCGACATTTTGAGGTAAGCCTTTGTTTGCCAAAGCACTCTCACCGGTAAAAGAAGGATCAAAGGCTAGGGTGATAAAGCCTTGCTCTGCGAGAGTTTGTGCATACAGCCCGGAGGCTTGCTCTTTTACCGCTCCAAAGGGTCCGCTTATAGCGATAGCAGAAAGTTTTGCATTTTTAGGGCTATCCTTTGGGATATATAAATCACCCACTAAGGTAATACCGTAGCGATTTTTAAAGCTTACCTTTTGCACCTCTACCTTAGGACTTTTGGCAAAGGTTTTATCCCATTTGCCTGTATTTGTCTGCGCCATAGCACTTCCTAGAGAAAAAATAAACACTCCAATAAGAAGCGATTTGAAAAACTTCATTGCCATAATTGCTCCTTGTAAATTTAATATTTGGAATTATAAAAGATGAGAGCTAGTCTAAGTCAAGGGAGTTTTTGAAAGATTTATAAAAATATCTTAAACAAAACTCTTTGTAAGCTACTTTTTAAAATGTGTTATAATTGCCTTAAAAACACAAAGGAAAATTTTGCAAACAAGTCAGAATCTAAGTTTTATAGACCTTTTTGCTGGCGTTGGAGGATTTCATTTAGCCCTTAAAGACGCTGTAAATACCTTAAATAATGGGGGGGGGCGAAGTACCTCGCACATTCAGAATCTACAATGTCTCTTTGCAAGTGAGATAGATTCTAAAGCCTCGCAAACATACTCCTTAAATTTCTCGCAAACTCCACTTTTTGGCGATATTACACAAGATTTTACACAAAGGCACATTCCTAAAAATTTTGATATTTTATGTGCTGGATTTCCTTGTCAAGCCTTTAGCATAGCTGGGTATCAAAAAGGCTTTGAGGATACAAGAGGCACACTTTTCTTTGAGATAGCAAAGATTGCCAAAAAACACAAGCCAAAAGTTTTGTTTTTAGAAAATGTCAAAAATCTCAAAAATCACGACAAAACTCGCACATTTAACATTATTAAAAATACCTTAGAATCTCTTGGTTATGTGGTGTATGATAGTGTCTTAAACTCCTCCACTCACGCAAATATCCCACAGAATAGAGAGCGAATTTTCATAGTAGCTTTTTTAGAATCTAAGGTAAAAAATCACGACAAATTCACTTTTCCAAAGCCTGTAAAACTTACAAAAACTATTCATCACTGCCTAGATTCTAAAAAACAAGATGATATTTTTTACTATACGCCTAAAAGTAAATATTATGAATGGCTTAAAAAAGAAGTCGTAAAAAAAGACACAATATATCAGCTTAGAAGAATCTATGTGCGAGAAAATAAATCTAATCTTTGCCCAACTCTTACTGCAAATATGGGAACAGGTGGACATAATGTGCCAATAATCAAAGATGATTTTGGAATTAGAAGGCTAACACCTAGAGAATGCTTTAATTTTCAAGGTTATCCTAAAAGCTTTAAACTCCCAAATTTGCCAAATTCAAAGCTTTATATTCAAGCTGGAAATTCCATAACTTTACCGCTTGTGAAAAAAATTGCACAAGAGATTTTTAAGGTTTTGTAATGGATTTTTTTAAATTAGATTCAGAAAAAAATCTCAAATACACAGAATCTATACAAATAATTTCTAGTCTTTCAAGACTTTTTAACGAGAATGAAATTCCATTTTTGCATTACCGCGTAATGGAAAATCTTTTTTGTGATTGTTTTAGTGCAAAAAATCTTAGTCGCTCTGATACTGCCTTTGATGCACAAATAAACACTCTTGGCATAGGGCTTAAAACCTTTGTTTGCGAAAAGGATTCTAGTATTGAAAAAATTGCAGAATTTAACAAACTAGCACCAAAACTTAAAAATTTACAAGATAAAGATTTAGCCTATGCTTTAGCAAATTTGCGCAATGAAAGGATACAAAATGCTAAAAATATCTATGGCATTAAAGACTCTATTTATCACATTGTAGCAAGACAGAAAAATAAACTAGTATTTTTTGAGACAGATTATACGGAAATAAAGCTTGATACTATAAAAAATATCAAAGGTAACGAAAAATCTTTAATCTTTAAAGACTCTCAAAATGAATACTACTTTAACCGCTCTAAATCTGTTTTGCAAAGAAAATTTTATATCCCAAAGAAGCATTCTAGCATTGATATACAGATACTACAAAATCCTTTTGAACTACTTTTAAGCTTACAAGAAAAGCTAGCGGATTCTAAAAAAGCAGAATCTAAAGTCGCAGGGGTGGATTATGTTGTCCTGCCTTTGTATAGAGATATACGAGGCTATAAAAATGTGCCTGAAAAAAGTGGACTCAATCAATGGAACGCAGGAGGTAGAAAACGAAGCTATGGCGAAGTGTATATCCCTGTGCCTATGTTTATCCACAAAAATTATCCTAGCTTTTTTCCAAGCCGTGATACGCCTTTTACACTTATCACACCTAGTGATGAAAAGCTATGTGTTAAGCTTTGTCAAGATAATTCAAAAGCTTTAATGAGTAATCCAAACACAGCCTTAAGCACTTGGCTTTTAAGAAAGGTTTTAAGACTTAAAGAAGGCGAGTTAGCTACTTATGAAAGACTTGAGAATCTAGGCTTTGATTCCGTGATTATTACAAAGCTAGATTCTAAAACTTACAGCATAGATATACTGCCACTTGATTCTTATGAGGATTTTAAAAATCTTAAGCAAGATTTTGATGTTTAAAATAGCTTATAAGATTAAAGCTAATAAATATAAGTATTTATTAACTCTCTTAATACCCCCAACTAAATTGCGTTTTGTTTGTATCTAAGCTCCTGATAGCTTTCATATCCGCTACACTTAAAGAAAAATCAAAGATAGCAATATTTTCTTGCATATGCTTGGGATTAGAAGCCTTAGGAATAGCTACGATGCCTTGTTGCACCAAGAATCGCAAGGCAACTTGTGCCACGTTTTTGTTGTATTTTTGAGCGATTTGCACTAGGATAGGATTATCAAAAAAGCCACTTTTGCCCGCCACAAAAGGACTCCAAGATTCTAAGATTGTCTTATAGGGCTTCATCGCCTCTATTAACGCCCTTTGCTGATAGTAAATATGCGTCTCGCACTGATTGACTGCTGGTAGCACCTCGCAGGACTTCATAAACTCGCTAAAGACTTTTGGAGTAAAGCTAGAGATACCAAGCGCTTTGATTTTGCCCTCTTTGTAGGCTTCCTGCATAGCCCTATACATATCCTTTGCCTGTGCGTAAGGCTCGTGGATTAAAAGCAAGTCGATATAGCCTAAATCTAGGGCTTTTAGACTAGATTCTATGCCTTTTTTTGCTCCCTCAAAGCTCATATTACTTGAGAGTTTTGTAGTGATAAAAAACTCCTCGCGTTTTATGCCCCGCTTTGTAATAGCCTCGCGTATCGCTATGCCCACTTCTTTTTCATTGCCATACATCTGGGCAGTATCAAAGAGACGGTATCCACAATCTATCGCCGCTAAAAGCGTATCGACTCGATTAACCCCATAAGTGCCAAAGCCTAGTAAGGGCATTTGTATTCCGTTATTAAGTGTTGTGTATTGCATTTGCATTCCTTAATGCGTGTAATAGTGTAATTATAAATGATGAGAGCTACTCTAAGTCAAGGGGATTTGGAAATTTTAGTAGAGAATCTTAGCCCAAAACTTAGTGAGAGCAGGTTTAGTTTGAGGTTGTAGAGTAGAATAGGCTTTGTGGTTAAATTGTGATAGGGGGATATTGCAGACAAAGCAAGGTTGTGTGGGAAAGAGTGTAAGTGTAAGAAATCTGCGAGTAATAAGCAAGGAATGCATCACTCCTTGCTAGGAAGCAGAGCATTTGAGATTCTATAAACAATCCGTGTTGCCTCTGTCTAATGCCCGCTTTCATAAAGCATATATTGGAATCTCCCTGCTATCATCTCTGCCCTTTGGAGAATCTGCGTGGCGATTTCATCACTAAAGACTTGGTGCAAACTCTCCTCAAATAGTCCCAGCCAAATATCAAAAAACTCCCTAGGGAAGCGAGGCAAGTCTAAGTGTGCTTTGAGTGGCTGCCCTTGATAGTCTCCAATTCCCAGCAGCATTCCCTGCCAAAAATTAGCAATCTTTTTCTTATGTGCCTCCCACTGCGCATCGCTTGTCCCAACAGCATTATTAAAGATGTCTCCAAGCCCATTTTTATCCACACGAATCCTTGCATAAAAGATGTCCATAAGCTTGTCAATACCTTCAATGCAAATTGTTTCATATTTCATTGCAATCTCCTTAAAAATAAAATGCAAATTTTGCCAAAATAACGATAAAAAACCCAAGCACTAGGGCTAGAGGGTGAATGATTTTCGCCAAAGGGTTGGGTTTTTTGAGGATATAGTGAAAAGTCAGTGAAGTGATGACGGCAAGCACGATGAGCAGGGCTAAAAATGCCTTTAGCACCAAAAACTGCTGCAAACTTGTGCTAAAATATCCCACATCACTTCCGATGTAGCGACTTATCATCGCCCCACCGCTAAGCACCAAAAGTAGCAAACAAAGCGGCATAATCTTGCCACCTCTTTTGCTAATCACACTCCACATCTTATCGGCAAACTCATCGCCTAGAATCTTCCTAATGGGCGTGAGTAGCACCACATCAGCAAAGATAAAGCCTAGAAAAATAATCGCACAGATGAGGTGGAGTAGTAGAAAATAGGGGTAGAGAGTGTCCATAATATTCTCCTTTTGATTCAAGTATGTAGGGCATTCAGCTTTGAGCGATAAATGCGGGAGCGGCACAAAAGTGCTTCGGTTACATACGCCTAAGTATGCGCCCTCGCACTTTTGCTTGCAACCCACATTTCTCATCTCAAATCTTAGAATGCCCGGGCAAGCCTTGATGAGATTCTATAAAGATGGTAGATTCTGTAATTGCTTAGAATCTAAAGCTTTCTTAGATTCTGAATCTGCTTGCAAATCTTATCAGAGCTTGCCCTCGGAAATTCTAGGATTACTAAAGAAACTTCGTTTTGTGCGTAAGATTTAAATGCTGTGCAAGGCGAGGTGCAGGGAGCTACCTAAGCGGTAGTGACCAAACCGAGCCGCCGCACTCATTTAAAGATTGCGTGCAAGCCGAATTTCTAAAAGTAATGATAACAAATCTTATAAATATAATCCTTGACCCCCGTTAAGTTTTGCTATACTTCGCCAAAAATTTCTAGGATTTTGTATGCAAGATTTGTTTAAAATGCTCTATGGTATGGGGCATAAGAGATTCTATAATGATGCAGAGATTTTGTTTTTTGAAGGTGAAGTGCCAAAGACGCTTTTGGTGCTTTTAAAGGGCAAGGTGAGAATTTATAAGACTAATAATACGCAAGAGGCGACTTTGCACCAGATTTGCGCACCAAGCTTTATTGCTGAAATGCCTAGTTTCTTGGGGCTCGCTTATCCTGCAAGTGCGGTGTGCGTGGGAGAATGTGAGATTTTAGAGATTAGTTTGGAGGTTTTTAAAAGGCAGTGTGTGGGAAATGCGGAGTTTTGCCTCTCATTTATTGCCTCGCTTTGTCAAAAGATTAGAATCTTAGAATCCCACATCTCACGCACTTCTCAAAGCCTCAAAGAAAGAGTGAAGGAATTTCTAGCATTGCACAAACACGAATTGCCCAACCTCACCCAAAGACAAATTGCCCAGAGGCTAAACACCAGCCCAGAATCGCTCTCTAGGGTGTTAAGGGAGCTAAAAGAATCGGGGCTAGTGAGGACACAAAAAGGGAAGATTAGCATTGGGTAAAAGCAAAATTGAGCAGTAATTGTTTTAGTTTTGTCGATTTGTGTCGTGTATTTGGTATAAAAATTGCTTAAACTTATGGGAAATCTCATACTAAGGAAAGTAAATGATGGAAGCACTCAAAGATACATCGATAGTGTATCCGCTCGTATATAAGGCGTTAGATTATCGTTCATTGCGTCAAGATCTGATTTCTTCAAATATCGCCAATGTCGATACACCATTTTATCGCCCTAAGGATATTAACTTCGAGCAATATCTTGCTAGGGAAAGCAATAAAGTGTTTAAAAAACATATTGACAGAGAATTACCGATGCTCAAAACCTCACCTTTGCATATGGATAGCAAACGCAGTGAGCAAGACAAGGCGGATATGTTTTTGCGTGATGGACATCTTGCGCGCAATGACGGCAATAGCGTGGATTTAGATGTAGAAACAAGCGAAATGGGAAAAAATAGCGTAATGTATCAAGCCCTTACAAGTGCGCTTAGACGCCACAAAGGGATTTTTAGCTATGCGCTAGATTCTGGAAAAAATATATAAGGATTAGGATATGTCGTTTTTGTCAAGTTTTGATATTAGTGGTTATGGGCTTTCAGCCCAAAGAGTGCGCACCAATATTATTTCTTCAAACATCGCCAATGCCAACACTACGCGCACCGATGAGGGCGGACCTTATCGTAGGCGTGAGGTGGTGTTTCGTGCGTTTGATTTTAATAAGATTCTCAATGAGCGTTTGGGAAAAGACAATAATCAGTTGCGTTATGAAGACCCCTTAGATGAGGGGGATTTTGGAAAAGAACCAAAACCTGCTATAATGAGTGTGTATATTCATAAAATCGTGCGTGATGATCGCCAGCCACTTATGAAATACGACCCAAGCCACCCAGATGCGAATTCTGAAGGTTATGTGGCGTATCCAAATGTTAATCCAGTAGTGGAAATGGCCGATTTGATAGAAGCAACGAGAGCTTACCAAGCCAATGTAAGTGCATTTCAGAGTGCAAAAAATATGGCAAGTAATGCTATTAGTATGTTTCAAGCATAATTTAGGAGAGAGAAATGGCTGAAATAAGTCAATTTGGTGTGATTAGAAGTGATATTATCAAGCCCGATATGAATCCTAGTGCCACCAAGACGGGCACACCACTTCCTACCACAAAGGACGGGCTTGACTTTGCCCAAACACTCACAAATACCATTGATGCCGTCAATACCCAGCAGCAGACTTCCGAAAAAGCTCTAGCCGATATGGCGACAGGGCAAATCAAAGACTTACACCAAGCTGCTATTGCAATTTCAAAGGCTGAAAATAGTATGAAAGTGATGCTAGAAGTTCGTAATAAGGCTATTAACGCTTATAAAGAGATTTTGCGCACACAAGTGTAATTTTTTACATTAAAGTTGTGCTTTGGCTATGGAAAACAAAAGAGTCTCTGTTATTTTAAGTATTTTTATTATTCTTCTTGTCTGTTTTATTATTTTTCTCACAATTGTTTATCTCAAAATCGCAACGCCGCGCAAGATTCCCACACTCCAAAGCACCAAAATCGATACCGCTTTAAGAGGCTCGATCTTTAGCCTTGATGGTTTTGAAGTCGCCTCTAGCTCCAATCTCTACAAGGCAAGTATCAATACCCAAAGTATCGATCCAGATAAAAAAGAGCTTTTTATCAATCTTTTTTCCATTTATAGTGGGATTCCAAAAAATCAAATTGAGGCTAAATTCCTCGCTCAAGGCAATGTTGTGCTCTCATATAAGCTCAATAATAGCGTGGCAACCAATCTCAAAAAACTCAATCTCATTTTGTTGCGTTATGATGTGTTTAGGGAATACGAAAATGCTAAGGGTGTAGTAATCCCCAAGCAAGGACTTAGCATAGAAGTCAGTGGCAATAATCGCACCTATCCTTATAAAAGTTTGTTAGAGCCGCTCTTGGGCTATGTCAAAAAGGGTGAGATTGATGGTATTACGCGGGTGTATGGACTAAAGGGTGTAGAGAAATACTACAACGATATTCTTGCTTCCAAGCAAGATGGAGAGATTGTGGGCAAACGCGATGTGGGCTTTAATGTCATCATCGACAAGGAAGCAATCAAAAAAATGCGTCAAGATGGTTTTGATGTAACATTAAGTATTCCGCTACGCGTGCAACATAAGCTCGAGGGGATTCTTGATAGAGCAAAGGCACGTTACAATGTCCAAGAAGTCATCGCTGGAGTTATGGATTCTCGTAGTGGGCGATTTTTGGCACTAGCAACTTCTAACAGATTTAATCCCGGCACTTTGCGCGACATTAAGGACTATTCATCGCTAAACCTTAGCGCGCTAGAGCGTGTTTATGAGCCTGGTAGCACGATTAAGCCTATTATTTATGCGATTTTGCTTGAAAAAAACAGGATTGATCCCACGCAAGTGATTGATTTAGAAGGAGGTGTCTATAAGATACGCAATTACACAATACGCGATAGTAGTATCTTAGCCAAAGGCACTCCAGAGGATATTTTGCTCCGATCTAGTAATATTGGTATGGTCAAACTCGTCGCCGTCCTCACTTCCAAAGAACTTCATACGGCACTTAGAGCCTTTGGGTTTTCTGAACTTAGTGGGATTGATTTGCCTTATGAAAAACGTGGCACAATCCCTAGTGTGCGTCGTCTCAATATCGAGGAGGCGACAAAGGCGACGATAAGCTATGGTTATGGATTGCAGACAACTTTTATGCAGCTTATGCGTGCGTATGCGAGTTTTAGCAATGGTGGATTGCTGCTTACTCCGCGTATCACACAATATCTTAGTGCCAAAGATTCACAAAAATATAATCTCCCAACCCCTGCACCTATTGAGATTCTCTCGCCAAACGTTGCTCACAAAATAGAAGATCTTTTGATACAAGTGGTGCAAAGAGGCACGGGCAAGCCTGCATTAGTAGAAAATGTGATTGTAGGAGGCAAGACAGGCACGGCAAAGATCGCTAGAAATGGTGAGTATATTGACCAATACAATGGCTCATTCTTTGGGTTTGCCAAAGATAGCAAGCGCACTTACACAATCGGGGTGGTAGTCTTTGAATCTCATATCCAAAATGATTACTATGGCGGACGCACTGCCGCCCCAATTTTTAAAGAAATCGTAGAAATGCTTGTAGATGAAGGGTATTTGGATAAGACAAATCCACCACTAAGTGAAGGATTCTAAACTCTTCAATGCCAACCATTACTGAAGTAGCTTTGATAATTGCATAAGCTTCGCCTCCAAGCCTTACAGAGTCTATTTGCTTTAAGCGTTTTTTTTTTTTTTGTTTTATAATGGGGCGAGAATTACGCATTAGGAGAAGGTTGTGAGCGCATTTGTCCAAGAATACATTTATATCAATGGCATCAAGCAGTATTTTTTGCATTATCCTGTGCCAGAGGCTGATAATGTCGTCTTGTTTTTGCATGGTGGTCCTGGAAATAGCATCGCGCACTATCTCTATGCGATATTGCCTAAATCAAGAAAATATCATTTTGTATGCTATGACCAAAGAGGCTGTGGCAAAACACAGATAGCCAATCACTCAAGAGCTTGTAGCTTAAGTTTAGAAGTGCTGTTAGAAGATCTAAGGCAGAGTATAGAATACCTAAAAATCAAATATAATTTTGCGCGTATTGTGCTTATGGGACATAGCTGGGGGAGTTTGCTAGGGTTGGAATATATCAAACATTATCCAAAAAGTGTGTGTGCCTATGTGGGAATTGCACAGGTAGTGTGTTTTCAAGAAAGTGAAAAGATAGCGTATCGGCACAATATGGAGCTACTCCAAAATATTTCAGATAAAAAACACCAATCAAAGATTCTTAAAGCTCTCAAGAGACTTGAGGGCTATCCGGAGATTTTGTCAGATACAAACGCTTATAGGCTTATTGCAAAATTTCGCGCTCTCCAAGCTAAAATAGGAAGTATAGGGTTGAAAGATAGTAATGCCAAAGGGCTTTTTGCTGTGATGAAGCATAGTCCTGTATTTAGCTGGAGAGATGTCTTAGTAGCTTTGGGTGCATGGAGGGTCAATAGGCATTTGGTTGCAACGCTCGCACAATATGATACGAGGGATTTCCTAGATTTTGAAGTGCCTATGTATTTTGTTTTGGGAGGGCAGGATTATCAAGGAGTAAGCGCAGTGGCACAACAATATTTTGAGAACATAAATGCACCCTACAAGCAGTGCTATGTCTTAGAAAACGCAAGGGATTTGTTAGCTTTGGAAGGCACAGAACTCTTTAGCAAGATAGTTTGGGAGATTATAGAATCTAAAGCCACTAGCGATAATATAGAATCTAAGTAATCCAAAGCCTTAGATTTTGACAATGCAAAAGTCGCGAAGCGGAGCAAGGCTGGATTCATTCCCCACGAGCGATACACAAAGCGCACTTCTTGCAATGAAAAGATAGAATCCGAAGTAACCAGCGACATTATAGAATCTAGACAATCTCAAGGACTAGATTCTGACAATGTATGCTCGCGAAGCGGAGTGAGTGGAGATTCACTCTCCACGAGCGATAACAAGTTTGCATAGCAAACTTGCAATAAAATAATAGAATCTCAACAATCTTAGATTCTAAAACAGGCTTTTAGAAACATTAGGATTTTGCAGTAGTGATGTAAGAATCTATGCATTTGCTGATGTATGGTTGTATATGGAGGCGCAGACGCAGCACACTAAGTGTAAAGCCCATATTTTCGAGTTTGACCTCGTCTTTGGAAGTTACGAGTAGGCTTGTTGCGTTGTATGATTGCATATATTTCCGCAGGGTTGGCTCATCAAAACTACTATGATCTTGGAGTGTGATTTTACCCACCACAGAGGGCAAAAACTCATCAAGCCTTGCAGGATTTGCAATTGCAGTAAGGAGGAGCATTCTAGGCGTTGGATTCTCTACAAAGACTTCGCGTGTATAATCCTCTCCTTCACGCACAAGCAAATCTGCGTATTTGTAAAGATAGGGCATTTCTCGATACATACCACTTGGGAGCAAAAATGGAAAGTATGGCTGGAGTTTTGGTTGCAACAAAATATTGAGTTTTTTAAAATGGAATCTAAACCCATCGTCTAAAAAGATACATTGCGCGCCTAACTCTTTGGCTTTTTGGATTGCTTCTTTGCGATTTTTAGAGACGATGACACTAGCATCTGGCAGGTTTTTGGCGAGCAGATAGGCTTCATCTCCTGCTTGTGGTTGCGTGCAGAGAATCTTGCCATTGTGGCTGACGACTACAAGTCCTTTGCTCTGGCGTTTGTAGCCACGCAAGATAACTGCACTCTGTGGATAGAATCTTGCTATTTCGATAATAAAAGGCGTTTTGCCACTGCCACCTACGATGAGATTACCAACGCTTATGATGGGTATTCCAAAATCATAATAACGCGCACATTTTCTACGCAAAGTCGCACTTATAGCATAAAGTAACGAAATGGGGAGTAGCGCGAAACTAAGGAGTTTTTGCAGCAAAGAGGGATTATAAAAGTATGAATCTATAAAGCGCATAGTTTTTCCTTTTGGGATTATTTGGGCGTGAGAATTGTAGGCATTTTTGCCTTAAAAGTATTCATAAAGATTCTATGCAAAAGTGAATCTGTGAAGCTAGATTCAAAACCTTGTGCCAAGAGTGAATCTCTTAGAGAATTTATGATAGCTGTGTCAGCGAGACTAAGGTCTGTGAGGCAGAGGTTTTGGGCACTAAGTGTGGATTGCAAGGCTTGTAAAAATGGGTCAATTTGTGCATAAGAGTAGCCCAAATCTGCTTCATCGCTTTGGTTTTCAAACAAATCCGCACTTGGTTTTTTGTCAATAATAGCTTGAGGGATTTTAAGGGCTTTGGCAAGTGAAAAAACCTCGGTTTTGTAGAGGTTGCCTATGGGGTTAATTGCACACGCCAAATCCCCATATAGCGTGCCATAGCCAAGCATAATCTCGCTTTTGTTGCTCGTGCCTATCACAAGTGCTTTGTGTGTAGCAGCAAAATCATAGAGATATATCATACGCATACGTGCGCAAAAATTCCCAATACGCATTTTTTGCTGTGAATCTAGCGGGGGGAAAAGAGTGTTTTGTCTGCTAAATATCTCTTCAAATTCTGCTATGGGAGCAATCGTGTAGGCGATATTGTGGGTTTTGGCAAAGTTTGTGGCGTCTTTTAGATGTGTGGGATTAGAGTTAGAAGATGGGAGCAAAAGCGTGTGGAGATTATGCCCAAAGACATTGGCGCAAAGTTTTGCCACCACAGCAGAATCCACGCCCCCACTTAAGCCTACTACAACTTTGCTAAAGCCTCTTTGATGCACTTCATAGTCTAGCTGTTTGTGTAGAGTGTCAATTTGTGTGTGTAGATTCATAAATTTGGTCCTTCAACATAGAGATAAAAATTTACAATCGCAACGAGAAAGCATAGCAGATTTTAGCAAAAATAATAAAAATTTAAGTTACTTTTTCTTACCATAAGAGGTTTTTTACTCTCTAGTATAAACACAAACTTGAGTTATGGAAGGAGATACGATGTCTGAAAATGTCAAAAGACGAGACTTTCTTGGTATGGCATTAGGGGGTGTTGCGGCAGTGGGTGCAGTAGCCTCATTGTATGCAATGAAGCGATCTTGGGATCCGTTGCCAAGCGTGGTATCTGCTGGTTTTACCACGGTGGATCTAAGCGGGCTTCAAGAAGGGCAGCTAAGCACGGTGGAATGGAGAGGTAAGCCAGTATATATCCTCAAAAAACAGAGTGGTAGCCCAAAGGTAGAAGGTAGGGATTTTGAAGTCAATGGAGCTCTTTATACGGTTGGGATTCAAATATGCACGCATTTGGGGTGTATCCCTGGTTTTGATGAGAAAACACAAGGCTTTTTGTGTGCGTGTCATGGTGGGCGTTTTGATGCTTCTGGTGTCAATCAACCCGGCACACCGCCACCGCGACCTATGGAGATACCTCCATTTAAGATTGATGGAATGAAAATGGTGCTAGGTGAAGAAGGTGCTGAATATCAAGCACTCAAAAAGGCATAAGGGAAGGAGTAGGATATGGAAGTGAAGAAAGCAAATGGGATCGTAGATTGGCTTGACCAACGCATTGCTATCAAGAAATTGATAGAGGTTTTGGCGACAAAGTATTGGGTTCCCAAAAATATTAACTTTTTGTGGGCGATGGGTGTGATTTTACTGACACTTTTTACATTGCTTGTCGTGAGCGGGTTTTTCTTGCTTATGTATTATAAGCCAGATACAAAACTTGCATTTGATAGTGTGAATGACACGATTATGCGTGAGGTTGCGTTTGGTTGGCTATGGCGACATATCCATGCAGTAGCAGCGAGTATGGTGTTTTTGATTATTTATATCCATATGTTTGTGGCTGTGTATTATGGCTCTTATAAACGCGGTAGAGAGGTAATTTGGATTGGTGGTATGTTGTTATTTGTGGTCTTTTCTGCAGAGGCATTTAGTGGCTATATGCTTCCGTGGGGGCAGATGAGCTTTTGGGCGGCTGCGGTGATTACGAATTTGCCAAGTGCTATTCCGGGCATTGGACCAGATTTGGTTGAGTGGGTGCGAGGAAACTTTGTGATTGCAGATTCTACCTTGACAAGGTTTTTTATGCTACATGTATGCCTGCTTCCTATTGTGATTTTGACACTCATTGCGTTGCACTTCTACACACTTAGAGTGCCTCATGTCAATAACGAAGATGGTGAAGAGATAGATTTTGAAGCAGAGGCTAAAAAATATGAAGAGGGCAAGAAAAAGGAAGCAAAGGTTATCAGTTTTTGGCCTGATTTCTTGAGCAAAGATATTTTTGTCGTAAGTGTATTTATGATGCTCTTTTTCTATCTTGTGTGCTATCACTTTAATTTTGCTATGGATCCGATTAATTTCGAGCCTGCAAACAATATGAAAACCCCAGCACACATTTATCCGGAGTGGTATTTCTTGTGGAGCTATGAAGTGCTTAGGGGCTTTTTCTTTAGCGCAGATGTGGGGCTTATTGCATTTGGTATCGCACAAGTAGCGTTTTTGTTTTTGCCTTGGCTTGACAGAAGTCCTGTGGTAGCTCCTGCACATAAACGTCCGTTGTTTATGATTTGGTTTTGGGTGCTTATCATAGATTTGATTGTGCTTACAATTTTTGGTAAATTGCCACCAGAGGGTATCAATAACCAAATTGGGCTTGTTGCGGCATTGGGCTTCTTGATATGGGTGTTTGTCGCCTTGCCAGTAGTAACCATAATGGAAAGAAAAAAATAAGGAGTGCTTGCTATGAGAGAAATTAAGATTTTAGCAATTGTTGTTGTAATTGTGGGCGTTCTTTATTGGGGTGTAGAGCCTTTGGCACATTCTGTATTCCACCCAAAAGCAGCTCCTAGTGATTTTGCTTTTCAGGATTTAGAACGTGTGGATTTGTCTAAGGCAGATGCACAAAGGGGTAAGGAGCTTGTAGAGACAAACTGCGCAATATGCCACAACATCAAGGCGATAGGAATCGATAATGGTGTGGTTTCATTCCCCGGTGGCAAAGGAGAGATTACTACCCCCGATCTTTCGACAGCAGGGGCATTGTATGATGAGAATTTTCTTGCGACTTTGATTGTGAATCCTGTGAAAGCTACTAAGCTTGGGCATAAATTTAGCGATGAAAATCCTTTTCCTATGACTTCATACGAAGGGGATAAGCAAGATGTCGCAGATATGGTGGCATTTTTGAAATCTATTGGTGCTACAAGCCTCAAGCATAATGTGCTGTATTCTGATGAATACACTGCCAAAAAAGAGGCACTTGAGAAGAGCGCATTGTCAGATTCTCAAAAAGAAGCAGCACTAGCAAACCTAGAGACACAACTCACAAATAAAGCGGTCTTTGTTGATGCGTGTAGCCGATGCCATAGTATTAAATACGATGAGCCAAAAACAAAAGAAAAGCTAGAGGCTAATGAGGCTAAGAGGAAGAATATTCAAGGCTATCTTGGTGCAGAGGCACCCGATCTCTCTATGATGATTAGAAGTAAGGGTGAGCATTATCTCGAAGGCTTTATCAATGATCCACAAAAAGTTTCTTACAATGCCATCAAGCAAGCTATCATCGCTAAACAAGGTTCATTGCCAGAGAATACGACTAAGAGTGATTGGCAAGAAGCTGATGATTATAGCAATCTTGCAAAAGAACTTGGTGTAATGCCTAATGGTCTTTCTATGCCACGCGTGGGGCTTACAGAAGAATCTCAAGAACGCGTGATTGCGTATTTAGAATCTATTGGAGATTCTAAAAAGCATGAACGCGAGAGTCTTGGGGTGTATGTCATCATCTTCTTTGGTATCTTGAGCGTGTTGGCATTCTTGTGGAAAAGAAAAATTTGGAGGGATCTACACTAAGAGAAAAGCCTGAAAGATTCTTGATTCTTTTAGGCTTTTATTGTAGAATACGCGCTTTTATTACATTACCATTTAGGAGGTCGTTAATGGCTTTAGATATGGCGAAAAAACAAGAGATTATTGCGAAATTTGCTCGTGATAGTAAGGATACAGGTTCTTCGGAGGTGCAGGTCGCGCTTTTGACGCAGAGAATTGCGGACTTGACAGCACATCTCAAGGCAAATCCAAAAGATCACTCGAGTCGTTTGGGACTATTGAAACTTGTAGGACAGAGAAAATCTCTTCTAAACTACCTTAAACGCACACAATATGAGCGTTATATAAAGCTCATCACAGAGCTAAAACTTAAGGACAGATAGTCCTTAAGTCCCCCTTCTTTTTACCTCGTTATTCTTTTAAATGTGCTATACTCTTACAAAGACAAAACTTAAGGAGTGTGGTAATGAAAACACGAAAAGAGCATGACTTTATTGGTGAATTAGAGATTTCAGATGATGTGTATTATGGGATTCAGACATTTAGAGCAATGGAGAATTTTGATATTACAAAAGAGCGATTAAGCAATTTTCCTGTGTTTGTCAAGGCTCTAGCACAAGTCAAAAAGGCTGTTGCACTAGCAAATTTTGAGCTCAATCTCCTTGATGAAAACATCAAAAATGCGATTGTGTATGCGTGCGATAGAATCATTGCAGGCGATTTTTTGGATCAATTTGTCGTGGATATGATACAAGGTGGTGCAGGCACAAGCACTAATATGAATGTCAATGAAGTGGTGGCAAATGTCGCGCTTGAGTATATGGGGCATAAGAAAGGCGAGTATGAGTATTGCCACCCAAACGATCATGTCAATCTCTCCCAATCCACAAATGATGCTTACCCCACCGCATTGCGTTTGGCACTCTATGAGCGTTTGTTTGATCTTATAGAATCTATGCAGATTCTCAAAGCTTCTTTTGAATCTAAAGCCAAAGAATTCGCTCATATTCTTAAAATGGGGCGCACACAGCTCCAAGATGCAGTGCCTATGACGCTAGGGCAGGAGTTTCAGACTTTTGCTGTGATGCTTGGTGAGGATATGCAACGCGTCAAAGAAGCCCAAGATCTCGTGCGTGAGATTAATCTCGGAGGGACGGCTATCGGCACAGGGATTAATTCTCACCCGGATTATCCAAAGATTGTCGAGAAAAAGCTCCAAGAAGTTACCAATCGTCCATTTGTTACCGCAACTGACCTCATAGAAGCCACTCAAGACACCGGGGCGTATGTGCAGGTAAGTGGTGTGCTAAAACGTGTGGCGACAAAGATTTCTAAAATTTGTAATGACTTGCGACTGCTAAGCTCTGGACCGCGTGCAGGGCTAAATGAAATAAACCTCCCCAAAATGCAACCCGGTAGCTCGATAATGCCGGGCAAAGTCAATCCCGTGATCCCCGAAGTCGTCAATCAAGTGTGTTTTAGTGTGATTGGCAATGACATCACTATCACCCTTGCTTCCGAGGCAGGACAACTCCAGCTTAATGTCTTTGAGCCAGTCATCGCGTATAGTTTGTTTAATTCTATCGTGCGAATGAAGCGCGCGTGTATCACGCTCGCGCAAAAATGTGTCGATGGTATTACCGCAAATGAGGAAGTATGCAGGGATTTTGTATTTCATAGTATCGGTATCGTAACAGCCCTAAATCCCTACATCGGCTATGAAAATTCTGCCAAAATTGCCAAAGAGGCTTTGCAAACGGGTAAAAGTGTGTATGATTTGACCCTAGAGCACAAACTTCTTAGCAAAGAGGAACTTGATGAGATTTTTAAACCACAAAATATGTTAAATCCGCATATGCGAGAAGTAAAGGGGCATAAATGAGGATTTTACGATTTTTAGGGAAGTGTATTAGCTTTGTTAATACCAACTTTAAAGCACTTGTGTTGATACTCATTGTGTTGTTCGTGTTTGGGAGTATGCAAGATACAGAGGTGGAGAAGCCAAATCTCGCTAAGATCTATCTCAATACGCCTATTTTTTCTACAAATTCCATAGAATCCCAGATTCAAAATATTAAGAAAAACCCAAGCATTCAGGGTGTATTGCTCGTGATAGATTCACCGGGTGGGAGCGTGAGTGCGAGCATAGAGGTAGCCGATATGCTCAAAGAACTTGGTAAGGATTTGCCAGTGGTGGCGTATGTGCAAGGTTCTATGGCGAGTGGGAGCTACTATGCGGGTATGTATGCTAGTGAGATTATCGCAAATCGCGGTGCGCTCATTGGCTCTATTGGCGTGATTTTTAGTGGATATAATATCGCGCAACTTTTGGAAAATCTAGGCATACAGGAACAAGTGCTTAAAAAAGGCACATACAAAGAAGTAGGCACGATGTCTCGCCAATGGAGTGAGCAAGAACGGGAGTTTTTGGATAATCTTTTGGGTGAACAATATGCGATGTTTATCAATGATGTGAAGCAAGCAAGGGGTGAGAAGCTCACTCAAGATTCACAGGCGTTTGCACAGGGGAAAATCTTTAGTGCAAAGGCAGCATTGGAGCTAGGACTCATTGATAGGATAGGTAGCCTGCACGATGCCACGGAGATTCTCAAAGAGAGGGCAAATGTGGGCGAGGTAGTGTGGCTGAAAAAAAGCAAAGTCGATAGCTACTTAGAGCAGTTTCAAGATTCGCTCATTAGCAAAGTTATCTCTTTAGGTTCTCTTAGCCTCCGATAATGCAGCTTTTGTATTTGGAGGAAATGCGCTTAAAGCAGAATCTGTTGGCATTTTCTGGTGGGGTGGATTCTAGTGCATTGTTTTTTTTGCTCCTTGAGGCGGGCATTGCTTTTGATGTGGCGATGGTGGATTATGGTGTGCGTCCAGAGCGAGAGCGCGAAATCGCGTATGCTAAGGAGCTGTGCGCACGCTATGGCAAAGAGCTTTTTATCCACACTGCACCCACGATTGCGACGAACTTTGAGCACACTGCACGCAATGTGCGTTATGAGTTTTTCACACGAGTGTGTGAGGAACGTGGCTATCATAATGTCGTGATGGCGCATCAGCTAGATGATAGACTAGAGTGGTTTTTGATGCAGCTTTGCAAAGGAAGTGGGATTTTGGGCTTAGGTGGATTGCGAGGGATAAGCCAATGGAGAGGGATTCGTATAATCCGTCCTTTGATTGAGAGTAGTCGCGAGGAGATTTATGAGTATCTGCATACACACAAATATACATTTTTTGAGGATAGTAGCAATGCTGATACGCGTTTTGTGCGCAATTTTTTTCGTCATAATGTGGTGCGTGCGCTGATGCCTAGATTCACACAAGGCGTGAGGAGGAGCTTTAGAATCTTAGAGCAAGAGAGCGAGGGATTGTTTCCGCAGATTCATAAGGTGCTGCCTAGTGTGTTTGTGATGAGGCGGCTTGCGATAGAGCGTGCAGATGGGGTATTGTGTGATTGTTATGGGGTGGATTATGCACTGAAGCGACTGGGATATGTGATGAGTGCTAAACAGCGAGAGGAGCTTGTAAAATCTGGTTTTTGTTGCCATATCGCACAAAATTATGTGGTAGATTCAAACACAGACTTTATATTTGTGGCAAGAGCTGTGCCTACAATCCCAATGCCCAAATGTTGTAAAGAACAATACCGCCTTGCTAAAATCCCTTCCAAAATCCGCCCAATCTTGTTTCAAAATGCTATTGTGGATTCAAAGCTAGAGGTATTTATGCGGAATTTGGAGGGTTTTAAGTGATTGCTTAAGACACACAAAGTCTCAAAGATCAGAAGAAAAGGGTTGCGCAAGGAGGACACAACCCTTAAACTTAGGGGGCAAGGTTTAGTTTTATTGCATTTGTGCAGCAACTTCAGCGGCGAAATCCTCCACTTTTTTCTCAATGCCCTCGCCGAGTTCAAAGCGCACATATTTGATGATTTCTAGTTCATCACCAAGCTCTCTGGACTTAGCTTCAAGCACTTGTGCGATCGTCTTTTTGTCGTCCATCACAAAAAACTGCCCTAAAAGCGTGAGACGTTGGTCAATAAGCGTATTATCAGAAATAAATCGTTCCATTTGTCCCGGAATGATTTTGTCCCAAATCTGCTCTGGTTTGCCCTGTGCTTTGAGGTCATCTTGGAGTTTTTTCTTGGTAGATTCTAGCACTGCCTCTGTAAGCTCACTGCGACTGACATACTCTGGAATCTTGTGCAGTGGCTTACCAAGTCGCTTAAACTCTTCGTTTTCTTTGGTAAGTTCTGCGATGAGTGCTACCTTTTCTTTTTGGATAAATTCTGAATCTAGCTCATGGTAGCTTAACACTTGTGGTTTCATCGCTGCTGCGTGCATACAAAAGCTTCTAGCAAGCTCTGCGGCTGGGGTCTTGGAGTTTGCATTTTTAAATCTCATTGCGATGAGCACACCAACGCGTCCATTAGAATGCACATAGCCATTGACAATGGCATTTCCCTCGACTTTGATGCTTTCAAGGCGTCTGATGACGATATTTTCGCCAATTTTTGCGATATTTTGTTGGAGATATTCCTCAAATTTCGCGCCTTCTACTTGAATGCTATTAAGCGCGCTCACATCACTGATTTCGTGATCAAATACAAGCTTAGAACTCTTTGCTACGAGGTCTTTGAAATTGTCATTTTTTGCTACGAAGTCTGTCTCGGAGTTAATCTCTAGCAACGAAGCCTTAGAAAAATCGCTTGCTACTTCCACGCTCACAACCCCCTCACTTGCGACTCTATCAGCTTTTTTGGCTGCCTTGCTCAAGCCCTTTTCGCGGAGGTATTCCACTGCTTTTTGGATATCGCCACCCACCTCGACCAATGCCTTTTTGCAGTCCATCATTCCCGCATCAGTCATTTCTCGGAGTTGTTTTACTAATTGTGCTGAAATATCCATCTTATTCTCCTTGCTCTTGCTTGATTTCCTCAAGCACTTCTTGTGTCTCTGCTTCTGTGGCTGGAGCTTGTGGCTCTAGCTCTTGTGTTTCTGCATCTTTGTTTTCATTGCGACCTTCTAAGATTGCTTCGGTTACTTCCTTGCAGAAAAGCTGGATTGATCGAATCGCATCGTCATTGCCCGGGATCGGATAATCCACATTGTCTGGATCGCAGTTTGTATCAAGTGGTGCGACTACAGGGATTCCAAGTCTGTGTGCCTCTGCCACCGCAATTTTTTCTTTGACTACATCAACGACAAAAATCATATCAGGAGCTTTTTTCATATGACGCACACCACCGAGGTATTTGGTGAGTTTGTCTTTTTTGCGTTGGAGCATAAGCTTTTCTTTTTTTGTTAAAAGATCGATTTGCCCACTTTCTTCCATTTGCTCAATGATTTCGAGTTTTCGCACAGATTTTTTGATAGTGCTAAAGTTTGTGAGCATACCGCCAAGCCAACGATAATTCACATAAGGAACATTGATGCTTTCGGCATATTGCTTGATTGTCTCGCTCGCTTGCTTCTTTGTCCCAACAAACATAATCGTTTTGCCTTCAGCTGCTGTGTCTTTGATGATGTTGTAGGTGTATTTGAAATAGCGCAAAGTCTTTTGTAAGTCGATGATGTGGATATTTTTGCGCACACCAAAAATAAATCGCTTCATTTTTGGATTCCAACGTCTTGTCTGATGTCCGAAATGCACACCGCATTCGAGTAAGTCTTTCATTGTTACCATAGGTTCTCCTTGTGATATTGTGGTTTTGCCTCCATACCCATTAGCGAAAACTCGCAACCTTTTTAAGGATTGGTATGTGTGGAATTGTTTTATGAAAAAACGAGGGCGATTGTATCGTATGTTTCTTAAGTTATGCCTTAAAATCCTGAAAGGAATTGCATTTGCTTGGGTAAAACTACCTAGCAAACATTGGCAAGCATTGCTTAAAGTTTTTTGTGCTAGACTTCAAGACTTTGTTAGATTCTATAAAATTTTAAGGGGTTGGTGGTGGATTTTGTCAGCATCGTTATGGGGAGTAAGAGCGATTTTAGTGTGATGAGCGAGTGTGCCGAGGTGTTTAAAAAGTTTGATGTGCCTTATGAGATGATTGTTTCATCAGCACATCGTTCCCCAGAGCGCACTAAAGAATACATTAAAGACGCACAAAGTCGTGGCGCACAGGTCTTTATCGCAGCGGCAGGTATGGCAGCGCATTTGGCAGGAGCAGTGGCAGCACAAACTTGTAAGCCTGTTATCGGCGTGCCATTAGGTGGAGGTGCGCTTGATGGGTTAGATTCACTGCTTTCTACGGTGCAGATGCCTAGTTCGATGCCCGTGGCAACCGTAACGATTGGCAAAGCTGGAGCGATCAACGCTGCGTATCTTGCCATACAGATTTTAAGTCTTAAAAATGACGAACTAGCAGGTAAGCTTGTGCAAGATAGAATGATGAAAGCCAAAAAAGTGGAATTAGATTCTTCAGAGATTGAGGTAAGGATTGATTAATGCAAGAGACAAACGATACAAATAAAGCCCAAGATTCTAGTAACCTTCCCGCGACTTCTAGCGCCTCTGCGACTTGGATAAGTCTTGATGAGTTTGTCAAACTCTCTGGGCTTGAGAGAGAACGCGTGTTGGAGCTTATAGAATCTGGTGGGATTGTGAGCAAAAAAGAAGGTGAAAATGTGATGATTGACGCCAGCAGTGGGACTTCTGCGCTTATCAAACGCGTGGAAAACAATCTCGTCAATGCCGACATACATGGAAAGGAGCTAAGTCCTGTATTTGTGGAAAAAACCATTGCTACGATTTTGAGTTTGCACGATAAGGTCATTGCGAGCAAAGACGAAACTATCAGTGCGTTTAAAAATGAAAATGCTTTCCTCAAAGATGCGCTTGTTTCAATGCAAGAAGTGTATGATGATGACAAAAAAACTATGGAGGTGTTGCGCGCAGAACTTCAGAGTGCGCGTGAGGAAGTGGAGTTTATGAAACGTAAATATCGCCTAATGTGGGGGAAAGTCTCTAATATGGCAGAGGGCAGTAAGTAGTTTATGAATCTCACCCACACTTGTCTTGAGTGCCTTTACACACAGATTCACAATTTTTTGCACACCTTAGAGTCTTCGCACTCAAGCACAACTTATGATGAGATTCTCTCCCAAACCAAAGCTATCATCAATCGCCTCTCGCTTACGATAGATAGGGATAGTGCAGAGGCAGGTATTGCCTTGCCCCCGCCAAAAGCTGCCATTGCGATTTATGAGAATCTCGCAAAAACTCTTAATGACCCTGACCCGTATAAGAACATCAAGATTCATAGCATAGAATCTGCCGCTCGTATCCTTGCTACTGCAAATATCCCCACAAGCACCATATCTGATTGTGTCAAGGTTGCAGCGTTAGGGAATGTGATTGATTATGGCTCACAAACTCACTTTAGCTTTGAATCTGACTTTGATTTTGCTAATCTTGCATTTGCGCATTTTGATATAGAGGCGTTTGAGCAAGGACTAAAAAATGCTAAGAGTTTGCTCTATATCGCGGATAATGCGGGGGAAAACCTCTTTGATCTTGTGCTACTTAGAGCTATAAAGAAGTCTTATCCACAGATTGAGAGTATATATCTTGTGCGTGGCAAACCTATTATTAACGATATTACCCTCTCTGATCTTTCGCACCCATTGTGTGCGGAGATTCACACTCTGTGTGATGTGCGAAGCTCTCATATGGCAAGTCCGGGCTTTATCTATGCGGACGCACCCACTGACATACAAGCGATGTTTGATTGTGCTGATGTCATCGTGGCAAAGGGTATGGGAAATTATGAGTGCCTAGAATCCCACAAGAGGGCTAATCTTTTTTTGCTTTTTAAAGTCAAATGTAGTGTGGTGGCGCAATATAGCGGTTTTGAGCTTGGAAAAATGGTATTTTTACACAACAAAGGAGAAGAGTATGCGTAGTTTTTCGGACATCTTACTTGCGTTACAGGAGTTTTGGAAAGAGCAGGGTTGCCTCATCGTCCAACCCTATGATATTCCAGCAGGAGCTGGGACATTCCACCCTTTTACGCTATTGCGGAGTTTAGATTCTAAGCCATGGAGTGTAGCATATGTCGCACCCTCTAGGCGCCCCACAGATGGGCGTTATGGAGAAAATCCAAATCGCCTAGGGAGCTACTATCAGTTTCAAGTGCTTATCAAGCCAAACCCTAATAACATTCAAGAGTTATATTTGCGTAGTTTGGAGGCTTTGGGGCTTAGTTTGCGTAAGCATGATGTGCGTTTTGTCGAGGATAATTGGGAATCCCCAACACTCGGTGCTTGGGGGCTTGGTTGGGAAGTGTGGCTCGATGGTATGGAGGTTACGCAATTTACATATTTTCAGCAAGTAGGTGGGTTGCCGTGTGAGCCTGTGGCTGTGGAAATCACCTATGGCGTGGAGAGATTGGCGATGTATATACAGGGTGTGGAAAATGTGTTTGATATTTTGTGGGGCAAGGATTCACAAGGGCAGAGCGTGTATTATCGTGATGTGCATAAAGAGGGCGAGTATGAGTTTAGTAAATACCACTTTGAAGTTGCCGATGTGGAGAAACTCTTTAGGTTTTTTGAGCAGGCAAAAGAGGAGGCGACACATTGCTTAGAGGCGCAGCTCCCACTCCCGGCATATGACTACACAATGCTTGCGAGTCATTTTTTCAATGTCCTTGATGCACGCAAGGCAATTTCGGTGGCACAGAGACAAAACTACATTTTACAAATTCGTGAGCTTGCTAAGGGTTGTGCCGTGCTGTATAAAGAGCAAGAGAAGGAGCGCGATGAGCGCACGAGGTGCTAGAAGATGGTATTACAGAATCCTAGAATTTCTGTGGCAAGCCCTGTCAAGATTCTATAAAGTGGCAGATTCTGAATCTCCTTTAGATTCTGTGCTTGGCTTGCTGGGTATTGAATCTAGGAAACTATCTCACATAACAGCACGGTGTCAATGAGTGGTGTGTGTAGCGGCACTTGGCTGCACAACCTTAAATCTATAGCCTAGATTCCAAGATTCTATCATTGGTTTAATCTCAAAAAAATCACTTGCTTGATGATAGATACTAATAAGCATAGCAGGTTTTTGCTCGGTGATTGTCTGCTTTGCACCTT
>DXIN01000008.1 GCA_019112865.1 Candidatus Helicobacter avicola
GCCCTACCTTGAATTGTTCGCCTTTGATACGATTTTTTTTGGCTAGGAGGGCGCGGATACCATTGATTTCTACAAAAGTATTTTCGTCTTTATCTACTCCTACAACTACACCAGAGACTATTTTGTTGAGCTTGGCTTTGAGGCTACTAAGTAGCTGCTCCTCAATTTGTCGTTGCAAATTTATCTCAAGAGTTACAAAAAGTTTGTTTATCGCCCCACGTTTCATAGAATCTAGACTAAGCTCGTATTCGAGTGTATCGCCTATATTAATATCTTGCTCCATATTTTGGGCTTCTTGACGCACTTTTGAGAGTGCGACTACACCGAAATTGTCTTCTTGTAGGCGTTTGTCATCATCGGCACACACGATGATTTTATAAAACAATCTAAGCGTGCGGTTTTTGGGATCTTGCTCGACAAAATATTCATAATCAGGGTTGATTTCTTCTTGGGCAAGTTTGATAAGTCCATCTTTTACGATGTTGCACACGATGTCTGGCTCTATGCCCTTTTCATACGCTATCATATCTATAATATCTAGGATTTTTTCCATCTATCTTACTGCCTCCGAGTTTGGTTTGGGGTTTGGTTGCGTCTGTGAAGTCTGAAGCGGAGGCATTGTAATAAAAATTAGCTTAAAAGTTACAAAATTATCGTAATTTTGCTATACTTGCGCCTTTAGTTTGTGTCAGAGAAATAGGAGGTAATTATGGAGCTAAAGATTGCTAAGACAAATTTACAAAACAAGAAAAATGAAGCAAAAATCTCAATAGATGAGGTGCTGCGACAATACAAAGAGGAAAATAGACATATATTTTACTTCGATGGGCAAAACACTCACAAGGATATGCAAAAAGCCCAAAACACGATACAAAAAGCTGGCTATCGCGTGCAACTCAATGAAGTGCGCTATGGGCTTGATGAACACAACTATATCTACGAAATCCACATCATCTAGATTCTAAATGACCAAAAAACTCTATATCCAAACACTCGGATGTGCGATGAATGAGCGAGATTCAGAGCATATCATCGCCGAACTTGCACAAAAAGAGAGTTATAAACTCACAGACAATCCCAAAGAAGCAGATTTGATACTTATCAATACCTGCTCGGTGCGTGAGAAACCCGAAAGAAAGCTATTTAGTGAAATCGGGCAGTTTGCCATGCACAAAAAAAATGGTGCAAAAATTGGTGTGTGTGGCTGCACAGCTAGTCATCTAGGCGCACAAATCATTAAAAAATCGCCCCATGTGGATTTCGTGCTTGGTGCGCGCAATACTTCTAAGATTACACAGGTTTTGCGTCAGCCCAAAGCTGTGGAAGTGGATATAGACTATGATGATAGCACATATGTGTTTGCCTCGCCGCAGACTATGGGGATTAAGGCGTTGCTAAATATCTCTATTGGCTGTGATAAAAAATGTAGCTATTGTATCGTGCCTTTTACACGAGGCAAGGAGATTTCTATCCCTCAAGATTTGCTACTCAATGAAGCGCGCAAGCTTGCTGCACAAGGGGTCAAAGAACTGCTGCTTCTAGGGCAAAATGTCAATAACTATGGTGTGCGGTTTTCTGTGCCACACGAGCGCGTGGATTTTACTATGCTATTGCGAAATCTAAGCGAGATTGAGGGAATTAGGCGATTGCGCTTCACCTCGCCTCACCCACTGCATATGAATGATGAGTTTTTGGCGGAGTTTGCACGCAATAAAAAGATTTGCAAATCTATCCATATCCCGCTCCAAAGCGGTTCGAGCAGGATTCTAAAAGCGATGAGGAGAGGGTATAGCAAGGAGTGGTATCTCGAGCGTGTGGCGAGATTGCGTGAGTTTTGTGCGCGTGAGGGTGTGGTAGATGTGGGGATTGGCACGGATATTATCGTTGGTTTTCCGGGTGAGAGTGAGGCGGACTTTGAGGATACGCTTGAAGTGGTGCGGGAAGTGGAGTTTGATACGATGTATAGCTTCATCTACTCGCCTAGACCACACACGAGCGCGTATGAGATAGAATCTCATTTGTTGGTGGATTCAGAAGTCGCAAAGGAGCGGTTAGCGAGGTTACAGAATCTCCACAAAGAAATCCTTGCCAAAAATTCTCAATGTGAGATTGGTAAAGTTGTCGAGGTGCTCGTAGAAAATCATCACGCACAAGAGGGCTGGAGCGAAGGGCGCAGTGATCATAATCGGCTTATTAGGATTGTGGGTTTTGTGGGGGAGATTGGCGAGATAGTGCGTGTGCGGATTACCAAAGCCCATGGTGGCTCTTTAAGCGGAGAAGTGGCGTAGAGGGAGTGCAACCCTCTGAATTTGCACATATTTAGTCTTTTTGTAAGACAAGCAATATAAAATCTGCTAACCCACTTTTATCAATCGCGACTTGAATCTCATTTTGTGCCACGCAGAGCTTTTCATACAAATCAAGTGTGTGAAAGTTTTCAAATGCGTGGATTATGTCCATAAAGCCTTGTCCATAGCACCATTTTCCTATGCTACTATACCCCCCCCCCTTATACATTATCTCTAGGGCTTGTTCGCTAAAGATATTAAGATGATAGGGAGGGATTAAGTGTCTATAGACTCTATGTGGAGACATAGCATTAGTATAGCTTGCGAGCGATGGGTGGCGGGGAACTTCAATAACTAGCAAAGAATCTTGCTTCATCACGTTACCAAAGAATGTAAAAACTTGCTTTGGATTTTCTAAATGCTCTAAGGTGTTAAAAAATGTGATTATATCAGCTTGATGTATAGAATCTAAGAGTGATTTTTCACAATCATTGATATTTAAAAATCCCGATTTGACATATTCTCCACCAAGTTTTTGGTTTGAAAAATTTAGGGCTTTTGTATCAGATTCAAAGCCCAATATCTCATAACCCAACTCTTTTGCTGCTAGGAGGTTTTCGCCACCTCCGCTGCCTATATCAAGCCATATTTTGTTTGATATTTTGTCTTTGGCAAGTGTGTGGATAAACTCAACTTTGGGTCTTGCAATACTTTCTAGTCGTTTTGTAAAAATCTCATCGGTTAGATAACATTCAAACGAGCTTTCTTCTCCATCATTGGTATAAAGCTGTGCCAAATCTTTCAGTGGATTTTGCAAAAATACATCAAAGCATTCTTGACATTCTTTATAGACAAAACCATAGATTTGTGTGAAATCTTTGACTTTCGCACTTCCGCATATCGGGCATTGTGTGAGATGGTGTTTTTCTTTTGTAAGAAATCGTGTGGCTTTGTGCTTGGCGTTGTGAATCTGTGTGTCAATCCATTGCGGTGTGCGCGAAATTGTTTTATTGCTAAATGTCTTGCCATACCTATCGTTGCTCATAATCTATTCCTTAAGTAAAAATTGCTCTAGATTATAGCATTAATATTTCCTATAAATTGATATTTTGTGTGCTAAAACCATTTTGTAATCTATTATAGTTATGATATTGCACAAAAACTCCTCAATTTTAGCAAATGTCAAACTCCCTCGTGCTTATGGAGAGGTTTTTGGGAACTTAAAAGTCTGTATCTAAAAAGAACAAACAATAGGTTTTGGAATCTGTCGTCATACAAGAGAACATAGTGAGGACTTTTGTAAAGACTATTTTGCATATAAAGAAGCTGAAATTCATAAAAGAATTGAAATGGCTAAAAATGATAATTTTAAAGAACCCACACTTCTTGCGACATTATCTTTTGTTTGGGAAGTATATAAATATGATAGGCAACGATATAAATCTCTAAATGTGGATTTTGAGCCAAAGGAGAGAATATGAGAAAATTTTGTTAGTGCTTTAAGCAAAAAAA
>DXIN01000009.1 GCA_019112865.1 Candidatus Helicobacter avicola
GACAGGTTTATATCACATCGTGCAAAAAGTTTTCATATTGTGTAAAAACTTCTCATAATGGAGTTTTGGTCAGTTTTTACTATCCCCAAGGGTGCTTAGGTTATGTTATAATTCACACCAGTAAATCAAATTTGAGGAGGAGAGCTTATGAATGCTTACAATACTCGTTGGATTCTGTCATTGTTTGGCACTGCCATAGGTGCCGGAGTACTTTTTTTGCCTATCAATGCTGGTATGGGAGGACTTTTGCCCCTACTTGTTATCTTGGTTCTAGCCTATCCTATGGTTTATCTAGCTCATAGAGGACTTTGCAGATTTGTCTTAGGCTCTAAAAATCCAAGCGATGATATAACCTTTGTGTCAGAGACATATTTTGGGGCAGGCGGTGGATTTGCGGTTACCGTGCTTTACTTCTTTGCGATATTGCCTATACTCCTTGTTTATAGTGCGAATCTAACTACCACTTTCATAAACTTTTGGATACACCAATTAGGCTTTGAAGAACCAAGCAGACTCTTGGTATCATTTATAATAGTTAGCTTAGTTATGCTTTTTTCGACACTTGGTGAAGTGCTTGTAACTAAGGTTATGTCGGTGCTTGTTTTCCCTTTTATAGCGGTGCTTGTAGTGATTGCTTTGATGCTTATACCTTACTGGAATTCAGCCCTTTTTACAAATGTTGATTTTGCAGTAGTTGGCACTTCGAATTTTTGGCTTACTCTTTGGCTAGTTATACCTGTGATGGTCTTTGCCTTTAACCACTCGCCCATCATATCATCTCTGGCTTGTTCTTGTAAAAGAGAATTTAATGATGAAGCCGAAAAAGTCTCATCAAACATCATAAGCAAGGCGATAATTCTTATGATAGTAGTTGTATTTTTCTTTGTCTTTTCTTGCGCACTTTGTCTTACGCCTGCTGATTTTCAAGCTGCTAAAGACCAAAATGTAAATATCTTAGACTATATATCCACTCGCTTTCCTGAATCTGGCTTTTTAGCCTTTTTAGCACCTATCATAGCATTGATAGCTATGTCTAAAAGCTTTTTGGGGCATTATCTTGGTTCTCAAGAAGGGCTTAATGGGATTTTATACAAGGCGAGTAAAGGAAAGATTCAAGGCAAGGTGGCAAATAGAATCACCGCTACGATAACTTTCTTGATAGCTTGGTATGTGGCGTATGCAAATCCTAGTGTTATAGGGATAATAGAAAGCATAGGAGGACCCGTTTTAGCCATACTTTTATTCCTAATGCCAACTTATTGTATTTACAAATTTGATGTGCTCAAAAAGTATAAAAAACCGCTTTTTGATACCTTTATAGTCATAATGGGACTCATAGCTATTTCAGCTGCGATAAACAAGCTTTTATAACTTTTATAAGGAGAGGCTATGTCAAATTTGAATATCTTTAAGATAGGTGTAGGACCATCATCATCTCATACGCTAGGACCGATGCTTGCTGGGAATTTGTTTTGCAAGAAAGTGGAGAAATTGCTTGAGAATATAGCTAGGATAGAGATAGTTCTTTATGGTTCTTTATCTTTAACGGGCAAGGGGCATTTGACAGATAAGGCTATTTTGTGGGGCTTGAATGACTTAAAAGCTAGAAACCTAAGCCCTGATTTACAAGAAGCAGTTTTAAGACAAGTTTTTGATGATAAAAAGTTAAATTTGTGTGGCAAAAAAGATCTTGATTTTGACTATGAAAAGGACTTGATTTTTTCAAAGGACTTTTTGCCATTGCACGAAAATGCACTCAAAATCTCTGTGTTTGATGCAAATGATGAGAGAATTTACAGGGAGGTTTATTACAGCGTTGGGGGTGGATTTGTAAAAACCGAAGCGGAACTCGAAAAAGAAAAACTAGGCAAAGAAAAGCCCAAGGCACGGAAACTAGCAATATCCATACCAAATGCAACAGAGGCTTTGCGGCTTTGCGATGAAAATGGCTGGAATCTAGCCCAGCTTTCATATAACTATGAGCTTCAGTTTAACACAAAAGAAGAGGTAAGGAGCTATTGTCTAGAAATTTTTGAAACGATGCAAGAGGTGTATTACAATGGCATTCATACGAAGGAAGAGTTTTTGCCCGGCAAACTTCATCTCAAAAGAAGGGCTAAAACACTTTCTCAAAGAGTGCATTTAAGCACCGATCCTATCGGCATAATAGACTTCATCTCACTGTATGCCATAGCCGTGGCTGAAGAAAATGGTGGCGGTGCAAAGGTGGTAACTGCTCCTACAAACGGAGCTTGTGGGGTAGTGCCTGCCGTGATGCTTTATCTTAAAAATCATACGACAGGTTTTAGCGATGATATGGTTGTTGATTTCTTACTCACTGCTATGCTGATAGGTTCGTTTTACAAAAAAAATGCTAGCATAAGCGGTGCAGAGGCTGGTTGCCAAGCAGAGATAGGCTCTGCAAGCTCTATGGCAGCTGGTGCTATGGCTACCGTGCTAGGAGCTGACGCGCACAAGGCTTGTAATGCAGCTGAAATGGCTATGGAACATCATTTGGGTCTAACTTGCGATCCTGTGGCAGGACTTGTGCAAATCCCTTGTATAGAGAGAAATGCCTTTGGGGCAATTAAGGCTATTTCGGCAGCTAGAATGGCTATGACTCGCAAAAGCACACCCAAGGTAGAGCTTGATGATGTCATCAGAACTATGTATGAAACGGGCAAAGATATGAATTATAAATATAAAGAAACCTCACTTGGTGGGCTTGCAACAAATCTTAGCGTGTGCTAGGGTTGTTGTATTGGTGTCTTATGGCAGATAGCACTGATATTAGCTACACTTCCACTTGCTCCGCTTCGCACACATACACTGCTTGAATCTAGTCCTTGAGATTGTTTAGATTCCATAATGTCGTTGGTGGTTTTAGATTCTAACATACCAACTAACCCGAGGTGTTTATGAGAATTTTAAGCTCTAAAAGCATATAATTGCCCTCGGCAGTAGTTTTATCTCTATGTATTAAGGAATCCATAATGAATAAAATCCAGATTGATAAACAGGCAGTGGCAAAGTTTTTTGATGAATGCAAAATGCACGAGGTGGAATTTATAGATTTTCGATTTACGGATATCAAAGGTGTGTGGCATCATCTCTCTTTTAGTGCAAATTCCATTAACGAAGAGAGTTTTAATGGCATTCCTTTTGATGGTAGCTCTATCCCAGCGTGGCAACCTGTGAATAAATCCGATATGATGCTTATTCCCGATCCGGTGCGGTATTTTATCGATCCATTTACTGCTGATACCACAATGGTAGTGTTTTGCGATGTGTGGGACATCTACAAAAATCAACCTTATGAGAAATGCCCTAGAAGTATTGTAAAGAGAGCTATGAAGTATCTCAAAGATTCTGGTATCGGTGATGTGGCATACTTTGGACCAGAAAATGAGTTTTTTGTCTTTGATTCTATCAAGATTAAAGATTCGGTAAATTGCCAATATTACGAGATTGATACCGAAGAGGGCGAGTGGAATCGCAGTAAGGAATTTGAGGGTGTCAATATCGGGCATCGTCCGGGCACGCAGGGTGGGTATTTCCCTGTGGCACCGGTGGATTCTATGGTGGATATTCGTGCAGAAATGGTCAAAGTGCTCAATCAAGTGGGTTTAGAAACTTTTGTCGTGCATCATGAAGTCGCGCAAGGGCAGGGAGAGATTGGTGTGAGGTTTGGTGATATGCTTGAAGCAGCAGATAATGTGCAAAAATTTAAATATGTCGTTAAAATGGTCGCTCATCTCAATGGCAAAACCGCAACCTTTATGCCAAAGCCTCTGTATAATGACAATGGAAGTGGTATGCACACACATATCAGTATTTGGAAAGGAGGCAAAAACCTCTTTGCCGGCGATATGTATGAGGGATTGAGTGAAGTGGCGCTGCATTTTTTAGGTGGTGTGCTTAAACACGCAAGGGCTTTAGCGGCTTTTACCAATGCAAGCACCAATTCTTACAAACGTCTTATTCCCGGTTTTGAAGCACCAAGCATTCTCACATATTCGGCACAAAATCGTAGCGCAAGTATCCGTATCCCATACAATAGTGGCGAAAAGGCAAAGCGAATGGAGTTTAGATTCCCAGATAGTTCTAGTAATCCCTACCTTGCGTTTGCGGCACTTTTGATGGCAGGGATTGATGGGATTAAACAAAAAAGTGATCCGGGAAAACCAATGGAAATCAATCTTTTTGAGCTAAGTCTCGATGAGATTCGCGAAAAGGGTATCAAGCAGCTTCCACATACATTGCGTCACGCAATCGAGGAAATGCTCGTGGATAAGGCATATCTCAAAGAGGGCGATGTCTTTAGTGAGGAATTTATCCAAACTTACAAACAATATAAATTTGAGACAGAAATTTGGCCATGGGAGGGACGCCCACACCCATTTGAATTTCTCACGACATATAGTTGTTAGAAAAAGAGTTTATGCGGTATGAACGCGAAGCGGAGCGAACAGAGATTTAGTCTCTGTGAGCGATACCAATTTGCCAATGGCAAATTGCATCAAATAATAGAATCCAAAAATCGCTCATCACAGAAACTATTAGTATGTAAATGCGTAAAGGCGTTTTTGAGAGATTTAAAAAAATCGGGATTTTTAGATTCTAATTGCGCAAGAAATTCTTTGGTGTTGGCGCGTGCAAAGGGGCGTTTGTCGTCATCTAGCCAGTTTATAGGGCAGTTGCAATCTGGTGCGATATAGATGTTGTTGTGTGTGATAAAATCAATGATTTGTCTCTCACGCACAAAGATAAGTGGTCTAATCACGCCCAAGCCATTTTGCGCCCTGTAACGCGGTGGCATTGAACGCAAAGCACCATTATAGGTAAGATTCATAAAAAAACTCTCGGCAGCATCATCAAGATGATGGGCTAGAGCAAGTTTATTAAACCCTCCCTCAAGTGCCTTGGTATAGAGCGCACCTCTACGCATACGCGAACAAAAGCTACAATACACGCTCCCTTCGCGTTTATGCTCTTCTAGTATCTTATAAATATCGGTGCGATAAAGCTCATATGGGATATTTAGCTCTTTACAATATTCGAATATATATTCATATTCGCCACCGCGTCCATAATCCACGGTTACTGCCTTAACCTCAAACTTAAAGGGTGCGTGTGCGCGCATATGTGCTAAAATCGTAGCAAGCAGTATAGAATCTTTGCCTCCGCTCAAACCTAAAAGCACCTTATCACCTTCTTGGATTAGGTTGTATTGGGCGTTGGTTTTGCCCACAATAGAGAGGATTTTTTTGCTGATAGTGGGTGCATTCATCACAAAACCTTTGGTAGTAAAATACGAAGCGAAAGTGTAGCATATTCTTAATTTTTTTTTGCAAGTTTGCTATAATGCTAGAAATTTTCGGACGAGGCTAGGCTGTGAGAAAAATTTGGGTATGTGGCGTGTTGGTGTGGTGCGCCCTGATAGGATATGGTGCAGAGAGTGATGAGGAGTTACTACAATCATTTGCGCCCCGGTCTGAACCTATGCGCTATCTCGAACCTGACAAAACGGACAAACAGCCTCTTGAATATGCCAATCTCTTTAGTAAGCCTGATATTGAGTGGAAAGATATTGCTAAGGCAAAAAGTGGTTTGTTCATCGGTGTGGGGGCGAACCTCATTCCTGTGGTGCGCACGGGTAGCACTACGCCAGTGATGTATAATGACATCTATCCCATTAGCGGTGGTTTTGATGTGAAACTTGGCTATATGTATTTCTCTAATCCATTTGTGGGATTTCGTGTGTATGGCGAATACGCGAGATCGTATGCTAATGAAGTTTATGGTAGTGGAGGTTTTGCACGCACTTATGAGATTGAGATGTATAATGCTGGGGTAAGTATCGTGCTTGATACAAATTTGGGGCAAAAATATGACCATATGCTAAGCGTAATTGTGGATTTGGCGTATGTGCCACATATTGGTTTTGTTTCAGAATGGACACATAGTGCGGCAGGTATGCATACTTATGGCGAGGATAGATTTATAGGTGGCAATAAAGTGGCTTTGGGGTTAGGTTTTGGCTATGTGTTTAAGAGCAAGCATCGTTTTGAGTTGATGTTTAAGAGATTAACCGATGTGCGTGAGGGCAAAGATACATTACTAAGCACAAACGCGAGTCCCATTGTGTTTCAACAAATTTTGAGTATGACCTTTGGATATATCTATGTGTTTTAGAATCTTACTTGTTGTGATGCTTTTGTGGGGAATGCTAGGTAGCGAGGAGATTACCCAGCACACTATCGCACCCAAAGAATATACCCTAGCTTCAAGCTATACACTTTCACACACGCAGATTCTCTCTACAAGCCTTTTCCCTCAAATTCCCAAATCCTTCATCATTGCGACATTTCCGCAGCAGAGCTTTAGCTTTAAAATGCGATCTTATGAGGTTGCAGCCATTTTTGAGCGACATGGGTTTGTGCTGCATACGCCCCATAGCGATGTGGAGTTTGTGTATCGGTCTTCTATGGAGCTAGAGAAGCCAAAAACTATTATCAAGCGTCTTTATACAGAATATTTTGAAAGTGTGTGTCCGGGTGGATTTGTCATAGATTGGGTATCAGTGCGCTTACAAGATGAGCGACAAGCCCGCAATCTCAATGAATTTCTCTCCCACGCAGACTTTGAGCTTTTTGGCAAACAAGCAGCTCTTAAAAAATCTAGCGGTGTGCTTGTGGCACGCACAAAAGATTCTAAGGTATTGTTTGTGTATGAGATAGGTGCGCATTTTAAAGCTCTCTATACGACCAAAACTCTCAATGCAGGTGAGGGCATAGAAGGTTACACAGAATCTAGGCATATAGTGTTTCAAAAACTTGGGGCTTTGCCAGTGTGCGAGAGTGAAGTCGCTTTTGGGAGTGCGCGAAGTTATTTGCCCAAAGACACATTTCTTACTAAAGATAAGTTGCGTCCGCTTGTGCTTGTCAGAAAAGGCGAACCTGTGCTTGTGCAAAGTGTGGGTGGAGGATTTGCCTTGCAAACGCGTTTAGAAGCACTACAAAATGGGAGCTTTGGCGAAGTAATAGAAGCGAGGGCAAATGAGAGCAAGAAGATTCTAAAGGTCAAAATAGTGGGCAAAAATCAAGGTGTGGTGCTATGATGAGTGGGCAATATCCTAAAAAGTTGGTAGTGGGGATTAGCGGGGCAAGTGGCGTGCATTTGGGCATAGAGTTTGTGCGGTATTTGCCCAGTGATATTGCAGTGTATGTGGTGGTAAGTAATGGCGCACAATGCGTGTATGCCAATGAGCCTAGAGATTCTCATCAAACGCTTGAGGGTGCCTTGTGTGAGGTAAGAGCGCATAATCTTAAGATTTTTAGTGATGAGGCATTGCATGAGTGCATTGCCTCGGGGAGTTCTCGTATGGAGGCGATGTGCATTATTCCTGCGAGCTGCGATGTGGTGGCAAAAATAGCAATGGGCGTGAGTGATACACTTATCACAAGGAGCGCGAGTGTGATGCTCAAAGAGGGGCGAAAACTCCTTTTGGGTGTGCGTGAAATGCCATTTAGTGCAATTATGCTAGAAAATATGCTTAAACTCTCGCGTCTTGGTGTATGTATCGCTCCGCCGATTGTGGGGTATTATGGCGGTGCTAAGAGTTTGGAACAAATGGAGCAATTTTTTGTGGGCAAATGGTATGATGTGCTTGGCATACCACATCGTCTTTTTACGCCGTGGGACGATGACGCAAGGCAAGATGTGATTAAAGTGGCAAAGCAATAGAGGCAGTGCAGCTTCATACACATAAGGATACACCAGTGGCAAAACTCCTAGAAATACGCGATTTTTCCTTTAGGGTGAGTGAGAGTTTTATGCTAAGTGATATTGCGCTCACACTAGATTCACGCGAAGTGCTTGCGATTGTCGGTGAATCTGGGTCGGGTAAAAGTCTTTTGGCACAAAGTATTTTGGGATTGTGTGGGCGTTTGCCACGAGGCAAGGTGCTTTTTGAAAAACGAGATTTGGGGACTTTGGATAGTAAGGCTTGGTGTGAGTTTTTGGGCAAACACATCGCCTATATTCCTCAAGACCCATTAAGTGCGCTTAATCCTGTGCAAAAAATCGGCACACAGATTCTAGAATCCTATCTTTTGCACAATCCCAAGACCTCCGCTACAAAGCGCAAGCAAGTGCTTACAGAGGTATTGCAAAGCGTAGGGCTTGATGAGAGTTTTGCTTCGCGTTATCCACACACGCTTAGCGGTGGGCAGAGGCAGCGCATACTCATCGCGATGAGTGTCATTAATCGCCCCAAGATTCTCATTTGTGATGAGCCTACAACCGCACTTGATGCGATGTTGCAACAGCAGATTTTAGAGCTTTTACGCTCTTTAGCGCGTCAAAGCGCGGTGGTGTTGATCACACACGATTTGGGTGCGGTAGCACATATCGCCGATCGCATTGCGGTAATGCGATATGGGCGGATTATTGAATCTAATAAGGCAAGTGAGATTTTTCATAATCCTAGAGAATCCTACACCAAAGAGCTTTTGGACGCACTGGATTTTTCTACGCTCGTGCCTAAGCCCTATGAATCTAGCGAAGTTTTGTGTATGCGGGATTTTAGCGCAGTGGCGATAAAAAGGCAGTTTTGGCGTAACAAACCTCTGATAATCACACATAATGTGAATCTAACACTCAAAAAAGGCGAAATTTTAGGGATTGCTGGTGAATCTGGGTCGGGTAAGAGCAGCTTGGGATTAGCGATTATGCGACTTATGGCGCACAAGGGGGAAATGACATTTTTTGGTAAAAATATAAGGGATTTTACTAAAGAGGAGAATTTTAGGCTGTGCGCGCGTCTTGGTGTGATTTTTCAAGATCCTTTTGCTTCACTTAATCCTCGAATGCGTGTGGGAGAAATCATCACAGAGGGATTGAAATATCATCAAAGACATACGCAAGATACACAAAATGCACTAAGGAGAGTGTTAAAAGGTGTAGGGCTTGATGAGAGTTTTGCTTCGCGTTATCCACACACGCTTAGCGGTGGGCAAAGACAACGTGTAGCTATCGCTCGGGCATTGATATTAGAGCCTAGTATTTTACTCCTTGATGAGCCTACTAGCGCACTTGATAAAAGCACGCAAAAACAAATCTTAGAGCTTTTGCTACGCTTGCAAAGAGAGCTTGGAGTGAGTCTTATCTTTATCACACATGATTTAGAGATTTTACGCTTCATAAGTCATAGCCTCATCGTGCTTAGAGATGGTTATGTGGAGGAAAGTGGGGTGAGCACAGAGGTTTTTGGTGCGCCAAAAAGCGCGTATTTTAGGCAACTTTTAGCTATACATAGTTATTAGCTTAAAGAAAATTTAATGATTTTGGGATATACTTGCGAGAATTTTATACTGGAGTTGTGGAAATGGAGTCGGCTATGATTAACAAAGAAAATGATGTAAAACATTTTTTATTTATGTTGTGGAAAAATAGGTGGATATTTGGAGTTTGTCTGATAGCAGGGATTGGTGGTGCATTATTGTATTTATATACTTTTAAGCAACCTATGTATGAAGGAAGTGCGACCATCAATGTGGGGTATATCACGAACGAAAATGGTGCGAAAGTGAGTCTTTTGAATACGCAGGAGATTGCACAAGAGCTCGAAGATGTGTTTATAGAATCTCCCAAAATTTCAAAAGATTACTCGGGGGGGGGGGCAATTTAAAAGAAGTAAGCTATACCTGTCTCTTATACACATCTGACGCTGCC
>DXIN01000010.1 GCA_019112865.1 Candidatus Helicobacter avicola
AAAAAAAAAAAATAGAATTATGTCCCAAACACCTATGCAAAAGGACTAAACAATGACACAGCTCATCAAACAAGTTTATAGAAAGACCTTACCACTACAATGGCGGACATCTATCGCAAAATTTCGCCACAAAGATAGGCTCAAACACGAGCAATGGTGCAAAGACAATCTCCCCAATGTGCTTAATTGCTACATCGCACTCACGACCCCCACACACGATAGAGAAACACAAAAAAAGCTCCTGAAGGACAATCTACGCGTCATTGAGATTGAAATCTCCTCATTTTGCAACCGCACTTGTTGGTTTTGCCCAAATTCTCTCATTGATAGAAAGCAAAAAATCGAGTTTCCAGAATCTGTGTTTTTACGCTGTATCGACAATCTCGCCGAGATTGAATATGATGGGATTTTGAATTTTCATAGATTCAATGAAACACTAGCAGACAAAGAGCTTATCCTAAAGCGTCTAAAACAGGCTAGAAGCAAGCTCCCTAAGGCAAAGCTTGGAATCTTTAGCAATGGCGACTATCTCACGCGCGAGTATTTAGATGCACTAAAAGACGCAGGTATGAGCTATATGATCATAAGCTACTATCTAAAGAAAAACGAAAGTTTTGAAAAAACTCGTGTGCTAAAACCTGCAATGCAAAAAATGGCAAAAAAACTCAACCTAGACTATGAAGTGAGCATAGACACACCGCAAGAATACGGCGTTTCTTTCAAATACCCAGGTGTGGATTATATCCTCTATCGTTGCTGGAATCCAAGCACAGGTGGCATTGATAGAGGTGGAGTGATCACACAAATTAGTAAGCGTGAAAGCAAGAAACGCGATTATGGCTGTCATTTCCCACTACGAAGTATTTATATTGATTATAATTGCCTTGTAATGCCTTGCTGCAATCTACGAAGTGATGTGGATTCACACAAAGATTTTATTATGGGCGATATGCGCGAGATGGATTTGTTTGAAGTTTTTAGCTCTCCCAAATACATCACAATGCGTCAGATTCTCATACCCCATACACCCAAGCCCGGACCTTGTGCGACCTGCACCTACGATACCAACGCCACTATATACGATTGGGTGCAGCCATAACCAAACTAAGCATTGTTATTTTATACAAAATGCCTAACCCAAAATAATAGTGTGCTTACCCCTAGGGAGAATCTCTCCGATGATACTCGCACATTCATAGCCTAATTTTCGTAAATCATACACAAGCTCCTTTGCCTCGCTCATAGGTAGCGCAAAGAGTAAGCCCCCACTTGTCTGCACATCATAATAGATGATATCATCACTCATATCACATTCTATACCCACAAACGCACTAAATGCTTCTTTATTAGTGTATGTCCCGCCGGGGATAATGCCCTCTTGTAGTAGTGAATCTACTTGAGCGAAAATCGGCACATCACTACTATATAAGAGCGCAGAATACGGCGCCCTGCCCTTAGAGCACATCTCAAAGATATGTCCGATAAGCCCAAAACCTGTAATATCCGTGCAGGCGTGAATCTGATATTTTCGCGCCGCTTGTGTGGCATAGAGATTGAGCTTACACAGAGACTGCACCATTTCATCAGCTTGTGTGATTACTCGTGCTTTAAGCCCCGTGCTTACAATCCCAGAGCCAATAGGCTTACATAGCACAAGCATATCGCCTATTTGTGCGGTGTTGTTGCGCCACAAATGCGTAGATTCTACGATACCTGTAACACTCAAGCCATACTTTTGCTCACTATCGCTTGTAGTATGCCCACCCAAAAGCATAGCATGAGATTCTGTAATCTTACTAAGCCCACCTTGGAGAATCTCACGCGCCATCTCCTTGCTCACATTTGCACTATCCCACATAAAGAGATTGAGCGCGCTAAGTGCCCTACCACCCATTGCAAACACATCGCTTAGTGAATTTGCCGCGGCAATCTGCCCATAGATATAGGGATCATCGACAATAGGTGTGATAAAGTCCGCGGTATTTAGCAAAATCTGCCCAGATTCTGAATCCAGCACAAAAGCCCCGCAATCCTCACTACTCTCAAAACCTATTATCAAATCCTTAAAGGGTGGTTGCTTGAGTGAGCTTGTCATTTGTCTAAGATCCTCCGGACCTACTTTTGCCGCTCAACCAGCACACGATACAAATTGTGTCAAACCCTTTATCTCTTCCACACACACTCCTTTAGCCTTAATCACAATCTCACAACACCCTCGCTTTTGAGCATATTTTGCATACTCTCTAGTGCATTGCCAATCATTCCGACTTTCAAACGCTCCGTCAAAGCGTAATAACTCAAACACGACCCACAGGAATAAATCTCCACGCCACTTTTTTCAAGCTCCTTTAGCACCTCCACAATCTCATCATTCTCCACTTCTGCGTTATCGGTGGTGAGCAGCACGCCACGATTGACAAAGAGAATCTTCTGCGGCAAGACATCAGTATTGCTTAGTGATTTTAAAAATGCGTTGATAAGCATTACGCCAAGCTCCCCTTCACCGACTTTATCATCGGTTACAAACAAAATCTTTGGGATAATTTTTTCGCTCACCTGCCGCTTTGCGCTATCACTCTTGCCTTTGATGAGAATCATATATTGATCGCCTTGAGAATGCCCTATTTCAAACTCATAGCCAGCAGTTCGCAAAAAGCGTGAGAGATTTTCTTTTGCCGTGAGGGTATTGCCCAAAATCTCATAGCTTGCGTGCTTGAGTGTCTCCTCTGTAACCCCTACCAACGCTTTTTTAACCTTGACCACCGGTTCAGGACAAGGCAAATCCCGCACATCAATTTGCACCGTGTTATTCATCTGCACTCCTTGGACTTAGAAGTTATCTCATACCCTTTATCATATCAGCAATCAAAAATGCCATCTCAATAGCCTGCATTGCGTTAAGGCGCGGATCGCACTGCGTGTTGTAGTTGCACGCTAAGCCCTCTTCGGTAATCGCTTGAGAGCCGCCAGTGCATTCTGTTACATTCATACCCGTCATTTCCAGATGCACACCTCCAGCGATTGTGCCATTAGCTTTGTGAATCTCAAAAAAGCTCTTAACTTCATCGAGGATTCTATCAAAATTCCGCGTTTTATAGCCACTTTGCGCCTTTATCGTATTGCCATGCATCGGATCACAGCTCCAGAGAATATTGCGCCCCTCATTTTTGAGAGAATCTAGCAGTTTTGGGAGTTTTTCTTTAATCGTATCAGCCCCCATACGAATGATGAGATTTAGCCTTCCATGCTCATTTTGAGGATTTAAAATATCACAGATTCCTAGTATGTCCTCTTTGGTAGCATTTGGTCCTATTTTGACACCAAGAGGATTTTTGACACCACGCAAAAACTCCATATGCGCCTCATCTAAGCCCCTTGTTCTCTCACCAATCCATAGCATATGTGCCGAGCAGTCATACCATTCCCCCGTGAGTGAATCCTGCCGACACAGCTGCTCCTCATAGTGCAGCACCAGAGCTTCGTGAGAGGTGTAAAACTCCGTTTCGCGCAAAATAGGGAAATTTTTAGAATCTATCCCACACGCACTCATAAACGCAAGAGCCTGCGTGATTCTATCGGCAAGCTCCTCGTATTTTTGCCCAAAGGCATTGTCTTTGACAAAACTTAGATTCCATTTATGCACCTGATTGAGGTCAGCAAACCCACCCTGCGCGAACGCACGCAAAAGATTGAGCGTAGCCGCACTCTGATGATAGCCCTGCAAAAGTCTCTGTGGATCTGCCTTGCGTGCTTGTGGGGTAAATGCCACATCATTAATCAAATCTCCACGATAGCTTGGCAAACTCACGCCATCAATACTTTCCATATCGCTACTGCGCGGTTTGGCAAACTGCCCTGCCATTCTGCCTATCTTGACGACAGGGCAACTTGCTCCGTATGTGAGAATTGCCCCCATTTGAATAATGACTTTAAACAAATCACGAATATTTGTGGCATTAAACTGCGAAAAGCTCTCCGCACAATCCCCACCTTGTAGCAAAAATGCCTCACCCCTAGAGACTTTGGCAAGCTGGGCTTTGAGTGCTCTAGCCTCTCCAGCGAACACAAGCGGAGGGTATTGCGACAAACTCTGCTCGACTTCACTAAGTGCCTGTGTGTCCTCATAAACCGGGTGTTGTTTAATAGGTTTGTTACGCCAAGATGTCCTATCCCACTGCATAATAACTCCTTTCAATTATTTTGCGTATTCGATTGTTCTAAGTTCGCGTATCACATTGACTTTGATCTCGCCGGGATATTGGAGGTTTGATTGTATATCCCTAGCAATCTCTCGTGCCAAAACAATACTCTCATCATCACTTACCAAATCCGCTTCCACAATCACACGCACTTCACGCCCTGCACTAATAGCATAGGCTTGCTTCACACCAAACCTTTCCAACGCGATAGATTCTAAATCCTGCATTCGCTTGAGAAAATTCTCTAACGCCTCTCTCCTAGCACCCGGACGTGCTGCCGAGAGCGCATCAGCGGCACACACTGCCGCACATTCTACACTTTGTATCTCCTCATGCCCATGGTGTGCAAGGATAGCATTGATGACCACTGGGTGTTCTTTATAACGCGAGCACACCTCCACACCCAAATCCACATGGCTACCACCAAGCTCTTGCGTGAGAGCCTTGCCAATATCATGCAAGATTCCAGCGCGTCTTGCAAGTTTTTCATCACCGCCTAGCTCCCCTGCAATGATAGCAGCAAGTTTTGCTACTTCTATGGAGTGTCCCAACGCGTTTTGTCCAAAGCTCGCACGATATTTCATCTTGCCAAGCAATTTTTTAAGCTCTGGGTGCATATAACCAAGCTCCATATCCAGCACGATTTCCTCGCCTTCACTTAGAATCTGCTCCTCCATTTGATTGGAAACTCTTTCATACATTTCCTCTATGCGTGCAGGCTGAATCCTGCCATCTTCTATCAAGGCTTCTATGGTTTTGAGTGCAATGGTGCGCCGATAGAGATTAAAGCTGCTCACAACAATCGTATTAGGCGTATCATCGACAATAATATCTACGCCACTAAGCATTTCTAATGTGCGGATATTTCGCCCCTCCTTACCTATGATACGCCCCTTTAAGTCATCATTTGGCAGATGTATCACATTGATAAGTCGCTCACTAGCATATTCCCCTGCATAACGCGTAGTTGCTTGTGCGAGGATATAATTTGCCTTTCTTTGCGCTTCTTGCTTGGCTTGTGTCTCGTAGCGTCTAATCATATGCGCCCTCTCCTCCACAAGCTCTTCTTCAAGCAATCCTAGCAAAATTTCTTTGGCTTCTTGGAGTGAGAACTTAGTATAATCACTAAGCAAGTCTATAGCCTCTTTCCTCGCACTCTCGTATTGTTCTCTTATTCGTCTATTTGCAGAATCTGTATTGAGGATATTGTTTTCTAGGCGATTTAGTCGCTCTTTTTCGTTTTCTAAAAGCTGGCTCTCACGTTCAAGCTCGTGGCGGATTTTATATTCCTCTTTTTCCAAGTCGCTCATTTTTTGCTCATATTTTTGCTTAAGAGAATTTTGCTTTTGCTCGTATTTTTGTTTGAGCTCTAGCTCTACCTCTTTTTGCTTGATTTTGTGTTCGTTTAAGAGTTTTTGTGCCTCGTATTCTATTGCTTTAGCTTTGGCTTTGGCTTGCTCAAGCAATACATTGATATTTGAGCTAAAAATCTTTTTTGCTATCAGATAGGTTATCACACCCACGATGATACCAAAGATTATAAACTCTATCGCTTTTAAAAGAATGTCCATATCGTGTCCTTTTACAACACGTCGCTGCACTCACAAAGTAATGACCTCGTATATCATGAGATTGTGTAAGCACCTGCTTACTCACACAAGCAAGCCGACTTACAAAAACAAGCGGTATTGTTTTTTTTGGGTATTGCGAAAAAAATCTATCATACATTCCTTTGCCAAATCCTATACGCTTAAAACTCTTATCAATCCCTAATACTGGTATAACAGCCGTGTCGATTTTTGCTAAAATAAATTCTGATTTGCTTGTTTCAAAAATACCATATTTGTTTTTTTGTAACGGCAGTCGGAATGGTAACATTTTAAACCTTATTCCTTCCATAATGTAGGGGATAAAAATTTGTTTTTTTTGTTTTCTTAGTTGCAAAAGGAGTTTTTTGCTATCAGATTCAAAGCCAAAAGGCATATAAAGCAAGATATTTCGCGCTCCCAAATCTTGGAGAATCTTCATAACCCTAGCGTTTATGCGATACGATGATGAGTCAAAGCCCTTGCAATCTTTTTTGTGTGCATTTTGCAAACACTGCTTGCTCCAAGAACGAAATATGTTTTTTGCCTCACTTTTCACATCAATAGACAAATTCGCTCCTTTTTTGTATAATCACAGCATTGTATCACATTGTATCATCTCGGAGGTAAGTGTATGAAAAGATTTTTTAAGATTCTAGGATTTGTGTGTGTGTGGATAGCATTTGGTTTGATAACAGGCTGTCAAGACACAAAAGAAGCCAGAAATCAAGCAAAACGCGATTTATTTGCTTACAAGCTTCTTTCTCCAACTTCCCAAGATTCTCATCAAAACTCCTCACCAAGCGTCCAAAATTTTATTATCGAAGTGCTAGATCAACCTAGTGAGCGACTAGCTTTTTATCCCAATCAAGACCAAAATACACCAGAAAATGCTATCGGCAAAAGTCTCTTTGAACAACCAAAGCCAAAAATCGTGCTTTTTGTGCAAGATGAGTGCAAAAACTGCCTCACACAAACCCCCTACATCGTCCAACTCAAAGAGAAATACAACTCCTACCTAGATCTCTTAATCCTTACCGCACAGCCACAAACAAATAGCACAAGCATAGATGATATACTCAAATCTCATTACAAAAACTATCCAATCTACACACCAAGCGATTCTCAAAATCTCTTAGAGTTCCTCAATAAAGATATTTCACAGGGCTATTTGATGCTTTTTGACAAAGATGGCAACAAAGTCATTGATTATGTTGGATTAACACCACCAGAAATGCTAGAACGCGATATACTTTTTCTCATTCACGATGCTATTGGAGAGGCAACCCAAAGTAGCACGCCAGATACTCACAGCACAGAATCTCCACAAGATGAAGAGAGCTTAGAAGCAACCCAAGAAAACTTGCAAGTTCAAGACTCACAGAACACACAAGATTCACAAAACACTAGCCTACAACCCTAATGGGAACTACAACTATGCTTTCTCTCTTTGCAAAGACGATGAAAAAAACCACGAGCAATATCACTTCCCTGCTTGGTTCTAAAAAAGAAAAAATCCACAAAGACGAACTAGAGGAGCTTTTGATAGAATCTGATGTGGCGTATGACATCGTAGAATCCCTACTAGATTCACTACCCACATACAGCACCAAAGACCAGCTAGAGCGCGCACTGCTCTCACTCCTTGAGCCTGCAAGCCCACTAGATTCTACTCCGACACCACAGAATCTAGAAATCCTGCTCATCATCGGTATCAACGGCGCGGGCAAAACCACCACCATCGCCAAACTCGCCAACAAATACAAGCAAGAGGGCAAAAAGGTGCTCTTAGGTGCGGGCGATACATTTCGTGCAGCAGCTATCGAACAACTCAAAAGCTGGGGGGAAAAACTCCAAATCCCTGTGGTAGCCACCCAGCACGGACACGATCCTAGCGCGCTAGCCTTTGATGCGATCTCATCAGCTTGCGCGAAAGACTATGATGTCTTACTGCTAGATACCGCAGGGAGACTACATACCCAAACCAACCTCACCAACGAGCTTTTAAAAATTATCCGCGTGAGTGAGAAGGCACTCACACAGCACAATCAACACGCGCGATTACAAAAACTCCTCGTGCTTGATGGCACACAAGGAAGCTCGAGTATCAACCAAGCCAAGTATTTTTCCGAACACACCAAGCTTGATGGCATTATCGTAACCAAACTTGATGGCACGAGCAAAGGCGGAGCAATCATCAGTATCATCAGTGAGTTAAAGCTCCCCGTGCTTTATATCGGTGTGGGCGAGGGGGCAGAGGATTTGCTCCCTTTTAAGCCGCGTGAGTATGTCAAAACACTCTTAGATTCTATCTTTGTGTAGGGTGCAATGGCTAAAAAACACACACTTTTTGAATGCCAACACTGCGGATTCCAAAGCACCAAATGGCTTGGCAAATGCACTAACTGCGGTGCGTGGGAATCCTTTGTCGAGCTTAGTGCTACACAGATAGAGACATTAAAAAGTATCCAAAACACAAACACACAGATACAAACCAAAGCTACACCAATCACGCAAGTCGCCTTTGAATCTCTACAAAAATTTACCTCCTATGAGCAAGAGCTTGACATCGTGCTAGGTGGTGGGATTGTCAGTGGTGGATTGTATCTTGTGGGTGGTAGCCCGGGCGTGGGCAAATCCACTCTATTGCTTAAAATCAGCGGTTCTATCAGTCAGCACGCACACAAAAAGGTGCTTTATGTCAGCGGTGAAGAGAGCCCTAGTCAAATCAAACAACGCGCACAACGGCTAAATTGTGTCAATGAGAATCTCTACTTGCTTAATGAAATTGATATGCACCAAATCCGAGCCACCCTGCTTTGTGGAGACTACACGATGTGTGTGATAGATTCTATCCAGACGCTGTATTCCCCCGATATCGCCTCTGCACCCGGCTCGGTCTCACAAGTGCGTGAGATTACCTTTGCGCTTATGCGTCTTGCCAAAGAGCATAATATCGCGATTTTCATCATCGGACACATTACCAAAGAAGGCTCGATAGCCGGTCCTAGAGTGCTAGAGCATATGGTGGATTGTGTGCTGTATTTTGAAGGCGATCCGAGCAGGGATTTGCGAATCTTGCGAGGATTTAAAAATCGCTTTGGTAGCACAAGTGAAATAGGGATTTTTGAACTCAAAGAACAAGGGCTTGTGAGTGCTAAAAATGCCTCCAAGCTCTTTTTCTCCCAAAAGCCATCACAAGCTGGTAGCGCGATAAGCGTGCTTTTGGAGGGTTCGAGGGCATTAGTGATTGAGATTCAGGCATTAGTGAGTGAGAGTAGCTTTGGCAATCCCAAACGCTCCAGCACGGGCTTTGATAACAACCGCCTAACGATGCTCTTAGCCCTGCTAGAGCGCAAGCTAGAGATCCCGCTCAATCGCTATGATGTGTTTATCAATGTAACCGGCGGGATTAAGATAAGTGAGACGAGCGCAGATCTTGCCGTCATTGCCGCAATTATCTCAAGCTTTAGAAATCGTCCGCTACACAACAAAACCGCGTTTTTAGGTGAGGTCAGCCTCATTGGCGACATTAGAGAGGTGCATAATATCGATGTGCGCCTAAGAGAGCTTGAAAGCTATGGATTTCAAAAAGCTATATTGCCCAAAAAGCCAGAATCTCACACAAGCCTCAAATGCTTTGAAGCCGATGATGTGCAAAAAATCCTAGAATGGATGTGAATTTAATCACAAAATCTTTTCAAAAGTGGTTTAAAAGATTCTATACGTCTATCACGCAAAAATGGCCACATACGCCGCACTTCCTCACTCCTACGCAAATCTATATCCACCAAAATCACGCTCTCTTGCACGCAATCTGCCTGTGCCAAAAGCTCCCCCTGCGCACCAAAAGCAAAGCTATGCCCCCAAAATCGTATGCCTCGTGATGTATCGCTACTATCTGGCTCAAAACCCACGCGATTTATCGCCACTACCGGTAGTCCATTGGCTACACTATGCCCTCTTTGCACCGCTATCCACGCTTCTAGCTGTCTGCGCTTCTCTTCCTCACTATCCTCATCAAACCACCCGATCGCTGTGGGATAGATGAGTATCTCCGCACCTTTGAGTGCCATAATGCGTGCAGCCTCGGGATACCACTGATCCCAGCACACTAGCACGCCTAAGCGTCCCACACTCGTGTCAATAGGCTCAAAGCCCAAATCACCGGGCGTGAAATAAAATTTCTCATAAAACTGCGGATCATCAGGAATGTGCATTTTTCGGTATTTGCCCGCGATTTTTCCATTAGATTCAAACACCACGGCAGTATTGTGATATAAGCCTGCCGTGCGTTTTTCAAAAAGCGAACTCACAAGCACTACACGCGCCTGTTTTGCCACATCAGCAAAATACGCCACATCAGATTCAAAATCATTGGCATAGTCAAAAAACTTTGGATTCTCACTTTGGCAAAAATACTCACGCGTATGAAGCTCTTGCAAACACACCAACTGCGCACCACTCTTTGCCGCACGCAACACCTCATCTCTGCTGCGCTCCATACTCGCCTCCCTACTGCCCGCATAGGCTTGTTGGATAAGCGCGACTTTAGGCATCACTCCTCCTCGTATTCATAGTCTGGATTCTCATAGTCATCGTCATCATAGCCACTGCTTGTGTGCCATTCCTCCTCACCATACTCAAAATCATCTTCGTATTGCGGATTTTCCTCTTCCTCATAGTTTTCATAGAGTTCATCATCTTCATACATATTTTCACTTATCTGCATATTTTTCTCCTTGTAAAATATCTCGCACCACTTCAGAAGCAATTACCAAGCCAAAACTGCCCGTAACCGCACTAAAGCTCCCAAGATCCTTGCATTTTGGCTCCTCCGGGCTAAAGACAACTTTAATCTTTGCCCCACGTGCGAATTTTTTGAGATTTTCACGAAATTTACGCGCAAATTTATCACCATAGCTTTTCCACACATTTGCCACTTGTATGCGCGTAGGATCGAGCTTTTTGGCACTACCTGTGGAGACGATATAGCGTCCATAGGGCTTTTGTGAAGCAATACGCGCAAGAGCAATCTTAGCAGGTATATCATCTATGGCATCGATGATATAGTCATAGCCCAACACATCGTGCGTGCGCAAAAACTCCTCATCTACCCTCTGTTTTATGGCTTTCACACCGGGATATTTGCGTGCTAGCACCTCCACCTTTGGCTCGCCTACGGATTCAGAGCCGATTTGGCGGTTTTGGTTAGTTGCATCAAAACTATCAGAATCTACGATAGTTATCTCCCCCACACCGCTTCGATAGAGACAATCTAGTGCGAAACTCCCCACGCCACCCACGCCAAAAAGTATCACACGCGTGCGTTGCAATGCCTCAAACCCATCGCCAAAGAGAATCTTTGAACGTGTGAATCTATCCTCGCTCATCTTTGTAGCCATTTATGCACACCGCGCACATCTTCATAACTTGTCAAATCAAGCTTAATAGGCGTGATAGAGACATACTGCTCTCTAATCGCATCAAAATCACTTTTCCCACTAAAAACCTCGCCATTAACCTCGGGCATATCCGTGCGTGCCTCCCACATCAGAGGTTGCAAGCCTAGCCAGTGGTATTCTTGTCCCCGCGGATTGCGGTGGAGCTGGGCTTCGTTGCCATAGATTCTATACCCCATTTGTGTTATCAGTGTCCCCTTGCATTGCTTAGGCGCGATTTGCGGGATATTGACATTCAAAAACTTGCGTTTCTCTAATGGAAAACCTTTAGTAAAAATCTGCTCTACCAACGCCCTAATGCTCTCACACGCTAGCGCGAAGTCAAAATCCTGTGCGAGATTTTTATCACGCATAGCTTGGGATATTGCGATAGAATCTATCCCATGCAAACACCCCTCCATAGCTCCAGCAGCCGTGCCAGAGTAGGTAATGTCCTCGCCCATATTTGAGCCGATATTAATCCCAGAGATTACCAAATCCGGACGCGCATTCTCGCCATAGATATTATTAAGTGCCAAATACACACAATCGCTTGGCGTGCCATCTTCGAGCTTATAAAAATCATCATCAACCTGCACAAAATGCAATGGGCGCGTGATGCTTAGCCCATGTCCGCAAGCAGATTTTTCACTAGCAGGAGCGACTACTACAATCCTCGCAAGACCTTTAAGCGCGTTTTTGAGTGCCAAAAGTCCTTTAGATTCAAAGCCATCGTCATTTGTCAAAAGTATTTGCTTCATTACTCTCCTTTAATCACAAAATATGGTTCTATAAGTGCGAGTAGATTGCGTGCTAGCGTTGGCGGAAGTGAGGCGAGAGAGCCACGCATAGATTCTATAAGCTCCTCACACTGCGCACGCGCACCATCGACACCCAGAAGATTCACATAGGTGTTTTTGCCCTCATCATTGTGCAGAGTTTTGCCCTCTATCGCACTATCTCCCAGCACATCAAGCAAATCATCACGCACCTGAAAAAACAACCCAAGTACCGCACCAAAGCTGTCAAGACACTCACGCACTTCTTGGGGTGCGTTGGCGATAATCGCTCCAAATCGCAAAGAAGTGGCGATGAGCTTTAGCGTTTTGTTTTGGTGGATAATCTTTAGCTGCTCAAGGTTTAGCTTGGTATTCTCATACGCACAATCTAGCACCTGTCCTAGCACCATACCGCTAAATCCAGCATTACGCGCCAACTCATAGATAAGCTCAACTTTTACCTGCAAGTCGAGTCGTGCAGTGCTTAAAAGCTCAAAGGCATAGGTGTTGAGCGCATCACCCACTAGCAAGGCAAGTGTCTCATCATAGGTTATGTGCAAAGTCGGATAACCACGGCGCAAAGGGGAGTTATCCATACAAGGCAAATCATCGTGTATGAGCGAATAGGTGTGCATAGATTCTAAAGCAAGTGCGGGAAGGAAGGCGTTTTTGCGCATTTGAGGTGCGAGTGAATCCACCACGCACAAGCACAGAGCCGGGCGAAACCTCTTGCCTCCTGCGAGCACCATCTCCCACAATGCCTTTTGGTAGCTAGGGTGGAAGCTCTCTACCTGTGGCACACTCGCTACGATAAACTCTTCAAACTCCTGCATAATCGCTGTATTCATATCTCTCCCTAAATTTTGATAAAAAACTCAAACTCGCCACGACGCACAAGCAGCTGAATCTTGCCCTCATACTTCGCAAGCTCTTGGGGTTCTAGTGTTTGAGTCAAAAGACTTCTAAGATTCTCCAATGTAGCGGGTTTTTTGTTAATCCACACAATTCTATCGCCGACTTTTAGCTCTTTAAAGCGGTTAAGCGCATTGGTTTTGGTCAAAATCATAAGATTGCTATCAAGCGTAATTCCAAAACGTTCCAAAAAGGTATCACTTAGCAAAAATCCGCCATAGAGTCTATCGGGCTTAATGCTAAATGTGTGTATCTTGCCACTGCGCCGCACCTGCACCGAGGCATTTTGTGTGCGAGAAAGATTGGTAATCACCCAAATAGCTTGTGTGCTGGAAGTGATTTTGCTCGCATTGATACTTAGAATCTCATCGCCTTGTAAAAAAGGATTGTGCGGAAAAAATGGATCACTTAGTGCCACCACCGCGCGTTTAGGCTCTAAACGCACACCAATATCGCTATATGCGATTTCTTTAGCATTTAAAAATTGCTCGATATAGAATCTCTCAATAAAACCCTTGCCACCTACACCTACCCCATAGATTTGGTAGCAGATATTGCCAATCACACTATTGCGTCCCAAGGTGTTAGAAAAACTCGCATAGTTTAGATAGCTACTCTGCCTCCCTGTGATATGTCCCCTAACCGGAGATTTGGTAGATATGGCTACGAGATTTTTATCCTCCAGTGTGCGTTTATCGAGTGTGAGGAGGTCATAACTTAGTTTGGTAGGTTTGGATTCTATGAGATAAAACCCCATAAAAGGATCGCTTTTGAGAATCTTAGCCTTTGGTGGGGTGCGTGCATAGAGGAAATACACCACCTTGCCATTGTGTTTGAGTGCCACAGCACGCGTATCACCTACTGCCACACTTGCATTTTTATAATACTCCACACAATGCTTGTAGTCATACCCTTGCGCACAGAGATTACACACAAAAGCACAGCATAGCACCCACCACTTCAAGCACACACCTTATTTTTTAAACATATCAAAACTGCCAAGCATATCAAGCGCGCTTTTTTGTTTGTTTTGCTCGACATTTTTGTATGCGTCATTGAGCGCGCCTATGAGTAGAATCTGCAGTGAGTCTTTATCCTCTAGCAGACTATCATCGATTTTTATATCCACTACTTCGCCCACGCCATTGAGACTGACCTCGACCAATCCACCGCCACTTTTAGCAGTAAAAACCATATCCTTATTTTTATTGGCAAACTCCTCTAGTGAATCTTGGATATTGCCAAACATTGCGCCCAACTGCTTTGGATCAAACATACTCTCCCCCTTTTATTTCAAGTAATGCAAACGATACGATTATTTTCTTGCGCATTTACCTGCACAATCGTGGGTTTGAAGCCCTCGCACTCACTCTCCTCTAGTAACACATAAGCGACAATAATGACAATATCGCCCACCTGCACCTTTCTAGCTGCCGCACCATTGATACATATCTCGCCCTTTTTATCTCCATAAATCACATAAGTGCTAAAACGCGCACCATTATTGAGATTAAGCACATCGACTTTCATTCCTTCTTTGAGCTTAGCACTTTTTGCCAAATTCTCCTCAATCGTGATAGAGCCGACATACTCGAGGTTAGCATCACTCACCCGCGCACGATGAATCTTAGAATACAACATTTCAAATTGCATAATCCCTCTTAAATAATAAAATAATTTGTGTGATGGGATATTTTAGCATATTTTTGGAGTGTTTTATGCAAATCCTACTTTTGGTAAAGCGACAAAAGATGTCCCAAATATTGTTGGTGCGACAAATCCTGCACAAGCACTGCACGATTGGATTCAAACTCCAGCCAAGATTGTGGATAAGAGCCCAAAATCTCACTCATTTTTGCGACAAGATGCGTAGGATTATCTGCACAAAGTTCAAAGCTAAAACCACAAAATTGCCTTGCAGTGTCTTTGTATGCACCTATACCACTTGCAAGTGGGATTGCCCCGCTTAAAGTCGATTCGGCAATGCTTAGTCCAAAGGTCTCATAACACTTTGTAGGCATTACAGCGAGCTTAGCATAGCGCAAAATATACGCCAGATATGCGGGAGGCTGTGAATCCAAAAATACGATTGGATAACGCGCGTGTAAATGGGCTAGTATGAGTAATATATCAATTAAGATAATGCCCCCCCCCCCGAGGTCATAAATTTTCATAAGATTGCGCAGATACTTGGGATTGCTAAGGTTTTGCACGATTTCCTCACGCTTTGTGATAAATTCCTGCCAAATCTCCTCATATGAGCGCAAACTAGAGCCAAGCACAATCTCAAGATTCTCTACATTTGCCAAAAACCGCTCGTTATAAGGCTTAGACTCATCAACCTCAAAGGCAAAACTACACCCACAAAAGCGCTCAATCGTCTCTTTAAGCGCGCCGATACGCGAGACGAGGGGCAATGCTCCTGCGAGGATAGACTCCACAATCACTAGCCCAAAAGTTTCATACCACAATGAGGGCACGACCGCAATCTTTGCGTGTTTTAGAATCCCAGCGATTTCTGTGGGTGTGCGCCTACCGATAAATCGCACAGGCACAACCACTTGAGAGAGCAATGCTTCTATAAGGCTACTATGTATGAGTATTATTGCCCCCCCGCTAGTAGAATCATACACTTTGATAAGTTTTTTGAGATAAGAGAGATTCTCAATATTTGCTAAAATTTCCTCGCGAGTCGCTGTGAGATTCTCAAAATACTCATCAAAATTTTCCAATACCTCACTCAAAACCAAACACAAATGCTCCCTATCTTGAAGTCTAAAAGTAAAGCCATAGTGGGATTGTATCCCCTCTTTAATGCCACCAATATCACTTCCGATAGGCAATACCCCTGCCATAATGGATTCTGTGATAACCAAAGGCACACCCTCATACCATAGTGATGGCACGACAGAGAGCTTAGCATTTTTGAGAATCCTTGCTATCTCTGTGGGAGATTGTCTCCCAAGAAATGTGTAGTGCGTGATTTTACCCTGTGAATCTTGTGAGTGAGTTTGGCGTGGGTTTGGTGCGATTTTTGGGGTTAGAAGGCTTCGCGCGAGATTCTCACAATGCGCTCTGTCCTCACCATCACCGATGATACAAAGCTGATATGAGGTAAATTCTGGCTTTTGGATAAGCTTCGCAAACGCCTCGATAAGTAGTGGCACATTTTTCTCTGGTGCGAGCCTACCAAAAAACACGATGAGATTTTGCTTATCCTCTAGTCGCACATCAGGATTATAAAACTGCATTTGTATGGGGTTTTGTAGGACTTCTAGCTTTTTGGGATTAAAGCCATCATCTTTGTGTTTTTGGCACTGGAACTCCCCTACACACAGGATTTTATCAAAGAGCTTATCCTCACGCATAAAAATCCCACAATAAAATAATGTGCGCACGCCTTTTAAAATCGAATAGATTCGTCCGCGTCTATCGCAGTTTTTCCACATAATGCGAAATTTTGAGTGTCCTATGCACGCCTCGCAAATGGATTTTTGTGCGTAGTTATACAAGCCGCCATTAGGGCAGACGCCAAAATTATGCTGCGTAAAGATAAGCCTAGTATGAGGGAATTTGCGCTTATAAGAGCGCAGGGCAAAAAGCACGCTAGGACTTAGGCGTGAGAGGTAGTTTTGGGTGTGGATTATATCAGGGCGTGTGGTCAAGAGAAAGTTTTTTAAGATTCTATAATTCTTGAGATTAAAAACATACTTGAGTGCGCCTATGGGTTTAGGGTAGTTTGCCCAATCATCAAGGGCTAAGAAATGTTTAGAATCTATGCCTTTTGGTAGGCTTTGGGGTGTATCACAGCTAGCAACAAAGATTTCATATTCTGGCAAAGTGAGGGTTTGCTCGATAGTATTGCGAAAGACACTCTCTGCTCCGCCACGATAAGAATCCGAGGCGAGATGGAGGAGCTTATGTTTGGTGGATTGGGTAGGATCTTGGGAAGAGAGAAGAGATTTAGGCGACATACTGCCACCTTTGAGAATCTGTGCAAATACACGAAAATGCTTTGGATTTGAAGTGTGCTAGATTCTGTATTTTATGGGTTTTGTGAATTTTGTGAATCTGTAGAGATTTGGAGATTGTGTGAGATTCTCCAAAAAGGAGAATCCTAATTACTAATAATGCCCCCCCCCCGACCATCAAGATATCTTGGATTTTTTTAGCGATAGTATCCCACTCTAGCTCTGCTGCACGCAATGCAAGATTGTGGCTCAAACCCTCATACAATGCCTTATTGCCCAAAAGAGTGCGCAAGGCATCGGCGATAGATTCTGCGCTGGGCTCACACATTAGTGCGCATTGCCTATTGTCAGCTTCCAGACTAAACTGCTCTTTGAGCCCACCGACATCGGTGTAGATTGTAGGCATACAATTTGCGATAGCTATTGAGGCTACTCCACTCTGTGAAGCTTCGATATAGGGCATAACAAGGATATGAGAGCGATTAAAAATCTGTGCTATCGCATCTTGGGGCAAAAAACTATCAAAAATCTCAACCTTAGCAGGGTCAAGACTAGAGATGTCATAATCCATAGAGCTTTTGCCCGCGATGATAAAGCTATGATACAAATGTGGCGGAATATCCTTCAGGGCATTAATGAGCAAATCAATGCCCTTGTAGGGATTGATGCGTCCAAAAAATAAAATATTAGGAGTTTTGCTATAAACCTTTGGCACTCTTGCCAAACCTTCAAAATCATAAAGCCCATGCGGGACAATATATGTCTTTTTATGAGCTATGAGCGATTGAGAAACACGATTTTTGACAAAATGTGTCAAAAAAACAATCTCATCTGCATATTTCATACAAAGATTTGTGAGAATCTGCTGGAATGGGTATGGCTCCCCGATATGCACGATACCATCGTGTTCGACTATCACAACCCTTTTACCACAAAGCCTAAACGCAAGGATAAAGGCGAGATTCCAAAAATGAAAATATGGCAAAAACAAGACATCATAATGCCTACTCTGCCAAACAATCTTGAGAATATGCCACGGCAAGATGCACAAGGTGTTTAACACAAAGCTTAGGCGATTATGATAATAGGTAGTGATGTGTATCGCGCACTCTTGCCACTCTTCTGGTATGGCGTATTTCGTCTGATAAAGCGTGTATGGGCAATGCAAATGCTCCAAGAGCTTGAAAGCGTATTGGGAGCAGCCTCCCGCACGCCCCAAGGACATAATAAGAATTCTTTGGGGATTGTGCTTTGTGGGTTGTGGATTTTGAGAATCTTTATCTAGATTTTTACCCTGCCTAGTGTGGCGAGATAGGCAAAGATTCTGACATAGGTTTGCCACTTGTGATGAAATCGCAACGATCGTATGCAGACATAGAGATAGGGACTTAAGCATTTATAAATGCCCCCCAAGAGCACGAGTATCATAACGATACTCTAGCTCAATCGTGCTTTGCAAAATGTCAATCGCCTTTGTTTGGGCTTGTTTGAAGCATGCATTGCTTGCTATTTCTGGTGCATCATCAAGCCCACGTAACTCGCTAATCACTCTTTGCTTATCGGCTATCTTCCTATCACGCGTTTGTGTGTCGATTTTGCGCGTTATGGAGCTACTAGATTCACAATACACATAGAGTTTATCCCTAATCCCCACGCTATTTCGCGCCATCGCACAGAGATAAAAGCTTTTGAGCACATCTTCTGACATCGTGAGATGAGAATCCTCGCACATACGTGCCACGGAGGTGTGGCACGTATGTGCGAAAACCTCGCAAAGCACCTCGCTATCACGCAATGTTTTTGTGATAACCGGCGGACTTACGCGTTTAAAAGTGCGTGGCTCAAAGCGCATACCAAAAAACACAATATCAGGCAGGGAGTTTGTATCCTCACTATGGGACTTGCACGTGAGGGGCGCACTAGATTCTGATATATTAGGTGTAGCACACGCATCGACTTTGGCATATATTCTCTCACAAGCATCACTTGCCAAATAATCATCAGCATCGACAAACATCATATACGCACCACTTGCGTGCTTAACTCCCTCCAATCTCGCATTAAATGTCCCAAGATTGCGGGGATTAGAGATGATTTGGATTCTGCTATCTCGCGCCGCGTATTCTCTAGCGATTTGCACAGAATCATCGCTCCCACAATCATCGACTACAAGAATCTCAATATCACTAAAACTCTGATTGATACACGAATCTAGGCAGCGCGCGATGTAATCCTGCACATTATACACAGGAATAATGATAGAGATAAGCACTGATTGTATGCAATCACTTCGCATTATACACGCTCCGCAGTGCGTTGGCTAGGTTGCGTGGCAAAAGAGCGCGCACCCCATATTTACACACATTCCATAGATATTTTGGCAGAAAATACAAAAAATACGCTTTGTTGTATCGCTGCCCAATCTTGAGCTCTTCTTTACAAAACCTCAAACTCGGTGTCGAAGACACGCCATTGCTATCATAGACACTCACTATCATATCGCATTGCAAAAACTCCCCACCAGCATTATAGACTTTGGTAAAAAACTCATTATCTGCGCAAATCTTAAAATCTGTATCAAACTTGTATGCTTTAAGCAATGAGGTCTTGACAAATGCACTCTGATGACAAAATGGCATACGATATTTGGGATTGCTTCTTAACTTTGGGATTTTGGTATGTGTCTCATCGAGCTGATAGAGTGTATCTCCATAGATAGCCACGATATTATTTTGACTTTGCACTTGCCTCTCCAAATGTTATGAAAATAAAGTGAGCATTATACCTGCCTAAGCTTAAAATTTATGCTAGTGCCTTTTTTTGCCAAGTAAGACTCGTGCTTGGTTACGAAATCTTGCAGGAATTACATTGCGCACAATCACGCGCGGAATAATCCAAAACACATAACGCAAGATGTGATAAAGTGGGAAAAGTCGATGATAGCGCATACCTATTTGCAAATCCTCCCTAAACATACGCCACGAGAGCGATCCAGAAACCCCCTCGACATTAAAAGCACTTACTACCACTGCACTATGCCAAAACACAAGTCCAGCATTATAGACTTTGGTAAAAAAGTCTGTATCTCCCGCGATTTTAAAGCGCGTGTCGTATTTGTAGTGCTTCATCACGGCAGTATCGATAAAGGCACTTTGGTGAATAAAGTGATGGTGGTATTTGTGGGCATTTTTGCGATCACTTGGTGCAGCATAGAGAATCTTACTATGGTGTGTATCATAGACGATTTGGGTGTCTCCATAAATGACTGCTAATGCCCCCCCCCCCCGCTAGCTAAGTAAGCTTCATACGCGCTAAAAAGCTCACTCACACTTTGAGAACTAAAAAACCTATCTCCACAATTCATAAAATTACACCACTCCCCTGTGGCAAGGTCTATACCCTTATTCATCGCGTCATAAATCCCACTATCACGCTCACTCAAAAACTTAAAGCGAAAATGCGGATTAGAATCCAGCTGTGCCTCAAGATATAGAGAATCCTTACTCTCACACCTGTGGGTAATGCTAGCAAGAGAGGCGATTTTGGATTCTATACTCTGGGTTGTGCCATCACTGCTTGCTCCATCAATGAGAATATACTCAATATGCGGATAAGTTTGGTGTATTACCGACTCCATTGTCTCAATGATATGTGTCGTGTCGTTATACACCACGGTAATGATAGAAACTCTAGGTTGCATACTTACCCTTGCTCCCTACTCCCCCCTAAAACTTCTTCCTCTCCACATCAGCTAATATCTCATCAGCTATGGTATTCACTCTTTGAGTGATCTCATTAGTATTGTTGGCTACTTCTACATTCTCTTGGGTTACTCCCTCTAATTGAGCAATAG